>JBMNUU010000022.1:0-52549 GCA_050946435.1 Prevotella sp.
GTGTCGTAGCACCAAGTTAAGTGAAAATCCTGACATATGCAAGTCTTTCCAAACAAATGTTTGTCAAGGACTTGCATTTATAACAAATAATTAAGCTGCGAATTTAAGGAATAATAAAAAACATTGAATTATTGTTCTAATTATCTTCAATAATATTAAAAAAACAATGTATATAGGTAGGATATATGAAAAAATCTTTGTCGTTTGATAGGAATAGATTAATTTTGCAAGGAATAATTCAATAATTGTCAAACAAAAGAATAAAAATTTAGTTGGGTCTCCATGCCTGACAAGTTGATTAAGTATACATTATACATTATGAAAAAGAAAGTTCTCATTCCTTTAATATTGATTATCCTTGTACTTATAGGTGGCATGGTATGGCTATATATAAACTTTGACAAACAGAAACAGGAAAAAGAAGAGATGCTTCAGCTTGCCGAGTTGGATAAAAAGGAAATGGAAAACGAATATCAACAGTTTGCCATGCAATACAGTGAGATGATGACACAAATCAATAATGACTCGATTGTTGCTCAACTCACGCAAGAACAGGAGAAAACCCAACGCCTACTCCAAGAGCTAAAAGAAACCAAAAGTAGCGATGCACGAGAGATAGCTCGGTTGAAGAAAGAATTGGCAACGGTTAGAGCCGTCCTCCGCAGCTATGTCATTGAAATTGACTCCCTGAACCGTTTAAATCAAAATCTTACGGCAGAAAACACAAGAATCAAGGGAGAATATGAACAAGCCAACCGGCAGATACAAGGTCTCAGTACTGAAAAGCAAACGCTTTCAGAGAAAGTGGCTATTGCCGCACAGCTCGATGCCATCGGGATAGACATGGTAGGACTGGACAAACGAAACAGAGTCACAAAGAAAATCAAAAAGACGAAAGGCCTGCGGGTTAATTTCTCCTTAGCCAAGAATGTTACAGCACAAAGCGGAATGAAAACCGTCTATGTGCGCATCAATACGCCTACCGGCTCCCTCCTGGGCGGAGCCGGAACTTTCCCCTATGAAAATAAGAATTTGGAATGTTCTATGAAGCGCACCGTAGAATATGGTGGTAAGGAAACACCTATTTCTCTCTTTTGCGATATTAGCCAAGCCCTGCAGGCTGGTACCTATCGTGTCAGCATTTTTGCAGACGGCAATATGATTGGCAGCAAAAGCTTTGTGTTGAAATAAGTAAAATATAGCTGGGTAAGAAACTACCTTTTCTACATAGTATGGATTGTCGATTTCTCACGGCAATCCTTTTTTATTGATTTAACAATATCTGACTTCCAGCCCCGACTATTGTCAATAAAACATCACGCAGAAAGAAGCATAAAAATTTCTTGTTTTAGCATTAAAATTGCATAATTTTGTAAATTATTAGTCAACCACAAATCAAAAGTAAAACGCTTGCTATGCGGTTAGGCCTTAATCGCATTGCATCAAGGCCCTTTTCACAACTTCTTTAAGGCTCCGTCACAATGCGGTTAAGCTTTAGTCAAGATGCCGTTAAGCCCTAATGATGAACATAATAGGACGACTCAATGATTGTAAAAAACAACATGCGTCATAGCTGCTTGATTTCCAGCAACTTATCTTTCTTGTTCAAATTTTGAAGAATTGAGATAAAAGTTTAATCCCTTTTCAAATACGCGAAAAATAAAGCGATTTTTCTTACCTTTTGTAAAAATTATTATGAAAAAAAGTGCGCAACTTTATTTTTTTTCATAAGGAACTCTATAATCACATCCTTCACGCCAACGTGAGCATCCATACGCGGTTTTTCCTTTAACAATATGGCCCTGTCCGCACTTGGGACACACATCTCCCTCTTTCACCAAGACATTTGTTGGTGAAGCCGCTTGTTGTGGTTTGATGGTTTTCTTGGATTTTGAAGAACTTCTTGAAGATGTTTTCTTTTTTGCTGCCCCTGCCCCACCCTTCGTAGAATCGGTTGGTTTGGGTGTAGGTTTAATTTCCGCCCCCTCTATCTGCCGGTTGCTGTTATCGTGCAACACGTCTTGCACTATTTTTGTAACTTGTTCTTTTAGTTCGTTGACAAACTGTTGCGGACTATATTTCCGTGCTTCAATGTCTCGTAGTTTTTTCTCCCAAATACCCGTCAACTCACAACTTGTGAGCAGGCGTTCGTGTATGGTGTCGATAAGTTGGATGCCCGTCGGTGTTGCCACAAGGTTCTTACGCTCTCGACGAATATAATGACGCTTGAAGAGCGTCTCGATAATCCCGGCACGCGACGATGGACGCCCAATACCGTTTTCCTTCATCGCCGAACGGAGTTCTTCGTCGTCTACAAATTTCCCTGCGGTTTCCATAGCCCGCAATAAAGTTGCTTCGGTGTAGTGTTTGGGAGGAGTGGTTTGCTTCTCGGTTAGTGTGGGTTGATGCGCTCCCGTTTCCCCCTTCACAAAAGTGGGCAGCGTATGCTCTTCGTCGTCTTTCTTAGAGTTTTCTTCATCTTGCTCTTCGTCTTTGGAATAGACATCTCGCCAACCCGGATCGAGGATTTCCTTACCGGTTGTTTTGAATTCCACCTTATCTACTTCCCCCAATACTGTTGTCGTAGAAAATTTGCAATCGGGATAGAATGCTGCTATAAACCGTCTTGCAATCAAGTCGTACACCTTTAATTCAAAGTCGGTCAGACCGTTTGCCGTCTGTCCCGTTGGAATAATGGCATGGTGGTCCGTCACCTTCGAAGTGTCGAAAACACGCTTGGATTTAGGCAATTTCGGTCCCATACTTGCCAATTTCTTGATGGTGTCAAGATAAGGTTTCTTTCCCGCCGTCATCATTTGGCTGACACCATTCAGTATATTTGGGCATTTCGGATAGATGTCGTCAGAGAGATATTGCGTGTCCACGCGCGGATAAGTAGTGAGTTTTTTCTCATACAGTCCTTGTATCAAGTTGAGCGTCATTTCTGCCGAAAAGCCAAACTTACGGTTGCAATCCACCTGCAGCGAAGTGAGGTCGTAGAGTTGTTTAGGCTTCTCCCTACCCTTCTTTTTCTGTACGCTCGTCACCACGAAAGGCTTGCCGTCGATAGTGACGAAGTCTTTTTCGCCCTCTTCTTTCGACATATATTTACCCGTTGTGGCGGTAAACAGAGTATCACGATAGATGGTGGACAGCACCCAATAAGGCTCCGGCTTGAAACTATCTATCTCTTTTTGGCGGTTTACAATCAGGGCAAGTGTGGGTGTTTGTACCCGTCCTACCGACAACACTTGATGATTGCTGCCATACATCAAGGTGTAGAGTCGTGTGGCGTTCATGCCGAGTAGCCAGTCACCTATCGCACGGCACAGTCCTGCCAGGTAGAGGCTCTCGTAGTTGTTCTGCTCTTTCAAGTTGTCGAAGCCCTCTTTGATAGCTTCGTCGGTCATTGATGAAATCCACAGGCGCTTCACCGGGCACTTCACGTGGGCCAGCTGCATCACCCAACGCTGGATGAGCTCTCCCTCCTGACCGGCATCACCGCAGTTCACAATCATCTCAGCCTCGTCATATAGACGCTGAATGGTTTTGAACTGTCGTTCGATGCTTTCACTGGGAATAAGTTTTATGCCGAAACGTTGCGGTATCATTGGCAAAGCCGCCAATGTCCAGAATTTCCAATTGGTCATGTAATCGTTGGGCTCTTTCAGTTCACAAAGGTGACCAAAAGTCCATGTTACCTGGTAGCCGTTGCCTTCCATGTAACCGTCCTTGGACACATTTGCTCCAAGAATTCTTGCAATATCACGTGCCACACTGGGTTTTTCCGCAATACAAACTATCATAATTTCAGCTTATCTTGATGTGCAAAGTTACTAAAAACTTTGATGAAACAATGCCAAATCGGCAATGTAATCGTATGTTTCAGCCATTTTTACTTGTCAAGTCTACTTACCGAAACCATTGATAGCATCGCATACAGCTTCTGCTTCAGAATCTGTCATCGTTTGATTGCATGGGATGCTCAATTCGCATCGGTGAATATGCTCGGTGACGGGCAGACTCATGTTATTCCATGCTTTATAACACGTTTGTTGATGTGGAGGAATGGGGTAATGAATCACAGTGCCAATACCCCGTTCGGTTAAATATCGTTGCAACTCATCTCGATGTTCGCACAGCACCGGAAAAATATGATATACGCTATCCTCATTGCGATAACTGCCTGAAGCATCGGCCGGTGAGGCGTCCCCCCACTCCATCTTGCCAGGGAGTTCTATCAGGGGATTGCTCATGTTGCTATAATAGTAATTGGCTATAGTCTTACGGCGAATATTGTCTGCATCGAGGTATTTAAGTTTGACACTCAACACGGCGGCCTGAATTTCATCAAGGCGACTGTTCTTGCCCAAATACGGAAATACATATTTCCTGCTTGAGCCATAATTGCCCAAAGCCCTAATGATGTCTGCCAAAGCCTTGTCGTTGGTTGTGACCGCTCCGGCATCACCAAGTGCCCCCAGATTTTTCCCCGGATAGAACGAGTGAGCGGCAGCGTCGCCCAAAGCCCCAGTATGGGATAATTCACAATTCGCAATTTTCAATTCACAATTAGGAGCATCGGGCCGGACAAATTGTGAATTATAAATTGTGAATTGTGAATTACCATCGGCACACTCCGCGTCAGCCAATTGTGAATTTTGAATTTTGAATTTTGAATTGCCACATCCCTGCGCCTGCGCATTATCCTCAACCAATTTAAGCTGATAACGATCACAAATATGTTGCATGCCGGGTGTGTAAGCATTTCGCCCGTAGAGGTGAACAAGGAGAATGGCTCGTGTGCGTGGTGTTATGGATTTCTCTATTAACCTTTCATCAAGCTGCAGTGTATCTTTTCGAGGCTCTACCAAGATAGGAGTCAGTCTGTTTTCCGTAATCGAAAGTATGGAGGCAATATAAGTATTAGCCGGCACAATAACCTCGTCGCCGTCACGGAGAACCCCCATTTCCTTATAAGCACGAAAAATCAGCATAAGGGCATCCAGCCCATTGCCACAGCCCACACAATATTTCGTACCGATATAATCGGCATATTCCTTTTCAAACCGGGCATTGGCTTCACCTTGAAGATACCAACCGGAAGCTATTACACGAGCAACAGCCTCTTGGATTTCGTCCATGTGCATGGCCGTGACCGATTGGAGAGAAAGATAAGGAATATTATTCATAATGATAAGAAGTTATTGTCAAGCTATTTAATCTGACTCTATAGGTCCCACTCGTACCAGTCATAACACACACCGCGCCCGCCGAAACCTTCTTTCTGATAAATCAAGCCTTCGTTGAGAATCCGTCCCTGTTGCTCATTGGATGTACCGAAATCGAAGTACTTACAGTATTTATAATCCAGTGTCAAGATAGTTCGGAATATAGCATCAACAGCATGCTTATGCTTGCCCTCAGCCGTGGCCGAGATATACTGTGAGTGCACCACATGAGGAGTAACATAAAGCAGCACGCCCCCCAACACATCGCCGCCGAGCTTGGCCGTGTAGAGTTTAATGTTGTCAGGAAACGCGGCATGTAGTCGTTGCATCTCCTCGAGTGTATGCACCGGAGTCGCATGATGGGTGGTTTTCAGATTATCGGTAAGCACTTTCCAGAACGGAGCATAATCGGTATCGCACTGCTCTACTTCTATTCCGTGGGTATGCGCCTTGTTTGCACCATAATGGCGGTCTCGGCTCCACTTAGGAGCATTTGTCTGACAGACAACCGACGCAATGTTTCTAACCGCCAATCGGGCCTGGCACACATTGAATACGGCATATAGGTCTTCCTCGGCCGGCAACTGATGGTATATCCATGGAATCGGTTTATAGACAACACGATGAAAGTTGTGGGCACGAAGATAATCATTGATGTGGCGGAAAATGTCGCACACCTCTGCGGCTTTGGTCTTGTCAAGCGTGAGCAAACCACCGTAGGTAAGCCCTTGATGCGACCACAACACGTCCTCTTCCTGATTGGCCGGAAGCATGGCGATGAGCGATTTTTTGTTCCATACCATCAACGAGTGGTCCTGAAAACGGTCGCGATGATAATCCATATAGTCACGACGAAGCAGAAACGTGCCCTGTTTGGAACGCATGACAAAATCGTCCCAAATAGATTTCTGATCTGCTGTGTATCGTGTAATTTCAAACATTACTTTACATAGTTTCTATATTCATCGTAGTCGCGGATGTAGTCCTCCTCATCGAAGGGTAGTTCTGCCAAAACAAGGCATACTGCTCCTGAAGAAAAATCTTCCAATGTGCGCCACACCCCCGTCTCTACCAAAAGGCCCTGATAGGGATGGTTGAGAAGAAACGAATTCTTTTCGCGTGTGTTATCAAGCGTCACCGTGAACGACCCACTCACTGCTATGATAAACTCCCGGCAGTGCTTGTGGGCATGACCACCACGATGTTCGCCACTGGGAACATCATAAACCCAATATACTCTGCTGATTTCAAATGGGATTTCTTTAAGCTGTTCTACCACCGTGAGGTTGCCACGAGGGTCTAATATTCTGGGCAGATCGATGATTTTACCTAAATTCATACGTTTATCTATTGCATACAATGGCCTAAACTTTATTTTTCCCAAAAGAGAATTTCTATTCAGAAGCGTTTAGGCTATTCCAATTTTCTGTTTCACTGTGGGCGAAAAATCTTGTATCATCATCTGCCATTCAGGAGTGATGGCTATTTTTCGAAGGTCTTTCTCTACTATTTCTGCTATCACCTCCGGCTTCACATGATGCTTTTCCGCAATGTCGGCCAATGTTTTCTGAGGAACTCCAAACAGTCCATAGCGCTCACAAATGATCTCTTTGTCGAGTTCTCCAAGCATGGTAATCAGAATGTCTATATTGGCTTTGTCGCGCTCGCTGACCAACAAGACCGACTCTTTCATCAGCTTTAAATAGTTGTGTATTTGTTTGGCGAATGCATCCATTGACCTATCAAATTAACGTTTACCTAATGTTATAACTTCACAATCAGTGAATTTATTGCCCTCAATGGTCAATCTGACAAGCGTTCTTTCCTTATGCCACCCTGTCTTTCCGGCTGCACCGGGGTTGATATGCAGCAAATTGAGACGTTTGTCAGGCATCACCTTGAGGATATGTGAGTGACCGGAAATGAAAAGCTGGGGAGGATTGGCACGAAGTTCTGCCGCTATAGCACGGTCGTATCTGCCCGGATAGCCGCCTATATGAGTCATCAACACCTCTATATTTTCAACCTTAAAGCGGAGTATTTTAGGGTAGCGCACACGTAGTTGATCATCATCTATATTGCCGTGCACAGCCCGAAAACGTGGCTTCATGGCCTCAAAACGATTGGCAACATCCAAGCTCCCAATGTCGCCGGCATGCCATATCTCATCACATTCAGCGAAATAGGTCTCATATCTGTTATCCCAACAACTGTGGGTGTCGCTGATGATTCCTATTTTCATCTGTCATTGGATTGATTCTGCAAATCTTCATTGCATGGCAAGTTAAATCTCTTGCGAATGAAATCGGCAATGAATTCGGTCGTCTGTTCAATACCTAACAAACTTGAATTGATGCAAAGGTCGTAGCCCTCAGAATGTCCCCAGTGTTTACCGGTATAATAATTGTAATAGGATGCGCGGTTGCTTTCTTGATGATTGATGTATTTCCGAGCAGTAGCACGGTCCATACCGTGACGCTTGCACACTCGCTGTATACGCTGGTCCATATTGGCCGTAATGAAGATGTTAACCGTGTTTTTGCAGTCGCGGAGCACATAGTCGGCAGTTCTTCCTACAAACACACAATTACCCTCGCTGGCAGCTTTGCGTATTGCATCACTCTGGAAAAGGTACAGACTCTCTTGGGAAAAATTATTCTTATAAAAATTGTTCTCGCCAAACAATGAAACGTGGACGTGGAACAGGCATTTTAAAAATCCTTTTCTCTCATCGTTTTGCTCAAAGAATTTCTCACTGAAACCACTTTCCTTAGCTGCCAGATTAAGCAACTCCTTATCATAGAAAGTACAGCCAAACTCTTCGGCAAGTCGTTTGGCAATAACACGCCCACCCGAGCCTATTTGTCGGCCTATGTTGATAATGATTTTGTGGTTGTCCATAGCATTTATTTTAATTGCTTTTTGAATTTTCTCATGTAAGTTTGCATTATCACTGCTGCCACGATAGCGGCTGTCAAGTCAGAAGTTGGGAGCGAGTACCAAACACCATCCACTCCGAAAAAGGTTGGCAATACTGCCAAAAGAGGCAACAGGAACAACAGCTGGCGCGATAAAGAGAGGAATATGCTGATCTTAACCTTACCGATGCATTGGAAGAAATTGGTTACAACCATTTGGAATCCAATAAGCGGATAGAACAGCATATTAATACGAATAGCCTTGATAGACAGTTGAATAAGAGTGGCATCTTTGGTAAACATGCGAGCGCAAAAGTTAGGAAGCAACATCGCAATGAGCCACCCCACAGTCATGATACATGTTGCAGCGATAATCGCCAATTTTAGAACACGCATCAGACGGTCTATCTGTTGGCTACCATAGTTGTAACCGGCAATAGGCTGCACGCCTTGGTTTAGTCCCATGATAAACATGACAAACACCGTTCCAATGGCGTTAGCAATCCCGTATGAGCCGACAGAAAGATCGCCTCCATATTTTACAAATTGGTTGTTCATGAAGATAACAACGATACAGGCACACACATTCATAAGGAATGGAGAAATACCAATACCTATGATATTCTTTACAAGATCGGCTTTTAACCTAAAAGTGCCATGTTTCAAATGCAGGATTTCACTCTTGTTGGTGAGTAATCTCATCTGATATACAAGTGCCAGCGACTGCGATATGACTGTTGCCAAGGCGGCTCCACGTATTCCCCAGTGCCACCAAAAGATGAAGACCACATCCAAAAGAATATTCATTCCCACCGTAAAAATAGTGGAATACATGGCCTGACGGGGCTTACCAGCTGACCGCAAGACGGCATTCATTCCGAAATACATGTGTGAAATCATGTTTCCGGCAAGGATAACCTGCATGAAATCGCGTGCATAGGATATGGTTTGCATACTCGCTCCAAAGAACAAAAGAATCGGATCGAGAAACAAAAGACAGACAACGGCAAACACAAAACCTACAAGAATATTCAACGTAACGGTGTTGCCCAGCAATTTAACAGCTGTATGATAGTCGTGTTGCCCTAATTTCACGGAGATGGCTGTCGATGATCCCACACCTACGGCCGCACCGAACGCTGCGGAAAGATTCATAAAGGGAAACGTAATGGCAAGTCCGGATATAGCCATTGGTCCCACCACCTGACCAATAAAAATGCGGTCGATAATATTGTATAAGGATGAGGCGGTCATCGCAATAATGGCCGGTAAGGCATACTGAAGCAATAATTTGCCTACAGGTTTAGTACCTAATTCTAATGTTGCTTGCTTATTATCTTCACCCATAAGACCTTGCAAAAGTACGAAAAAAAATTTGGAGTTTCGCCTTTTTACAACTACTTTTGCAATATATATAGAAAATCTATTGATGAAAAAATTTTTACTTATATTCCTTATAGCAATAAGCTGTACGACAGCATCTGCTCAACACAACAGCAAAGTGCCCTACCCCGATGGTCAATTCAACATTTTCAGGGTAAGTTTAAAAGATAAAAAAGGTTCGGAATACTCTTTAAAGCATCCGGAAAAGTTCTTATCTTCCAAAGCACTCCGTCGGAGAGCAAAGCAGCATCTGCCCATTGATTCCACCGATCTTCCTCTATCTAAGAAATATATCAGCAAACTCACCAAGGAAGGATTGCAGATTATAGGCGGGAGCAAATGGAATAACACGGTTCTGATTAAGTCAACCGATGCATATCTAACACCAAAATTGGCCCAATTCCCGTTTGTCACAAACTGCGTCAAAGTGTTTACTACTCCGGATTCCATCTTTCTTTCTCATCCCGATTCAGTCGTTGTGGACTCTGTTGCCATGGCGAAGACTTCCACTCATCGCTATGGTCATGGACAACATCAAATAGAAATGTTGAACGGACTCAAGCTGCACGAAGCTGGTTTCAAAGGTGACGGTATGCTGATTGCTATCGTCGACGGAGGCTATATGAATGTAAATCGCATAGATTATTTCAAAAATGTGAATATCATTGGGCAGCGCGATTTCGTCTATCCCTATACGGCCAATCTATACGACCTGCTCGACCATGGCACAATGGTACTCTCGGACATCGGGGCTAACGTTGAAGGCAAGTTTATCGGAACGGCACCTCATGCCTTGTTTTTACTTCTAAGAAGTGAGGATGGTCGTACAGAGAGCCTGGTCGAAGAAGACTATTGGGCACAGGCTGTAGAATATGCTGACTCCGTTGGGGCTGACGTGCTGAACTCATCACTCGGCTATTCGAAGTTCGATGACAAGACCACCAATCACAAATATGTGGAACAAGACGGCAAAACCACGCTGATTTCGCGTACGGCATCTATGATAGCAAGTAAGGGAATGCTACTTGTTAACAGTGCCGGCAACGAGGGAATGAGCACATGGAAGCGCACAAACTGCCCGGCAGATGCTACTGATATCCTGGCTGTTGCAGCCCTTAGCGCAGACAGTGTGAATGCCAGATTCAGCTCGGTGGGGCCTTCATACGATGGCCGGGTGAAGCCGGATGTTGCCGCTCAAGGCGTGGCATCTACCGTTATTGATGGCTCTGGCGTCATCACCACTGCCAACGGCACTTCGTTTGCCTCCCCCATCACTTGTGGTATGGTTGCGTGCTTGTGGCAGGCCCTGCCCCATAAAACGGCTATTGAAATCATGAATCTGGTACGAAAGTCTGCCGACCGCGCTTCTACCCCAGACAATATCTTCGGTTATGGCATACCAGACTATTGGAAGGCGTATCAAGAAGGGAAGAAAGAAGAGGGAAGAATAAATGAGGAATGATAAAGAATGAGATAAGGGAAGAATGAGCCACACAACGCTTACACTTTTTGAACTCAACTCGCTCGTACATGAAGTGCTTGAAACTGCGTTCGATTCTGCCTATTGGGTAGAAGCCGAACTGTCGGAGGTACGCGAAGTTCGCGGGCATTGCTATATGGAGCTCGTTCAGAAAGACTTGTTCTCCGCCACTCCCGTAGCACGTGCCTCAGCCAAGTGTTGGAAGACGAAATGGAAAAGCCTTCGGCCCAAATTCGAGCAAATTACAGGTCAGCCCCTACATGCGGGCATGAAAGTAATGCTGTTGGTAACGGCCAACTTTCACGAAGCCTATGGCTTTTCATGGATTGTGCAGGATATTGACCCCACCTACACCATGGGTGATATGGCTCGAAAACGGCTCCAAATTATTCGTCAACTGCAGGAACAGGGCGTGTTCGAAATGCAAAAAGAGCTGCTCATCCCTACGTTTGCCCAACGCATAGCCGTTATCTCCAGTGAAAATGCAGCCGGATATGGCGATTTCTGCAACCAACTTGAAGCCAACGACTATGGTTTCAAATTCTATCCACAACTATTCCCTGCCGTCATGCAGGGTGAACAAGTGGAGTCGTCTGTCATTGCTGCTCTCAACCAAATTAACCTCCATATAGACGATTTCGACGTGGTGGTGATTATCCGTGGCGGTGGAGCCACAGCAGATATGAGTGGTTTCGACACGTTGGCATTGGCCGAAAATGTGGCCAACTTCCCATTGCCCATCATTACGGGAATTGGGCACGAGCGCGATGAGAGTATCTTAGACATGGTCTCTAACACGCGTGTAAAGACACCCACGGCTGCCGCAGCCTTTCTCATAGACAATCTGGCCGACGTATGGACACTTATTGAAGAATGTCAAAACCATATCACAACTTATGTGAAGCATCGCATGGAACAGGAGCGCAGCCGTCTCCTCCGATGCGCCGACCGCATTCCAATGCTTTTCTCTTTAGTAAAAACCAGACAGGAAGCCCGACTCCAACAACTGTCTGCGCAGATGGTGTCCTATATCAACAATTATCTTTCGCAATGTCAACATCGCTTGCAACTCGTCAGTGCAAGCCTCCGTCCAGTAACCGAACGCCGAATTCTTAAAGAGAAGAATCATATTGACCAGCTCAGCATAAGACTTAAAAGCCTTGATCCTCAAGTTCTTTTGAAACGTGGCTACAGCATCACTATGCACAATGGAAAAAGCGTACACGATGCTTCGCAACTTCGAAAAGGAGATGAAATTGAAACGCGAGTGGAATATGGAAATATTCTCTCGGTGGTGAAATAAAATCACATTATCTATATAATAAATAAAATCAAACACGCACAATGGCTACAGAAACAAAATATGAAGATGCTGTTCGTCAGCTGGAAGACATCGTTGAGAAGTTGGAGAACAACGAATTGGATATCGACGAAATGTCTAAGCAATTAAAAAAAGCACAACAACTTATCAAGCTGTGCAAAGACAGGCTGACCAAAACTGATGCTGAAATACAGAAAATATTGACAGACGTATAGATTAAATACGAAAAAAGTTGCAATGTATTATTATTATTTGTAATTTTGCAACAAACCAATAGCAAATGCTTTAAAAATTAAATCATTATGAAAGAATTAGATTGGGCTAATTTGTCTTTCGGTTACATGAAAACCGACTACAACGTGCGTTGCTACTATCATGATGGAAAATGGGGTGAGATAGAGGTTTGCTCCGATGAATATCTCAAGATGCACATGGCAGCAACGTGTCTACATTATGGTCAAGAAGCCTTTGAGGGGCTTAAGGCTTACCGTTGTCCCGATGGCAAGGTCCGCATTTTTAGGGTTGACGAAAATGCTGCCCGCCTGCAGAGCACCTGCCGAGGAATCATGATGCCTGAAGTTCCTACAGAACTCTTTGAGGAAATGGTAAAGAAGGTGGTACGGCTCAATCAGGAATACATCCCTACCTATGAAAGCGGCGCGACGCTGTATATCCGTCCGCTGCTCATTGGCACAAGCGCCCAGGTAGGCGTACATCCGGCTTCGGAATACTGCTTCCTTATTTTTGTAACTCCCGTTGGCCCCTATTTCAAGGGAGGTTTTGCCAGCAACCCATACGTCATCATTCGCGACTATGACCGTGCCGCTCCTCTCGGCACCGGAATATATAAGGTAGGCGGAAACTATGCAGCCTCATTGAAAGCTAATTCCATTGCTCACGAAAAAGGATATGCCAGCGAGTTCTATCTCGACTCTAAGGAAAAGAAATATGTAGACGAATGTGGTGCAGCCAATTTTTTTGGCATCAAAAACAACACCTATGTCACACCGAAATCGACCTCCATTCTACCCTCCATTACGAACAAAAGTCTTATGCAAATAGCTGAAGACCTCGGTTTGAAAGTGGAACGTAGACCTGTTCCGGAGGAAGAACTCGAAACCTTCGAAGAGGCTGGAGCTTGCGGTACGGCAGCCGTCATCTCCCCTATCTCCTATCTCGACGATCTGGATACAGGCAAGCGTTACAACTTTGGAGAAAAGCCCGGCCCCTGGAGCAAGAAGCTCTACGACACTCTCCGCGGCATTCAATACGGCACGGTTGAGGATAAGCACGGTTGGACCACTGTAGTCATTGAATAAACTAACTGATATTATTATCCAAGTTGTTTCACCTTTCTTTGGTGAAACAACTTTATATTAAACTAAACTTAAAATTATGGACACCACTACCGGCTACAAAAATCGTGCGCTCGCGTCGCTCAACTCCAGATGGAAAACTCCAGTTTTATGTACTCTGGTTTACTATTTAATAGTCTTAGCTATCAGTGTTCTCACAAACAACCATGACGAGTCTGCTTTCCAAGGACTTGTCTCTATCCTCCTCTATCTTGCCATCCTACCTCTTGCATGGTCATTCTGTGTGATGTTCCTCGATTTTATACGCGAGGAACTGGTTTCTTTCAGTTCTCTTTTTGTCGGATACAAGAAGCCTTGGTGGGCCAAGAGCTTGCTCATTCCGTTGCTCGTAGGAATTTATACTATTCTCTGGACATTGTTGCTCATCATTCCCGGCATGATTAAAGCGTACTCATACGCCATGAGCTATTTTGTCTACAGAGATAACAACGAGATTGGTTCTGATGCGGCTATTAAGGAGAGCATGAGACTCATGGAAGGTCACAAGATGGACTTGTTCATCCTCGATCTGAGCTTCATCGGATGGCTTTTGCTTTCTTTGCTCACTTTGGGCATTGGCCTGCTGTGGCTAATTCCTTATGTGCAGTCGGCTCATGCACATTTCTATGAGGACCTAATCCGTGAAAAGGGAACATATGCTGAGCACATATAAATAAACATTTTCCTGATTAGAAAACACACCTATTATTCCATATAATTCTGCGGCCGAATGATCACAACATTCGGCCGCAGGTGTTATATGGCTTTCATATATGCAAGCTGAAGTTTTCACCTCGCAGACTATGTAAACTCACTGGGCCAATAACAATCCGAAAAAATTAGTCCGTCCACTCGTATGTTACAGAGGAAATAGGATTTTCGGGAGAAAAAGATACCACGCACTGCTTGACCATTCCATTTTCTATGGAATATTCATAAGTTATAGCCTGATTTGACTCTTTAGAAGGTACGTCCTCACTATGGACCAAATGCTTCGGCAGCATGCCCAGATAGCCCAACTGCTGCAAGGGATAAAGGTTACCATTGGGAGCCGGAATGGCAAATTGCGGATACGCGCTCAACAAAGTATAGGTGTAGTTCCTACGCTCTACCACCTCTTGCCGTTTGTAGCTATTATAAGTCTTCAAGTCGTTTTGCTCCCACACGTATTCATGCTCCTCATTCAAGGTATTCCCATTCGCCATAAACTTATTTCCAACGTTTACTTTTACAAGCTGCCGTACATGATTATAGTGCATTTTAAAATGGTAAATAGTATGGCCTTGTATAACGCCCGAAACGCTGTCTATCAACCCATTCCGCAGAAAGAGCGTGTCTTTGTAGACAAGTGGAGTGTTGGGAAAACGCATATTGTCTTCCATCTCTGTATATATACGTTGCTGCTGATCAGCGTATTGATAGCTGACTTCTCTTTCCACAGCATTACCCTTGTATGACGCATAAGAAACAAGGCGACGCTTATCATCATATTTATAAGTTGCGAATCCATCCTTCCACAGTTCCATTTTGAGAAGCGGAACCGATTGCGGAGTTGGCAAGAGTGGTTCGGGTGAAAGCTCGTCTGACCCACAAGAAACTGTTCCAACGAAAATACCGACCAACAACATACTACCTAATATGCGACAAAAGCACTTTATTTTCATGAGGTTATATATAGCGGATTGAACAAAAAATGACTACAGTTAGTTCTATAACGCAACACTCTTTTCTTTTATTACATCTTAGAACAGTTTATTGACCACCTTCTTTCGCAACACAAACCGTTCTCCATAAGATCACATTTCTGCTTTCTACATTGGTAGTATAAGGATTTCTTTCTATCTTTGCAATTCGTTAAAAATAAATATAGAGGGCTCGTATAACAAGCCGTTCCTCCTAAAATAAAAGCTCATGGGTAAAGGTAAATTAGCCAAATTTGCAGAGATGAAGACGATGAAAAACGTCTTCGAATATCCCTATTCTGTTATCGACAATGTGCCTTTCACGATGAAAGGACACTGGAGAGAAGAGTATTTTCATAACTCCAACCCCATCGTTTTAGAATTGGGTTGTGGCAAGGGGGAATACACCGTTGGCCTTGCCAAACTGTTTCCGGAGGTCAACTTTATTGGCGTCGATATCAAAGGGGCACGAATGTGGACCGGGGCCAAGCAAGCCTTGGAACAGAATTTGCCCAATGCGGCTTTCCTTCGCACCAGCATCGAGATTATCGACCGTTTCTTCGCAAAGGACGAAGTGCAGGAAATATGGCTCACTTTCTCTGACCCTCAGATGAAAAACCCACGCAAGCGTCTCACATCGACTTTTTTCATGGAGCGTTATCGCAAGTTTCTCGTAGACGGAGGATTGATTCATCTGAAAACCGATTCTAACTTTTTGTTCACCTATACCAAATTCATGGTGGAGAAAAACAATCTTCCTACGGACTTCTGCACAGACGACCTCTATCATGACACCCCCGACAGTTTGACAGGGTCTCCCATCCTCACTATCCAAACCTATTATGAATCGATGTGGATGGCGCGTGGACTCAATATTCGCTATATGCGTTTCCATCTCCCCCACCAAGGCATACTTGAAGAGCCGGATGTGGAAATTCCACTCGACGAATACAGAAGCTACCATCGCAACAAGCGTAGCAGTTTGGAGACTTCCAAGTAAATCAAGGCCATCCCAAGCGCCCTCCCCCATTTGTTTTCAACCAAATAAGCCATAGAGACCTATTTATGGCCATCCCGTATGTATTGTATATCCCAGCACTTAGGGATTTTCCAGCTCTCTTTCCAACTTCCGAATGGTATGCACAAACGCCGTGCAGACCATTACGCCAGTGATAATCCATGTGACGGGATAGCATATCATGAGATGTTCGAAGCCGGGCCATACAGGAGTAACGAAAAACACCCATATTAATCGAAACACGCAGGTACCAAAGATGGTGAGCAAAGCAGGCTCTAAGGAGTGGCCAAAACCACGCATGGCCGACGAGGGAATGTCATAAGATGCGGCTATGGTTTGAAACACCAACACATACTCCATTCTTAGTTTGGCATAGTAGACTACCTCTGAATCGGATGTAAACAATGATAACACTTCGTCTGCAAATGTCATAAACAGCATATTGCCAATAAAGCAAGATGCTGCACCCCCTATTAAGCATATCCAGAAAATACGTTTGCAGCGAGACATCTGACCGGCACCATAGTTTTGACCAATAAACGTTACAGCGGCGCCACTAAATGCACTCATCAAGAAATAACAATAACTGTCGAATGTTTGTGATACCGATGCCCCAGCAACCGCCGCCGACCCATAGCCATTGATGGCACTCTGAATAAAAATATTACTCAACGAAAATACCATGCTCTGAAGTCCTGCCGGCACTCCTATTTGCAAGATACGTTTGAGCTCGATGCCGTAAATACGAATATGGTGAACATTGAGTTGAAAAGCACCTTCTTCATGACGCAATATCCACACGATAACACCCGCACAAAACATGTTGGCAATGTCTGTAGCAATGGCCACACCGGCTACACTCATGTGAAAACCTATGACCAATATCAGGTTGAGTATCGTGTTGATGACACCGGCAACGATCAATATATACAACGGACGCTTGGTATCGCCTTTACTCCGGAGGATGGAGGCTCCAAAATTATAAATCATGAAAAAGGGTGCCCCCAAGATATAGATGCGAAGGTACAGAATGGCATCTTCAAGGATATTAGCTGGAGTTTCCATCAACTCGAGCACAGGGCGGGAAACAATGATACCGAGAAACAGTAGAAACACACCACTCCCCAAAGCGAGTGCTGCAGTGGTGCTCACGGCATGACGCAAACTCTTGTTGTCTCGTTGTCCTATATGGTTAGCAAGAATTACGCTAGCCCCAATAGAAATACCAACAAAGAAATTAATCATCAGGTTGATAAGGAAGGTATTGGCACCTACCGCGGCCAATGCCTCGCTGCTTGCAAATTTCCCGACAACAGCCACATCAACAGAATTAAACAGCTGCTGCAGGATGCTGCTTGCCGCAAATGGCATGGCAAACTTTAGAATCTTGCCCAACAGCGGACCATTGAGCATATCTATTTCGTTATTTCGTATCATTCCTGAATCACACCTTCACTAATGGTGCAAAGTTACCCATTTTAAAGTTGCATACAAAATTATGATCACGATATTATTCCCTTTAAAAAGCTAAGTAAATGATGTAATTGTCAGATCATCGCATGATTCCAAATTCAACTCTATATGGATAACTGTAAATAAAACTATAACGAAAACGTACCTAAAATTTTAAGCAAAGTAGAAGAAAATAATGCTGTTTTCTGCAAGCCAGCACACGATTATACTATAAATATTCCATCAGCCCATTGCGTTTAGGCCCTCATGCAAGTCCCGTTAGATAGTAACCATGACCTGACTAAGGCTTAACCATATGCTCTCAAAGTAACGACCGCAGTGCCGTTGAGGCCCAACGGCAAGTACAAAATAAAACCTTCGTGAGGCCTCCATACTCAACCTTAGTCTAAACAGTTGTATATCAACTTTATACAAGAAACTCTAATTTTGCGAATTTTTGAAAACAGACACACTCTTGTTGTAAATAAGCAAAATATAAGAGCCTTTTTGTTGTAGTAATTCATAAATTATCTTCTTGATAAGAAGGCTGTTAAAGGCTCAGTAGAAAAAAGGATATTTAAAAATAGCAAGAATAAAAAAAGTCAGCCTGCATTTGGCAAGCTGACTAAATTCATATAGAAATATATTGAATTTCAATTATATCAGATACTGGGAGGATATACTCTCATTGTTCACCACACGCCGAATCGTCTCTGCGATAATGTCAGCCACACTCAACTGAACCACCTTGGAACAACGCTGGGTATAAGGAATGGAGTCGGTGAAGACCATTTCTTGAAGCGCCGACTTTTCTACACGCTCACTGGCCGGACCACTCATCACACAGTGGGAAGCACAGGCTCGAACACTCAAAGCTCCTGCTTCTGTCATCACATCAGCAGCTTTTGTAATTGTTCCGGCCGTATCTACCATGTCATCTATAATTACCACATTCTTGCCCTTCACATCACCAATGATCTGCATACTCTCCACAACATTGGCACGAGCACGAGTTTTGTTGCAAAGCACGAGTGGGCAGCCCAAATATTTGGCATAGGTATTGGCTCGCTTAGAGCCGCCAACATCAGGCGATGCTATGACAAGGTCCTTGAGATGCAGGCTTTGGAGATAAGGAAGTATCACACCTGAAGCATACAAATGGTCCACAGGGACATTGAAGAAACCCTGAATCTGGTCAGCGTGCAAATCCATGGTAATCAGTCGGTCGATACCGGCCACACTCAATAAGTCTGCCACCAACTTGGCACCAATGCTTACTCTTGGCTTGTCCTTACGGTCTTGACGAGCCCATCCGAAATAGGGAATAACAGCAATCACCTGGCGCGCGGATGCACGCTTGGCTGCGTCAATCATCAAGAGCAATTCCATCAAGTTGTCAGAATTTGGGAATGTGCTCTGTACCAAAAATACATCGCGACCTCTGATAGATTCCTCGTAGGAAACAGCAAACTCACCATCGGAGAATCTGGTAACAACCAAATTACCAAGAGGACAGTTCAAACTTGCACAAATCTTTTCTGCAAGATATCTTGAACGTGTACCCGAGAATACTAAAAAGGAGTTCTTTTCACTCATGTTATTCAGTGTGTTTTATATATAATGTAGACCTTTGATTCCACAAGGAAGGCAGATAATGGTATTAAGAAAATTCCCCTATCTTCGTTTTCAAATGCAAAAGTATAAAAAATACTTGGAATCAACAATATAATTTGAAAATAAAAATTAACTTTGCACGAAAACAAAAATAAGATGCAAATAGACTTAACAACGTTTAAAGAAATACATCGTCCCATGTATATTCTTGAGGAGGCAAAACTTCGTAAGAATCTCAACCTCATTACTCATGTTGCTAAAGAGGCCAATGTTGAAATCATACTGGCATTCAAAGCTTTTGCCCTTTGGAAAACTTTCCCTATATTTCGTGAATATATCCATTCGGTTACGGCAAGTTCACTTGGCGAGGCACGTCTTGGACGAGAGGAGTTTGGAGCTCCTGTACATACCTATTCCCCGGCCTATACCGATTACGAAATTGATACCATCGCCAAATGTTCAAGCCATCTCACATTTAACTCTCTGTCACAAATAGAGCGATACGCAGTACGGACTAAAAAGGTGAATCCCAACATCAGTTTAGGGCTTCGTGTCAACCCGGAATACAGTGAAATAGAAAATATTCTGTACGATCCATGTGCTCCCGGCTCAAGATTTGGAGTTAGAGCAGAAAAAATTCCCGAGCAATTGCCCGATGGCATCGACGGCTTTCACTGCCATTGTCATTGCGAAAACGGCTCGGATGTGTTTCAGCGGACTTTGGGGCATATCGAACAAAAGTTTGCCAAATGGTTTAACCAAATTAAATGGATCAATTTTGGCGGTGGGCACCTCATGACACGCAGCGACTATGATGTGAATCTGCTTATCAAGTTATTATGCGATTTCCACAAACGGTATCCTCATCTGCACATTATTCTTGAACCTGGAAGTGCCTTCCTTTGGCAAACCGGACCTCTCGTAAGCCAAATCGTAGACATTGTGGAAGATAAGGGTATACGTACTGCGATATTGAATGTGAGTTTTGCCTGTCACATGCCCGACTGTCTTGAGGGCCCATACTGGCCGGCCGTCAGAAATGCGCAAACCTATGAAAGTGAAGACGGCGCTCCTGTGACAAAGGAAGGATTAAAGAATATATATCGACTTGGTGGAAATTCGTGTCTTAGTGGTGATTTTATGGGGTATTGGAATTTCGACCACGAACTCCACGTAGGAGAAAACATTATTCTGGAAGACATGATACACTACACCACCGTAAAAACAAATATGTTTAATGGCGTCACCCATCCGTCTATTGCCCTGGCTCATACCAATGGAGAATTAGAAATTCTTCGCGAGTATGATTACGAAGACTACAAAAATAGAATGGATTAGCGAATTACGACATCAGCCGATTTATAATATATCCTTTTAAAAATACCCATTAAAAAAACAAGCACAACAGAAAATCATCCCCATTGTGCTTGTTTTTTGTATTCCAAAATTCAGAGACATAACCTCTCTGAAAAGAAAGTGCTACGATATAAAGACACTCCGCTTACTCAGCAGCGGGAGCCTCTGCACCAGTTGCATCCTCTGTTGCTGGAGTTTCCTCTGTTGCTGGTTCTTCAGCAGCTTTAGCAGCTGCTTCTGCCTCTGCCTTTGCAGCAGCTTCTGCAGCTTTCTTGTCAGCTATTTTCTTGGCAATAGCCTCGTTCACACTCTTTTCCTGTTCCAATGCCTTAGCAGCCTGCTCTTTGCGGCTCTTATCCTCAGCATTACGAACAGCATTGATTTTCTGTTCCTTGTCAGCCTTCCAAGCATCAAACTTCTGCTGGCAGGCAGCCTCGTCGAATGCACCTTTCTTTACGCCACCCTTGAGGTGCTTCATCATGTAAACGCCCTCGCGCTTGAGGATGTTACGAACGGTGTCGGTAGGCTGAGCGCCTGACTCTACCCAATAGAGCGCACGCTCGAAATTCAAATCTACGGTTGATGGATTGGTATTAGGGTTATAAGTACCAATCTTTTCTGTAATTTTACCATCACGTGGAGCTCTTACATCAGCAATGACGATGCTGTAGAAAGCATAGTTTTTACGACCGCCACGCTGTAATCTAATTTTTGTTGCCATTTTGTTTTTAAAACTTTAAATGAGGTTTGAATTATGCTCCCAACTCGTGGAAGCGGGTGCAAAGATACTAATTTTAGCCCATACCTCACCCAATATATAGCAGTTTATACATCCTTGTTAAGATTCTTTAAGAATTCCTCTCGTGAAAATGAATTTCAAGATGCGGGTATAGAATTAAATTATTTCATGGTGAGGAAAAATTTATTATTCATTTTCTTTTCAATCGCATGAATAAATGATTTTTTTTGTGTTAAAATAGAACTATTTTCAGTATTTGTAAATTATTATTCGTATATTTACAGTCAATTAAATGTCATTTAAAACTATCAAAAAATGAAAATCAAGTATTTATCAGTGGCAGTATGTCTAATGGCTTGCTCTTTCTTCGCAAGTTCTTGTGTCGGCTCTTTTGCCATGTTCAACAAACTAGCTTCTTGGAACAAGAGTGCAACTAACAACAAGTTCCTCAATGAAATTATTTTCCTGGTTATCTCTCCAGCCTATGCTTTCTGCTCAGTGGCAGATGCTCTTGTTCTCAACTCCATTGAGTTCTGGACAGGCAACAATCCTATGGCTATGAAAGTGGGCACCACCAAGCAAGTCATGGGACAGGATGGTAAATATTATGCCGTTACAACCAAAGCTGACGGCTATGACGTAAAACTGCCCACCGGCGAGTTAGTCAGCTTCGTTTATGATAAGAAAAACGACTCATGGTCACAAATCCAAGAGGGTAAGAAAACTGAGATTTTCCGTTTCAACCCAGACGGAACAATCCAGGTTGACCTTCCAAATGGAGAACAGATGGATGTAACCAACGATGAAGCTGGCGTGTATCAAGTACGTATGGCTGTCAACGATGGCGTATTCTTTGCTTTGAGATAAAACAGAACAAAAATTGCGATATCAATAAGAATCTGGGCAATTTGAAGTTGCTCAGATTCTTATAGCTTTAACATAAAGCCAAGATATTACAAACACAGTGTAAGAATACATTTAAATTTGAAAAGATGGAAATAGGAGAAAAACTGCCGGAAGTACTTGGCAAAGACCAAGATGGAAACGAAATAAGGTTGAGTGATTTTAAGGGAAAGAAACTTGTTCTTTATACATATCCCAAAGACATGACTTCAGGGTGCACCAACGAGGCCTGCAACCTGCGCGACAACTACAACACTTTCCTTCAGAAAGGCTACGCTGTTGTCGGTGTAAGTATTCAAGATGAAAAATCACATAAGAAATTCATTGAGAAGAATCAACTTCCCTTCCCTTTAATAGCTGATACGGAGCTGAAGTTGGTTAAAGCATTAGGCGTCTATGGTGAAAAGAAAATGTACGGACGTACTTATATGGGAACATTCCGCACCACCTTCATTACAGACGAAAATGGAGTTATAGAAAAAATCTTCACTCCAAAACAAATTAAGGTTAAAGAACACGCAGCGCAAATACTTGGAGAAGGAGAATAAGTTTTTTGTCTTTTCTCAATCTAAAAGGCCTCAGTCTAAAAAGTTTGAAGCGACTGAGGCTTTTACATAAGCCTTAGAAAGACAACAATAGACTCTGTAGGAAAAAGGTGGGAAGATTTACTTTGTTTTTGAGCTTAGCCCATTGGGGGAATTAATTTGTCGTGTATTTAAAAATTTTAAAGGCGAATAAGTCATGTACACCGGGCAAGATCGTCCCCCACCCCTATTTTAATCGCAGTCTGCGCCACACGAAAGCTGGTATCATCTTCCATAACCTTACAACTATGCGCCAGCGCCAATCAATGGTCCTTACGTGTAACCTATGACTAATTGCAGCCATCATTTCGTCTGCTACCTCGTCTACGCTCATTGTCATTGGAAACTTAGTTCCTTTTATAAGATCCGTATCTACAAATCCGGGTCTAAGGTCTGTAAATCTGATATTTAGCTTTCGACTGTTCGATAATTGCTCCAAGGCTTGGATATATGTATTTTGAAATGCCTTTGTGCTGCTGTAACTCGGTGCCTCACCTAAGCCCTTCGTGCCGGCAATACTGGAAATCACGGCAATCTGCCCTCCTCCATGATGTGACATCCATCTAAACACTTCACCTATCATTCGCGCAAATCCTATACCGTTGGTCTCTATTGTTTTCAGTTCGATACTTTCTTCCATGTCGGGATTTTGTTTTCCTATCCCCGAAGCATGAAGATAAAGGTCTACTCCTCCCATCTTTTCTATCAAACCACGTAATTTCTCCGCAGCATCATCATGCGTAACATCTACCTGCGCAACCACCGGATCTTCATAACCAGGCTCTAAAATTGTCTTTAGAACTTCTATGCGGCGTGCAGCCACTCCTACCTGCCATCCGTCCCTTAACAGACGTCTTGCCATCTCACGGCCCATACCCGAGCTGGCCCCCATAACTATTGCTTTCTGTTTCATGCTACAAAAATAAACATTTTGTAAAACAAAACAGTGTTAAATGTACAGAACTCTCGAAAATTTGCTGTATATTTGCATCTAAGATCACAATTCTTACTTAGGCATAAATTAAACACATGAAAGACTTTTTTAAGTACGTTGGAGCCACAGTTGTAGGCTTAATCCTATTTGGAGTTGTCATATCCATAATAGGAGTAATGAGCGTTGTAGGTATGGTCGCTTCATCCGAAGCTACGCAAAAAGTAAAGAAAAATTCTGTTCTTGTTATCAATCTTGACGGCATGATGCAAGAACAGGTTGGTGATAACTTAAGCACAAAGCTGATAGGGAGTAGTAATCTTGGGCTGCGCGAGACACTCTCGGCTATCAAGAAAGCAGAGAGCAATGAGAACATCCAGGGGATTTACTTAAATGCGGGTGCTTTAGTAGCTGACATGGCCCAACTTGAGGAAATACGTAATGCTCTCGAGCAATTCAAAAAGACGAAGAAGTGGATTGTTGCCTATGGTGAGCTATATTCTCAGCCCTGCTATTATTTGGCATCCGTAGCCGATAAGATTTATATGAATCCCCAAGGAGCTGTCAACTGGCAAGGTATTGGTGGACAAGTGGCATTTCTGAAAGATACTTATGCCAAGATTGGCATTAAGATGATCCCCTTTAAATGCGGAAAATACAAAAGTGCAACCGAAATCTATACAGAAGACCACATGAGCGAGCCTAATCGCGAGCAGACCGAGCGCTATATAGGCGGATGGTGGCAGACGATTTGTCAGGCCGTATCAAAAAGTCGTGGCATCAGTATCGACACCCTCAACGCTTATGCCGACCGCGTCATAGCGATGGAAGATGCCCAAAATCTGGTGAAATATAAGATGGTAGACGGTTTACTTTATAATGATCAGGTGAAAGGCGTCGTTAAAAAGCTCCTCAAGATTGACGATGATGAATCCATTAACCAGATTACAGTCAACGGCATGTGCAATGTTCCGGAGAAAGAACAAGGAGATGAAATAGCCGTCTACTATGCTTATGGTACAATTGTCAACGAGGAAGTGCCCCAAAGTTTTTTACTGGCCGATCACCTCATTGTAAGTAAAGATGTATGCAAGGATTTAGCCGACCTGGCCGATGACGATGACGTGAAAGCTGTTGTGATTCGTGTTAATTCCGGTGGTGGCTCCGCCTACGCTTCGGAACAGATCTGGCGGCAAGTGGAATTGCTCAAGGCAAAGAAACCTGTAGTTGTCTCTATGGGCGGTGCGGCTGCTTCCGGTGGTTATTACATGAGTGCCGGAGCTAATTATATTTATGCAGAGCCTACGACAATTACAGGCAGTATCGGAATTTTTGGCATTGTCAGTGATCGTTCGGAGCTTATGACACAAAAGTTAGGTATTAAATTCGATGAAGTCAAGACCAACCGCAACTCTACCTTTGGCTCAGATGTTACACCTTTGACAGCCGAACAGTCCGGTTACATTCAAGCCTCTGTAAATCGCGGCTATTCTCTTTTCAAAAAACGCGTGGCACAAGGTCGGCACATGACCATGGACAAAGTTGAGGCCAATGCACAGGGACATGTATTCCTGGGCAGTGATGCTCTAAAAATAGGATTGGTAGACGCTCTGGGTGGTTTAGACAAAGCTGTTGTCAAGGCAGCACAGCTGGCTAAAGTAAAGGATTACTATACAGCTGACTATCCAAGTTCCCCCAGTTTTTTCGAAGATCTCATGAAGATAACCGAAGGATCTTCCAACGACTTACTTGACGGAAAACTTAAAGCCACATTAGGTAATTTCTACGAACCTTTCATGCTGATGCACAGCGCAAAAGCCCAAACCGGATTACAAGCAAGAATGCCGTTTGTCATAAGACTCAAATAAAAAGCAAGAAAACACGCAATAAGAATGCGAACAGAAGGTGACCTTATAAAAATAAATGAATGGCTGCTACCCCTTAGTTGGCTATATGGCATTGGCGTGAGTATACGAAATCAGCTTTTCGAGTTGGGTATACTCAAGCAGCGGACTTTTGACATCCCGGTCATCTCTGTAGGTAACATCACGGTGGGCGGCTCTGGCAAGACACCCCATATCGAATATTTGGTGAGGTTACTGAAGGATATTGTAAAAGTAGGCGTTCTCTCGCGTGGTTATAAGCGTAAAAGCCGGGGATATGTCTTGGCTGATAACAATTCCAACATACATGATATTGGAGACGAGCCATGTCAAATGAAACAAAAATTCAACGATATCTACGTGGCCGTTGACAAGAATAGATGTAATGGGATAACGCGGCTCACTTCCGACCCGGAAACCAATGATGTGGACGTGATATTATTGGACGATGCTTTCCAGCATCGATACGTACAACCTGGGATAAACATTCTGCTCGTAGATTATCATCGTCTCATCATTTACGACAAGCTTCTTCCCGCCGGTCGTTTGCGTGAGCCAATGAAAGGCAAAAACAGAGCTGACATCGTGATCGTAACCAAATGTCCCAAAGACTTGAAGCCGATGGAATTTCGGGTATTAACCAAGGCTTTAAATCTTTTTCCATATCAGGAGTTGTTCTTTACCTGTATCGACTATAATCCGCTACAGCCAGTTTTCGCGCAAGAAGCACATACCCTAAAGAGCGTCAAATCTCCTTTGGCAGCCTTAACAGGGCAAAACGTATTGCTGCTCACAGGTATTGCCTCTCCCGAACAAATGAAAAATGATTTGAAATCGAAGTGTCGCACCATCTCTATGTTGGCATTTGGTGACCATCATGCTTTCAACTCGAAAGACGTAGATAGGATAAATGAGGCTTTTGCAGAAATGCCTTCACCTAAAATTATTGTCACCACCGAAAAAGACTCCACGCGCCTCGTCAATCTTGAAGGGCTTTCGAGCGAAGTAAAAGAAAAGCTCTATGCACTTCCCATCAAGGTGAAATTCATGTTAGGACAAGAAGAAAAATTTAACAATAAAATCATAAGCTATGTACGCAAAAATTCAAGAAACAGCATCCTGGTTAAGAGAAAGGATGACGACAAGCCCAAAAACAGCCATCATTTTGGGAACGGGTCTGGGACAATTAGCTTCCGAAATAACTGATTCGTATGCTTTTAAATATAAAGATATCCCCAACTTTCCTGTATCAACGGTTGAAGGTCATGCAGGACAACTAATTTTCGGCAAGCTGGGAGGTAAGGACATTATGGCTATGGAGGGTCGCTTTCATTATTATGAAGGCTATTCCATGAAGGAGGTTACCTTTCCTGAGCGTGTGATGCACGAACTGGGTATCGAGACACTTTTTGTGAGTAATGCATCCGGAGGTATGAATCCTGCATTCAACATTGGCGATCTGATGATTATTACCGACCATATCAATTTCTTCCCGGAACATCCGTTACATGGCCCCAATTTTCCGACCGGACCTCGTTTCCCGGATATGCATGAGCCATACGACCACAGGCTCATTGCACTGGCTGACGAGATTGCACAGGAAAAAGGCATCAAACTTCAACATGGTGTCTATGTAGGTGTTCAGGGGCCAACCTTTGAAACACCGGCAGAATATCACATGTATCGTGTTCTTGGTGGCGATGCCGTTGGTATGTCTACAGTTCCCGAAGTTATCGTGGCCCGTCACAGTGGTATTAAGGTTTTTGGGGTAAGCATCATTACAGACCTCGGCGGCTTCGATGTTCCAGTAGAAGTAAGTCATGAGGAGGTGCAGGAGGCTGCTCATTCAGCACAACCCAAAATGACTGAAATCATGAGAGAAATGATACGACGGTCATAACTCTTCAATCTTCATACAAATTAATGGAAATTTCTAAACTGGGTGAATTTGGACTCATAGACCATATCACCAAGGACATCAAACTCAATAATCCGTCTTCTGTCGTCGGTGTCGGTGATGATTGTGCGGTAATGCATTACCCCGATACTGAAGTGCTTATCACTACCGATATGCTCATGGAGGGCATCCATTTCGACCTGACTTATATCACGATGCAAGAGCTCGGTTACAAGGCAGCTATGGAGAACATCTCGGATGTTTTTGCCATGAATGGGACACCACGCCAGATGACGGTGTCGCTGGCCCTGGGAAAACGCTTCCAAGTGGAAGACATAGCGGCTTTCTACAAGGGGCTGCGCGCAGCTTGCGATAAATGGGAAATAGACATCGTTGGTGGAGACACCACTTCATCTTACACGGGGTTGGCCATTAGTATTACTTGCATTGGCGAAGCGCGTAAAGAAGATATCGTTTACCGCAGTGGTGCCAAAGAGACCGATCTGATTTGCGTAACCGGCGACCTTGGAGCCGCATATATGGGATTACAGCTGCTCGAACGAGAAAAAACCGTCTATTACCATCAGATAGACGACATTAATCGGAAAATTAAAGAAGCAAAACAGGCTGGAAATGATGCTCTCGTGAAGCATCTCCAAGAGCAAGGAGCACAGGTCGCTAACTTTCAGCCCGATTTTGCGGGCAAGGAGTATCTGCTGGAACGACAACTCAAACCTGAAGCTCGCGGAGACATTATTGCCCTTCTACGTGAACACAATATTCATCCAACATCCATGATGGACATCTCTGACGGACTGAGTTCTGAGTTGCTGCACATCTGCAAAAAGAGCCACTGTGGTTGTCGCATATATGAAAAGAATATTCCCATAGACTACCAGACAGCTGTCATGGCAGAAGAACTGAACCTAAATGTAACCACAGCAGCAATGAATGGCGGCGAAGACTATGAGCTGCTCTTTACTTGCTCAATAGGTGACCATGACAAGTTGCAAGATTTGGAAGACAAGGGAATACGACAAATTGGATATATCACAAAAGAAGAATATGGGACTCGTCTCATCTCACGAGACCAAAAAGAGTTCGATATTACAGCCCAAGGCTGGAATCCATTACTATAATATGAAAGGCGTGCCAATTGTTTGGTACGCTTTTTCATTTCAGATACGCTTTAGCCATCTCCGCACACCGCTCACCATCAATGGCTGCAGACACAATACCACCTGCATAGCCGGCACCCTCGCCGCATGGGAATAATCCTTCTAAGCGTACATGTTGCAACGTTTCCCTGTCGCGAAGGATGCGCACTGGACTTGACGTGCGTGTCTCCATACCTATCATCACCGCTTCATTGGTGAGGAAACCGTGGTGGCGCTTCCCAAATTGTTTGAAACCTTCTTGCAGTCGGGTTACAATAAACTTTGGCATCCAAAAGTGCAATGGACTACTGATGAGTCCCGGTGCATAACTACTTTTGGGAAGGTCAAAGCTCAAACGATTGTTTACGAAGTCGGTCATACGTTGTGCAGGAGCTGTTTGCTGTCTATTTCCCTGTTGCCAACAATTTTGTTCCAACCGTTCCTGCAACCGCATTACACATAGATTATCTATCTCATTATCAAAAGCATCAATAGCTTCCGTTCCTTCTTGTTCTATTTGTGCTATATCCTCTGGATGGATTTCCACTACCATTCCGCTATTCGACCATTTGGTACCACGATTGGCTGGCGACATCCCATTGACAACGATTTGTTGAGGTCCGGTGGCAGCAGGAATGACAAAGCCCCCCGGACACATACAAAACGAATAGACGCCCCGACCTTGTACCTGAGTTACATAGGAATACTCAGCGGCTGGCAGATAGTCACCGCGTCCATTCTTATTATGATATTGTATTTGGTCAATAAGCGATGATGGATGCTCAAGACGTACCCCCATAGCAATTCCCTTCGGCTCTATTTCTATTCCGCTATCATTGAGATAACGGTAAACATCGCGTGCACTATGTCCTGTTGCCAAAATCACAGGACCTTTAAAGATGCGTTCAGCCCCACTTTCCAATTGAACAGCCTCCACACCAACCACACGATTCTGCTCCATCAAAAGCGAAGTCATCTTGGTTTGAAAGTGCACTTCACCTCCACACTTGATAATCTGAAGACGCATATTTTCTATGACGCGCGGCAACTTGTCGGTTCCGATATGCGGATGGGCATCAAAAAGAATAGAGGTCGACGCTCCATGTTGACAAAACACATTGAGTATCTTGTTTACATTGCCACGTTTCTTGCTTCGTGTGTAAAGCTTACCATCGCTATATGCTCCAGCACCACCTTCACCAAAACAATAGTTGCTTTCAGAATCAACCTTCTGCGTTTTGGTAATCAGAGCAAGATCCTTCTTGCGTTCGTGCACATCCTTTCCACGTTCCAAGACAATCGGACGCAAGCCCAACTCTATCAGTCTGAGAGAAGCAAAGAGTCCGGCAGGCCCCTCGCCCACCACTACAACCGGGGCTTCGTCTGAAACGTCGGGATAGACCGTTGACTCATAGGCTTCGTCTTGGGGCATTTCGTTGATGTAAACCCGTATCTTGAGATTTACATAGATGGTGCGCTGACGAGCGTCAATGCTTCTTTTCAACACACGTATATGATTAATGGTGCGTGCATCAATACCTTTATCTTTAGCAATAAACTGGATGATGTTCTGCGAATGATAAGCCACGTGAGGCAATACACGTATTTGGTATTCTTGAATCATAATTTATTCTTGGTATCTTTTATATCTCTTTTGTCGTGGAAGCGAATAGGATGTTCCACGTCTATTATGCTGACAAAGTTATAAAAAAAACATATACATCTGTCATGAATAACCGTATATTCAAAATATATCCACTACTCGCATCCTAAAATAGGCTTATGGATAACAATTGAAAGTTTCTTATTTCTCCAGTATATTCAATCCCAAAGAAACTGTAGTGTACGAAAAAAGGAATAAATACCCTTTCGGTCTTATCCCTTTTTTCTTCTATCCCCTTTCTCTATTACAAGTAGAAGGAGCTCATGAAACTTGTACAAACACTTTTTAAGACACAATCTTTACAATCCAAATCAGGACATCCAAATTTCCGAAACATTTCCAAATCATTCCCGTTCATTCTGCGTCACAAAGTGTGTCGAAATGCCTAGACCTCCATATACGAAGTTAGGCGGAAGCCCTTTATTTATCGGGGCATTCCGCCTAACTCACTTATTTTCAATCTCCGGTGTCTATTCTTCCACTGCTGCTTGAGCGGCAACGTGACGGCGTTGCCGTTCTGCGCACGGATGAAAACCTGCATGAATAACGTGACTTCGCCGAAGAGCAGCTTTTCCTTCACCTCCTGCGACAGAAGGTCGGCCTTCTCCCTGTCGATACCCAGCATCGCCAGCTTCCCGTAGGGCAGCGTTTCGGATAGATTTCTGTTGTCCATTTCGTTATACTTGTTTTTACGGGTTAATTTTGCGGCTGAAACCGCTTGAACACCCTGCAAAAGTATTTTCACCCAAACGAGAAAAAGAAATGCACAACACTATTCTGCCATTCCTACTGCTGTTGCTGATGCCCCTTAGCGCATCGGCACAGTTCTATACCATCATCAAGGAGTCGGAGTTAATACCCGGTTCTGGAAGCAAAGCTATAAAAACAACTGAAAAAAATGATACAATCAATAACGAAGTACAAAGTGTCAGAAACAACTCCTTGCATATCAATGTGGCAACACAGGAAAAGAAAAAGGGAATTGGCCAAAAAGGTGACAAAAGGACATCCCAAAAATCTATGCTTCCCGAAATGACCATCCCCAACCTCTATGCTGAAATCATACGCAACGGCATACGGCATCCGAAAATCGTCTTGGCGCAGGCCATCCTTGAAACCGGGTGGTTCACTTCCCCGATATGCCGGAACATGCACAACCAGTTCGGACTGACCAACCCACGGACGGTAAAATACTTCGAGTTCGGACATTGGACGGAAAGCGTCCGGGCCTATTATACCAAAGTACAGTACAGATACAAAGATGGTAACTATCTGCTTTGGCTGAAGGAAATCAGCTATACGGAAGACCCAAGGTATGTCCGTTCGCTAAGCCGGATATTAAACCAATACCTCTAAATCCGTTTGAAAACTTTCAACAGGACAGGTGACAACATCGTCGTCGCCAATACAAGCACCCACAAATTTCCCGTCGATGGATTGTAGGCGGCAAGAATTTCCGTAACGGTACTGCCTCCGGCAATTCCAGTGGCAGACTCGAAGGCAACAGTCAATAACGTCCAGCAAACACCTGTTGTTAGGCACTCTTTCATACCACAGCTTTTTGCCAGACGGGGAAGCACAAACCATGTTACTAGAAAGATGAATATACTCAGCAATATCCCGCTCACGGGCAATGCCGTCTCTTCTCCGACAAGCCCGACCAGTACATATTCACGTAATCCGCCGTTGAGTATAGCCACGGGGATGAAGCATATCCAAACAATAAATGATTTCAATAGCCGCATAATTTCTGGTATGAGGATGAATTGCCACAAAATTAGTGTTTGTCGGGTACATTTTGTGATTTTTCATCCTTTTTTTTGGATTTATGCAGAATATAGTGAAAAACGGGCTGTAAATTGCTAAATTGTTCGGAAACCAATAACTTTGTCTCAATCAACCCATTATATAACGGAATCATGGAAACGAACAAAGTATATCAGATGCCGTTGTCCAAGGTCTATCCCTTGCTGGTTGCCAAGACAGAGCGGAAGGGACGGACGGAAAATGAGGTGCGACAGATTGTGCGATGGATCACAGGGTACACGTCCGGACAGCTTGCGGCGATACTTGCCAGCGACATTACATACAGCGATTTCTTTCGGAACGCCCCACAACTGGAATCCCGACCGCCTGCTTATCAAGAGAACTGTCTGTGGCGTTCGGGTCGAGAACATTGCAGAACCGCTGATGCATGAGATAAGGTATCTTGACAAGCTCATCGACGAACTTGCCAAAGGGAAAAGCATGAATAAGATTCTAAGGAACTCTTGTCCTAATCCGAATACGAGACCTCTGCAAAAAACGCTCCATGTGCTGCAATGCCAACTGGTAGTTCCTCTCGTTGCGTACCTGCCCGTTGTCAATGAGCCTGTCGATATGCTTGCGCGCGTAGTCCGAGAAGCACAAGTCATCGTCCCCCTTCACAAGATAATCCACGATCATTCTGCAACTCCAGTCACGAATATCCACACGATTCAGCTTGCCCATATATTCGAGGATAAGTTTCGTACAGAACTGCATCACTACTGGGTCTGTGATATCCTTGCTCTTTGACAGTTCGCGCTTCGTCACCATTTTGTCCGTCTTGATAAACTGAGTGGTACGTTTATGCGTCACTCTGATGTAAACCGGGTAGACCCCATCCTTTCGTGCTTTCTGCACACATGCCTTTAGTGTTGCCATAGCTTAAAATCTAATCTGTGTTCCTATTGATTGTTGATAATATTTCGCTGATGCCTTGTAAATCGGTTATTTCCAACTCTAAACACGCTCTAAACATGGGTTAAGAAATCCTGCAACTTTCTCTAAACATTTCCGTTCATTCTGCATCACAAAGTGTGTCAAAATGTCCAGATCTCCATATACGAAGTTAGGCGGAAGCCCTTTATTTATCGGGGCTATCCGCCTAACTCACTTATTTTCAGTCTCCAGTGCTTATTCCTCCACTGCTGCTTGCGCGGCGGCAAGGCGAGCAATAGGTACTCGGAAAGGAGAACAACTCACGTAGTTCAAGCCGGCACGATGGCAGAACTTCACAGATGAAGGTTCACCACCATGTTCTCCACAAATGCCACACTTCAAGTCCTTGCGGACGGAACGACCCTTATTTACAGCCATCTGTACCAGCTGGCCTACTCCATCTACGTCAAGTACTTGGAACGGGTCTACATCAAGAATTTTCTTCTCAAGATACGACGGCAAGAAACTTGCGATATCATCACGGCTATAGCCGAAAGTCATCTGCGTCAAATCGTTTGTACCAAAGCTGAAATATTCTGCCCTTTCTGCTATTTTGTCTGCCGTCAATGCAGCACGAGGAATTTCTATCATGGTACCGACCTTGAAGGGGATTTCAACTCCCTCTTCAGCAAAGATAGACTTAGCTGTTTCACGAATTACTTTCTCCTGAGCGTCCAACTCATTGACCATTCCTACCAAAGGTACCATGATTTCCGGGCATGGATTAAGGCCTTCTTTCTTTAGCTGAACAGCGGCGCCAAGGATTGCACGTGTCTGCATTGCTGTAATCTCTGGGAACGTATTGCCCAAACGGCAGCCACGAAGTCCCAACATTGGGTTACTCTCGCTCAAAGACTGTACACGAGTTTGGATTTTCCTCACGTTCACTCCCATCTCCTTGGCCATCGCTTCCTGGCCAGCAAGATCATGAGGGATAAATTCATGCAAAGGCGGGTCGAGCAATCGAATGTTCACTGGCAGACCGTCCATGCACTTCAAAATGCCGTAGAAGTCTTGCTTTTGATATGGCAACAACTTTTCAAGCGCTTTTTCGCGCTCTTCTCTTGTATCAGCCAATATCATCTCACGCATCGACTTAATCTTCTCATTCTCAAAGAACATGTGTTCCGTGCGGCACAAACCTATGCCCACAGCACCAAATGTCCTCGCTACTTCTGCATCGTGTGGAGTATCTGCATTGGTACGTACAACCAGTTTGCTGTATTTCTCGCATAGTTTCATCAATTCTGCAAAATCGCCTGTCACTTCTGCCGGACGAGTCTTCACTTCGCCGAAATACACCTCACCTGTCGATCCGTTCAAGGAGATATAATCACCTTCTTTCAATACTGTTCCATCGATTTCTACCGTGCGGGTTTTATAGTCTACATTAATAGCCCCCGCTCCGCTGACACAGCATTTACCCATGCCTCGAGCCACCACAGCGGCGTGAGACGTCATACCGCCACGGGCTGTCAAGATTCCCTCAGCAGCATCCATGCCCGCAAGGTCTTCGGGAGAGGTTTCTATACGAACCATCACCACGCGCTTGCCATCAGCATGCCATGCTTCCGCATCATCGGCAAAGAACACGATTTGCCCACAGGCAGCACCGGGAGAAGCCGGTAATCCACGAGTCATCACTCGAGCCTGAGCCAAAGCATTTTTATCGAATACAGGATGCAACAATTCATCGAGCTTATTAGGTTCGCAACGCTTCAATGCAGTCTTCTCGTCGATTTGCCCTTCGTGCATCAAGTCCATGGCAATCTTTACCATAGCCGTACCCGTACGCTTTCCATTACGTGTCTGCAAGAACCAGAGCTTACCCTCTTGAACGGTAAACTCCATATCCTGCATATCGTGATAATGGTTTTCAAGCTTTGCCTGCAACTCATTGAGCTGCTTGTAGATATTAGGCATTGCTTCTTCCATTGATGGATACTTCTGTACTCGGATATTCTCTTCAATATTCTGCAACTTGGCCCATCGCATGGAGCCTGTCTTGGTAATCTGGTGCGGAGTACGAATGCCAGCAACGACGTCTTCTCCCTGTGCATTCACAAGATACTCGCCGTTGAACAGATTCTCGCCAGTGGCTGCATCACGACTGAAGCACACACCGGTAGCCGACGTGTCACCCATATTGCCAAAAACCATAGCCATAACTGTGACAGCCGTACCCCACTCCTGTGGTATTCCTTCCATCTTGCGATAGAGAATGGCACGCTCATTCATCCAGCTATCAAATACTGCACAAATGGCTCCCCACAGCTGTTCCATCGGATCATCCGGGAAATCCATACCAGTCTGCTTCTTAATAGCATCCTTGAAAAGCACTACCAATTTTTTCAGCTCATCTACCGTCATTTCGTTGTCCAATCGGATACCACGAACAGCCTTCACTTTCTGAATAATAGCTTCAAACGGGTCGATGTCATCTTTGTTCACGGGTTTCATGCCCATCACCACGTCACCATACATCTGCACGAAGCGACGGTAGCTGTCGTAAGCAAAACGCTCGTTATTGGTTTTTTTGCTCAATCCCTCTACAACCTTATCATTAAGGCCGAGATTCAGAATGGTATCCATCATGCCAGGCATCGATGCACGAGCACCAGAACGGACACTCACCAACAATGGATTCTCCGCATCGCCAAACTTCAAGCCCATGAGCTTTTCGGTATGCTTCACACCATTCTCTACACTATCTTTCAAAAGGCCAATTACTTTTTCCTTGCCCTTTTCAAAATATTCATTACATACATCAGTTGTGATAGTAAAGCCTGGAGGCACAGGGACTCCAATAAGATTCATTTCAGCCAAATTGGCGCCTTTTCCGCCAAGCAAATTTCTCATATCTGCTCTGCCTTCAGCTTTACCATTTCCAAAAAGATAAACCCTTTTTTCAGTCATAGCTTTTGATTGGTAGTTATTTTTTACATATATATTAATTACTGCAAAGATAACGTTTTAAATTATATATACAAAACTTTAATTGGAAAAAATGCAATGCCAAGTTTACAATTTCTCTGTTATCGCAAACATACGAGAAACGGAGTAGTTTTTATATCAGATAATTTTGAAAACCATTCAAGGACAACAGAAGCAAATACTCCTATCATCGCCCAAGTTTGGAACATGCTGACCACTGTTAGAAGTATCTTCTACCCAGCTATTTTTGATACATTTATAAGTCCAAAATTCATCATATAACAACACTCACATTTGTAAAAATTGATAACCAAATTCTGGTGATTGGTTTAATAGGCATCCAGCGAAAAAAAGGCTATGCTACGTTCATCATTTTTGAATTGTAAGATATAAAAAAAGAAAGAATGGTGCGATTGCTGCCTTGTCGCTGTGCGGTTAGCACATAAGGGCTGTGCGGAAGAGGCTCATCCGCATGATGATTAGACTCTTTTCGCAGAGCCGTTTGATAGTCAACCGCAGATAGTTAAATTGGCGGAACAAGAGGTGATTTACGAAACAGACTGACTATCAACCCACTACAAAATAGCGTATATTTGGCATATTCGGAACGAAAACAAGATTGCTTTTAAATAAGCGAAATATAGTAGACTGTTTGTTAATAAAAATACAAGTAAGTGGAATGTCAATATGCCATCAGGCTATGGGCATTTTGAACAAGATTGAAAATTGTGTCTTTAAACATTTTAATTTTTCAATTCTATCTATTCATCTTGTTATAACTGTCCATATAAATAAAGGTAGGTTGAGGCTCGTAAATATATTAGCGAAATGGCCCCACGTTTTGATGAAAAGAATTGTCGTATATCAACAATATTATTGTAAAGACCGTCCATCATGCATGGTATTTTGAGACAGATAAAAACGATATTTTTGTGACAAAGTTGTTTTACTGTTATATAGTGCATAAAATTAACTAAGATTTGACATGAAATTAACATACGGCAAAGATATAATTCAGTATATTTGGATGAAATAACCCAAAATGGAAATTATGCACACAGATGATCGCACGCCAGCATTCGCATCTTGCGGCAGAGCTCTCCCTGCCTTTCTGAAGACGTCCATATAGGGGGGCAAAAAATTGCTGTGATGTAGGAAAAATAATTTTATACTATCAAATCGTGTAATGATTAAAATCTTTACATATAAATAACTTAAATATGAAACCAAGACAACTCATCAAATCCGCTATGCTATTTATGTTAGTCCAGTATGGTGGTCATGTTTTTGCTCAAGTCTCTCCTCAAAAACTGGAAGAAGCAGACAGGAAGGCAAAGACAATGCTTTCCAGAATGGCCCTTAATGAAAAACTGACTCTCATCGAAGGTGATCAATTTGATATTCGGCCGATAGAGCGCCTCGGAATACCGCGTATCCATATGGCTGATGGCCCTCTTGGATTGAGAGAAGGTCATGCCACTGCTTATCCGGCTACCGTGATGCTTGCTGCCACATGGAATCGGCAACTGGCTCATGATTATGGGTATGCTCTGGGACGTGATTCCCGAGCACGCGGCGTAAATATCATTCTTGGTCCCGCTGTCAATATATATCGTTCTCCTCGTAATTCCCGCAATTTTGAATATATGGGAGAAGACCCTTATCTTGCAGCACAGATTTCCGGGCAATACATTACAGGCGTTCAGAGTAACCCGGGAGTTATTGCCTGTATCAAACATTTTGCAGCCAACAATCCGGAGACAGGACGTTACGATGTGAGTTCCGATGTTGACGAACGAACATTACAGGAGATATATTTCCCCACATTCCGGAATGCTGTAATGAATGCCGGCGTGGGCTCTGTGATGTCGAGCTACAACCGAATCAATGGTACATGGACTTCTGAAAACAGATGGTTAGCTCATGATGTACTGCGTGATACCTGGAAATTCCCATTCATCTATATGACGGATTGGGGAGCCTCGCACAGCACATTTCTGATGGTCCGTGATGGTGTAGATCTGGAGATGCCCGGCGGAAGTCAGATGACCCCACAAAAAGTGAAAGCCCTTCTTGACCAAGGAAAAGTAACGGAAAGCATGATAGATGACAAAGTTTTGAACATTCTCCGGACGGCCTATTATTTTGATTTGTACGAAGCTACTGATGCTGATAAACATATTGAGCTCGACAACAAGGAAAGTGCACTAACGGCTTATAATGTTGCCAAGGAAGGATTTGTCTTGCTGAAAAATGAAGGTATCCTTCCTATCTCTTCTGAAGTGAAAAACATCTGCATCATTGGACACAATGCGCTCGACTATGTTAGTGGAGGGGGCTCCAGCAAGGTAGAGCCCTATCGTGCGTTATCTCCCTATGAAGCTATTAATACAGAATGTAAAAAACACAAGATAAATTTAGATTATAGAGAAATAGAGCTGAGTCCTGACGTCGTGAGCGACGCCTGTTTCACAGATGCCAAATGCCGAAAACATGGTATAAAGGCCACCTATTATGAGGATAAGGACCTCACGGGAAAAGCATATACTACACGCACGGAGAAAACAGTACATTCACCATGGATTAAGAATCCCATCAAGGGATTGAATCCGGACAATCCGTTTTCTGCAAGGTATGAAACATACGTCAAGGTAAATCAGTCTGGAAAATATTTCATCTCTATGAGTGGTGATGATGGTTTCAGAATGACTTTCGATGGAAGACAAATAGTGGACGACTGGAATGAGGGTACAGCTCGCATCCACACCGTAGAGCTCAACCTCGAGGCAGGGCATGTTTATCCTGTAAAAATGGAATACTTTCAGAATGGTGGTGGTTGTTCTGTCGACTTTAAACTTAACCGTTATGATGCCAACGGCTTCCAACGCATCAGAAACGAACTTAAACCGTACGATGTGCTTCTTGTTTGTGAGGGTCTCAACAAAGACCTTGAAGCAGAGGGTGGCGACCGTCCTTTTACACTCAACAAAGACAGAGAAAGCGTGCTGGAAGTTGCCGCAAATTGTGGTATTCCTGCTATAGCTATCATCAATGCAGGAGGAAACCTGGAAAACCAGAAATGGGAGCCGAAAATGCAAGGACTCATTTGGGCTTGGTACAGTGGTCAGGAAGGAAGTCGCGCGCTGGCCGACATACTCTTTGGGAACGTAAACCCGAGCGGCAAACTGCCGATAACCTTTGAGCGTAAAGCAGAGGATAACCCTACATTCAACACCTACTCCGACCAGGGCGGGAAACACGTACAATGGACAGAAGGTGTCTTCGTAGGATATAGAGGCTACGAGAAAAACGGCATTAAACCGCTTTACCCGTTTGGCTATGGTCTAAGCTATACCACATTCAGCCTTTCCGGGTTGCAGGTTTCGGCTCTGGACAAAGATCGTAACATCAAGGTGTCACTCAATATCAAAAACACCGGGCAACGCGAAGGACAAGAAGTGGTGCAACTCTACGTGGGCAAAAACGAGCCAAGTCATGTGCTGCGTCCAGCAAAAGAATTAAAGCAATTTGAGAAAGTGAATCTTAAAGCTGGTGAGAGCAAAACCATTTCAATGATGCTCAATACAGATGACTTCAGATATTATGATGTCAACACCCATTCTTTTGTAGACGACCCGGGAACATACAGCATCTTTGTAGGCACTTCCGTGGAAGATATTAAATTGCAAAAAGAGATAACCCTTTGATAGAATTAGTGTTATCTATATCATAAAAGGAACATTATCATCATCCGCAATACAAATAAATACGTATTGCGGATGTTTTTAAATATGTCTGTTATGAATGAGAAAGCTCTTTCCCAATGATAATACATTCTATAGGCTCCTTGGCAAAGTAACTTATATCTCATACTCCATTCACAGTGGAGATTGTAAAAGAGTCAAAAAAAATCCCGTTGCCTTATGAGCAACGGGATTTGATTTATATAGTGAGTATTTGCTTACTGAACGTAAACGATTGCTAGACGGTTTGAGGTTGTTCCTTGCACACCCTTACCTGTAGCCTCGTCAATGATTACACCCTTGTTTCTCAGATATTCAGCAACAACATCTGCACGAGCCTGTGACAATCTGTCGTTGATTTCCTTTGATCCCTCAGGAGAAGCAGTACCAACAACTTGAACGTGCTGACCAGCCTTGATGTTATCAAGTGCATTCTTTGCACTGCGTGTAAGAGAAGACTTACCCTGTGCGAATGTCACGAAGAACAGATTCTCAACCTTCACCTGCTTAGGAGCGGGAGCAGGAACTTCCTTCACCACTTCCTTAACAACTTCCTTAGGCTTCTTAGCCAACTCGGCACGAAGGTCATTGATTGTTGCATTCAGTGCATCTATTTCGTTTTGGTCACGCAATGTAGCAATTGTGAAGTTGTGACTACCATTGGAGTTGTTGAACTTATAAACAATACCTGCGTTTAACTGAACGAAAGACTTGTTGATGTCATACTGAACTCCGTCGTATCCAAAACCGTTGAGGCCCCAGATTACAGCAGGCTCCACATAAAGTTGCCATGCCTTGTCCTCACCCAAGTTGAAAGCGAAGTCGAGACCAGCTTTAGAAGTCAAACTGTTAGACCGTACTATATTCTGGCCTTCTGGCATTGCAGTATTAGGCTGCTCAACCTCATTGAAGTCAGCACTAACATACTTACCGCTGTTACCAAACACATGACCCCAACCAAGACCGTAGACAGCACTTACCTCGAATGCACGGGGCTCTCCTTCATAACCACCAAACCAATTGCTCAGGTTAACAGTACCAAGCAGGCTTGTGTTAATAGCACGAAATGCCGTTCCCACAGATTTCCAAGGTTTGTTGGAGAAATATGCATTGCTCTCAACGGCAAGGCCGAATACAGGAGTAAAATAACGACCAATACGCAAACCGAAATTAGGATCGAGACCCTTTAACCAGGCATGACCTGTCGTCTTGGTTGCAACACCACCATTAAGACCAATGTATACATTGTCAAAAGTCTTGCTTTCCGTGACTGTTTGAGCAGTCATGGATGCAGCAATTAAACTTGCTGCCATCAAAGTAAACAATTTCTTCATAGTCTTTTTCTTTTAGTTTATTATAATGTTTTATCTGTAAACTACTTGCAAAGTAAGGAAAAAAACTTCATACTTCCAAATATTTTCCCATAAAAATTGTAATTATTCCACATTTATTGATATAAAACAAGTAAACATTTCAGTATTATAACTGATATAAAAATATATATAAAAAAAGTGGACGTGTCAATGTTTAATGGCATTGACACGTCCTCGTTGTTCTATAACGCGTTTTATATTACAGTTCAATTATCCTTACAGCATACGGTGGCAATGTTATTTTAGGACCATTTATCGTGCCCTTTTCGATATTAATATTTCTATCACGTACTTGTCCTGATAATTCCTCATAAGCCGCTCCCGTCGGAATATGGAGCCCTTTAATTGTTAGCATAAGCTGGGAAGGTAATGCGTTGACAAGTTTAAGGTATGTCTTACCTTGCTTGGAATCTCTTACAACACTGGCTGCTACCCGGTACCTCAGATTATCCGGAATATCAATAGACGATTCGATATACTGATCTCCGCAATAAGTCCCCCACAGTCGCTGAACATGATAGCTTGGGGTCAACATAGTGATGTCATCGCCATTGAAGTATATCATGTCAGGCTCCCAATTGGAGTGCCCTTCACGACAAAGCAACGGCGCATAGCTGGACATAGCAACAACATCGCCGTTGCGCTCCAATCCACAGAGATACATGGCCTCCACAAGAGCACTTTCGTGCGTATTTGATCTGGAAGCCCATTCTCCGAGATACACTTTGGGCGCCGTACGGTCATAGCTATCGTAATAATCTTGATGATGCATGTACCATCCGGGAGTCTCGTAATAATGCTCATCCACCATATCAATAATGTTTTTGTGGGCCTTGGCAAATTTCCATCCCTCGATGTAATCTGCCGAAGGGTCATGAGAAGGACCAACCGTACCACACACAATAATATTCGGATACTTAGCCTTAATAGTTTTGCATATCATCTCATAGCGCTCTTCAAAGACCGTAGAAATAATGTCTTCATTGCCAATCGCTATATATTTGAGATTGAAAGGAGCCGGATGCCCAGCCTCAGCTCGCATTTTTGCCCATTTAGATGTAGCCGGGTCGCCATTGGCCCACTCTATCAGATGAAGGAGTTCCTGACAATACGCCGGCATATCTTCCATAGGGATGCCACCTTGCTGACCGCCATAACCTTCTTCATTGGGACGTGAATTTTGACAAGGTACACCTGCGGCAAGTACGGGTAACGGCTCTGCCCCAATATCTTCACAAAATTGGAAATACTCAAAGAAGCCCAACCCCCGCGTCTGATGATACCCCCAAATATTCTTAGCCGGGGTGCGGTCTTGCCACGCTCCCACCGTTTCGTTCCAGTGGTAGATATTTGACAAACCCTGACCATGCGACATACACCCGCCTGGAAAGCGCACAAACTTAGGATTCAATGCGGCAATGGCTTCGGCAAGGTCTTTGCGAAGCCCATGCCCCTTGTAAGTGTCCTGTGGGAAAAGGCTTACCATATCAATATTGACACTACCCGACTTCAAGGGCGTCAAAGCTATTCTCACGTTGCCCTTCAGCGCTTTTCGACTTACAGAGAGCTTAGCCGTATATTTGTTCCAGCCCTGCCCCTCTGTCTTTATCTTGGTTTTGGCAACAATTCCTTCATCTCCAATCAGAGCCACCAGAATTTGATTTTTGTCAGCATCTGCGTTACGCAGGTAAACAGAAAAATCAAACTCCACGCCTGGAGCAACCGAAATGCCATCCCACCCCGTGTTGTAAAGTGTATCACGGGAGGCCAAAACCACATAGTGGGGATTGTTTTTGCTCAACGGCACATCCTTTTTAACCACAATAGGTTTATTGGATTGCCATGCCGTCGTAGCATTCCATCCCTGACGATCGGCTGCAGAATATTCAAAATCTCGATTCTGTATCAGCTCCGCATACAGTCCTCCATCGGCTGCATAATTTATATCTTCGAAAAAAACACCTACCAACTTGTCACTGATTGCCTTTGTTTTGCCTGCATCCACCACAAGTGTGGCGTTCACATGATTGCCGATGGATGCAAAGCGCTTGTCATCATCGCGCATCGTCTCCTTACCCAGCTCCGCCTCATGGGCAAGAGCTTGTAAATACCGGCGTATATAATCCAAATGCACTTTAGGCACATCAAACAGATTGCCATTATGTGTTTTTCCTCCAACAAATGCCGTATCACGCATCCATGCAATTTCATCGATGGTGCTTATTCCCGGTGTTTCCTTGAACTTTCGAAAATCTCGGCTTGCCTGAACGTAGTGCCGGTTACCGTCTTTCCCTTTATAGTAAATATCAAAAGTGCCATCATCCATCTGGAACATAATAGGCTCGAAAACACCTTTCTGTGATACCAGCGGATAATCCTGCGGTCTCCATGTCACCAAATCCTCACTATAAGCCGCTGCAAAGCAGGGTGAATAGTCATTGACACCAAATATAAGGCGCCACGTTCCATCATTGGCATGGGTTACATAGGGCGTGTACATTCTCTTTTCTTCTCCCCACTGAGCATAATCAGAGGCACAAAGCTGTCCCATGTCCTGCCACATTGCGTTATCGGTGAAATAAGCCAAATGCAATCCTTCGTGCTCTCCCGGAGAATAAAGGAATATCTGGCAAGTTGTGTCATTGCCAAGTATCTGATACGCAGGAGGTACATCTTGCGCATGCACGGTAAGAGACAATGTCATCGCAATCAACAATAGATAAGTCTTCTTCATGTTTAGAATCTTGTGAATCATATATGCAAAGATAATGTTTTCCCTATAGAACGCAAAAAGAATAGCAGCCAAACCACTGGAAAACAGAAAGAACAACCATAAAAAAAGACCGCTCGTAATCACTACGAACGGCCTTCAAATTAGAGAGTTATAAAAAATCAAGTTATCACTAATACCTTATTTGTAAAATTCCTTTTTTGCTGCGGAGAGCGTGTTCTTCATCAGCGAGCATATAGTCATCGGACCAACACCGCCCGGAACAGGCGTGATAAACAAACACTTGGGAGCAACTTCGTCAAACTTCACATCACCATTCAGACGGAAGCCTTTCTTCTTGGTCGCATCGGGAACGCGAGTAGTCCCCACGTCTACTATCACAGCCCCATCCTTCACCATATCAGCTGTCACAAAATTCGGCTTCCCTATGGCTGCAATAATGATGTCGGCTTTACGACATTCCTCTTTTAAGGTGGCTGAATGGGAGTGGCACACTGTTACCGTAGCATCTCCAAGCTGCTTTTGCATCATAAGCTGTGCCATCGGCTTTCCAACAATATTGCTCCGTCCCAACACTACACATTTCTTACCCGACGTTTGTATGTTATAACGTTTCAGCAATGTGAGAATACCTAATGGAGTTGCCGAGATAAAACAGGGTAAACCTATAGACATACGACCCACGTTAATGGGATGGAAACCGTCAACATCCTTTCTATAGTCGATGGCCATGATTATTTTCTGCTCATCGATATGCTTGGGCAACGGCAACTGTACGATAAATCCATCTACATCATCATCTTTGTTCAGGTTGTCGACACATTTCAGGAGTTCCGCTTCCGTCACGTCATCTTCATAACGTATCAGTGTCGATTTGAAACCGCATTGTTCACAAGCAATCACCTTGTTTTTCACATAGGTTTCAGAGCCCCCATCATGGCCAACAAGCACTGCGGCCAAATGAGGCTGCTTGCCACCGGCAGCAACAATACCCTTTACTTCTTCTGCAATCTGCTGTTTGACTTCGGCAGCTGTTGCCTTTCCGTCAATTCGTGTATATGCCATTTTAATATCCTTATATCTTTCGAGTATTACATTCTGGGCATTCCGGGCATACCACCTTTCATGTCTTTCATTCTTGCCATCATCGATTTCATCTGGTTTCCTGTGACCATTTTCATCATCTTACGGGTTTGGTCAAACTGTTTCACCAGCCGATTCACCTCTTGTATGCTTGTGCCTGACCCTTTAGCAATGCGCATCCGCCGGCTTTGATTCAGCACTTCCGGATTCGTGCGTTCTTTGGGAGTCATGCTCTTGATGATAGCCTCGATGCCTACAAAAGCGTTGTCGTCAATATCCACATCTTTAATAGCCTTACCCACACCAGGTATCATAGCCGCCAAATCTTTCAGATTACCCATCTTTTTGATTTGTTCTATCTGGTTTAGGAAATCGTTGAAGTCAAACTTGTTTTTCTGAATCTTCTTCTGAAGCCGTTTTGCTTCTTCTTCATCAAACTGCTCCTGAGCACGTTCCACCAACGAAACGACGTCACCCATACCCAAAATACGGTCGGCCATTCGCTCGGGATGGAACACATCCAGAGCTTCCATCTTTTCACCGGTACCAATAAATTTTATGGGCTTCGTCACTACCGTGCGAATTGAAAGAGCGGCACCACCACGCGTATCACCATCGAGCTTGGTCAAGATAACACCATCAAAGTCAAGACGGTCGTTGAATTCCTTGGCCGTATTTACAGCATCCTGACCAGTCATAGCATCTACTACAAACAAAGTCTCATCCGGTGATACCGCATCCTTGAGCGATGCAATCTCATTCATCATATCTTCATCGACAGCCAAACGACCAGCCGTATCGATAATGACTACATCGTTGCCCTTAGCCTTAGCTTCCTGAATGGCATGGAGCGCAATCTCGTTCACGTTTTTGTTGCCTTCTTCTGTGTATACGGCAACGCCAACCTGTTCCCCAACGACCTTCAATTGGTCGATAGCAGCAGGACGATAAACGTCGCAAGCAACTAACAAAGGATTCTTTCTTTGTTTCTTTTTCAGCAGATTAGCAAGCTTCCCACTAAAGGTCGTCTTACCCGACCCCTGCAAACCCGACATCAATATCACAGCAGGCTTACCATTCAAATGAAGCTCAGCAGCTTCTCCACCCATCAGCTTGGCAAGTTCATCATGAACTATTTTCACCATCAGCTGTCCGGGCTTAACGGCCGTCAGCACGTTCATGCCCAAGGCTTTTTCTTTCACGGTGTCCGTGAATCGCTTGGCTACCTTGAAGTTAACATCGGCATCGAGCAATGCCCGACGCACATCTTTCAATGTTTCAGCAACATTGATTTCTGTAATTTTTCCTTCTCCTTTTAATATCTTGAAAGAGCGCTCAAGTCGATCTGTTAAATTCTCAAACATATTATACTATTGGACAATCAGGTTAACTCTATCCTACTTCTTTCGTGTAAGAAATACATTTGTAATTAGCGTCTGCAAAGATAAGCATTAATCTGATGAATCAAGCACAAAAGAACAGTTTTTTATGAAATTAATTTTTTAACGAATAAGTAACCGTTGTCACCACTCGCACATTCTTAATATAAGGTGTATTTTGATCTCTGTCGTTAATTGAGAACTGTCCCTGGGTAGCACTCACAATCTTGTCAAGTTTGGAATGTGAGTTTTCGGCAAACTGTTTAGCAGTGGCTTCAGCATTGGCAATAGCCTCTTCCATCATCTTGGGCTTCATGTCCTGGAAAGACACATATTCATACACTATCTGCGAATTATAGTCTCCTTCAACAATGGCTATCCCTTGTTTCAGCAGTTCTCCCTGACGGGCAATTATCGATCTTACCAATTTCACATTACGTGATGTTACGGTAATCGTAGAAGTGATGTTATAGCGATACGGTTTCTTATTCACCGAATAGCGTTCGGCATTCATATCCACCACCTTCGGGGCATTCAACTCCATTTCGCTGTTCTTTACACCGTTTTTCAACAGGAATGTTTTGATTGCCTGCTGTTTCTTTGCAATACGGTCATAAAGTTCCGGCAAATTGTTTCCCATCTCCTTGAATACAACGGGCCACGTCACCTTATCGGCCTCAACCTCTTTCTCCGACAAACCTTTGACCGTAACTTTTCTATCTTTGTTGGCGAAATCATTGATTCCCCAACGAATACACAAACCAAGTATGATTATTCCGATGGCAATGAGCGCGCCCTCATATATTCTACTATTCTTCATTCTATTATCCTTCGTCATATATTACCTATACTTTATTTGTAGTCAAAGATAAGTGTTTTAAAGGGCATCTGCAAGACTTGTTATTATTTTTTAACAAGAACATCCTATTATTCATATTGTCATATTCCGCCCATATGGTCCTTGATTATTGCTGTCTGACAAAATGCGAAGTAAGTATTTTATATGGTTATTTTTGTTTACAATCCTGCTCGTATGCTTCGCATAATCAAAAATTATATTGTCTCCGTTCAGAATTCGCAAAATACACGAAAGTTTGTATTAGACTGATAGCCAGTGCTTTTTGCAAATCCCTCTTTGCGCCCTCCGTTTTGTCATCCACGGTTGCATATCTAATGGCAGTGCGGAAGAGCCTTAAACGCAGTGTGAAATAGCCTTTGTCGCATTGTCATAAGGCCTTAACCATACAGCGACAAGGTGCTCAACGCACCATGCCTGTTATTTCCACATCGTAAAGTTTTTCCTTGAGGGCGAAAACATAGCCCTTTTTACTCTGGATGACGTGAAAGAAATTGCTTGAAAATGGTAATCAAATTTTACAAGAGATTCCATTATAGTAGGATGCTATAAAGATAAAGACAAAACTTGTGCTCTCTTCATCCTAAAGATAGTGGGGCAATGACAAGCCCTATCTATGGTCGTCACACCCCACTCTACCTACCGCTGCAATGATGATAAAATCGATATTAGAAATGCTAACCACTGGCCTATAGGTTTACACTACGAATGTACGTTCTTCCTCACTTTGGTAAGATATGCCTTCATGCCCTCCGCATCTTTCTTGTCGATAATCTCCAAAAGTTCTTTCAACTCTACCCGAATCTGAGAAACCTGGTCGTGGGTGTAAGGGTTGAACAGCACCTCCTGCAACAGATAGTTGTCTTCGGAGAGCACTCCTCTGGCAATGCTCATATGTCGTTTAAACGTTGTTCCCGGCGCATCCTGATGGTGCATCACAGCTGCAAACACAAAGGTGGACACAAAAGGTATACTCAACGAGTAGGCGACGGTTTTATCGTGTTCTTCAAACGTGTATTCATAGATGTTCAATCCGAGCTTCTGATAGAGGTCCTTGAAGAATATACGGCCCATATAATCACCCTCTTTGATAATGATGGCATTCTCTTCAGAGAGCTGGTTGAGGTTGGCAAAGGTAGGGCCGAACATAGGGTGTGTAGAAACATAGGGCTGTCCGGACTGCTCATAAAACTCTTTCAGATTGGTCTTTACCGAAGCAATATCTGAAATGATGCAATCGGACGGCAAGAAGGGCAGCACCTCCTTAAAAGCGGCGATGGTGTACTTCACGGTTACAGCATTGATGACCAGCTGCGGCCCGAATGCCTTTACCTCATCCAAAGACGTGAAACGCTCGCAATTGTACGTAAAACGCAGACGCCGGGGGTCCTTCTCGAGCACAGCCACTTCGTGTTCAAAGCTCAATAAATCTATAAAGAAAGAGCCCATCTTCCCGGCTCCCATAATAAGGATTTTCATGTTCGTTTTGTTTTCCGGGGAATTGCAGGCGTCGCATGAGGTTAAGCAACGACCTCCGACGCATCACTTATCAACTCCCCAAATTGTTTTATTGGTTGATGATTTCCAGTTGCTGCCTTACACTCTCTTGATGAATCATCTCAAAAATATTGGCCACACTATCGGGCGATATGCCACAGAGACTTGCCTGCTCGCCGCGTTTTTCCAATATCTCGTTATAACGACCGGCCTGAAACACAGTCATATTGTGTTCTTTTTTATACTGTCCAATCTCACGACACACACGCATACGCTTGGCCAGAAGTTCCAGCAACTGATTGTCGAGATCGTCAATCTGTCGACGCAATTGTTGAATACCTTCTGTGGTGCACGACTCATCGCGCACAACGAGCATACTCAAAATATAGTCGAGTACCTCTGGGGTTACCTGCTGACGGGCATCGCTCCAAGCACTGTCGGGATCGTTGTGACTCTCTACTATCAATCCATCGAAACCCATATCCATCGCCTGCTGGCAAAGTGGGGCTATTAGTTCACGTCGTCCACCGATATGGCTGGGGTCGCAGATAAGCGGCAGATTGGGAATACGGCGGTGCAGTTCCATCGGAATTTGCCACATGGGAAGATTACGGTAGATTTTCTTATCATAACTTGAGAAGCCACGATGTATGGCTGCCATACGTTTCACACCCACCTGATTGATACGCTCCATGGCTCCAATCCAAAGTTCCAGGTCAGGATTCACGGGGTTTTTCACAAACACAGGAATGTCTACCCCTCTCAAACTATCGGCTACATCCTGCATGGCAAAGGGGTTGGCGGCGGTACGTGCCCCTATCCACAGAATGTCAAGACCAAATTTGAGGCACTGTTCCACATGCTCGGGCTTGGCAACTTCAGTAGAGATAAGCATTCCCGTTTCCTCTTTCACTCGCTTCAGCCAGGGCAGAGCCTTCTCGCCGCAGCCCTCGAAACCTCCCGGTTTGGTACGAGGTTTCCACACGCCTGCACGAAATATATGACACCCCTTCTCTTTCAGCTGGCGGGCGGTTGTCAGCACTTGCTCTTCCGTCTCGGCACTACAAGGACCTGCAATGACGAAAGGACGTTCGTTATCACTTGGCAAGTTTAACGGTTTTAAATCAAGTTCCATGATATCTTAATTTTTATAGTTGACTATGATTTGATGATAAGCTGCGGTCGGTGTTATGGCGTGGCTCCCCGGTATTTTCGCCGGGCTACCTATTCGCTTTGTCACTTCCTACCTTCCCGCCTTTTTCCATTCTGTAATACGAGTTAAAGCCTCCTTCATTTGCTCGTCTTTGGCACAGAGGGAGATGCGAATATAGCGTTTGCCGTTTTGTCCGAAGATGAATCCCGGCGTGATAAACACGCGCGCTTCGTGGAGCACTTTCTCCGTCAACTCCTCCACGTTGTCATAGCAGTCGGGTATTCGTCCCCACAGAAACATGCCTACCTGCTTCGGGTCAAAACTACAACTCAGCTCAGTCATAATCTGTTCTGCGACGACGCGGCGTTGTTTATAAATCTCTATATTGTGGATACGGTGCCACTCCTCCGTATTGTTTTCGAGCGCCTCAGCTGCGGCCAACTGTATGCCCCGAAACATTCCGTTCTCAATATTGCTTTGTATCTTAAACATCCACGAGATGTAGTCGCTGTTGCTTGTCATCATAGCCACTCGCCATCCCGGCATATTGTGGCTTTTCGACATGGAGTTCAACTCGATGCAACAACTTTTGGCTCCCGGCACCTGCATTATGCTCAGAGGGTGCTCGTTGAGAATGAGTGAATAGGGATTGTCGTTCACCACCACAATATTGTGACGCTGGGCAAAATCGACCAACTTCTCGAACGTTTCCATCCGGGCATTGCCTCCTGTCGGCATATTAGGATAATTGGTCCACATCACCTTTACCCTCGAGAGGTCCATACGTTCCAATGCTTCGAAATCCGGCTGCCAGCCATTATCTTCGCGTAGGGTATAATTCATGATTTTTGTACCAAATATCTTGTTAATGGCCGTATATGTAGGGTATCCGGGGTCTGGTATCAACACCTCATCACCTGGATTACAGAAGGCCAAAGTAACATACATAATACCCTCTTTTGAGCCAATGATGGGCTGTAACTCCGTGTTCCAGTCTACATCCACACCATAGGTGCGTTTATAGAACGCGGCCATCGCCTTGCGAAGCTCAGGAAGTCCTGCTGTGGGCTGATAGCCATGTGCAGACGCAGAACGTGAAACCTCACATAGTTTGTCGACCGTTTGTGTTGACGGAGGCATATCGGGAGAGCCGATAGCCAATGAAATGATATCCATTCCTTGGGCATTCAATTTTGCCACTTCTTTCAGCTTCCTGCTGAAATAGTATTCCTGAATAGAGTCTACTCTGTTTGCTGGTTGAACCATCTTTTATTCTCTTCTTTTGTTTACTTGTCTTTAGGCCTCTCCATCTACGCCGGCAGCAATCTCGCCAGCTGTCGGGTTGGGTGCCTCCTGGTATTCTCCTATAATTTTTATATGCTTTGTCAATGGTGTGATAGCATCTATAGACTGTCTGTATCTCACCAAATTGTCAAAAGTTACATCTACATAAAACAGATATTCCCATTCGTGCCCAATAATCGGCAACGATTGTATTTTGGTGAGATTAATGCCGTAAAAGCTCAAAATGGTGAGCACTTTGGACAATGAGCCTTCCGAGTGGGGTAACGAAAATACAAGACTCGCCTTTTCAGACTTATCCAGCGGGCGCAGGAAATCGGCTTTGCGGGGGTTGCTCACCACCAGGAATCTCGTGAAATTGTGTTTATTGTCCTCGATGTTGTTTTCCAAAACCTTCAATCCATAAAGTTTTGCCGCGTCGGCATGACATATAGCGGCCCACCCCTTGCACTGATGTTTGGCAATGTGTTGTGCACTGCCGGCAGTGTCTTCGCTCTCCACAGCCTTCATATCTGCATGGTCGGACAGGAAGTCGCGGCACTGCATCAATGCCACCGGATGCGAGTGAACCTCCTTAATCGTAGACCAGTCGTCGTCTGGCAGACAGCATATACAGTGACAGATGTGCAGTTTATATTCGCCGACAATGGTTGTACCGCTGGCACGGAGCAACTCGTAATTGTGGAGAAGCGAGCCGGCTATGGTGTTTTCTATGGCCACCACGCCTATTGTCGTAGGGTCGTGCTTGATGTTTTCAAACACTTGTTCAAATGTAGAGCAGCAAACCAGCTGCATCTGTTCATCTGCGAAGTACTGATGAGCAGCTATGTCATGAAACGACCCCGGAATGCCTTGTATGGCTATTTTCTTCATCTTTTATTTTCTTTGTAAGAATCTTATACGAAAAAATCCCGCCTCATTTGCATGAAGCGGGACCTTGTTGTATACCTCCTTATCGTATATCTTAGTCTTAAGTTGAAATTTACACGCAACTTCCCGCTTCACAATTTCTTGCAAAGTAAAAATAAAAGTACTGGTAAGATACGTAAAATTTCATATTCTTAATCTAATCACCTGCAAAAGTATAATATATTTCTGATAACTACAAACATTTTGAAAGAAAAAACAAAATAATATTTCCATCTTATATATTTAGACGAATCATTAACCTGCTGATGTCAGGCTTTAG
>JBMNUU010000023.1:0-52084 GCA_050946435.1 Prevotella sp.
ATGCCATGGCTGAATCGTTCAATGCCAAGATCAAACTCTTCAGGGCTAATTTCAGAGGAGTAGCTGACAAGAAATTCTTCTTGTTTAGAGTTTCAAAATTATATGCTTATCCCCATTAAATTTCTACTGAGCCGCAATATTTCTTCTTCATAAGGATAAAAAGAATACGACAAAGCCCCGAAGCAATTAGCAATTGCTTCGGGGCTTTGTGAGAAATTCATTCCGCTACAGAATGAAAAATTAATAGTAAATAGGGCTATGCTAACAGTTTGCGCACAATGGTGGATATTGTTTTGCCATCGGCTTTGCCTGCCATCTGCTTGGTGGCGATGCCCATAACTTGTCCCATCTGCTTCATGTCTGTTGCACCGGTCTTGGCAATGATTTCCTTGACTTGTGCTTCTATTTCCGACTCTGAAAGCGGTTGGGGAAGATATTGCTTGATAACGGCTACTTGGGCCAACTCGGCATCGGCCAGGTCCTTTCGGCCGGCTTGGGCATAGGTGGCAGCGCTATCTTCGCCCTGTTTGGCGAGTTTCTGGAGAATTTTCATGGCGGTTTCGTCCTCCAATGTGTCGTTGGCACCGGGGGCGGTCTTTGCCTCTATGAAATATTTTTTAATGTTGCGCAGAGCTTCCGTGCGCACTTTGTCACGAGCTTTCATTGCAGTGCGTATATCGCTGCTGATTTGATCGAATAATGTAGACATAGGTATTGAATTGAAATTTTGCTTTGGAAGCAGAACAGTTACTTCTGTTCGGATGCTCATGGTCGAGCCTGAATTTCTTGCGGGCAAACCGACTGATGGCATCATGTTCTTCTCGCTTCCAAAAGATTTTATATAAAGCTTATCACTCCTTGTGCGGCGTCTTCGGGCTTGTCGTTGTCGGACTTTGCGTTGTTGCCGCTGGACTGGTTGCGAATTTCATCGAGCATCTGGCGTGTCCGCTTGTAAGTTGGAGAATTATCTATAGCCAAGATGACATTATCGTTGTCGAGGTCGTCCTGACTGAACAGATAGATATGCGGCCTGCGCTTGTAGATTGTTTTGTTGGAGTCGCTGCCATAGTATCGGTTGCGGCGCTCTTCTCGCTCGGCAGCCTTTTCTTCCTCTTCGGCAATGCGGTTGGCTTCTTCCTGTGTGTGTCGTCCGCGACGGTCCATCGGCTCCACATCCTCTACACCGAAACCTGTGGCGAGGATGGTTACCTTCACCTTGTCGCCCAGTTCCGGGTCGGTGGCCACTCCCCATTTTATCTCAAAGTCTTCGCCAAACTTTGACATGAAGTCGTTGATGTCGTTCATCTCTTCCATCATGAGTCCCTGCTTGTCTTGATTCTCATCGCAGAAATTGATAGAGAGCAGAATCTTTTTGGAGTTGAACACATTGTTGTCATTGAGCAACGGTGAGTTGAGTGCATCTTTGATAGCCTTCTTCACTCGTCCGTCGCCTTCGCCGAAGCCGGTGCTCATGATGGCCACGCCACCGTCTTTCAGCACCGTTTTCACGTCGTTGAAATCGAGGTTGATAAGTCCGTGAATGGTGATGATCTCAGCAATGCTCTTGGCTGCCACGCTCAAGGTGTCGTCGGCCTTGCCAAAGGCATCGATAAGTGTGAGGTCCGGATATATTTCGCGCAGGCGCTCATTGTTGATGACGAGCAGTGCATCCACGTGCTTGGCCATCTCTTCCACGCCGTCGAGCGCTTGGTCTATTTTCTTCGGACCCTCAAATCGGAATGGGATGGTCACGATACCAACGGTCAGGATGTCCATCTCCTTGCTCACTTGAGCGATGACTGGAGCCGCACCCGTACCCGTACCACCGCCCATACCGGCTGTGATGAAAGTCATTTTTGTTCCGTCGCTGAGCATTCGGCGAATGTCGTCCATGCTGTCCAATGCGGCTTCCCGGGCACGTTGCGGACGGTTTCCTGCTCCCAGTCCCTCCTTGCCCAGTTGCAGATGCACGGGCACGGGGGAGTCGTTGAGGGCCTGAGCATCGGTGTTGCACAGCACGAAAGACACGTCGTGGATACCTTCACGATACATATGATTGACGGCGTTTCCGCCACCGCCGCCTACACCAATCACCTTGATGATACTGCTTTCCTTTTCCGGGTCACCAAAGTCGAGGATTGACGGTTTCTTGTTCTCAGTATTATTGTTGTTGTCTGGCATAATATCTATCATATTCGTTGGTTATTTATTTTTCATCTTCTTCGTCGTCTACCATCTTCTTGAAGAAGCTCTTGAGCCCTCTCAGTGATTTGTTGACGATGGAGTCCTCGCGTTTGGCCTGGCGGGCAGCCTCTTCTTCGGCCTTCTTTTGTAACTCTTTCTCACGTTCTTCTGCCTCTTTCTGCTTACGCTCCTCTTCGGCGGCCTTCTCTGCTTCGGTCTGAACGATGCCTTTGCCGGATATCTCGCTCAGCGATCTCGGTTCCTTAGTGGTCTCGGGATGTGCGGGCTTGTCATCTCCACCAAACAGGTCTTTGCTAAATTCGTCCCCTGCGCAGTTCATGTCTCCCTTGGCCAAGAGTCCCATCACGGTGCACATAGTGCTGTCTTTGGCAGTGATGGCTGGGTTGTTGGAGTTCACGGTTTGAGTAACGAACTTGGCTTTCCTAATCTTTTCGATGTTTGTGTAGTTTCGGAATGCACGTTCGATATTTGGCATATTCGAGCCTCCACCGGTGATGATGATTCCGCCGATCAGCTTGTCGTAATATTCGTTGGGCACCTGATGCCACACGTTTTCGATAATCTCTTGCACACGAGCCTCTACGATATCGACAAAAGTGTCCATTTTCACATTGCGTTCTGCATTGATGGGGTAGGTCTTGTCCTTGTCTATGTCGCTGGCATCGGTATAGGCGGAGCTGTATTTCAGTTTCATCCTCTCCGCGTCGTGGTCTTCCATCTGTAGTGAGGCGATGTCCTTAGTGATATTGTTGCCACCCAGAGGAATAACAGCGAGATGTCGCAAAATGTTTTTATAATATACGCAAACGGTTGTGGTGTCAGCTCCTAAATCCACCAGCACGGACCCGCCGCGACGTTCTGCATCGGTCAGCACGGCATCGGCGAGGGCGAGCGGCGAGAGATACATTTCGGCAATGGCGATTCCTGCATTGTCGAAGCATTTGTTGATGTTGCGGTAGAAAGTCTTGCGCCATAGTATATTCAGGAAGTTGCCTTCGAGACGCGAGCATTGTATGCCTACGGGGTCTATCTGATATTGATTGTCGAGTTTATATTCCTGAGTGGCGGCATCGAGAATCTCCTGTTCGGGGTATTGCATACTGCGGTTGGCGTCCATCAGTTCGTTCACCATGTCTTGGGTAACGATCGTGTCTTGGGGCAGTTCCTTGACATGTGTGTTCCTAATGCTTCGAATCGACTGTCCGCCAACGCCGACATATACTTGTGCAACCTTTGCCTTGAGCGTTGTCTCCAGTTTCTTCACGATGTTGGTGAGTGTCTGCACAGTCTTGTTAATGTTGTAGACGACACCTTTACGTATACAGGCGGAAGAATCCTCCTTCACGACAGCAAGCACACTGATGCTTCCGTCAAGATTCTTCTTGCCTGCAATGCCGGTCATTTTGGATGAGCCTAATTCAATTGCTACTATAAATTCTGCCATAGGTATAATAATTATCTATCAATCTGTTTCTTACAAATAATCTGGTTGTCGAATTCTATGTTGATGTACGAGTATTTGTTCCACCCGGCCTGTGACAGTCCATATTTGTAGAACTTCTCCAGCCGGTCCATTTTCTTCGTTACATATTCGGAGATAAGTTTCTGCCGCATACCCACATATTTGGTTTCGGGCAACTGTCCAATGTATACGATGTGGTTTCCAACGCGCGGCACAAGTTCCACTCCTCTGTTGGGCAGCACGTTTATCTGCACAATCTGGTTTTTCCAAAACTCATTCGACATCAAGTTCTCAGCCAGATAGGAGATGTAGTTGCGTGCATACCATTTGTTGATGTGGCCTGTTGCGATAATCAAGTCGCTTGTATATTTGGAGTTAGGCATTACGCTGTGGTTGTCGTCGATGTAATAGTCATCACCGTTGTCAGCCTTGATGCGCACGGTAGGCATACGTTGGGTCAGGGCAATGGATACGTGTCCGTTTTCGGTCTTGTAACATTCGACCCTTTTCACGAATGGACTTTGCTCGAGAGTCTCCTCAATCATCCGCGTGTTGACATCCTGCATGAGTTTTGAGAGTGGATAGAGCCTATTTTTTTCGAGTCGATTCTTTATCTCTGCTGCACTGATAAACCCACTGGTGGCTTCGTCCTGGATATTGATATTCACCTGGGTGCATATCTGCTTCATCACATTCGGCTTGCCGAAAGCGGAAAAGGCCACGACGAGATAGCCTCCGAGGATAATATCCATTGTGACGATTATGGTCTTTTTCCAGTTGATATGCATGGTTTATAATGGGTATCGTGGTTTGTCATTCAGTAAATCATCAGAGCGATATTTGTCCCGACATCTTGTTTTCCTAACTCCTCAACTCCTACAAATCATTCTTCTTTTGCTTTGATTACTTCCGTGATTTGATTTACGTAGTTGTCCAGGTCGCCGGCCCCCAATACGACGAGCACGTCGAAATCGCGGCTTTTCACGAAGTCGATCACCTCATCTTTGCGAATTATTTCTTTTTTCACTCCCGGCTTCAGATTATCATATATTATCTTGGACGTGATGCCGGGAATAGGCTGTTCGCGTGCCGGGTAGATTTCAGTGAGTATCACTTCGTCGAAATAGCTGAGCGAATCGGCAAAGTCCTGATAGAAATCGCGGGTGCGGGTATAGAGGTGTGGCTGGAAAATCACGGTAACGTTTCGGTTTCCATACAACTCTTTCAAACTCTTCGCACTTTGCAGAATTTCTTTCGGATGATGTGCATAGTCTGAGAGAAACACATGTTTATCGTTTCGAATTTTGAAGTCGAATCGTCGATTTACGCCGTGATAGGTTTCCATGCCATATTTCAGTTCTTCGGCGTTGCAGCCGTTGAGTTGTGCCATGGCCATGGCGGCCACACCGTTCTCAATATTTACGGGTATGGGCTGGCCGAGTTTTATTCTCGTGACGGTCTCGATGGGGGACACGAAATCGAATGTAATCTCGCCATCCTCAATCACGATGTTTTCTGCGTGGAAGTCGCCTTTGTCGCGGCTGTAGGTATAGGTCTTCACGCCGTCCTGCACGTTGGCTTTCATCTCCAAATCCGTATGGATGATGAGTGCGCCTCCCGGTTGAATCAACTCTGTGTAGTGGCGGAAACTCTCCAGATAGGCTTCCTTGGTACCGTAGATATCAAGATGATCGGGGTCGGTTGCCGTAATGACCGTCATCCAAGGCGAGAGCCAATGGAACGAACGGTCGAACTCATCGGCCTCAATGACCACGAAGTCGCTTGTGTCCGAGAGAATGTAGTTGGTGCCGTAGTTTTTTGATATGCCGCCCAGGAAAGCGTTGCAGCCAATATGGCTCTGGTGCATGATATGGGCACACATGGTTGATGTGGAGGTCTTGCCGTGAGTACCGGCCACGCACAGCCCCTTGTGGGCACGAGTGAGTGTTCCAAGCACTTGTGCGCGTTTCTGAATCTCAAATCCTTCGTTGCGGAAATACTGCAGTTCCTTGTGGTCGGCTGGGATGGCTGGTGTGTAGATCACCAGGCAGGTCTCCTTGTTTCGGCAAGCGTGAGGAATCTCATCCGTGTTTTCTTCGTAGTGAATCAGCATTCCTTCTTTCTCCAACTGACGTGTCAAGGCAGAAGGTGTCTTGTCGTATCCTGCAACAACCAGACCCTTGCGAATGAAGTATCTGGCGATGGCACTCATGCCGATGCCACCGGCTCCTACGAAATATACGGCTTTTATAGCTTTGATTTCCATTGTCTTGCTTTTCATTTATTTTCCCCAGGCGAGTTTCACCACCTCATCGGCAATGACGTTGGCCGAGTCTTTCAATCCTAATTTCTTGATGTTTTCGCTTAGAGACGTGAGTTTGGCATCATCGGCCACCGTGTCGAGTGCTTTTTGTAGCAGAGTATCGGTGGCTTCAGTGTCTTTTACGTAGATGGCCGCATCCTTATTTACCAGGGCCATGGCGTTCTTCGTCTGGTGATCTTCGGCAACGTTGGGACTCGGAACGAGAATCACAGGCATGCCCAACAGACAGAATTCGCTGATAGAGCTGGCTCCTGCACGACTGATTACCAGATCGGCAGCCTTATATGCCGTCCCCATGTCGCTGATGAAATCCAACACTTTGAGGTTGGGAATCGCACCAAAATCACTCACGGCTTTGTTCATCTCCTCGTTGTAGTATTTACCTGTTTGCCAGATAAACTGCACGTCGGAATTTTTCACCTGATTGAGGTGGCAACGTATACTCTCGTTCACGGTGCGTGCTCCGAGGCTGCCTCCTACCAGGAGAATTGTCTTTTTGTTGGCGTCAAGGCCGAACGATTGGCGCGCTTCTTCCTGGCTCATGTCGCACTCCAAAACATTCTGTCGCACCGGATTGCCTGTCATGATAATCTTGTTGGCCGGGAAGAATCGTTCCATACCTTCATAAGCCACACATATCTTGTCAGCTTTTTTAGCCAACAGTTGGTTGGTCACGCCGGCATAGCTGTTCTGCTCCTGAATCAGACAGGGGATGCCTTTTGATGCACACACGTTGAGCGTGGGTCCGCTGGCATACCCACCAACCCCTACGGCCGCCATGGGCTTGAAGTCGCGGATAATGCTTTTAGCTATGCGCTGGCTCTTCCAAATTTTGTACATCACGATGATGTTCTTCAGAAGATGTTTGCGGTCGAAGCCACAGATGGGCAACCCTTTTATTTCGTATCCTGCAGCCGGGACGCGTTGCATTTCCATGCGTCCGAGTGCCCCGACAAACAGTATTTTTGCATCAGGGTGTTTACCCTTGATGGCATTGGCTATTGAAACGGCTGGAAAAATATGACCACCCGTTCCGCCTCCGCTGATGATGATTCTTAATTCTTTGTTCACGTGAATTATGTTATCTTTGGCAAAAGTAATCAAAAAAAATCGCTTTAGGCCATATTCTTACTACTTTATTTGTCTATCTTCCGGGATATGCGCCAACGCTCACGGCCCTATAAGGCTTTATCGTAATCAGCTTTCACAGAAAGCAGTGTCTGTTTTGGGCTAAAGTGGCTTATGACCTCTTTTTTCGCTATGCAGCGGCCATCACCGGTGCTGTCTTGTTGCTGTCAGATACAGTGTTCTTTTTGGCTGAGCGGCTCACGCTCAGTATGGCTCCTATGTAAATACAGTTGATGATGGACGAAGTTCCACCTTTGCTGATAAGGGGTAGCGGCTGACCGGTGACGGGAGCCAATCCTACGGCCACACACATGTTAAACAACGCTTGAGTTACGAGCAACAGCGCCAGCCCCATAGCCAGAAAGGCAGGGAAGTTGTTTTCGCATCGGTTGGCAATCCTGCCTGTACGGAACAACAGAATAATATAGAGCATGGCAACAAAAAAGGCTCCGGCTATGCCCAGTTCTTCAATGATAATGGCATAGATGAAGTCGGAAAAGGCTTGCGACAGGAAGTCGCGTTCTACAGAATTGCCGGGTCCTTTCCCGATGAAGTTCGACGATACGATGGCGATATTGGCATGGGCCACTTGTGCGTCTTTGTCGAGGTCCACCTCGTTGGGTGCCACCTCCTTGTCATCGAGAAACTTGTCGATGCGCGATTTCCAGGTGTCAAAGCGGTGCAGAACGCCACCACTCCGGCCGATCACCCCTTTCTGTTCCGTTTGTGCTATCTGCTCTGTGAGGTTGTTTTTGTTGTTCTCCTGCTTGATGTCCTTGCCCAGGAACATCACCGTTGAGATTGTTGCGACAATCAAGATGACCACCACTCCTATGAGTTTGCCCAGCTGTTGGGCCGGTACACGGCCAATCACCATCATCAAGAAAATAACAGTACATAGCAATGCTGCCGTGGAGAGGTTTTCAGCACCGATTAATGGGATGATAATAGCACATATAATGAGAATGAATTTCATGGCGTGCCTGTCGGCTCCATTGTCGGTTTGCATGGCGCTGAGTATCTGAGCGGTGGCCAGCACCATCATACCCTTGGCGATCTCTGAAGGTTGGAACTGTATGCCTAATATCTCAATCCAGCGTTGGGCGCCGTTGGTCGACTGTCCGGTAAAAAACACCCATATCAGAGTGACAATCGACAGTATGAATAGTATGGGGGTGGCTATTTTGAAATACTTGCATTTGATGTTCAGTGTCACGACCATAAAGAATACACCGACCGCCAAAATCGCGATGTGTTTGATGATTGGCGCCAGATAGTTGCCACCTTTGTAGGTGAGTCCGGAGGAGGCCGAGAAAACCTCCACGATGCTGATTAAGCATAAGAAAAAAAACACCATCCAGATGACTTTGTCGCCTTTGAATATATTTCCGAGTTTCTTGTTCATGTGCTTATTTCCTGTTAAGGATTGGATTAGGGGTGAGATATAGTAGTGTTGTCTATTTCGGGGCTTGTTACAGATTGCGTACTAAAGCCTTGAACTGGTCGCCCCGATCCTCCATATTCTTGAAGAGATCAAAGCTGGCGCAGCATGGCGAGAGCAATACGGTGTCACCTGTCTTAGCCATTTTGTAGCAAGCGTCTACGCAGTCTTTCATCGAGTGGGTGTCGGCCACGGGGATGCCGAGATCATCAAAGTTGTCGTGCAGTTTCTTGTTGTCGGCTCCGAGATATACCAATCCCACGCATTTTTGCTTGACAAGCTCTTTAATGGCACTGTAATCGTTGCCTTTGTCCTTGCCTCCGATGATGAGGATGGTGGGTGTTGTCATGCTCTCCAGCGCATACCAGCAAGCATCGACATTGGTCGCTTTAGAGTCGTTTATATAGTGTACGCCGGCCACGTCACACACTTTTTCGAGACGATGCTCTACCCCGGGGAAGTCGCTCAGGCTCTTACGTATTTGCTCTTTTCTGATACCGCTGATGTTTGAAGCCAGTCCGGCGGCCAGCGAGTTGTAGATGTTGTGCTTGCCGGTGAGCGATAGCTTCTCCTGTTCCATATTGAACGGTACCGGATATTCGAGTTTATACTGTCCCTGCTCGATGTAACCTATGCTGCCCTTTTCCTTGAGTTCGGAGAATGGACACTGCACGGCATGAATGTCGTATTTTTCCAATTCCTTCTTCACCACGGGATCATCATTCCAGTAGATGAAGCTATCTTCCTCGGTCTGGTTTCGGATAATGCGCATCTTGGCGTCGACATAGTTCTGAAACTTGTAGTCATAACGGTCGAGATGGTCCGGTGTGATGTTGAGCAGAATGGCAATATTGGCACGGAAGTCATACATATTGTCGAGCTGAAAAGAGCTCAGTTCAATGATGTAATAAGCGTGTGGGTCTTCTGCCACCTGCAGGGCGAGACTCCGTCCGATATTTCCGGCCAGTCCCACGTCATATCCAGCCTCCTTGAAGATATGGTATATCAGTGAGGTGGTGGTCGTCTTACCGTTGCTGCCGGTGACGCATATCATCTTGGAATGGGTATATCGTCCGGCAAATTCTATCTCACTGATGATATGGGTGTGTTGTGCGGTGAGCTTTTGAATCATCGGCACCTGGTCAGGAATGCCGGGACTTTTGATAACCTCGTCGGCATTCAGAATCTTAGCTTCGGTATGTCCGCCTTCTTCCCATGCTATGTTGTGGTCATCGAGTACCTGCTTATAGTTATCCTTAATTTTTACGGAGTCAGAAACAAAGACATCGAAGCCCTCTTTTTTGGCCAGTACGGCAGCTCCTGTTCCGCTTTCTCCTGCTCCTAAAACTACTATTCTTTTCATATTCTATTGTGTTTTTGCTTATAGTATGTAAGCCTTGCTTGGGGATGGGCTCGTGGTCCCGGACAGAAACTCACGAGCCTTTATATCCCCGATTCCTACTTTCCCTTATCTTATTTTCAGCGTGATGATGGTCATGGCTGCGAGGATAATCGTTACAATCCAGAATCGGATGGTGATTTTCGATTCGTGCTTGGCCGAATGTGGCGCTTTGAAGAGATAGGTGCAGTCGGCATCAAGCTGATCTGGAGTCACACGGAAGTTGTCGTGGATGGGCGTGCGCTTGAAGATGCGTTGCTTGACACCTTTTCGCTTGCCGGATTTGTAATACCACACCTGCATGATGACGCTGAGACTCTCAACGAAGAAGATGCCGCATAGGATGGGTAGCAGCAACTCCTTGTGGATGATAATGGCGCAAACGGCAATGATGCCACCGATGGTGAGCGAGCCAGTGTCGCCCATAAACACCTGAGCGGGGTAGGCATTATACCATAGGAAACCGATAAGCGCACCCACAAAAGCACACATGAATACCACCAACTCCTGTGAACCGGGGATATACATAATGTTAAGGTAGGCGGCAAATTCCATGTGTGAACTCACGTAGGCCAGTATGCCCAGGGCCACTCCGATGATTGCCGAGTTTCCAGCCGCCATGCCGTCCATACCGTCGTTGAGGTTGGCTCCGTTGCTCACGGCCGTCACTACGAAGATGGTCATGATAACGAAGAGTATCCACCCTGCGCCCACCCTGTGCTTGCCGCAGAACGACATGATTCTGGAGTAGTCCAAGTTGTGCCCTTTCACAAAGGGAATAGTGGTTTTGAGGGTCTTCCGCGCCTCCGTCCGGTGCTTGATGACAACCTCCTGTCCTTGCTTCTCAAGCACAATATTCTCGTTGGATTTCACGTCGGGCGAGGCCCATAGCACGAGTCCAACGATGAGTCCGATGCCTACTTGCCCCACGATTTTATACTTGCCTTTCAATCCCTCTTTGTTGCGTCGGAATATCTTGATGAAATCGTCCATGCCACCGAGGAAACCCAGCCACACGGTGGTGATAATCATCAGGATGAGATAAATGTTTCTCAAACGTCCGAGCAGCAGCACGGGGATGAGTATCGAAACAATGATGATAATGCCGCCCATGGATGGGACACCAATTTTCTTGGTACCGAACGGGTCGATTTTCTCATCACGTTGCGTCTCCGTAATCTGCTTTTTCTTGAGGAATTTGATGAATCTTTCACCAAACCATGCAGAGATAATGAGCGACAGTATCAGCGCCAGCAGGGCACGGAAGGAGATATATCCCCATATACGTGCGCCTGAAATACCAAATTGTTCTAAGAATCTGAAAAGGTAATACAGCATTTCTATGAATTTCTTGAGTCCTTTTTATTTGCAGGCTTGGCAGTGTTGTTGCCGATGCCGAATATCTCCCGAATCACCTCCTTGTCGTCAAAGTGATGCTTCACGCCTTTGATTTCTTGATAGTCTTCGTGTCCCTTTCCGGCTACAAGCACCACGTCGCCCTTACCAGCCATCATGCAGGCAGTCTTGATGGCCTCGCGCCGGTCGACAATGCTGATGACCTTTTTCATCTGTTGGCTGTTGAGTCCCGCGAGCATATCATCGATGATAGCCTGCGGCTCTTCATATCGGGGATTATCACTGGTGATGATCACACGGTCGCTCCGTTTCACCGCCTCCTGAGCCATCAGTGGACGTTTGCCCTTGTCACGGTTGCCGCCGGCTCCGCAGACGGTGATGATGTGTCCCTTCCCGTCGACTTCCTGGATGGCGTTAAGCACATTTTCCAAGGCATCGGGGGTATGGGCGTAGTCCACAATGGCCGTCACACCCTCGGGCGACTGTATCGGCTCCAATCGGCCGTTCACGCTGTGGAGCGTGCTTAGGGCTATCAGAATTTCTTCCGGCTGCTTGCCCAACATTCGGGCGGCACCATAAACCGCCAACAAGTTGCTTACGTTGAACTTGCCGATAAACTGTACGCCCACTTCATGGCCGTCCACATCGAGGTACATCCCGGCAAAGTGCATCTCTATGATACGTGCTCGGAAGTCAGCCATCTGGCGCATCGAGTAGGTCTTGACGGTTGCTTTGGTGTTTTGCACCATGACCATTCCGTTCTTGTCATCGGCATTAGTGATGGCAAAGGCCGATTTTGGGAGGTCGTCGAAGAACATTTTTTTAGCGTTGCGATAGTTCTCGAACGTCTTGTGATAGTCCAGGTGATCACGGGTGAGATTGGTAAAGAGCCCACCCGTAAAAGTCAGTCCGCCGATGCGTCTCTGAGCAATGGCGTGGCTGGAGCATTCCATGAAGGCATATTCGCATCCCGCATCCACCATCCGGCTCAACAGCTTGTTCAGCTCGATGGCATCGGGGGTGGTGTGATCGGCGGGGAGAGCCTCGCCCTCGATGTAGTTGCAGACGGTGGACAGGAGTCCACACTTGTGTCCCATTTTGCGGAACATATTATATAATAAGGTAGCAACGGTGGTCTTTCCGTTTGTCCCTGTCACGCCCACGAGTTTCAGCTTCTTTGATGGGTTACCGTAGAAGACGGTAGCTACCTTTCCCACAGCGTCCTCGGTCGATGCCACCTGCACATAGGTCACTCCGTCTACCCGTTCCTCGGGTATGTCTTCACAGAGTATGGCTCTTGCCCCAGTCTCTATGGCTTTGGGTATGAAGCGATGCCCGTCCACCTGTGTTCCTTTCATCGCAACGAATATTTGACCGTTGCCGATCTTGCGTGAGTCGATGTTCACGCCCGTGATGTCAGCATCAGCATCGCCGATGATGGCAAGCGGCTTGATACCTTTCAGCAGCTCTTGTAATTTCATAAGATTGTTTTTTTTTCTTCTGTCAATGCTTCGGCCTTATTTCAAGGTCAGCGTACACACGTCACCCCTTTGGATGTAGTGGCCGGCCGGCAAACTCTGTTCAACCACCTTGCCCCGACCGTTGATATGGCATCGCACACCTCGCTTCTCTATCAGATAAACGGCATCGCGCGCTCCCATACCGATCACGTTGGGAATATACTTGTTGCCTAACCCTTTCTTTTCAACCAGCGAAACGTGGTTATCAGCTTGCTCCACCTTGCCCCAGACTGATTTCTTTGTAGGAGTCTGACTCCTGAAATTGGCAGTTGTCTTGATGCCCAGTTGCGACAATACGAAGTCGGCCGACAGGATGTTCCCATCCTTCACGTCGGGCACGAGAATTGAGGAAGCGTCTCTGGCGTCGCTCACATCGAGACGGACGCTATGGGCCATGATCCCCTCGGCGATATGATGGAATACCACGCCGCTCATGCCGCCACCCGAAGCGGGCAGTCCCGATTTCTGGATACACACGATGCAGCTGTATCGCGGAGCGTCAGCGGGAAAGAATCCGGCAAACGACAGCAGATAGTCCACGCGTCCGCTTCTGTATCCGGAAGCACCTTTCGAGATTTGTGCGGTACCGGTCTTGCCGGCGACAGGAAACGATTCCGACCCTGCTTTTCTGCCCAGTCCTTCGCTCACCACTTTGGTCAGCATCTCCTGCATCCATTTAATCACTTTGGGCGAAGCTATCTGCTCATGTCCGGCAACCACCTGTGGAGGAAATTCCTCGATGATTTGCCCTTCTTTCACGGCTGCTTTCACAAAGCGGGGCTGCATCATTTTTCCGTTATTGGCGATGGCATTGTAGAAAGTAAGGGTGGAGATGGGCGGTATTTGAGTCTCATATCCGATGCTCATCCAGGGTAGGGCCGTGTTGCTCCAGTTGAGCCATTCACCCCGTTTGTTCTTTTTAGGCATACGGACAATGCCGGAAGCTGCCCCCACGATGGGGATATGCAAGTCGGCGGTGATGCCCGTGCGATAGACCCCTTTTACGAATTTCTCGGGATTGGCATGATAGTATTCGTCTACGATTCGACTCACACCAATATTTGAACTCACTTTTAGTGTCTTTGGCAGATTCATCGTTCCGTATCCTCCGCGCCGCCAGTTATGGTCTTTCATTTTCCTGCCATACATCGGCCAAATGCCACCTCCGGTATCTATGATCTTGGTGGTGTCGCACATGCCGTCTTCCAGGACGGTCATGATAGACACGGGCTTGAACACCGAGCCCGGTTCGAGCAGGTCGCTCACCGCATGATTCTTGATTTCACGGTATTCACCATCGACACATTTCTCCATGTTGACAATGGCTTTTATGTCGCCAGTCTGCACCTCCATCACGATGGCTACGCCCACGTTGCCGTTGATTTCCTTCAATTCATCGATGACGGCGCGCTCCGCCAGGTCCTGCATCCTCACGTCGATAGTGGTCACGATGTCGGCCCCGGCGATGGGCGGAGTGTCCATGATGTCGAGAAACTTGTTGAGCACCTTGCGTCGGTGCTTGATGCCGTTGGTGCCCCGGAGCAGTGAGTCGTAGGATAATTCCAATCCGCAGCGTGGCGTACGCCCATTATTCATGGCGGCATACATATCGCCAACGGTACGTCCGGCGAGGGTGCCGTATGGTCGCTCACGAGAGTTGAGCTCGTCCCAGTGGAAGCCGCTCTTGAGTTTGGAGAGGCGGAACACGGGCAGCTGCTTCACCCGCGAGTAGGTGTTATAGTCGATGCGCTTGGGCCAAACCGGCCAGTGGCGTTTCCTCTCCTTGCGTCCTTCTTCCAGACGGGCCTTAAATTCTGCTGCACTTCGTTCGGGGAATATACGATTCAGTCCTGTGCAAATGCTGTCGAGCTTTTCGTGCCAGAGACTGTCGGTATGGGCATCGTAGAGCTGCTTGAAGTCCATATATACTTTAAATTCGGGAAGTGACGAGGCCAGCAGCTGCCCGTCGCAACTCAGAATGTTGCCACGCGTGGGAATTACCTCCACGCTGTCTTTCTTCACACGATTGGCCACCTGCGTCCAATAGTCGCGCTTGGCGGTCATGATGTAGCTTGCCTTGGCCACTACCGCCAATGCAATGAGCGTCATCAGCACGGCGACGGCGCTGTATCTGGGCATGATTTTGTTATAGTCGAACTTACTCATTTTTGTTTCACTCCGGGACGTATATGATATAAGGGGGTTGGTTGGCCATTTTCAGCACACTGTCTTCATTGTTTTTCAAGAGCTTCAGCACATTGCTTTCACGACTTTTCTCGGTAAGCTGGCTGGTGCTCGACAGGGCTTTGTACTTGGCGTCTTGCAATTCGCTCTGCAGTCGGTCTATCTCGATGATGTCTTGCTGACAACTGTATCGGTTGGAGATGGATAGTATCAGGAAGAATACGATGAGGAGCAATAGCCATATCTGCCGTCGTACGGCCGCCGTGTTCAGAATGTCTCCACCAAGTATTTTGCGCAGGGAGAGCGTGCGCGATTGTGGCGCCTCGCCTTCGATGGCCTGTTCTTGTATCACTTCCTTCAGCGATAGCCCTTCGGCTGCATCCGGCTGTGAAGCATCTTTCTTGGCGGCACTCCTTTTTCCGGCGGTAGCCTTCAGAGACTCCCTGGCCTCTTTGTCGGAAGGACCGTAGGCCTGCTGTGCCTCGTCTTGTATGTGGTTTTCGTCTGCTTTCATATTTTTTCGGCAATTCTGAGTTTTGCACTGCGACTTCTCGGATTTTGGGTTTGTTCCTCGTCGCTCGGAACAATCACCTTGTTGTTGATCAGCTTGAAGGGACATTCCGTCCTTCCAAAGAAGTCTTTTCTCACCTTGCCCTCGGCGTTGCCGGTCTTCATCAGGTTTTTCACGATGCGGTCTTCGAGCGAATGATAGGTGATGATGCTCAATCTGCCGCCGGGAGCAAGTAGTGCTGTAGCCGAGGCGAGCATCTCCTTGAGAGCCGACATTTCCTGGTTTACCTCTATGCGTAAGGCTTGAAACAGCTTGGCCATATCTTTTTTCTCACGTTCCCGTTTGAAAAGGGGCTCTACGGCGTGGATGAAGTCCTGAGTGGTGAGTATCGCTTTCTGCGTCCTCGCCTTAATCAGGGTGGAGGCGATGCGCCGTGACGACTTCAACTCTCCATAGAGGTAGAAAATGTCGGCCAACTGCTCTTCCTCGTAATTGTTCACAATGTCGGCCGCCGTCTGCCCGGCGCGTCTGTTCATGCGCATATCCAACGGGGCATCGAAACGGAACGAGAACCCTCTCGTCTCGTCGTCGAAATGATGGCTCGACACCCCGAGGTCGCCCAATAGCCCGTCGATATGCTCTACGCCGTAGTAGCGCATCCAGTTTTTCAGATAGCGAAAGTTGGAGCGCACGAATGTGAAATTCTGGGGCTCTGAGGTGGAGGAATGAAAGTTTTTCTCTGCGTCCGCATCTTGGTCGAAGCTATAGAGATGACCGTTTTCGCCCAACCGAGATAAAATCTCCCGAGAATGGCCACCACCGCCGAAAGTGACATCCACATAAATGCCGTCGGGCTTGATGGCAAGTCCGTCGACGCTGTCCTTCAGTAATACGGGGACATGATATGTTTCTGCTTTGGTAACCATTCTTGTTGTTGTCCTATATTGTTCAAACGCTAATCCGTCAGAGGTATGCTGACGTTTTCATATCTTGTGGCTCTACTGGCCCTTAATCATTCTTCGGTTTCGGGAGATGACGGACGGGGCTTCATCAACTTCTCCAGAGCCTTGCCAAACTCGTCTTTGTCCAGCAGTGGCAATTCCACGTCGGGGTCGTTGGCCCATATCTCGATGGTGTCGCCCATACCGACAAAGCGAAGCGACTGGGTGATGCCGGCAGCCTGTAGAAAGCTTTTGGGAATGAGAATGCGCCCGCTGCTGTCTATGGTAATGCTTGTCACACCACTCACAAAGGTGCGGTAAACCATCTGTTGACGGCGGTCCCAGCGCGACAGGCGCCCGCGCATCTCGTCTATCAGCGCGTTCCAAACCGACTGCGGATAGATGACGAGCGTGTTTTCGAAGATGTCCTGGCGGAGAACGAGCTCATCCTCGCCGGGCGCCATCAGCGCCTTGCGAAACTGTGCAGGGAGGAAAGCCCTCCCCTTGGAGTCGATTTTTGCTTCTATGTTGCCTAAAAAACGCATACGTACATCTTTATGATGGGATTTGCCTTCAAAGTTACATAAAATTCCCCACTTTTCACCACTTTCCCCCACTAATTTTCTAATTTCATTGTTTTTTATGCCTTTTGCGTATTTTTGGGGATAGTTTTCGTAGAATGACAGGATGATGAGAATGTTTTTGTAGACATCGCAGGATGGTTTTTTGATGAGTTCAATAGCGAGGGAGGAGTCGAAACGAAGGGTCTTGCGATGTGGGCTGAGAGAATTCATGCAGAGATAAAATTACACATAAAAATACTTACAAAATGCTTCAAATGCTGCGCCTATTTCAAACAGAGGATAAATTTTCGTTAAATTCGCGAAAATTCAAGGGTTTCCCGTATCTGTCTGACTGAATGTATTTTAGGAGATAAGTAGTTTTTTGAGTCGAATAAAGTTTTCTAAATGCTATGCCGTTATTGCTTAACGACCCTGTGTTTAAAGCCTTCTCACAGTGCTATTAGAGTCGAATCGCAGTGCGGTTGAGGCTTTGTCGCGATGCGGTTGGGCTTGAAGGCCACCGGAAGGCCGTGCTGATGGTGTTAGCGTTGACTTTTTATTTGCAAAACATAGTCTTTTTGTGGCTGGAAGGTGAGGTTGATAGGTGCTCTTTTTCATAATGTTTATTTGACATCTATGAATGATACTATTTGGTGTTTAATGCCAGGACATCGCCAGAGAGATGCCGAGTACAACGGTATGATTCAAGTAGGGAGAATGGCCGCGGGATGAACATGGTGTTGGTGCAGTGTGGAAAAGGTCGTTTGGTTTTTTGTTATATATCATTCAGATTTCATTTCTATGAAAATCGAAAGTTTTTTGTGCTAAATAGGAAGATTTAAAAAAAGATATGTTATTTTTGCAAATACTTAGTATATTGTGAGCAATGAATGAAAGCATAGGAAAGACGATAGATGTTGACCAACTGTTGAAGAGTAAACTGGGTGGCAAAGCAAAGTATGTGCCTCGGTTTCTCATCAGATGGTTGAAACATTTGATTCATGAAGATGAAGTAAACAGCTTCCTGTGGGAAAGTCGTGACAAGCAAGGTACGGAATGGCTCGAGGAGTGTGTAAAGTATCTCGATATGCATGTCACGATAGAAGGAGAGGAGAATCTACCTGACAAGAATGATGGCAAGCTTTACACGTTTGTTTCCAATCATCCGTTGGGAGGACAGGATGGCGTTTGCCTCGGGGCTATCATCGGCAAGCATTATGATGGAAAATTCCGTTATCTTGTCAATGATTTGCTGATGTTTCTGCCCGGACTAAAACCGCTGTGTATCGGAATAAATAAGACCGGGAGGCAGGCACGCAATTTCCCTAAAATCGTGGAGGCCGGATTTGCGAGCGACAACCACATACTGATGTTTCCTGCCGGATTGAACTCTCGAAACATTGATGGCGTTATTCGCGATTTGCCTTGGAAGAAAACGTTTATCAGCAAAAGCGTGGAGTATCATCGTGACGTAGTCCCCATCTATTTCAGTGGCCACAACTCCAAGCGATTTTATCGGTTGGCCAAATGGCAGAAGAAGTTAGGACTGAAGGTGAACATCGCCATGCTGTTTTTGGTTGACGAAATGTATAAAAATGTTCATAAAAAATTCCGAGTTGTCATCGGCAAACCTATTCCATGGCAAACGTTCGACAAGAGTAAAACTGCGGTGGAATGGGCAAAATATGTACAAGACAGGGTTTACGAACAAGCGGGACCGGGCGGTTTGCGTGCTGAGTAATCCCAATCAATAATGATTATGGAAGAAGATATTATCAAACCGATTAGCAAAGACGTGTTGAAGAGTGAGCTGACGCCAGAGCACTTGCTTCGCACGACCAACAAGAGCCATAACGACATATACGTCATCAATGCGTGGGAAGCTCCTCATGTGATGCAGGAGATTGGACGTCTGCGCGAGTTGGCCTTTCGCACATCGGGTGGCGGAACGGGAAAATCGGCGGATATCGATGAGTTTGACACGATGAAGAACGGTTGTTCGCAACTCATTGTGTGGAATCCCGAAGCTGAGGAGATCATAGGCGGATACCGCTATCTGTTTGGTGACAAGTGGCAGTTGAACGATGAGGGACAGCCTAATTTGGCCATGAACCACATGTTCAGATTCTCCGATAAGTTCATGAAAGAGTATGCTCCATATACGGTGGAACTGGGACGTTCATTCGTTTCATTGGAATATCAGAATGTCAGGAAGAACACGAAGTCTATTTTCGCGTTGGACAATCTGTGGGATGGGTTGGGAGCACTGACCGTAATCAATCCCAAATGTAAGTATTTTCTGGGGAAGATGACGATGTATCCATCGTTTGTGCGTCGCGGCAGAGATATGATTCTTTATTTTCTCAACAAGCACTTCGGCGATACGGAGCAGCTTGTCGTGCCGATAAAATCGTTGAAAACGGAGTCTCATCAAGAGGAGTTCAAACGCATATTATGCGAGGACGACTTTAGAAAGGACTATCGAATCCTGAATCGCGAGGTGCGCAAATTGGGGTTCAATATCCCGCCACTGGTTAATGCTTATATGAATTTGAGTCCCACCATGAAATTCTTCGGTACAGCCATCAACTACGAGTTTGGCAATGTTGAAGAGAGTGGGATCCTGATTGCTATGGACGAAATATTTGAAGAAAAACGCATCCGCCATATCAACAGTTTCGTCAAAGAACATCCGGAAGCGCTCAAAATGCCGGGTGGACCGAATAATGTGATACTATAATTATAGTATTGCTATTCCCAACTTCAAAGGGTGAACCTAATACGGGCGCACGGGTTGTGCGTCCGTTTGTTGTAACTATGCTATCAATCTTTTGATAGGGCTTGGCAAGGTTATATAATCGGCAGTGAGATGCCGTTTATTTTTTGGTAAATGTCAAGCGCGTAAACATCCGTCATGCCACTGATATAATCGAGTACGGCCATGATTCGGGTTTGCAAATCCTCACTTCTTATTTCATATTGACTGCTGAATCGTTCGATGAGCTGTTTGCTGTGGAACTTGTCGGGGTGGACGGCAGCCGCAATGAGGCGTTGCATCAGGGTTTCCATAATCTTGTATCCGCTCAGTTCCACATCCAATACGGGCTTACTGCGGTAAATTCGCTTATAGGCAACTTCCGCGCAGCGCTTATAAGCCATGCGTTGCGGATAAGCAATGTTTTCGATGAGACTGCCCCGGAAAGTGCCATTTAGGATTTCCTCCTCGTGTTCCACGAATGTCTTTACACACTCGCTTTCCAATATTCCGACGGCGCAGGCGCGCATATACACGATTTGTTCGTTGATATCGGTCACTCCCTCTTTGTCCAGACGCTTGCGTATGGAAGTTTGGGTTTGCTGGTCGAAGAAGCCCAAAAGCAAGTCGGCGGTTTCTTCATAGGAAAGAATACGGAGCTTGTGGGAGTCTTCGATGTCCATGATTTCATAGCAAATATCATCGGCAGCTTCCATCAGATAGGCCAGGGGATGACGCGCATAACGGAGCGGCTCGCCAGGCTTGGAGATGCGAATAATGCCCAATTCATCGGCAATTTTCTGGTAAATATCGACTTCTGATGAAAAGAATCCGAATTTACCGTGCTTACCTGCGGCACTACTGGCGAAGGGATATTTCACGATGGACGCCAGGGTAGCATAGGTCATGTCGAAGCCACCCACCCTGCGCCCCTGGAAACGGTGGGTCAGCAAGCGGAAAGCGTTGGCGTTTCCCTCAAAATGGGTGATGTCGTTCCAGAATTCCGTAGATACCTTGTCTTGGAGGATAGCGCCTTCTTCTTCGGTGAAATAAGTTTGAATGGCTTTTTCGCCGGAGTGGCCGAATGGCGGATTCCCCATGTCGTGGGCCAATCCTGCGGTTTGTACGATGGTACCGATTTCCTCAAAAAGCGTACCGCTCAGCTCCGGGTGTTTCTCGATAAGTCGCTTTGCCACGTCGTCGCCCAATGATTTGCCGAGTGAGGAAACCTCCAGAGAATGGGTGAGCCGGTTGTGCACAAACACACTCCCAGGCAAGGGGAAGACCTGGGTCTTGTTCTGCAGTCGGCGGAAGGGAGCGGAATAGATGAGGCGGTCGCCGTCGCGTTTGAATTCAGAGCGATCGTCGAGACGCATGGGGTGGCGGTCTTCCTGTCCGAGTCGCTTGTTGGATATGAGTTGTTTCCAGTTCATAGAAATAATGTTTGCATAGGGGGTGTAGTAGATGAAGGCTTGAGGTGTAAGCCTAAGTTGCAAAGTTACCGTTTATTCTTCTATTTTCTTTCTTTTTAATAATTAAAATGTAATAATGTGGTCGGAATTCATTAATTTTGCATTCTATATGGTAAAAATAAAAGTACTGAATAACGGGCATCAGCCGCTCCCGGCGTATGCCACTGCCCAAAGTGCGGGAATGGACTTGCGAGCCAACCTCGACGAGTCGATTGTTTTGAAGCCGATGGAACGCCATCTGATTCCAACGGGATTACATATTGCCTTGCCTGAGGGTTACGAGGCACAGGTGCGCCCAAGAAGTGGACTGGCACTGAAACATGGCATAACGGTGCTCAACACCCCCGGTACGGTGGATGCTGATTATCGTGGTGAAGTCATGGTGTTGCTTGTGAATTTCTCGCAGGAAGACTTTGTGGTCAATGACGGCGAGCGTATTGCACAGATGGTGATAGCACGCTATGAACAGGCGGACATGGAACCCGTCAAAGTGCTCGACGAGACGGAAAGAGGCGCAGGTGGATACGGGCATACAGGTGTGAAATAGTGATGATAAAATGAGAAAAGCACAGAGACATACGGGACTCTTTCTTGTGGTCCTCCTGCTCACGGGTAGCTTGACTTGGTCTTCGTCGGCTTGGGCCGGAAAAAAGAAGACACACGAGGTCAAGATACCCAAGAATGCTGTTGCGTTGGATTATACGGATAGTTTACGCTATAACTATTTCTTTTTAGAGGCAGTGCGTCAGCAGAATGCCGGGCACTTCGCGGCGGCATTCGATTTACTGAACCACTGTTTGGCCATAGACTCATGTGCGGCAGAGGCCTACTATATGCAGGCTCGTTATTTCTCTCATCTTGGTAAGGACAGCCTGGCCTTGCATTATCTGAAAACGGCTGCCCTGTTGAGGCCGGACAATGGCACTTATCAGGAAAAGGTGGCCCAGTTCTATATCGGGATGGGCAACTATGATAAGGCTATCGAAGCTTACGAGCGGTTGTATGCTGCCCAACACGACCGCAGCGATGTGGTGAACATTCTCGTAGATCTCTACAAACAGCAGAAAGACTACGACAATATGCTCGGTGCCATCGACCGATTGGAACGAATAGAAGGGGAGAATGAGCAGTTCGACTTGGCGAGGATGCGTGTTTATGAGCTCAAGGGAGATGCGAAGAATGCATATAAAACCTTGAAGAGCCTGGCTGACACGCATCCAAACGACATGAGTTTTAGCATCATGTTGGGCAATTGGCTGATGCAGAACAAGAAGCCAAAGGATGCCTATAAATTGTTTAGCCGGGCTTTGGAGAATGAGCCTGAGAACACGTATGCCCAGAGTTCGATGTACGACTACTATCGTGCGGTGGGACAGGATGAGAAGGCCAAGAAGATGATGGAGCGCATATTGCTGGGCAAAAACACCCCTGCTGACAACCGGGTGCAGTTCATCCGTCAGGCCATTCAGGAAAACGAGCGGCAAGGAGGAGACTCCATGAAGATCATACGACTGTTCGACCGTTTGCGCGAGGCCCTGCCGACAGACGCTTCAATCGCAGAAATGAAAGCGGCCTATTATACACTCAAGAAAATGCCAGAGGAGGATATCAACCGTGCATTGGTCGAATTGTTGGCGATTGCTCCGGATAACAGTGGGGCACGCTTTCAGCTGATTCAGAACAAATGGGCGAAGCAGAACTGGAAGGAGGTGGCAGAATGGAGTGAGCCGGGAATGTTATATAATCCCGATGAAATGGCTTTCTATTACTTCACGGGTCTTGCCCGATACTATCAGAAAGACGATGTTGGAGCGCTCGACGCGTTCCAGCGAGGCACGGCGGAAATCAATGCCAAGAGCGATCCGGATATCGTGAGCGACTTCTATGCCATCATGGGGGAGATATATCATAATCAGGGACGGAAAGAAGAGGCTTATGCAGCTTTCGACAGTTGTTTGCAATGGAAGCCGGACCATATCGTGACACTTAATAACTATGCTTACTTTCTCTCGGTTGAAGGGAAAGACTTGAAGCGAGCAGAGGAGATGAGTGCCAAGGCGGTAAAGGCGGAGCCGAAGAACCCAACCTATCTCGACACGTATGCGTGGATACTTTATTGTCAGGAGCGCTATGCCGAGGCTAAGATTTATATCGACCAGACCTTGAAATACAGCGAGGATTCTACGCTCTCTGCGGATGTTTTAGAACACGCAGGAGATATTTATATCAAGACAGGAGATACCGAGGAAGCCTTGCAGATGTGGCAAAAGGCCATTGATGTCGGAGGTGACGCAGCGGTGTTAAACAAGAAGAAGAAACGATATAGCAAGAAAAAATGAAGACATGGAGTAAAATAATGCTGATATGTTTGCCTTTGCTGGCGGCCTCTTGTGGTAGCAAGAAGGCAATGGTCAAGGACTCTTCCGTTACAAAGACGATGCCGAAGACGCAAGGGGGAGCGGCTGTTACTCGCAGTTTAGCTTTTGTCCAAAAGGTGAATGATCAGAATGTATATGCCAAGAATATCGTTGCAGATATGCGGTTTAAGGCTCGGATGGGAAACCGTGATGTCACGGTGCCGGGAGCGGTCCATATGCGTAGGGATGAGGTGATACGATTACAGCTGTTCATTCCGTTGCTTGGCAGTGAGATAGGAAGACTGGAGTTCACACCCGACTATGTGCTCGTCATCGATAGAATGCACAAGCAATACATCAAGGGAGACTATAATCAGCTCGATTTCCTAAAGAATAACGGGCTGAATTTCTATTCTCTTCAAGCGTTGTTTTGGAATGAGTTGCTGCTCCCCGGAGTGTCGAGGGTCGGCGAAGGTGACCTCCATAAATTCACGGCTCATCTCGATGAAATGGGGCAAAATGTGCCTATAAGTTTGAAAAATGGCAATATGAGCTATGTGTGGGAAGCCAATCGGAAAAGTGCCCTCATAGGTAAGACAGCCGTTAGTTATCAAAGTGCCAAACACGGTAAATCCGATTTGGTGTGGGAATATGCAGACTTTAAACCACTTGGTGCCAAAAGATTCCCGGCTACTCAGGAGTTCACGTTCACTACCACCTCGGCCGGCAAGCTGCAGGAGATGACAGTGAGGCTCGAAATGGGTAGTTTGAAGACCTCGGATAAATGGGAGACACGAAGCAATATTTCTCCCAGATACAAGCAGATAGATGCTAATGACATCTTTGGCAGGTTACTTAATATGTAATGAGAAGAATACTTACTATACTTTTAGCGTTGACCTTTGTCGTAGCTTCGGGAGCCCAAACCCGAAAGCGGACGACCAGAAAAACCACGCGTACGACAAAGACCACGACAACAAAAACTCAAAAGAAAAAATCACAAAAGAAAGTTACTTATAGCAATTCGTCCATTCGCGGATTGCAGAGTCAGCGTTCGGCCATTCAGAAAAAAATTAGGGTGCAGGAAAAAGCCCTAAAAGCTAATAAGGCCGACGTGGAGAAGCGGTTGCGCAACTTACTGACGTTGAATGGGGAAATAAAACAGCGTCAGAAGAATATAGAGGGGATACAAAACGAGATACAGCATATTGACGGTAATATTCAAATACTCAATACACAGCTGAAGACTCTGGAACAGCAGCTCAAGGAGCGTCAGGCCAAATACATCAAGTCCATGAGATACATGGCGCGCCATCGCTCCGTGCAGGACAAACTGATGTTTATCTTTTCGGCAAAGAACTTCTATCAGATGTACCGTCGTCTTCGTTTTGTTCGTGAATATGCACAATACCAGCGGGCGCAGGGTGAATCTGTAAGGGCCAAGCAGCATGAAGTGAACAACAAATATCGCCAGCTGCAAATGGTCAAGGATCAGAAAAGCAGACTTCTTTCCCAAGGACAGCAGGAAAAGACCAAACTGGAGAGCAACAAGACTGAACAACAAGAAATGGTAAAAGGTCTGCAGAAGCAGCAGAAAACCATTCAGTCTATCATTGCCGACCAGCATAAGAAGGATGCGGCACTGAATGCGCAGCTTGACCGTCTGGTTGAGATTGAGATTCAGAAGGCCCGTGCCCGTGCCGAGGCCGAGGCCAAGCGCAAGGCCGCTGCAGTGGAGGCGGCGAAACGTCGGGCGGCAGAACTGGCTCGGAAGAAAGCTGAAGCCGAAGCTGCTGCCCGCGAGAATGCCCGCCGAATTGCTGAAGCCAAGGCGCGCGAGGCAAGGCTGAAGGAAGAGGCTCGGCAAGCAGCCTTGGCAGAAGAAGCGGCGCGGAAGGCTCGAGCCGAAGCGGCGGAAGCTGCTCGAAAAAAGGCTTCGGAAAAGGCTTTGGAGAACGAGCGCGCCTCCCAACGTGCCGTTGCCAGGGAACTTGCAGAGAAGGCAAAACGCGCAGCAGCCGCTGAACGTGCTGCGGAGGCCAGAAAAGAGGCGGCCGACCAGGCTGCTCGTGAAGCTGAATCGCAGCGACAGGCGGCCGAGCGCAAGGAAGTTGCTGACGCCGCGCGAGCCAAGAAGGAAATAGCTGCAGCGAAACAGAATATGGAGGAGGCGAGCAAGTTCTCAACCGTAGACCGTATGATGAATAGCGGATTTGAAGCTAATCGGGGCCGACTGCCCATGCCAATCACCGGCAGTTATAAAATAGTGAGCCACTTCGGGCAGTATAACGTAGAGGGGCTGAAAGGAGTGACGCTCGACAACAAGGGCATCAACATCATGGGAGGCAGCGGCTGCCAGGCGCGCTCGGTATACGATGGTGAGGTGAGTGCCGTGCTTAGCTATGCCGGCACGATTGTGGTTATGGTGCGGCATGGCGCTTATATATCTGTCTACTGCAACCTCAAATCGGTCAGCGTGAGCAAGGGACAAAAGGTCTCTACGGGACAGGCACTCGGAACGGTAGGCCCGGACAATATCCTGCAATTCCAGCTTCGCAAAGAAAGAGAAAAGCTAAATCCCGAGGCTTGGCTCAGAAAATAAAGTTAATCCGGATTTCACAAAGCATCATCCATTATAGGCTTCACCTGAAAAAGAAGGTTAGGTGAGTGTTGATAATGGATGATGCTTTGTTTTTATACTCCGCTAAGAATCTTGACATAGGTGTCAAGCGCGTGTTCTATTTCGCTTATTCTAATGAATTCGTCGGCGCTATGCGAGCGTGACGATTCGCCGGGTCCTAATTTGAACGATGGGAACGGCATGAGCGCCTGGTCGCTCAGCGTGGGCGAGCCGTAGGGCGTCATGCCCAGTGAGATGCAGCGGCGCACCAATGGATGATCAGGGTCGATGTGTGAGGAGTGCAGGCGGAAAGAGTGAGCCTTAACCTCTGACTTAACGTGATGGCAAATGATATCGTAGATTTCCTCATTGGTGTAATACTCGTTGGAGCGTACGTCGACAAGCATTGTGCAGGTATCGGGTACCACATTGTGCTGGGTGCCGGCATTTACTACGGTGAGCGTCATTTTCACCGGACCGAGGAAAGGGCTTGTCTTCTCAAATCTGTAGTCGCGAATCCACTGCATATCGTCCAATGCCTCGTAGATGGCGTTCACTCCCTCGTTTCGGGCAGCGTGGCCACTTTTGCCATGAGCAATCAAGTCGAGCACCATCAACCCTTTCTCGGCGATGGCAGGTTGCATACTTGTAGGCTCGCCCACAATGGCCACGTCTATGTCGGGAAGCAACGGCAGCGCACGACTGATGCCGTCTTTGCCCGACACCTCTTCTTCGGCAGAGGCCAGATATATCAAGTTGAAATTCCGGCTTTCTTCGGCATTGTCCTTACAGAAATAGCGGAACACCTGCAACAGCGTGACCAGTCCGCCCCCACAGTCGTTGCTTCCCAGCCCATACAGCGTGTCGCCTTCGATGGTTGGCGCGAAGGGGTCGCGTGTCCACGAATCCACCGGCTTCACTGTGTCGATGTGTGCATTGAGCAACACGGTAGGACGGCTTGTGTTGAACATCGGGTCGATGGTCCATACATTGTTGGCCTCACGGTGTGCTTCCAAACCATAGCCGTTGATAGCCTGCTCCATGATGGTAGCGGCTTCGTTTTCGTTGCGACTTGTCGATGGAGTGGCAATCAACCGACCAAGCAGGTTGATGGCGTCTTGGGTGTATTGCTTTTGTTGTTCCATGCTACAAAAATAACTAATTTTTCAGATATGCAGACAGAAAATCTGATTTTATCTTTTCAATCAACCGTTCTTTCCCTTGGTCTGTCTATCATGTCTCCAATGCTAATTTCCCGATATAATTCAGAAAGATAGATCGTCTGTACTTTTCTTTACAAAAGCTCTGTTATGCTTCGTTTATTCAAAAACAAGTTTGTCTTCGTTTGAAATACGAGAAATATGCGTCAATTTATAATTGTCTGATAATCAGATAGTTTTGCTAATATCACTTTGTGCCATCAATTTTGTCATCCGCGATTGGATATCTAATGGCAGGACGGGGAAGGCTCAACCGCTATGCGAAAGAGCTTTTCTCGCACCACCGTTGGGCCATAACCGCACCGTGATAAAACACTAACCGCGGTGACCCTTGCCGTTTTCTTGTCGCGCAGGCTGATTATGCTGGCCGAAACATAGTCCTTTTTGCTTTAGATGCTATGAGAGAAACGCTCGGCAAAATGGTTATTAAATTTTACACAAGGAATTTGTGGCGAGGCGAAGTCTGGTGTGAACAATGCGGTCACAGTTGTCTATCGGCCTTTTCATACTACCCACCAGAGGGCACAACCTATTGTGTTTAGGACCTGCCATGGACTTTCGCTTTGCCGCCTGTCTTCCATGAGGAGTGACGTGCCGGAGACGGTATGGTGTGACCGGTCATTTCGTTCTAACCTGCTGCCCAGTCGTGGTGTTGGTGCGCTGTATCAACAGGGGCCGTTGTTCAGATGCGAGGATAGCCGATTTGAGCAAAAAAACGATGATATTTTTGTTTTAGTTCCTAATAAACATTATCTTTGCATATATTAATGTCCTTATCGTATGCAGAATAGAAGTCATTTGTCGATACTTATTCACGAGCAGGCAAAGAGATATGGTTCCAGACCTGTTCTTACGTTTAGAAGCTTCGGAAGTATGAAGTGGAAGACTGTGTCGTGGAATCAATTCTCCCTGCGAGTGAAGCAAATAAGCAATGCCTTGCTGAATTTGGAAGTGAAGCCGCAGGAAAACATTGCTGTTTTTTCCCAGAATTGCATTCAGTATCTGTATACCGATTTTGGTGCTTATGGTGTACGGGCTTGTTCTGTCCCGTTTTATGCAACAAGCTCAGAACAGCAAATACAATATATGCTCAATGATGCTCAGGTACGTATCCTTTTTGTGGGCGAACAGGAACAGTATGACAAGGCTCATCGTGTGTTTCCGCTTTGTCCGACATTGGAGCGCATCATTATATATGACAAGAGCGTTCGCATCAGCTCGCATGACCCCAATGCGCTGTATTTCGAAGATTTCCTGAAATTGGGAGAAAAGCTTCCAAGACAGAGCGAATTGGAAAAACGGTGGGCGGAAGCCAGCGATGACGACCTCTGTAACATACTCTATACCAGTGGTACCACTGGAGAGAGCAAGGGGGTGATGCTTAGCTATGGACAGTATAAGGCCGCGTTCATAGCCAATGACACTTGTGTGCCGGTGGGAGAAAAGGATAGGGTTATGAATTTCCTGCCCTATACCCACATCTTCGAGCGCGCGTGGTCATACATGGCACTTACCAAGGGTGCACAGCTTATCATCAACACATATCCGCGCGAGATCCAGGACTCTATGCGCGAGACTCATCCTACGAGTATGTCGAGCGTTCCTCGATTCTGGGAAAAGGTTTATCAAGCGGTGAAAGACCAGATAGACCATTCAAACCCTGTGCTGCAAAAGCTGTTTCGTTATTCCCTGTCTGTAGGAAAGAAATATAACATGGACTATCTTGCCAAGGGCAAGCGTCCGCCCCTGGGATTGATATTGAAATATAAGTTTATCAATACTTCTGTATTAAGTTTGGTGCGCAAACAGTTGGGGCTGGAGCATCCTCACATGTTTCCTACGGCTGGAGCGTATGTGTCGTCTGAGGTGGAGGAATTTGTCCATTCCATCGGTATCATGATGATTGTTGGATATGGACTTACCGAAAGTCTTGCGACAGTTAGTTGCGACCATTTCAATAAAAAACGCACGGTGGGCTCTGTCGGACGTCCCATTCCGGGGTTAAAGATAAAGATAGGAGAAAATGATGAGATATTGCTGAAGGGTCCGACGATTACAAAGGGATATTATAAGCGCGACGCCATTACGTCGCAGTCTTTTGATAAGGATGGCTTTTTCCATACTGGTGATGCAGGATATATGAAGGATGGAGAGCTCTTCCTGAAGGAGCGCATCAAGGATTTGTTCAAGACGAGCAATGGAAAATACATAGCACCGCAAATGGTGGAGGCGATATTGCTTGTAGACAAGTTTGTGGACCAAGTGGCGATCGTGGCCGACCAGCGGAAATTTGTATCGGCATTGATCGTGCCGGAGTTCCGATTGGTGGAAGAGTGGGCACGTGATAAAGGTTTTGTTTTTCAAAATAGAGAGGAGCTCTGTGCCAGCCCCGAGGTGCATCAGATGATGAAAGATCGTATCGATACGCTGCAACAAACACTTGCACACTACGAACAGATTAAGCGCTTTACGCTTTTGGCGCACCATTTCTCGATGGAATCGGGAGAATTGACTAATACACTGAAGTTGCGCCGCCCCGTGATATATAAGAATTTCAAGGAAGTCATCGATAAGATGTACGAAGATTAATATTTTCCGGAAGTTGAGAAGTTCAAGAGGGCAGGATGTTTACTTGATCCTAATCTTATATAGAGTTGCAATGTAAGGTTTACGAATAATTGGATAATAAAAGTTAGTCTGACATCCCTATTGACTTCGTAACTTCTTGTTTTCCCATAATAAATAGTAAATGATAACATCAGAACAGTTGAAAGACGTGTTGGAGCGCACAGCCAAGCTTCACCATTATCTGAATATTGACCAGAAACAAATTGAGTTTGAAGAGGAACAGCTTCGCACGCAGGCCCCGGACTTTTGGGAGGATCCGAAACGAGCCGAGGCCCAGATGAAGAAGGTGAAAGGTATTCAGAAATGGCTGACACAATATAAAGAGGTGAAACAGCTCGCTGACGAGTTGCAGCTGGCCTACGATTATTCCAAGGAGGAACTCGTTACAGAAGAAGAGGTGGATGCCGATTACGAGAAAGCTATCAAGGCCATAGAAGAATTGGAGCTGAAGAATATGCTTCGACGGGAAGAGGATGCCATGGATGCCGTGCTGAAAATCAACTCTGGAGCCGGAGGCACCGAAAGCCAAGACTGGGCCCAGATGCTGATGCGTATGTATATGCGCTGGTGTGAATCGAATGGCTACAAAGTAACAATCACCAATCTCCAAGACGGTGACGAAGCAGGCATCAAGAGTGTAACGATGACGGTAGAGGGAGGAGAATTTGCCTACGGATATCTCAAGAGTGAGAATGGCGTTCATCGTTTGGTCCGCGTATCGCCCTACAATGCCCAGGGTAAACGCATGACCAGCTTTGCCAGTGTATTCGTGTCACCACTTATTGACGACACCATCGAGGTATATGTGGATCCCGCCAAACTGAGTTGGGATACGTTCCGGTCGAGCGGTGCCGGTGGCCAGAATGTGAATAAAGTGGAATCGGGAGTGAGACTCCGCTATCAATATGAAGACCCCGACACGGGAGAGAAAGAAGAAATCCTGATAGAGAACACCGAGACCCGTGACCAACCGAAAAACAAGGCTAAGGCAATGCTACTCTTGAAGAGTCAGCTCTATGACCGTGCCATGAAGAAACGCATGGAGGCACAGGCCAAAATAGAGGCCGGCAAGAAGAAGATAGAATGGGGCAGTCAGATAAGGAGCTACGTGTTCGATGACCGTCGTGTGAAAGACCATCGCACCAATTACCAAACATCCGATGTGGACGGCGTGATGGATGGGAAAATAGACGCTTTCATCAAAGCCTATCTCATGGAGTTTGCCGTCAATGAAGAGGAGGAAGATTGATTCGTATAAAATTTATCAAAACAACCAATAAATTGAAATATTATGACTAAAAGGAAAAAGAACCCGTATGAACCGGTGCGTGAGATCAACGCTGTTAGCAAAGAAGTGAAGCGAGAAAAGCGTGAAGAGAAACAGAAGACGCAGGGGGACATCGTGGTGAAATGGATATTCGGAGCTTTGCTTGTTCTGGCTATTATATACATGGTTTGGACAATGTATATTGTGTAATGAGCGGCCAGGAAATAGAACGGAAATTCCTCGTAAAGAAAGGCGGTGCTGCATATAAGCGTGCCGCCTTTTCATCAAGTCATATACAGCAAGGTTACATTCCTGCTGACGGGGCTACTGTGCGTATTCGTGTGCGTGATGAACAGGCTTTCTTGACAATAAAGAGCAGGAGCGTGGACGGAGGATTGTCACGTTATGAGTTTGAAAAGGAAATAACGCTTGACGAAGCTCGCCATCTGTTGAGACTGTGCAAAGGTGGCGTGATAGACAAGCATCGTTACCTGGTGAGAAGTGGCAGTCATGTGTTTGAAGTTGATGAGTTCCATGCCGACAATGACGGACTGGTAATGGCAGAGGTGGAACTCGGAAACAAAACAGAAGCTTATGAAAAGCCCGATTTCATCGGTCCGGAAGTGACGGGTGATGGCCGCTTCTATAATTCCAATCTACTTAGGAATCCCTATTGCGTTTGGAAATCGTCAGTGCCAGAGGAATACCGATAATAGTACCCAGGACTACACCAATGGCATCGGCAACGAAGTCGATGAAATCGCCGCTTCTGTTGCCTCCGGTACAGTAAAGTTGGACTATCTCGATAAGCCCGCCCATCAATATCGGAAGGATAAAGGCATAGATGAATACCCGCTTCTTATTGATGGCACGATGGCGGAATCCGTATTCTATCCATAAAACAGTGCATAATCCTCCATACATCACAAAGTGTGTCCACTTGTCAATCATGTTGATGTTGTTGAGTGGAGTTTCGGGGATGGGCACAAGACATAATATCCATATCACAACTATGCAGAGACACGATAGTGGATATTTTTTAAGGATGTACTGCATTATTGTATATTTACTTTCAAATTGTGTACAAAAGTAGATAATTTTTTATACTTTTGCAATTAAATAAGCATTTAAAACAGTATGTCTGAAGAAAGAGCGAGTTTTGGAAGTAAACTGGGAATGATTCTCGCCACTGCCGGCGGAGCTGTAGGCTTGGGCAATGTGTGGCGCTTTCCCTATATGACTGGAGAGAACGGCGGAGCGGCTTTCATTCTTATTTATTTGGGATGCGTGCTGATATTGGGCATTCCGTGTATGATTTCCGAGTTCATCATTGGCCGTCACGGCGCTTCCAACACCTATCGCGCCTATGCTCGTCTGAGCAACGGGAAAGCATGGAAATTTATTGGGTTGCTTGGCGTGGCTACCGGTTTTCTTATCACCAGCTATTATGCAGTGGTGTCGGGATGGTGCTTGCAATATGTTTATGCCTCGGTAATGGGTGAGTTGCGTGGCGATTCTCAGTTCGTACAAAACTATTTCACCGCCTTTTCGACCGACCCGATACGTCCTATATTCTGGATGGCAGTCTTTATACTGACCGCTCATTATGTCATTATTCACGGTGTGCGAGGCGGTATAGAGAAAGCCTCGAAGCTGCTAATGCCCACCTTATTCATATTGTTGCTGGTCATCGTTGTGGCTTCATGTCTGCTCCCCGGAGCTTCAAAGGGTATAGAGTTCTTGTTCAAACCAGACTTTAGCAAGGTAGATCGGGGTGTATTTCTCGGTGCTTTGGGACAGTCGTTCTATTCGTTGAGCATTGCAATGGGGTGCATTTGCACATACGCTTCCTATTATAGTCGACAGACCAATCTGCTCGCTTCGGCCGTCCAGGTGTCGGTGGTGGACACCTTGGTGGCTATTCTTGCAGGGCTTATGATATTTCCGATAGCGTTCTCCGTAGGCGTAAATCCCGACAGTGGTCCCTCTCTCATCTTCATAACACTGCCCAATGTGTTCAACCAATCCTTTGGCAGCGTCCCCGTTCTGGGATGGATCATGTCGTTGATGTTCTATGCGCTGCTATCGTTGGCGGCCTTGACGTCGTTGATGTCGCTTCATGAGGTGAGCACTTCTTTCTTTTACGAAGAATTGCATATTTCCCGCAAGAAAGGTGCCATTATCGTAACGACGACCACAATCATTATTGGAGCATTCTGCTCGTTGTCTTTGGGGGATATGAGTTATTTAAGTGTAGCCGGAAAGTCGCTGTTTGATGTGTTCGACTTTGTCACCGGACAGATATTTCTACCTTTAGGCGGCTTCCTCACTTGCATATTCTTGGGTTGGTTTGTTCCTAGAAAAATCGTGAAGGACGAGTTTACCAACTGGGGCACACTAAGCAGCCGTTTCTTCGGCATTTTCTTGTTCTTGGTGCGTTTTGTCTGCCCAACGGCCATCTTAGCCATATTCCTCCATCAGTTTAATGTGATATAAGCTATGTCAGAACGCGGTAATTTCGGTACGAAAATTGGTGTTATTCTTGCTACGGTGGGGTCGGCGGTAGGACTCGGCAACATCTGGCGATTCCCATATATGACCGGTCAGGACGGCGGGGCGGCATTCATCTTGATTTATCTTGTCTGCATGCTGGTGCTTGGAATACCGGGAATGGTTGCCGAATTTGTTGTTGGTCGCCATGGCGCTTCCAACGCGGCAAGGGCTTATTACAAGATGGGAGGCAAAGTATGGTCCATCGTGGGCTATATGGGTGCCATCACATCGATGATTATATTGGGCTTTTATGCTGTGATTGCCGGATGGTGCCTGCAATATCTTTTTGCCGCCATCTTTGGTGAAATCAGCGGTGACGCCACTTACGTTTCATCCTATTTCAAGACATTCTCTTCCGACCCGATTCGCCCACTGATATGGACCATCGTCTTTATCCTGATTACCCATATGGTTGTGATACGTGGTGTGAGACGAGGCATAGAGAAGGTGAGCAATGTGTTAATGCCCACGTTGTTCGTGCTTCTTCTTATTATAGTGGTGGCTTCGTGCACGCTTCCGGGTGCGGGAAAGGGAATCACGTTTTTGTTCAAGCCTGATTTTTCTAAAGTAACGCGTCGTGTTTTTCTCGATTCTCTGGGCCAGGCATTTTTCTCTCTCTCATTGGGTACAGCCTGCTTGTGTACCTATGCCTCTTACTTTAGCCGTCAAACCAATCTCCTGAAGTCGGCCGGGCAGATTGCTTTTCTTGATACAATGGTGGCCATTCTTGCCGGACTGATGATTTTTCCGGCAGCATTCTCGGTGGGAGTAAGCCCCGACAGTGGTCCGTCGCTTATATTTATCACGTTGCCCAATGTCTTTCAACAGGCTTTCAACCCAACTTTGGGCTATATTATTGGCATCTTGTTCTATGCCCTGTTGTCGTTGGCGGCGCTCACCTCCACGATCTCCATGCACGAGATAGGTACAGCCATTTTCTACGAAGAACTGCACATTTCACGTAAAAAAGGAGCTGCTTTAGAGACGATTATTGCCGTTCTCATCGGTATTTTCAGTTGTTTATCGTGTGGTGCGGTAGATCTCACGCTCTTTGGAAAGAGCTTCCTGGATTGTTGTGATTACCTCACCTCGAACATTCTTATGCCTTTCGGCTCGTTCCTTACTTGCATTCTCATTGGCTGGATAGTACCCAGCAAGATGGTCAAAGCCGAATTTACCAATTGGGGTACGGTCCCTGCCACCCTCTATCAGCTATGGCTTTTCCTCATCCGCTTTGTCTCTCCGTTGGGAATTGCTGCGGTATTTTTGCATCAGATGGGAATCATTTGAATTATGAAACTTAGGGATTTCTTTTATTTCAACCGGTCTGACCGTGAGGTATTGTCTTTTTTCCTACTGCTCACCGTGATTTCGTGTTTCCTCATTTTCTTTGTCGGGGACAAAGAGGAGGTCACGCAGGTAGATGCGGAAGATAGCACTTTGACGTATAAATCGACCATTCCATCGAAGCCTGCGCCTGCTCGTCAGCCCTATTTTCAAGTTGAATCCAAAAAAGTGGAGCGTTTTCCTTTCGATCCCAACACGGCTGACAGCACCGCCTTTCTGCGTTTAGGATTGCAAGATTGGCAAGTGCGCAATATTTATAAATACCGTGCAGCGGGTGGCATTTACCGCAAACCGTCAGACTTTGCACGACTCTACGGCCTCACCCAAAAGCAATACCGTGAACTGGAGCCCTACATCCGTATCAGTAAGGATTATGCACCGGCATCTGAACTTTTCCCTAAAGAAAACCATGAGAAGCGGGACACATTGCACCGTTATCCGGTGAAATTAAAACCTACGGAACGCATCGATCTCAACACTTCCGACACATCAGCCTTGAAACGAGTACCGGGCATAGGCGGATATTATGCCAGCAGGATAGTGAACTATCGTCAAAGATTAGGTGGATTTTATAGCCGGGAACAGCTCAGAGAAATAGAAGATTTCCCGGAAAAGGCCATTTCTTTTTTCAATGTTAGTAACAATATTCGTAAAATCAACGTCAATAGGTTGAAGCTAGGTGAATTGAAGCGACATCCTTACATTAATTATTATCAAGCTAAAGCTATTCTGGACTATCGCCGACTGCGTGGTCCGTTGAAAAGTTTGAATGACTTGAGGCTGTTGAAAGATTTTACGGCAGGTGATATTGAACGTCTCACTCCATATGTGGAGTTTTAAAAGCCCAAAAATATGAAAATGTTTTAGTTCGCACTATCGTAGTTTTGTGAAAGGTCCGATGATTGCATGGGAGTGTTGTCGACAGGAATACATCCAGCTCGAAGATATCGGAAACTTGGGAAAAGAATGGGAGCACGACGTTAGAATACCAATCAGGAAGTCTTTAATTTCAGAAAACAATATATAGTTGTTAATAAACATCTCTGAAACAGAGATAAACAATAAAGGAGGTTGCTTGGGGCAACCTCCTTTGCTTGTAAGTCGGGATGAGGCGACTCGAACGCCCGACCCCTACGTCCCGAACGTAGTGCGCTACCAACTGCGCTACATCCCGATAAGCATCTTTGAAGTAGGAATATTTGTCCTATTTCCTTTAAAGACGGTGCAAAGGTACATCTTTTTTCTGAAACGTGTATAATTTTATAAGGAAAAGTTTGTAAGTTTGTTTAAAAAGCACTACCTTTGCACTCGCAATTAAGAAAACGGTACCTTAGCTCAGGTGGTAGAGCAATGGACTGAAAATCCATGTGTCCTTGGTTCAACTCCAAGAGGTACCACTTCCTCCTTTCATTCGGCCCGGTTGTCGCCTTGTGTGACGCCGGGCTTTTTTAATTCAAAATTCAAAATTCACAATTCAAAATTGGCCGCAGAATTTATGATTCTTCACTCTTTGTACTTTGCTCTTCATTCAAGACGAAATTCTACATACGCTATGAAAGAAAGGTCTGATTCTGCTTCCAATTTTGAATTTTGAATTTTGAATTTTGAATTGCTGAATTATAACACTTCTGTGAGCTGCGTAAGGTGTATGCCGTTGGAGCCTTTAATCAAGATAAATTTGCCGGACGGCTGTTCCTCCTTGATAGCAGCCTTTATCTCTTCCACATCCCTAAACTTGCGGAAATCACATTGCGTCTTTGCAAACTCTTCGCCGACAAGCCATACGGTATCAAACCCCGAGTCCTCGAGCAGTTCTACAATCTTCTGATGTTCCGTTTGGCTGACGTCTCCCAACTCTCGCATATCGCCTAAAATCGCCATCTTCGGCTGTGGCACGTTGATACGTTCGAAGTTTTCTATGGCTGCCGCCATGCTTGTGGGATTGGCGTTATAGGCATCGACGATGAGCTGATTTCGCGCTGTTAGCTCTAATTGAGAACGCTTGTTGCTGGGCACATAATTTTCCAATGCATGACAGATCTGCTGTGGGGTTAGACCGAAATGCAGTCCTACGGCCACGGCAGCCAAAGCATTGTCGAGGTTGTAAGTGCCGATGAGTTTAGTTTGCACCACATACTCCGAACACTGAACCTGGTCATTGCAGGATGCTGCTTGCCGGTCGATTGGTGTAGCGGTCCATTGCAGTTTGAGAAAAGGCTCACAGCTCACAACCTCACCGCGTATTTGTGCCCGGGCGTCCTGTCCGTAGGTCATGACGTGTTCGATGCTGCGTTGCCGAGCCATAGTCGTCAAATGCTCGTTGCTTGTGTTGAGAAAAGTCAGGGCATGGTGCGCTTTCAGAAAATCATAAAGTTCACCTTTGGCCTGCATCACCCCCTCAAACGATTTGAAGCCTTGCAGATGGGCGCGTCCCACATTAGTGATGAGTCCGCACGTGGGCTCCACATAGTCTACCAGTTTTTTGATATCGCCCACATGAGATGCCCCCATCTCCACCACAGCGATGTCGTGCTCTTTATTCAGGCGCAACAGCGTTTTGGGCACACCCACATCGTTGTTGAAGTTGCCTTCGGTGTGCATCACATTGTATTTCTCCGCCAGCACGGCCGAAATCAGTTCCTTCGTGGTTGTCTTGCCATTTGTACCGGTAATGCCAATCACCGGGATGTTGAAGCTGCGACGGTGTTCCCGGGCGAGCTCTTTATAAGTGAGGAGACAGTTGTCCACCAAAATGATGCGGTCGTCAGTCTCGTCGTCATATTCTTTTTCATCGATAATGGCATAGCTGCACCCCTTGTCGAGTGCGGCCTTGGCAAACTTGTTACCGTCGAAAGAGGTCCCTTTCAGGGCGATAAAAATACTGTCTTTGGGGCAGTTTCGACTATCTGTCGTCACCTCCGGATGTTGCAGATAGAGCTGATATAATTCTTTAATATCCATGTTTGTTTTCAGTGTCATAAGGAACCCTTATGCTTGCTTGTTGTGTGATGCAAAAATACTTCAAAAGTTTATCATATCCAAGAAATGCGATATTTTTCCTTACAAACACCCTTTTAAATTTTGTGTATTCAAAAATACATTTGTTCTCGTTCGAAATATGCGCAAGAAACGAGAGCTTGTAGAGTGTTGATTATCAGCGCTTTCTAAAATGTGCTCTCGTGCTTCCTGTTTCGCCATTTGCGGTTGAGTATCTAACGGCATCGCGGTGGAGCCTCAACCGCAAGGTGAAAGAGCCGTTTTCGCGGTGCGGTTAGGGCTTAGCCATATCGCCGTTAGGGCCTCACCATGACATGGGCGGGATACAGAACGAGCGGAGTGGGGCGTTTTTAAGCAAAGCGGACTGGTTTTATGGCCCGAGACATAGTCCTTTTTGCTCCAGATGTTATGAAAAAAATCTTCAAAAAATGGTTATCATATTTGACATATCGAGGAATGTTATGGGAGGCCGGAATCATTTTACCGATTAACGCTATATCAAGAAAGTCTCTGCTGCGGAATCGAAATAATAGACAGGAAACGTTGTTATTCATAGGCAAATACGCTATATTTGCATTCTGAAGGCTTTGAAAAGAAAAGTAGGAAAGCGAAACCTCCGAATATGAAACTGCCGGGGCCTTTGCTGTTGACGGATTATGTTTCCATCAGCTATTGTTGCGAGGAAAGAAAAAATAATCAATCATCATTTCTGCTTTTTCTTCAGCATGACACTGTGTGGAAATGTGTGTACGTCTCTGCTGAATTTCATTGGCGGTTTACTGATTATTTTGTAATTTTGTAGAAAAATACCGAAACAATGGAGTATACAATTAATGTTCGTGGCAAGCTGATGTCGCTGGCCGAGCCGCAAGTCATGGGAGTGATGAATGTCACACCCAATTCGTTTTATGCGGCGAGTCGTGTGCAGAACGAGGAAGCCATTCGTGCGCGCGTAAGACAGGTCAGGACTGAGGGCGGAACGATTATTGACGTGGGAGCCTGCTCTACCAATCCCTACCTTGAGAAGCTGACGACCGAAGAGGAAGAGATGCAGCAGCTCGACATGGCCTTGGCTATATTGAAGGATGAAGACGCAGAAATCCCCGTTTCCATCGATACTTTTCGTTCGAAAGTGGCACGAATGTGCATTGAGAAATACCATGTGGATATCATCAATGACATCTCTACAGGCAAAGATCCGGATATGTTTCCACTGGTGGCCGAGACAGGTACGCCTTACATCTTGATGACCCAGAAGGCCACGCTTCACGATGTGCTGATGGAGTTTTCGGAAAAGGTGCAGCAGCTTCGCGACCTTGGACAAAAAGACATCATTCTCGATCCCGGCTACGGTTTTGGCAAAACATTGGCTCAAAACTTCAAACTTTACGATGAAATGGACCGTTTTGAGGTGATGGAACTCCCCCTGCTCGTGGGCATATCGCGTAAGAGAATGATATACCAAACGTTGGATACCACACCCGAGGAATCGCTCAACGGCACCACCGTACTCAATACCATTGCGCTGATGAAAGGAGCTAATATTCTCCGTGTGCACGATGTGAAAGAGGCGGTGGAAGCGGTGAAAATATACAATTCGCTTAAAGCCTAAGAGGCTGTGCGTGTAAGAATGTCATGCCCATGCTCGTTTGGCGACCAAATGACAGACGTATGCTTCTGACCATGTAAAGACCTTTAGTCGTCAAGCTCACAAACGGTACTTCCTGTCGGGCGCGGCGAGCGATAATCCTCCTAACACCAATATCACCTGAAAATAAAAAGTTATGTTTTTTGAATTTGGAATCAAAGACATCATCGACATTCTGCTTGTCGCCTTGATGCTCTACTACATCTACCGGCTGATGAAAGAGAGCCGATCGCTCAATGTTTTTATCGGTATCATGGTGTTTGTGCTGATGTGGCTGTTTGTGTCACAGGTGTTGGAAATGCGCTTGCTTGGCAGCATTATGGACAAGTTGGTGAGTGTAGGTGTTATCGGCTTGATCGTTCTTTTCAAGGATGAGATACGTAAATTCCTTTATCAGTTGGGTGAGCATCGACGGGTGAAACACCTATTGAGTTTCTTTATACAGAAGAAAGAAGTGAATGAAGAAGAGGACAAAGAAACCATTATGCCAATCGTTTGGTCGTGTATGGACATGGCCAAAAGCAAGGTGGGCGCGCTCATTGTGATAGAACGTGCCATTCCGCTCGATGACATCGTACAGACGGGAGAGTTTATAGACGCCGGAGTGAACAAGTTGCTGATAGAGAATATCTTTTTCAAGAACTCGCCGTTGCATGACGGTGCAATGGTCATTTCAAAGAGGCGCATCAAGGCTGCGGGTTGTATTCTGCCCGTAAGTCACAGTATGGATATTCCTAAAGAGCTGGGACTCCGGCATCGGGCAGCTATGGGCATCTCGCAAGATTCCGATGCTATAGCTGTGGTGGTGTCTGAGGAGACTGGCCGTATCAGCGTAGCTATCAAGGGACGCTTCCAGCTCCGCTTGTCTGCAGAGGAACTTGAGAGCATCCTGGCCAAGGAGATGTCGGTGCGGTGACGATGTGAAGTGTTAACGACATTTAACCCAAGGCAGCCGGGATATTCCTTGCTTAGCTCGTAAAAGATAAGTACCTTTGTAGCAAGTAACAAGACAACTAATCGAATAAAATAAGAATATGAGTTTATTAGAAAACATTGTAGCGCGTGCTAAGGCTGACAAGCAGCGCATCGTTCTGCCCGAAGCAGAGGAAGAGCGTACATTGAGAGCAGCCGACAAGGTGTTGGCCGACGGGTTGGCTGACCTGATTCTCATAGGCAACCCTGAGCATATCAGGAAAGAGGCCGCAGAGTGGGGATTGAGTCATATAGATCAAGCCACTATCGTTGACCCATTGCACTGCGACAAGACCGAGGACTATGCCAATTTGCTTGCGGAACTGCGCAAGAAGAAAGGCATGACGGTTGAACAAGCACGCGAACTTGTGACCGGCAACAACCTCTACTTGGGTTGTATGATTATAAAGACCGGAGATGCCGACGGACAGATCTCCGGGGCGTTGAGCACTACGGGTGACACGCTTCGTCCGGCCCTTCAGATTATCAAATGTGCACCCGGCGTGACCTGCGTGAGCGGTGCGATGCTCTTGCTAACTCATGAGCAGAAGTATGGCGAAAATGGTATTGTGTTGATGGGCGATGTTGCCGTGACCCCCAATCCAACGGCCGACCAGCTGGCCCAGATAGCCTATACTACGGCTCAGACGGCCCGCAGCGTGGCAGGAATGAAAGAGCCGAAGGTGGCCATGCTGAGCTACTCCACCAAAGGATCGGCTAAAGACGCCATCAACAAGGAGACGGGTAAGAGTGTGTATATCATCGACAAGGTGGTAGAAGCCACAAAGATTGCCAAGGAGAAATATCCTGACCTCGATGTGGATGGAGAGCTCCAGGCCGATGCCGCCCTCGACCCTACAACGGCAGCAACAAAGGCTCCGAATAGCGATATTGCGGGCAAGGCAAACATCCTCGTGGTGCCCAATCTTGAAGTAGGCAACATCGGCTATAAGTTGGTGCAGCGATTGGGTGGCGCAACGGCCATTGGCCCCATCCTTCAGGGCATTGCCCGCCCGGTAAACGACCTCAGTCGTGGTTGCTCGGTAGAGGACATTTATTATATGGTGGCCATTACGGCTTGTCAAGCACAGGATGCTAAGCGCAATTCATAATTCAAAATTCATAATCTACAATTCATAAATTATATGAAAATATTAGTGCTTAACTGCGGTAGCAGTTCTATTAAGTATAAGTTATACGACATGGCCGATGAGTCTGTGCTTGCCCAAGGTGGCGTGGAGCGAATCGGACTTGACGAGGCTTTCATCAAGGTGACGCTTGACAATGGCGAGAAAAAGCAGATCATGGCAGACCTGCCTACTCACAAAGAGGGGGTGGCCCTGGTGTTCAAGGTGCTGCTCGACCCGGAGATTGGTGCATTGAAGAGTGTCGACGAGATTGACGCCGTAGGCCATCGCATCGTGCAGGGTGGAGACTTGTTTGAAAAGAGCTGCATCGTTACGCCGGAGGTTGAAAAAGGCATCGAGAGCCTTATCGACCTGGCACCCGTACACAATGCCGGACACCTGCGCGGAATTCGTGCTGTTGACGCTCTGATGCCGAAGGTGCCACAAGTGGTCGTGTTCGACAACGCATTCCACAGCACCATGCCCGATTATGCTTATCTGTATGCCATCCCATACGAGCTCTACAAAAAATACCACGTACGCCGCTACGGCTTCCATGGAACGAGCCACCGCTATGTTTCCCATCGGGTTGCCGAGATTCTGGGCAAGGATATCAAGGATTTGAAAATCATCACTTGTCATATTGGGAATGGTGCCAGCGTCGCTGCCGTGAAGAATGGCAAGGTGATGGATACCTCTATGGGACTCACTCCGCTGGCCGGACTGATGATGGGTAGCCGCTCGGGCGACATCGACCCCAGCGCCGTGACTTATCTCATGGACAAACTCGGCAAGAAGCCGCAGGAGATGGCCGACTTCCTGAACAAGGAAAGCGGTATGCTCGGTATTACGGGCATCTCCAGCGATATGCGTGAGATAGAAGCCGCAGAGAAAGCCGGCAATGAGCGGGCTGTTCTCGGCATGAAGATGTATAGCTACCGCATTAAGAAATATATTGGTGCTTATGCTGCTGCTATGGGTGGTGTAGATGCCATCGTATGGACGGCTGGTGTGGGTGAGAACCAGATCGACCTTCGTATGTCGGCCGTTGAGGGCCTCGAGTTCCTCGGCATCAAGATGGATGCGGAGCGCAACAATTGTCGCGGTGTGGAGAAGATTATCTCTGCCGATGACTCTAAGGTGAAGGTGGTGCTTGTGCCCACCGACGAGGAGATCGTCATTGCCCGCGATACGCGCGACTTGGTAAAGGCTGCTAAATAAGATAAAACAAACAATAGCCCCCTTGCCGTATTGGTGAGGGGGTTGTTTTTTCCTAAAGCTACAGGAGGCTGTTTCCCAATCCTGTTTCTAATGCTGTTTATGGGAAATTACGGCTTTCCCTATGGGGGAGGTCATAGAGAAATGAAGTTATGAAGATTGTTACTTTCGGAGAAATTCTGTTGCGGCTGTCGAAGACCGGTAGTCAACGGTTGTTTCAAACGGGTGGTTTCGGTGCCAATTACGGTGGCTCTGAAGCCAATGTGGCGGTGAGTCTGGCCCAGTTGGGCGATAAGGTGGAGTATGTGACGAGTGTCCCCGACAACCTCATCGGCGATGCCGCCTTGAACCATCTGCGTAGCTTGGGGCTCAATGTGTCGCACGTTGTCAGGATGGGCAAACGCTTAGGCACCTATTATTTCGAGCCGTCGGCAGCGCTTCGCAGCACCCATGTGGTCTATGACCGGGATGAATCCTCGTTCAACACCTTGTCTCACGGAGACATAGATTGGGATCCGATTCTCAGCGATGCCACCCTGTTTCACTGCTCGGGCATCACTTGTGCCACGAGTCGCGATGCGCTCAACACGACTATGGACGCCGTAGAGTTGGCCCACGAGCGTGGCATCGAACTGACGTGCGACATCAATTATCGGGGCTCATTGTGGAAATATCCCGGCGCCGATGTGCAGAAGAGTACGCGAGAACTCATGAAATACAGTTCTTTTGTGTTTGGTGACCAGCAAGAATGGTATGTGGCCAGCGGCTTGGAGCCTATTCCTTTCACGGCGCTCGACGCATCTTACCAGTTTGATTTGGATAAATATCGTCGCTATTTTGACAAGCTCCATAAGCTGTTTCCCAATTGCAGGCAGATGCTGATAGGCCACCGCAACCAGTTGTCTTTCCAGCATCATGTCAATGCCGCCGTGCTCTGGGCCGATGGCGAGATTTACACCTCTCGTATATGGGATATCAACCCCATTGTCGACCAGATGGGAGTGGGCGATGCCTGGGTGGCAGCGTTTATCCATGCCCGCTTAAAATGGCCCGACGACAACCAGCATTGTCTCGAGTTCTCTGTATCTGCCTCGTCTTTGAAAAACACGATTCCCGGTGACCAGAACCTCGTAACCGAGACGGAAATTCTAAATAACATGACCGCTTGCGGTGGGCGTATAGAGCGGTAGACGATGATAGGGGGACGCGTTGAGGGCAACTTTGCGTAGCCTCCAACGTATAATCACCGTTCGATGGTGTAAGTCTCTCCTCTGTCGTATATTTGGTGACGAGTTAGTTTTCAGATACATAATACAAAAAGGCGGGTGCGTCAAAAAAAATGACGCACCCGCCTTTTATCGTCTAAAACGGAATGGAGAATTTACTTTCCGTGATTCTCGTCTGATACGGTCAACTTCTTACGGCCGTGAGCGCGACGTGCATTCAACACCCGACGTCCATTCTTTGTTGCCATTCTCTCGCGGAAACCGTGCTTGTTCACGCGACGACGATTGTGAGGCTGAAATGTTCTTTTCATCTTTCTATTCTTATTTTAATTTATTATTATTTCTCATCTAAAGGGTGTGAATGTCCCCGTTTGGGGTGCAAAATTACTCATAAATTTCGAAATAACAAAGAATTAAACGCTTTTTCAACGCTAAAGCTGTGTTTTTTTATAAATTTATAGTAACTTTGCAGACACGATATCGATGTATGTCAAAAAAGCGCAAACATCAGGCAATGAGAGCAAAATGCACGGGTGAAGCCTTCGTGTGCATCATGCTCATCAACACCTTTTTATCCATGCAAGCTGGGAGACGGTCGTATCCTCTTTAGCGCGCAGCTTCATGGACAACATATTGACAATAACAAATTTAAAAAATACATACAATGATTAATTCTCAAGAAATCAAAATCGGAACTTGTATCCGTATGGATGGTGGTATCTGGAAATGTATTGATTTTCAGCACCGCAAGCCGGGAAAAGGAAATACCGTCATGAACACCAAACTGAAGAATGTGGCTGACGGTCGCGTATTGGAACGCACATTCCTTGTTGGGCTGAAACTCGATGACGTTCGCGTGGAACACCGCCCTTATCAGTATCTCTATGAAGACGGCACAGGCTGTATCTTCATGAACCAGGAAACCTTTGAGCAGATTCCTATCGGTAAGGAAATGATTACTGGTGCTGAATTTATGAAGGAAGGTGACGTGGTGGATGTACAGACCGATACTTCTGACGGCACCATTCTTTCTGCCGAAATGCCGATTAAGACCAACTTGGTTGTGACCCACAGTGAGCCGGGCGTAAAAGGCAACACGGCTACTAACGCCACAAAACCCGCCACTTTGGAGACTGGTGCAGAGGTTCGCGTACCTCTTTTTATCAACGAGGGCGAAACCATCACTGTAGACACCCGTGACGGGAGCTACGTGGGACGTGTATCAGATAAATAAAAACAGCAATAAAAGTAAAGGGGTAAAAAAGTAAAACGGCGATACCAGACCTGCTTTTTTACCCTTTCGTTTTTACGCTTTCCGCACTTTTTCATCCCTTTGGAAAAGCGTTTCCCCAAGGGAACTACTACTTTTTTTACTTTCATCCTTTTACCTTTCTATCCTTATGAAATACTCCGTTGTTGTTCCCGTTTTCAATCGTCCCGAAGAGGTGGACGAACTTCTCGACAGCCTTACGCGACAGACCATGCGCAATTTTGAAGTGGTTATCGTGGAAGACGGGTCGCACACGCCATGTCGGCAGGTATGCGATAAATATACAGACCGTTTGGACTTAAAGTATTTCATGAAGGAGAACAGTGGCCCAGGCCAAAGTCGCAACTTCGGAGTGGTGCGAGCTAAGGGTGAATATGTGATCATATTGGACTCCGATGTGGTGCTGCCCGAAGGGTATTTGCAAGCCGTTGAGGACGAGCTCCAGCGTGAGCCATGCGATGCCTTCGGAGGTCCTGACCGTGCTCACGACTCATTCACTGACACTCAGAAGGCCATATCGTATTCCATGACGAGTTTTTTCACCACTGGCGGCATACGTGGCGGCAAGAAGAAACTCGACAAATTTTATCCCAGGTCGTTCAACATGGGCATCCGTCGTGATGTATATCAGACGCTGGGCGGATTCTCAAAGATGCGCTTTGGTGAAGACGTAGACTTCTCTATTCGCTTGTTCGAGGCCGGGTACAAATGTCGGCTGTTTCCGGAAGCGTGGGTTTACCACAAGCGGCGCACCGACTTCCGTAAGTTCTGGCGACAGGTGTTCAACAGTGGCATTGCCCGCATCAACCTCTATATGAGGCATCCCGAGAGTTTAAAGGTAGTGCATCTGCTACCCATGATGTTTACCTTAGGTATGTTCTTACTGATGGCAATGTTTCTCTTTGGCATTTTCGTGGGCGTCTTTGTCGGTCCCTATGTAGATCCGCCTTTCGGTCTGATGATTTGTACAGCAGCCTTGTTGCCTCCCGTGCTCTATTCGCTGATTATTTTCATCGACTCTTCCATCTGTAACCGTAGTATCAAAATCGGACTGCTCTCCATCCACGCCGCCTTCACCCAACTCATAGGCTACGGCTGCGGCTTCCTTGATGCCTGGTGGAAGCGTTGTATCAAAGACCGGGACGAATACTCCGCCTACAGCAAAAACTTCTATCAATAATCGACAGCACTTTTGTTGCAGGCCTCGACCATCCCTGCTTTTTTTCTATCAAATCCCGTGAAATCCTCCTATCCTAATCATCAAAACTTTGCAGAAAATCTCTATCAACCATTGGTCTGAGGCCGACCGCCCACGCGAAAAGCTGGAGCATCTCGGCCCATCGGCATTGAGCGACGCTGAGTTGCTGGCTATACTTATTGGGTCAGGATCGTCCAAAGAGAGTGCTGTGGACCTCATGCGGCGCATCTTGAAGGATTGCAACAACAACCTCAACACCTTGGGGAAAATGTCAATCGCGGAACTTCAACGCTATCACGGTATGGGGCCTGCCAAAGCTATTACCATTCTCGCCGCCTGCGAATTGGGCAAACGACGGGGAAACGCCGAAGCGGAACAGCGGAAAGATCTCGGCTCTGCCACCAGCATATACAACTATATGCACCCCAAGATGCAAGACCTCGATGTAGAAGAATTTCATATTCTCCTCATGAATCAGGCTTTCAAACTCATTAAGGCTGTTCCTATCAGTCATGGGGGCATGACCGAGACGGCGGTCGACATTCGTGTCATCATGAAGCACGCACTGCTCAACAACACCACCGTCCTGGCCGTATGCCACAACCATCCGAGCGGAAACTGCATCCCGAGTGCACAAGACGACCGACTGACCTTGCAAATCAAGAAAGCCTGTGAGACCATGCGTATCTATTTTCTTGATCATGTCATCATCACCGACGGCAAATACTTCAGTTATCGCGAAGAAGGAAAACTATAATCCTGACCGAATCTTATAAGATAAAAGTCGAAATTCTCAATTTTATTTCTTAAATTCGCAGAATAAAACCAAGCTTTAACGATATGACACAAGAAGAAAAGAGCAAGATAGAAGAACGCATTGTAGATGTTCTCAAGACTGTTTACGACCCTGAGATTCCCGTAAACATCTGGGATCTCGGCATGATATATAAGGTAGACCTGCAAGATGACGGTCGCCTGGAAATGGATATGACTTTTACTTCTCCGTCATGCCCCGCCGCTGACTTTATTCTCGAGGACGTCCGTACCAAGGTGGAAAGCATAGATGGAGTGAAGTCCGCCAACGTAAATCTCGTGTTCGATCCCGCATGGGACCAAAGCATGATGAGCGAGGAAGCGCGGGTGGAACTGGGATTTGATTAATGAGGAGTCAATGAAAAATATTTATTTTATATCTGATGCGCATTTAGGCTCTCTGGCTATTCAGCATAAAAGAACGCAGGAGAGACGCTTGGTGCGTTTCCTCGACAGCATCAAACAGAAGGCGGACGCTATCTATCTTTTAGGAGATATGTTCGACTTCTGGAACGAATATAAGTATGTGGTGCCCAAAGGATATACGCGATTCCTTGGAAAACTGTCAGAGATAACCGATATGGGGGTGGAAGTCCATTACTTTACGGGCAACCACGACCTGTGGACCTATGGCTATCTGGAACAAGAATGTGGGGTTATTGTCCACAAAAAACCTATTACCATTGAGCTTTACGGCAAGGAATTTTATTTGGCTCACGGTGACGGACTGGGAGATCCGGACAACAAATTCAAGTTCTTGCGCAAGATGTTCCACAGCCCCGTATGCCAAAAGATGCTCAACTTTGTTCACCCCTGGTGGGGAATGCAGCTCGGACTGAACTGGGCGAAGCACAGTCGGTTGAAGCGAGCCGATGGCAAGGAAGTTCCCTTTCTGGGCGAAGATAAGGAATTTCTTGTAAGATGGACCAAGGAATACATGAAGACCCATCCTGACATTGATTATTTCCTTTATGGTCATCGACATATCGAACTGGACCTTACTCTGGGAGATAAAACACGTATGATTATCCTGGGCGACTGGATTTGGCAATTCACCTACGCCGTGTTCGATGGCGAGCACCTGTATCTCGAACAGTATGTAGAGGGCGAGAGCAAGCCTTGACGAGCACTATACACATGCCATCGTGACGCTTTTACTGAGCCAACAAGGCTTCTTGTGAAATATTGTATAAAAAGATAGTGAGACATCCATCCTCATTTTGTCATGGTTTTAAGCAACCATTATGAGGGTGGGTGTCTCACTATTAGTGTGGGAAAGAAGCGGGATCCCTTCAGCTCCGGTTGGTAGAATTATCCAGCGTGGAGTGATTTCCCGCATATTTTAGCGTTTACAGTTGGCTGTCCATGTCTCTCCGCCTTTCGTTACCAGCATATTGAGTTTGGATTCGTCGATGGTGATTCCAGTGAGACCGGAGCCAATGCTGACGTAAGTATTATCGCCTTTTTTCTCAAATTTTACACCATTCAAGTCAGGAATATCCTTGTTGAAATGGAAATTATAGGTTGAACCTACTTTCGTTACAATAATTTCGCCATCCTCGGCGATGATAGACTTTGCAGGGTCAACACTCGTGTAGCTTACTCGTCCTTTGTAAGTTCCTGCAAAGATGTCTGAATCTGCAGGATCCGTATCATCACTACAAGCTGCAAAAGCAACCGACATTAATAATGAAATTACTAAAAATGACAGAGTTTTAATTGTTGTTTTCATAATCTTTTATTTTTATTTGGTATTCAAATATATATTAAAAACGTTCCTTTTTCCAAATTTGTTAATTGTTTTTTGTAAACATTTCAATTGCTTTACACATTCTTTTGTTAAGTAATTTTATACGGCAAGAGCTCTCTCGCTATTGTTTAGATAATATATCTATCTTATTTTCAGTAAGTTGCGAATGTGTTAAGAGGGCGTGGTATGATTATAAATCAGCTTTAGTTGATATTTCGGAAAAAGTTCAATACCAAATTTTCCTGATTGTAATACAAAGTGACGAGTGGGAAGAGGGATTTATAAGACTTCTCCTCTTATAATTACAGTGCTGCTATCGTCGCGGCAGGAGCTTGTTGACATCTATATTTATGGTCTTAACGCAAATGGGTGAGAATTCCAAAAATAATAGGTCCATACTTTGCTTTTAGGCGGATTTACATTATCTTTGTAGAAAAATATAGCGTAGATGACAATATCGGAATTCTTCGGCAAATTCAAGAGCTGGGCGCTCTGGGGCAATCTTGTGGCGATGGTAGTCGTGATATTGCTACTTGCTTTTGGCGTTAAATATGGGTTGGATGTTTACACTCATCATGGCGAATCTATTGCTATTCCGAAACTTTTGCATAAGAGTATGGCTGATGCAGAGCATATTGCAACCAACCTTCAATTGAATATAGAAGCAGTGGATACGGGCTATGTGAAGCAATTGCCCCCGGGATGTGTTTTGGAACAGTCTCCAGTGGCGGGCGAGCGTGTGAAATCGGGACATACTATATATGTTACGATTAATGCCACGCAGTCGCCAACTATCAAACTTCCCGACATCATCGACAATAGTTCATTGCGTGAAGCGATGGCTAAACTGACGGCAATGGGATTCAAGCTGACTCCACCCGAGTTTATCGCCGGTGAAAAAGACTGGGTGTATGGGGTGTTGATGGACGGCAAGCACGTGGTCTACGGAGATCGCATTCCCGTAGATGCTAAACTCACGGTGCAGGCAGGAAACGGATTGCGGGATCTTAACGACTCGGTGGACTATATTGACCCGGTGTATCCTGGAGAAGACGACTTCTTTGAAACGGATGAGTGGGATGACTTTGAAGAGGTGACGGAACCTCCGATGGAATCGGTAGAGGAGTCGAAGTTGGAGACAAAACCGAAATCCAAACTTGAGCCGAAGCCGAAATCTAAGTCCTACAACGAGGCGGTTCCTGCACCTCAATCTACAACGAAACCAATATCCACCAAACCAGAATCAGCCAGGGAATGACAGACGAGAAATACGATAACGACCTGTTTAATGAGGATAATCCCCAAGACGATACGCTCTCAAAAGAGGGGGAAGGTCGGCTCTATGAACACTGGAAAGTGGAAGTGGATGCCGGACAGGCTCCGTTGCGGATAGACAAGTTCCTGGCCGAGAAAATGCAACATTCCAGTCGCAACCGCATACAGACGGCCGCTGATGCTGGTTGTATCTTTGTCAACGGCAAACCCGTGAAGAGCAATTACAAGGTGCGACCGCTCGATGTCATCGCATTGATGCTTGACCGGCCGAAACACGATTCATCTATTCTGCCTGAAGATATACCACTCAATATTGTCTATGAAGACGACGACCTTATGGTGGTAAACAAGGCGCCCGGAATGGTGGTGCATCCCGGAGCAGGCAACTTCAGCGGCACACTGATTAATGCGGTGGCATGGCATCTGCGTGATTTGGATTCGTTTGATCCCAACGACCCTGACGTGGGACTGGTGCATCGTATTGACAAGGACACCAGCGGACTACTTGTCGTGGCTAAGACGGCCGATGCCAAAACGGCATTGGGAAAACAGTTCTTCCGGAAAACCACGCATCGGTCGTACAATGCCTTGGTATGGGGTAATCCCGTAGCTGATGAGGGAAGGATAGAGGGTAACATCGCCCGTGACCCCAAAGACAGGCTGCGCATGAAAGTGTTTGCCCCTGATTCGGGCATCGGTAAGTCGGCCGTCACTCATTATCGGGTACTCGAGCGATTTGGATACGTCACGCTCGTGGAGTGTATTCTCGAAACCGGCCGTACCCATCAGATCCGTGCCCACATGAAGCACATCGGTCATCCGCTTTTCTGCGATGAGCGATATGGGGGATGCGAAATCTTGCGCGGACAGCGCAGTAGCACTTACAAAGCTTTTATCCAAAATTGCTTCAAGCTCTGTCCACGACAGGCCTTACATGCCAAGACACTCGGCTTTGTGCATCCCCGGACGGGCGAGCAGATGGATTTTGACTCCGAATGGCCCGAGGACTTTGCCTCTCTCATCAGCAAATGGAGAAGCTATGTGAAAGGAACTACTCAGGACACCTTTGCCGGATGAGGTTGGTTGAAAGGGGCGTTAGGACGATTTGCCTTCGCTTTCGAAAATAGAAAAATTGATTAAACAGCATAACTTATGAAAAATTTAAAGAGAAACATTGCCATCGTTTGTGGCGGCGATTCATCAGAACACGATGTTTCCATGCGTTCCGCACAGGGACTGTATTCCTTCTTCGACAAGGAACGCTACAACGTCTATATAGTCGATGTGAAGGGGCAAGCCTGGCACGTGGCCTTCGATGATGGTGATATTGCAGAGATA
>JBMNUU010000024.1:0-52046 GCA_050946435.1 Prevotella sp.
CGTATATGGGCAATTCTGTCTATAATGGCATTACTAAGGCATCATTGGCCTCAATCTGATGCCTCACGCACGCGTAACAATTAAATTGGTTCGAGCAAACGGATTCGCTGCGAATTTGAGGATAAAGAAAACATTTTGGGGCATAGAGCGGTTCTCATTTGCAGAGAACGAGCAGTTCTTCTTGCTCCTTTCGGGCAAGGGTGGCACCTCTGACGTCACGCTCTATAATCTGGAGACAAAGAGTGGCAAACCTCTCAAAGGTGTGAATGAGTATGCTTTCAGCCCCGATGGCAGATATTTGGCCTATTTCATGAGTACACCTGAGAGCGACATCTCTTCGCAGATGGAAATACTCGACTTAAAGACCAACCGGCTCTCTTTCCCGAAAGTTCCAAAAGGGATTTATGCCAAGATGAGGTGGACATCCCATGGACTTGTCTTGTTGAAATCTGAACCGGAAAGGGACCTTATCGTTATCCAACCCTTAAAGGGCAGTGTAAAATGCCTGTCAGAAACCATGGGAACTGATCTTCCCGAAGGCATGGAAGTAAGCCTTCGATACACTCCGGTTTGGTCTGACCAAGGCAAAGCGTTGTTTTTTGGTCTGTCACGTAAACGCAAGCAGGGCGCTAAGGCTGGGAACAGTGTTGAAATATGGCACTGGAAAGACGAGGAAGTGTTTTCGCGCCAACAAAACCGGTATTATGAAAACATCTCAAAGAGTAAATTGTGTATATGGAGACTTGTCGAAAACTCATGGCGCATTTTGGAGGACTCTACCGTCACAGGTGTTATAGATGCTTCTGTCGATGGCAATTGGCTCTTGTGTGCCAACGATAGGCCATACCGTCCGCAATTTAGAGAACCCATAAGGGATGTTGTCTTGAAAAACACTCATTCGGGACAATGTGACACGCTCTTGAAAGCAACGGCTCTCTTTCCACACTTTTCCGACGGAGGGAAGTATGTGTTCTATTTCCAAGACAACAAGTGGGTACTGAGGGATATCCGGTCCGGAAAACCATTGACGGTGTCTCCCGGTGAGAAATACGCTCTTAATGACAACACTTATGACGGTGCGGTGGAGATACAACCCTCATGGGGTTACATTGGTTTTATCAATCATGACAAAATGTTTCTTTTCTATGACCAATATGACATCTGGAGCGTCTCTCTTCCGGAAATGAAATACAAACGACTCACCAATGGACGGGAACAGGGCATACAGTTCCGAAAATCAGGACGAGGAAAATTCCAACTTTCTTCTAAACAGATTCTCTTTGGAAAGAAAGATACGGGAGAAACAGGGTTTTATCGCTTTGCCGTCAATGTCAGTCCCAAACTGTTGGTGGGCGGCCAATATGGCTATTCTCGGTTAATATGGAATAAGGCGCAGACCCATTGTATTTTTGCCCGAGAAGAGAATAATGTCTCACCGGCACTCTACTATATGGACGGTCAGGGGCGAGAAACCCGACTATTGGTCTCCACACAGAAGAGTGATAGCGTTCCACGGCTTTTCAAGAGTCGACTCATAAAATATCATGGGAGCAAGGGCGAACCGTTACAAGGTGCATTGTTCTTTCCAGCTGATTATCAAGAGGGGAAGTCTTACCCCATGGTGGTTCATCTTTATGAGCGACTGTCTAAGGAACTTAACCATTTCACCTATCCCTCACCGCGCGAGGCATACAACGCCATGAACTATGTCTTGCATGGCTATTTCGTATTTCAACCTGATATTCAATATGTGCCCAACCATCCCGGGGAGTCGGCAGTCGACTGTATCCGTCATGCGTTACGTGCCGTCTATCGTTCATGTTCCGGCGTAGACAGTCTTCGTGTGGGCGTATTAGGACATAGCTGGGGCGCCTACCAAAGCGTATTCTTTGCTGCACGTACCTCCTTGTTTGCCGCATCCATAGCCGGGGCACCGCTTACCAATATGCAAAGTATGTATAACAGCATTTACTGGGAAAACGGAAAAACCAACCAGGAACTTTTCGAGACCGGGCAAGCACGCTTACGCCAACCATGGTGGATCATCCCAGATGCTTATAGAGACAACTCCCCACTCTATTTTGCAAACGATATAAACATTCCCTTGCTTCTTTCGTATGGGAAAGAAGACAAGGCTGTGGACTGGGCACAGGGATTGGAATTGTACCTTACTATGCGTCGTCTAGGAAAGTCCTGCATCATGTTGGCATATCCTGATGAAGGGCATACCATAAGCATGCCCGAAAACGAGGAGGACCAGACACTACGCTATATGCAGTTCTTCAACACATTCCTCAAGCATCAAGATCCTCCGAAATGGATTACGCATGGCAGATCTTATATGGAAATGAGATCTCCCGTGGAAAGCAGGAGTGACCGGCGAGAAGCGATTGCGAAATGACCGGATATTGTCTATCAAAAGCAAGGGTGGTTTCTAAAAGCCACCTTTTTGCTAAACCTTTTTTTATTCACAAACAAAATTATACGCTAAGAACACACAATCTGCTGAATATTTCTGATTATTTTACACTACTATTGTTATTTTTATCTATATTTGTAAATATTGTAAGCTATCAATTACTCCTTAAAGAAACTATCCATCAGTTGCAAGAGCGAGAATAATAAACATTGCTTTTATATTTCCGAACAAAAATATGTTCCAATGAAGAATGATAAATTTGGTCCATATACATATCATCTCTTGAAGCCACACACTGCATCTGTTTTGAGCGGCAACATCAACCTTTGGAAGTCAATGTGTGGAATAATATCCCTCGTTTTGCTATTTTCTGTCATATTTGTCTCGTGCCGGAAAGAGAAAGAAGTTTTTTACACGCAAATACAGAAAGACCAGATTGAAAAAGAACTGAAAGCCCTGAAACAAATTAGTGAACATAAGGCTAAGATCCATCAATACGAACAAAGTGGCAACAAGTTGGGTGTGATGATTGGCTACCGATTTTTGGGCCAAGATTACCGTGATTCCAGCCGATTTGATGAGGCCTTGATGGCTCACAGAAAAGAATATGATATTGCCAAAGAACAGAATGACACCATCGAAATGGTATCTGCCCTGAATAATATCGGGACAAACTTCAGACGCATCGGCGAATTGGACGAGGCTTCAACTTATCATTACAGAGCCTTGTCACTCAGCAATCAATATAGCGACAAAACCAGTTATATGGCAGTTAAGGCCAGGGTTATCTCATTAAACGGAGTGGGCAATGTACATCTCACATTGGGCAATGTTGAAGTGGCCGACAGTGTGTTTCGACTATCCTTGGAGGGGGAAAAACAGTTGGGCAGCAAAATAGGACAGGCCATCAATTATGCCAATCTGGGCTCTGTGATGGAAAGCCAAAACCTAACCGACTCGGCTCGCATCTATTTTAAAAAATCCTTGAAATTGAATCGAGAAGGCGGGTCAAATCTGGGCGTGGCTTTATGTCAAATCTCTTTGGGCCAACTGGAGGAAAAAGCCAAGGCGTGGGATAAGGCCATTCAACGATATATGCAGGCTTACCATATTTTGAAAGAGACGGGTGACCACTGGCATTGGATGAGCGCAGCATTTTGCATAATCGACTTTTATATTTCCAGAGGTGATTACGTCACGGCCGAACAATACATTACTGAGGCGAAGCCAATTGCCGAACGGCTCGGTTCGTTGGAGTATTTGACCAATTTGTATCATGAAGAATACCATATCAACGAACAGCGTGGAGACTACAGACAGGCGCTGGATTGCTATGCGAAAAGCCAAATGTATAAAGACAGCTTGATGGGAGAGGCAAAAATGAGGCGTATCCAGAGCATCCGCGTGGAATATGAGCGCAAAAACAAGGAACGGGAAATGTACGCCATGAAGCATGAGATAAAGCAAGGAAAAAAACTTGGACTCGTTTTCCTGATAAGCGGTATTTGTATCTTTGTGCTCTCCACTATTATCATTGCATCTTTATGGTATATTATCCGAATACGGTCAAAGAACCACAAGATGAGGGTTCATATAGAACAGATAAAAGACAATTTCTATATTAACCTTACCCATGAGTTTCGCACTCCGTTGACCATTATCCTGGGATTTAGCAAACAAATGATTGACGGCACGCTGATTGAACAGAGCGAATTGAAAAAGGCCGGAGAGATTATCCGCAGACAAGGTTGCGGTTTGCTGGATTTGATTAATCAGTTGCTGGAGATCGCTAAGATAAAATCAGGTGTTACTAAACCAGAATATCGGCATGGAGATATCGTCACATACATCCGGATGATAATCGAAAGTCATCAGGCGCTGGCCAGGAACAAACTTATTGAACTCACGTTTATGCCGAAACAAACCCATCAAATGATGGACTTTGTGCCTGACTATATCATCAAAATTGTGAGAAACCTAGTGTCTAACGCCATTAAATATACACCGCTACATGGTCGTGTGAAGCTGACGGCAGAGGTGAGAGGAGAAACTTTTATACTGAAGGTGATCGATAATGGGCAAGGAATATTGCCCGAAGATCTCCCGTATATCTTTTCCCCGCTCTATCAGTCGAAAGTTCTGTCGAATGAAGTAGGAACAGGCATAGGACTGGCATTGGTCAAACAATTGGTGGAGACGATGAAAGGCTCTGCCACTGTGGACAGCGAAGTAGGCAAAGGTTCTACTTTTACCGTCAAATTGCCATTGAGAGTTGAAAAGAGCGAAACTCCCATTCGGACCCTTGACCAGGATGAAGAAATCATGCCTAATATTGAACCGACTCCTGCCGTGACCCATACTGATGTGTCCAGCCGTTCTATATCGGTTTTGATCGTTGAGGACAATGTGGACGTGGCACAATATATCGGTATGCAACTGAAACATGAGTACAACTTGCTTTTTGCTCATGACGGAGTGGAAGGGCTGGCCAAAGCAAAAGACCTCATGCCGGATATCATCCTGACGGATTGGATGATGCCTTTGAAAGACGGATTGGAGTTTTGCCGGGAAATCAGGTCGTCCGACGTGTTGAGCCACATTCCTGTCATCATCATTACTGCTCGCTGCACTGACGCAGATAAGTTGAAAGGACTGGAAGCCGGAGCAGACGCCTATCTGATAAAACCCTTTAGTGCTGACGAATTGAAGGTTAGGATTAAGAATCTGATTCGACAAAAAGAAATCATGCGTCAAAAATATGCGCTTTCATCGAAGAACGATGTCAAAAATATGCCAGACCTCTCAGCCGTAGACCAAGCTTTCCTACATAAATTTATAGATCTGGTCTATGCTCATATGGCCAACTACACCACCGATACGGAGAGCATAGCCTCCGATTTATGTATGACCTCCAAGCAGTTGAGGGCTAAAATATTCTCAATTACGGGAGAGAACACATCGGCCTATATACAAAAAATAAGGATGGAAAAGTCCAAACGGTTGCTGAAAGACGAAACGAATATGGATATTGCCACGATAGCTATGAAATGCGGTTTTGAAGATGTCTCTTATTTCTCACGTGTCTTTAAAAAAATGTATAGCATAACACCGTCACAATATCGCAGACAGCCATCGTGAATTTTCTAACCATCGAAAAACACTTTTTTGTCTCTTTTTCCACCCGCGAAAATTAAAAAGATGTTTTCAGGGTGACATTCTGGCCAAACGGACTGGCTTATTAATGATAATAGACGAAGCAATGACTGGGCGGACGCACGATGGTTGGCAGACGCACGAGCTGTGCATACCTGTACGATACATAAATCCATGAATTACTAACACAACTTATATAAAGAGATATCTTTGACGGAATAGGACTTTTATTATATTGTCTATCAGCGAGTTAATACTAAAATAAGTAAGTAAAGTCCTATTCTTTGTTTTCATTTTGTCGGGCATCTCCTATATTATGGACTAAAAGTCCTACCTCCCTCGTGTACATTCAACTTATATTTGCAACAAGCAGAATATAAGCTAATGCATTATCCTTTATTGAATAACACACAGGTGTAAGCCTGTAAAAAACTAACAGGTATGAGGAGAATATTATCTAATCTTATTGGCGTTTTGCTATGCCAATTTTTTGTTACGGGGGTGGTTGCCCAGAACGTGACCATCAGCCCAAAGTCGGGTAAGCTGATTGCAGGTCTTTCCTCTGGAACTGAGGTCGGATTTGAAAATGGAGGTTGTTCTTTATGGAGACATAATCAGCTGCCCCTTACTTTAACCGTTTCTGATGACCCTGATTTGACAGAGGGCGGGCAGTTGAAAAATCCTGCAGGTGACATGGGCTTAGATAGGGAACAAAATCTTTATGTCATCCATAGTGGGAAAGTTCCCTCCTTACACATGAATATCTCTTTGCCTAAGGGGTATCGTTTTACAGGTTATAAAATTATCTTGCTCAATAACATCAATGGCAAAACGATTGACGGCCAGAAACGCGTGGGAATGAATAGAATTATGTACGAGACGGGAAGTAATTTTGATATTAATAGTCCTAACGCCACGTCTCCTGTCTTGCCCAGTTCCAATGATGATAAAGAATATGTCATTGAGCGCACCAGCCAGAATGTTTCGGACATGGGGAATAACCTGTATTTTTATTTTGACCATGCAAAAGACCAATTCTATGGCGCCACTATCAAATCGTGTGAACTCTACTTCACGGCAGAAGGCAATTTCAATACGGCAATTGCTCCGAACGCCCCCATCGCAGACGGTGTAAACCTTGTGGGCATTGGTTTCCAGACCAGTAAGTTGGATTTGGGCCCGATAAAGCCGCATACAAAAAATGGGAAAACATTCTATAGCTACAATTTCAATAATGTTAAGGACCTGACAGCTATGAACTATTTGTATCAGGAAGATGCAGTAGTGGGCGGCAAGCTACCAACAAATGCTAGAACAGGGTCTATCCAGGCTTCACGAACAGATTATAGATTGGGAAACAACACCTATTATATAGAAACACCGACATCTGCAACAACACAAGATAGTAAAACGATTCCATTAGGATACAGAATAGTTAGTGCAACATTGAAATATAAAGGTATATCATCCCCCTATAAATTAAAGGTATATAGAACAAATAAGAATGAAATATACAAGATTGTAGAAGTTGCTGCAGGCGAAAGTGGAGATGTTGTGTTGGAAAACTTGAACAACGACGCCATCAAGTTCACGATCGAAGGATTGAAAGGCAATGCTAAGGCATTACTAACCTTCGAATTGACTTTGCAGGCATTGAATCCATTTATCAACACGATGGATATTGTATGCCATTCCTTGGTGGAGGATGGGCCCACACTGATGCAGCAGTTCACCAACAACGACTTCCAAGTAGCCGGCGGCGAGTTTACTTTCTATGTACCAAAAAACTTCATTGGGCCTGGCGAGCAAAAATGTCGCTTTACATTTGAAAATCTCTTTAGCAAATATGGCGACAAAACAGATAACACTTATGTCGATGGTCAGGGCAATGCCCGTTACTTCTTCGTGAAGTCTCCGTATTACAATGAATATGGCGACGGCAAACAATATGGAGTTTCCGGGAATGAGAATGCAAGCGAAAAGAACCACACCACTTGGTGTGGAAACCAGCCGTTCAAATATAGCAACATCGACGAATTGGACAATAATAACACAAGCGCATCAACCACATCGTTGATAGAATATCCTTATTCCGGCGCGCTGTATACCGATCAAGGCGGAACATTTACAAGCAATATCGAACTCGCAGTAAACGAAGAAAAGCCTTGTTATCTGTTCACCGGCGATGAGACCCGATGGAACGTGGCTCCTACGACGGCAATGGAGCACCGCTATTTCGCTTACTATCTGATGGACCTGAAGCTGGTAACCAAAGACTATGTAGCCAAGTGTGAGTTGACCAAGCTCTACGACACCACTTGCTACGACGAGAATGGCAAGCCCTCTGAAAAGCCTATGTATGGCGGTGTGTTCAAAGCATTTGATGCTAATACGGGAGAAGAGATTTCAGCCGGCAACGCTTATCTCACCGTTCCGATGATGAAGCAAGCGCTGATCGATGAGCTGAAAGGCATCGACGACGAAGACGCCTCAGGCAAGCAGGTGCTCTACCTCGACTACACCAATCTTTACTCTGTTCACATCCCGGAAAAGGCTGAGATGGACGAAATGAAGGGGGCGCTCAACCCCAACTGTCTCATCTACTTCCCGGAACGCACTTCCTACAACGAGAACAACTATATCCAAAAGACGGCGAGCGGCGACTACCGTGCTTGCAAGAACATCGTGATTACCGACAAGCAGCCGTTCTACGCTCCATACAAGATCACGGTGCCGGCAGAAAATTACGCTACCTACACGCGCCAAATCACGGTGCCGAAGAATGGCAAGGTGGCTCATGCCACGCTCGTGTTGCCATTTACGCTAAGCCTTGAGGAAGGAGTACATACCAATGCGACTGATGATGGATGTTCTTTCAAAGTGGCTAAGATGACGGCAAACAACTGCTTGGCATTAGACGATGAATACAATTCTCCAAGAGATTATAAGGGCAAGGCTTACTTTACGCCGTTAACCGAAGATAAGACAGAGGCTAACGTTCCCTATATGGTTGAAGTAACCAATGCACCTGAAGATGAAGCGATTTCGTTCATTGCCACCCAATACGGCTCTGATGTCATGGCGACCAAGGGTAGCGCAATGAATGCTAAGACCTATGAGTTTGAAGGCGAAAAAGCTACAGGTACAATTCAAGGCACAACCTATAATTTCACCAACTACGGTTCGTATTCCGGCAGAAAACTGTCTAAGGAACAGAAGCTCTTCTACTTCTCAGGTAACATGTTCTTGAACTCTAAGAATCTCGTTCCGCAACTTACCCATCTCTATGTTTATCCGTTCCGCTCTTACTATCGCTTCTCCGGTGGAGCCGGCGCAAAGACCATGAACACTATTGATGTTTACTTTGGTGAAAACAGCGGTAACATCACAGGTATTAGAGACCTGGAAAATGACAACCAGGCGATAGCGCTAACCACTCAGCGTGGAGCAGTTCAGATAATGGCTAATGAAGATACGGTGGTAGAAATTGTCGCCGTGAATGGAATGACACTGAAACGGATAGTGATGCACGTCGGTGAAACGGCAACTGTGCCTCTGGCAGCAGGCATCTATGTGGTGAATGGAAAGAAAGTTATAGTAAACTAACAGGAAAGGAAAGAGTCATGAAAAAGAAATATATTGCTCCAAATACGGTAGAGATCAAGACAACTTGTGGAGAACTCATGGAAGGAAGTTGGAATAACTTTGCAGACAGCAAAAAGAATGACTTTTATATGGAAATAGAAGATATGGACTTTGAAGAAGTGAATCCCCCAAAAGGTCATTATAATCTATGGGAAGATGAATATGGATACTAAACTCTCCTCACTGTTTTTGAGTTAAGTAAGAATGATTCGGACAGGATGCAAGGTCTTGTCCGAATCTAATTTTTACGGTTTGCTCGTCTATAGGGTCTTGAATCATCGCAATTATCACCCATTGGACAACACGCATACCGTACAAACTGAAAAAGCGGACGAATGCATCATGCACTCGCCCGCTTTATTTTGCATCAGACTTGTCAGACTAATCGGACCTATTAGACAAGTCTGATTAGTCTGATTAGCTGACAGTTACACCACTTTAAATAAACAGATTCACATTGGCCTGCTCGGCACGGTCCATATAGGTTGCCACGCCACCTACACTCACACCGTCGAGCAATTCCTCCTTGCTGATACCCATCATGTCCATCGTCATTTGGCAAGCAATGAACTCCACACCATTGTCGAGCGCTTGCTGACGAAGCTCCTCCAATGAATTGATGTTCTTCTTTCGCATGATATAACGCATCATTCGGTCGCCGATACCCAGCATGCTCATCTGTGAGAGTTTCAGCTTTTTCGAACTGGACGGCAACATCCATGAGAACATACGGCCGAAAACATCTTTCTTTACTTGCGGTTTCTGCTCCTTCTTCAACACGTTGAGTCCCCAGAAAGTGAAGAATATCGACACCTTCTTGCCGGTGGCCGCAGCACCATTAGCCAATACAAACGTAGCAATGGCACGGTCCAGGTCATCGCTGAACATGATAAGAGTCTTGTTGCCGGGAGCAGCTGGAACGGTAGCATGAGACTGAGGGGTATCACCGCCTTTCTCTATTACCACCGTATGGTAGCCTCCTTCGTCTTTCTTCGACACCAATCGGTTACCCGTACTGCGACACCACGCCTCTGCATCGCGTGGGAATCCGGCATCAGTAGCTTTCACCTCGACACGCTGACCGGGTGTCATACCGTCCACCGTCTGCTTCAATTTCATCACAGGTCCGGGGCATTGCAGTCCGCAGGCATCTATTTTGATAGTTTCCATAGGCTCCTCGTCTTGGCCACTACGCAAGGCGTGCTCTAACTTCACGTTTACGATTGGCTGCGTGGCCAACGCATAGGTTTTGTAACCACCCGACAAGTTTACCACGTTTTTATAGCCACGTCCTAAGAGTATACGTTGAGCCAGATAGCCTCGGAGTCCCACAGCACAGAACACCACCACCTTCTTATCGTGAGGCACCTCCGAGAGACGTCCACGAAGGTCGTCCACCGGGATATTCACTGCACCCTGGATAGTGCCCAGTTCAAACTCTTCCGGTGTGCGGACGTCGAGCAAAAACATATTCTCTCGCTTCATATCGCGTACGTCTCGCCAATACACCACAGGCATGGCCCCGCTTATGATATTGCCGGCCACATAGCCCGCAATCGCAATTGGATCTTTAGCCGATGAATAAGGTGGTGCATAAGCCTGTTCTACTTTCATCAAGTCGTAGACCGTACCACCCTGCTTGATAACCAGTGCCAACTCATCGATGCGTTTGTCTACACCATCCACACCAACACACTGGGCTCCATAGAGCTGTCCTGTTTCTGGATTGAACGTGAGTTTCGTTGTGAGCTGGAACGAACCGGGATAATAGCCCGCGTGCGATGCCGATATGGTGGTAGAGCTTCGGAATTTCATGGCCAGCTGCTTCAATCGCTTGGCCGGCAGACCGGTTGCCCCCACCGTGATGTCGAACACTTTCGCAATCGATGTTCCGATAGCCCCTTCGTATTCTGTCTTGTTGCCAAATACCATATTGTCGGCAACGATACGCGCCTGACGATTGGCGGGACCGGCCAGATAGTTGAGCCATGGCTCCCCTGTCAGAGGATGGGGAAACGCTATGGCATCGCCCACGGCATAGACATCTTTGGCCGAAGTCTGCAAATAGTAGTCCACCTTGATACCACGCTCTCCCAAGGCTATGCCGGCATCAGCAGCCAGTTTGGTGGCCGGCCGCACCCCAATGGACAACAGCACCATATCGGCCACAACACTCTCGCCTCCACCGAAAAGCACACGCAGCCGACCATCTTCTTTCTCAAAACGTTCCACTCCTTTGCCCAGATAGAGATCTACTCCCTTGTCCATCAAATGACGATGAACGTGAGAGGCAATAGAGAAATCCACCGGAGCCATCACCTGGTTGCTCATCTCCACAATGGAGACATGGGCACCGGCATTATACAGGTTTTCAGCCATTTCGAGTCCAATGAATCCGCCACCCACCACAACGGCGTCTTTCACCTCCTTCGTAGTCAGGTAATTCTTGATACGGTCGGTGTCTTCTACGTTGCGAAGCGTAAATATACCTTCCGAGTCTATGCCCGGTAAAGGCGGTTTCACGGGGGTAGAGCCCGGCGAAAGCAGCAAACGGTCGTATGCTTCGGTATACTCCGTGCCGTCCTTACGACGTACAGTCACCGTCTTTGCCTTTGTGTCGATAGCCACCACCTCGTTCTCTACCCGCACGTCAATGTTGAAACGGCGGCCGAAACTTTCTGGTGTTTGGACAAAGAGCTTCTCGCGTTCAGTAATTGTGTCTCCTATGTAATAAGGTAAACCACAGTTGGCATAAGAAATGTATTTACCTTTCTCCAGTAGTACAATCTCTGCCATTTCGTCAACTCTCCTTATTCTCGCGGCAGCTGTGGCACCTCCAGCCACACCGCCAATAATAATATGCTTCATTGTCTTATCGTATAAATTAATTATTACACTCCTTTCGTTTTCCATTGGAAAACATTACAAATATATGTAATTATTATCATACAAACATATTTCCATAGGAAAACAAAACGTTTTTAAAGTTTATTTAACACCTTTCTCTCGTTGGAATGGCTATCAGGACTCTCGTTTCGTGTCATCAAAGGGCCAAAAAGCGATTTATAACCTCTGCGGGATTCTCATATATCAGATGGCAAATTCCCATATTTTAATTTGGGGAGTTACCATCCGCCAAATGCCGCTCTACACCCGACTAAATTTCGATTTTATATTTCTACAAGTAAACTTTAATTACCATTTTTTGAGTGGTTATTCTCAAGGCATCTGGAAGAAAAAGGGCTATGTTTTTGGCCTCATCATCATCTCGAGTAACATGAAAATAGCTCGATTGTTTCGCGTTTTATTACACCATGCCATGACAAAGCCTTAACCATGATATGATCAGACCCTAACGACATTGCGGAAGAGGCCTATCCGCCCTGCGGTTAAAGCTCTCTCATCATGCGATTCGATATATAACCGCAGGTAACGAAATTGAAAGCATATGAGCAACAAATTGCAATGTGCTGACTATCAGGAAAATATAAACTTTCGAACACTGCTCATATTTCGGACGAGAGTAAGTTCATTTTTAAATTCACGAAATATAAAGGGGCTTTTGTAAAAGAAAAGCACCCAGCCCGAATACGGCTCAGTAAAAACTTCTTAGATGGTAGGGAGGTACGGCGCGCGCGACTGCCATAATGATGATGATATCAGACAAGTCGGATTAGTCAGACTGGTCAAACGATTTGTGGACGCACGCACTGTGCGCCCCTGCCCTCGTGCGCATGGATTATTCGTCTTAAAAGCTTCGATACAAACTATCGGGTAACGATCAGCCGTACGCTGTCGACCTGAGCACGCGCCTTCAACCAATGGCGCAAGCGTGTGCGAGTAGCGTTGTCAAGCGACTGCCTGCATCCTGCTATTGCCACCACATAATGCTCGCTGGCAACAGAATCCATACTACTTTCTACAACAGGGAAAAGACTTAAGCTATGCACCACAGGCCAAAGCGTCTTGACTTCGCCTCTCAATTCGCCACTCAAAGTTTCATAAACCGCATATCCATTCAACTTGTCTTCAAGTCGGTGCACCTCAGCCACCTGCTCCATCAATTTCTCATTAGAGCTTTCTGCACTTGTCGCGACGCTATGAAGCACATGGCTCATCAACGTACTGTCAGACAGAGAGCCCTGGATAATATTCAGCTTGTAGTCTTGCAGTCTGTAATCATGCATCCGCTTGGTAGCCTGTGCGATAGACTTGGGCATAATGGTCCGGCCTACCGCCACGATGTTGAGGCTTTTAGCATCCTTATCCAAATTATGGGAGATGATTTGAGTGCCCTTGAAATTCAACTCCGTCCTCACGAATTTCAAGACATTGCTTTCCGCAATGCTACCCTTGATGATGCGTACCGTCATGTAAGTGGCGGGTATCATGGTGATAACCACAATGAGGATAATATAGAGTTTGACACGTTGCAACCGGACGGGGTCAACAAAATGCTTCTGATCGAACTTCAACATACGCACCCCGACGAAGGTAGCAAGACAGATAAAGACGGTATTGATGAAATACAAATATAATGCTCCGAGGAAATACGAAAGGTTGCCCATAGCGATGCCGTAACCCGCCGTACAGAGCGGAGGCATAAGCGCTGTGGCGATAGCCACGCCCGGAATCACGTTGCCCTTGCCCCTGGTGGTAATTGCTATGAAACCTGCTGCACCACCACAGAGGGCTATCAACACATCGTAAAGCGTAGGAGAGGTACGGGCCAACAACTCCGACTGCGCTTCGGTGATGGGTGTAAACAAGAAGTATAGCGTGGCCGTAACCACACTGATAATCGTGGTAACTGCAAAATTCTTGAACGAACGCTTAAGCAATTCCAAATCTTTAATGCCCACTCCAAACCCTATTCCAATGATAGGACCCATCAAAGGAGATATGAGCATGGCTCCGATAATGACGGCTGTGGAATTGACATTGAGACCCAGCGATGCCATGAAAATTGCAAAGATGAGCACCCAAAGATTGGCACCGTGAAAAACAATGTTTTTCTTAACCTCGTCTATGGTCTCTTCTTCGTCTTCTTTGTCAGGCAGAGCATTGAAATAGCCCTTAATAACCTGCCACAAGGATTGTTGTTGTTCCATAACTCAAACTTTGTTCCCAAAGTTACGGCTTTTTCGAATGCCCACAAAAGTTTACGCGGGAATTTTTGTTGATATATTATTCTTCGTTCACACGTGCTTTGAGATATTCTCCATCTATAACCGATGGTAGGATCTTTCATCTTCCAAGTACTTACCAACGTTTGGGATTCAAGCTTTCGATAAGATATCGGAATGGCAATGCCACCATGTGCATGAGCTTAGTAAACGGGAAGATCATGAAAATGAGAAATCCGAAGAAGATATGAATTTTATGAACTATAGTCGCAGTTGTAAGATACTGCCAGCTGTCGGGCAGGAAAATGAAGAGTCCTTGTGCCCATCTGTCGAGATTCATATAGTGCTCCAAGTCGTGCCGAATGGTCTCGCCGGTGCCCAGCAATCCGGTAAGTATCTGAAAAGCAATGAGGACCACAATGATAATATCCATTGCCGAACTGTTCTTGCGGACCTTCTCGACCGAGAAACGACGAAGAAGCAACATCAGGATGCCTCCGAAGGTCATCAATCCGAATGCTCCACCCATGATGATGGCAAGGATGCGTTTCTGTTCGTTGGTGATGAGCCAGTCGTAACTCCACTCAGGCAACAACAATCCGAAGATATGACCGAAGAAAACAAAAATAATTCCATAATGAAACAGATGAGAGCCGATGTTCAGCAGTTTGTCATTACTGAGGAACTGCGATGAGAGCGCCTGCACGTCTTTACCACCGGTAACTACGCGATACACCAGCCCTGACAGGAACACCGCTCCTGCCATATATGGGAAGTAAGTGAACAGAAGTTCTAAGATATAGTCCTTCATATTTTAATCTATTAAAATCTCGATAAGAGGAAGATAAGGATGGTCGTGCTTCTTGAACAACTCGGCCATCTTTTTGAGTACACCTTGAATCTCGCCCAGCTCTTTCTTGGCAGAGCCCACATCAGGCTGTGCCGCAACATACTGCAGGAACATCGGGAGATAATCCGGGAGTTCCTTCTCGTCAGGCATGAGCCCCGCCTTGAGATACTCCTCCTTCAAATCTACCATAGCCTGCCCCCGGTCTCGAGAGGCGCCGTACACCATATCGAAAAGATAAAGAGAGGTCTTGGCATTGCTGTCGAAAAGGTCGCTATAATAAGCACATAACCTTATCAAACCTTCCCGGACGGAGGGCTGCTTATAGGATTGCAGGCTCTCAATGAATGTTGCAAGTTTCTGCTGTTTGTCCTCGTCAAGCACACACTCCTCCTCTACCGTCGGCATCATGTTGTCGAGCGTCTCCAAGACTTCCTTAGAAGGATAGTCGAGAAGCATCGAGATAATGTTATAAGTTATTATCATACATTCTTTTTTAGTGTCGAATCTGATCAGCGCATCCGTTCCGGCACGCCCTTCCTTTATATTCCGCCCCACACATTGGTCCCTTCTTCTTCGTCTTCAAATCCTGCACCCGTGCGCTGGGAAAAGAGCGACTGGTTATGTTTTGAAGAAAAGACCGACTTCTTCGAAGATTTCTCGTCATCGGCTACAATGGGAGTCGGCCTTGATGGGATAACGAAGCGGTCTTCGTAATTGGCAATAGCTAAAAGTCGGTACATCGCCTCATATTGTTCACTCGATAATTCCAGCGAAGGCTCTACCGAAGGCTTTTCTTCGCCATCGACAGTCTTACGACGCATATATTCACGCAAAGCAACGAGTTTAGCCAGCGCATGACGAATGGGCTCAACCTCTCCAGCCGTCAGAAGATTGGCAAGATATTGAGCAGGAATCCTCATCTCGTCCACTTTAGCAAAGTAATAGTCCGATGCGTCTTGCCCTTCTTTCTTTCCCGGAATGTCAGACAAAGCAGCCTTCGGACTCATGGGCGGTATATACCACACCATGGGCAACGTTCGATATTCCGGATGGAGAGGGAAAGCGATCTTCCATTCCTTCATCAATTTATAGGCAGGACTTTTCTGTGCGGCCTCAATCCATTTGCGGCTGATACCATCCGCCTCAGCCTGAGCGATAACCTTAGGGTCATTCGGGTCGAGCATCATCTCAAGCTGTTTGCTGTAGAGTTCCTTCTCATCGGCTGCTGCATACTCATCGATCTTCTCTGCATCGTAGAGGATGACCCCCATATAGCGCATACGACCTACACACGTCTCTGAACAGACTGTCGGCTGGCCGTTCTCAAGACGGGGATAGCATAAGATGCACTTCTCACTTTTCATGCGCTTATAGTTGAAATAAATCTTTTTATAAGGACAAGCCGATATACACTGGCGCCAACCTCGGCATTTATCCTGACTGATAACCACCGCCCCATCTTCGCGTTTATAGATGGCACCGGAAGGACAGCTGTGCAAACAGGCAGGATGCAAACAGTGCTCACAAAGCCGAGGCACGTAGAACATGAAGCTCTTCTCAAACTTTTCAAACCCTGTTGTGTCTATTCCTTTTAAGTTTGGATCACGCTTACGTTGTTCGAATGTTCCTGCAAGGTTATCCTCCCAGTTGGGGCCGTCCTTGACTTTGTCCATTTTCTTACCGGTAATGGTAGAGAACGGTTGGGCAGAGGGAGGAGTATCTGTTCGCTTCTTGCCTTTCAGCGAAGAGAAATCGAAGGTGAACGGCTCATAGTAATCATCAACTTGTGGCAGATAAGGATTGGCGAAGATATTTGCCATAATCTTCGGTTTCTGACCCATACGCAATACTAGCGGGTGTTCTTTCCGTTTGCCGGCTGCAGAGCGGTCGATTTTCCATCCGCCCTTATATTTGTCCTGATCCTCCCATCGTTTGGGATAACCGGGGCCGGGCTTGGTCTCCACATTGTTCCACCAGGCATATTCCAAGCCCTTCCGCGACGTCCATACATTCTTGCAAGTCACACTGCAGGTGTGGCAACCGATGCACTTATCGAGGTTGAGGACCATTGCTATCTGTGATTTTACTTTCATAGTTTACCAGTCTACTTTGTCTACTTTTCTCAAAAGCACATACTCATCACGATTGGCACCGAGCGTGCCGTAGTAATTCAGAGAGTAAGAGAGCTGTGCATAGCCTCCAATCATGTGGGTAGGTTTCGGGCACAGACGGGATATTGAGTTATGGATACCGCCTCGCTTTCCTGTCAGCGGAGAACGAGGCACATTCACTGTTCTTCCCTGATTATGATACATATAGAGTGCGCCCTCCGGAATGCGCTGACTGACGCAGGCCCTCGCCATGGCCGAACCATTATCATTGATCACTTCTACCCAGTCATTGTCTTTAATGGAAAGTCGTGCAGCGTCGCTCTCGCTCATCCAGATGACAGGACCGCCGCGGCCAAGTGTCAACATCAGTATATTGTCGTTCCAACTTGAATGGATGGTCCACTTGTTGTGAGGCGTAAGCAAATTGAGAGCGAGGGTGTCGTCTGTTAATCCATATCGTTTCTTCAAGTTATTAATCTCGCGCTTGGCTAAAGGCGGTTTATAGGTCACGAGATTCTCGCCAAAGGCCAACATCCAAGGATGATCCTGATAGAAACTCTGCCGCCCCGTGAGTGTACGCCAAGGTATCAGATAATGAATGTTGGTATAATTGGCCGTATATTCCACCTTGTCGGTATTGATGCCGCTCCAAATCGGCGTGGGAAGACTGAGCCGAGGCTGAATAACCAGGTCTTTGTAATGATATTGGGTATTGCCCGCTATCGACATCATCGGTCCGGCAATTTCAGTGCCAACTTCCTTTTCCTCCAGACTCCATGCCCTGCGTGCAGCCTTACCGTTGCTGGTCGGGTCCAGGGTGAGGATGGCGTCTGCAGCCTGTTTTACATCTTTAATCTCCGGGAAGCCCTTAGTAGGTCCTTCTTCCTTGACCTCGCCATTATGTTCTCTAAGTTCATCCCAGTCCTCTTTGCTCGACCAGTTGATGCCATGCACGGCAATACCCTTGTCGCGAAGCAACGGGCCGAGTGATGTAAACCGCCTGTAAGTGTTCGGATAGTCGCGCTCAACCACAGCCAGGTTACCCATATTCTCACCCGGCACAGGCATTTCGCCCGTCTCTTTCCAGTCTTGTGTATAAAGAGATGCGCCTATCTCGCCCGCCGTATCATGCAGAATAGGCGTATAGACAATATCCTTCTCCTTGCCAAGATGTCCCTGACATATCTTAGAGAACTTACCGGCCAGGTCACGGAAGATGTCCCAGTCGGTACGACTTTCCCATACTGGGTCAACGGCCTTCGAGAACGGATGCAAAAATGCGTGCATATCGGTTGATGAAATATCCTCTTTCTCGTACCATGTCGCGGCAGGAAGAACGATATCCGAGAAGATACTCGACTGCGTCATTCTGTAGTCGATATTCACAACGAGGTCGAGTTTTCCCTCCGTTCCTTTGTGGTGCCATTTCTCATATTTTGGTAACTGCTGTCCACATTCCTCCAAGTCTTGCCCGAGCACAGAGTTCTGGCTCCCGAGCAAATACTTCATGAAATACTCCATACCTTTGGCCGAGCAGCCGATAAGATTGGCGCGCCAGATAAAGAGATTCTTCGGCGCATTCTTCTCATCATCGAGATCTTCGGCAGCAAGATTCAACTTGTTTTCATGCAGCTGTTCGCAGACATATTGCTTGGGGTCCTTGCCCGCTGCTTCAGCTTCCTTGACCAACTTCAAGGAGTTGTGGTCAAATTCCGGAGACGAAGGCAGCCACCCCATGCGTTGACTTTTTATGTTGCAGTCGAGCAGCGTGAGGCCTTTCCATTTGTCCTTATTGGCGATGGGCGAGAGTTGTTCTTCTACGCCCACCTTCTCATATCTCCACTGATCGGCATGCTCATAAATATAGCTCACCGTATTCATGTGGCGGGGAGGACGATTCCAATCGAGTGCAAAGGCTATCTGTTGCCATCCTGCCTGCGGACGCACTTTCTCCTGCCCTACATAGTGGCTCCACCCACCACCATTGACGCCGAGTGTTCCGCAGAGCATCAACATATTAATGGCAGAACGATAGGTCATATCGGTGTTATACCACTGATTGACACCGGCACCTATAATAATCATGCTCTTGCCCTGCGTCTTCTCGGCCGTTGAGGCGAATGCCCGTGCCGTTGCAATAATCTGCCCAGCAGGCACACCGGTTATCTGCTCCTGCCATGCTGGGGTAAAAGGTTTTTTCTCATCATAGCTTTTAGCGCAGTTGTCATCGCCCAATCCCCGATCGATGCCATAGTGGGCCATGAGGAGATCAAATACATTGGTACAGAGTATATCGCCGCTCTTGCCTTCCACTTGTATTACAGGTATCTTATGAGCAATGATATCCGGATCATCGGTAGCGGCAAAGTGAGGATTCTTATAATCCTTTCCACCAAAGTAAGCATCGAGGAACGTCACAACCTTGACCTTGTCAGGATTAACCTTCAGCTCATCCATCAGCGAAAGCTGAGGAACGAACGGCTTACCATTTCTAACGTCTTCGCACTTCAAATTCCACTTGCCTTTATGATGCCAGCGCGAGCCGATAGAGCCGTTGGGCGATACCAGTTCTCCCGTTTCCGCATCACGGCACACAGGATACCACTCGGCTTTCTTCTCGATGCCGAAATCCTCCTGCAAATCACTCGCTCTCAAAAGCATATCAGGGATATAGTTACCCTTGCCGTCGGGACGAAGTTTGACGAGATAAGGCAGGTCGGTGAACTTCTTGACATAATTGTCAAAGTATTCCACCTTACGGTCCTGATAAAATTCCTTCAAAATAACATGACCCATCGCCATACCCAAGGCGGAGTCAGTGCCTTGCTTGGGGGCCATCCATACATCGGCAAACTTGGAAGCATCGCTATAGTCGGGAGAGATCACGGCCACTTGTGTGCCTTTATATCTCACCTGTGTATAGAAAGGAGAGTCCGGCGTTCGGGTAACAGGCACATTCGAGCCCCAAAGCATGAGAAACGAGGCGTTATACCAGTCGGCACTCTCCGGCACATCGGTCTGCTCTCCCCAAGTCTGTGGAGAAGCCGGAGGCAGGTCGCAATAGAAATCATAGAAGCTCAGACAGGCTCCGCCTATCAGACTCAGATATCTTGTGCCTGCTGCATAACTCAGCATAGAGAAAGCCGGAATGGGAGTGAAACCCACTATACGATCGGGGCCGTATTTCTTGATGGTATATACATTGGCTGCAGCCATGATGGTGAGTGCCGTGTCCCAATCAAGGCGAACGAACCCTCCAAGCCCTCTTACTTTTTTATATTTATCTTTTTTCTCCTTGTCATCGGCTATCGAAGCCCACGCATCCACCGGATCGGGATAACGCTTCATCGCTTCCTGCCAGAGCAAATAAAGCTCCTTGCGAATCATAGGATGTTTTACCCTGCCGCTATTATAAAGGTACCAACTATAGCTGGCTCCACGAGGGCAGCCGCGCGGCTCATGATTGGGCAATCCCGGACGCGTGCGGGGATAATCGGTTTGCTGCATCTCCCAAGTTACGATGCCCTTCTTGACGAAAATGCGCCATGAACAGCTCCCGGTACAGTTGACCCCATGTGTCGACCGCACTTCCTTGTCATGTTGCCAGCGCTTGCGGTAGAACTCCTCCCACTGAGCTTCTCCCACATCCGCCTTCGTTACGAAATACTTCAGTTTGTTGAATATATTTGTCATACCCTAATTTCTATATGGTCCTGTCATCTCCTATCCTTTTCTCACCATTCCAAAATAATTGATGATGATATTCATGATGGCAAGAGCCGTGAATATCAGAAATCCCAGACCGTAGCCATACTCCGTGCTCATGCCTACAAACTGGCCCATCAACGGAGGAATAACAAAACCGCCGAAAGCGCCAAGGCCTCCTACCCAACCATTAGCACCACCAACACCTTCGCTTACGTACACAGGCACAAGTTTCATCGTGGCCGCATTGTTAAAGCCAAAGGCGACGGAGATTAATAAGGTGACGCAGAAAAGTCCGACCCACCCCATCTTGATGTTCATCAGAATACCGGCTACGGCCAGCAAAACAAGGGCAAACATCGATACTTTCACTCCGCCTATCTTATCCGAAAGCTGTCCTCCGGGAACTCTCAACACTGCGGCCAGAATGGAGAAAATGGCCGTAAGACCTCCTGCAAGCATCGGGTCGAGCCCCATGTATTCTCTCCAGAAAGAAGGGAACCAGGCCGTGAGGGCCATAAATCCACCGAAAGTGGTGAAGTAAGTGAAGACGAGCATCCAGGTCTGTGGAATCTTGGCCGATATCTTCAGGCTCTCTGCGGCATTGCCTTTAGGAAAAAGCTCCTGGTCCAGTGCCAACGCGTCATCATGAGCCTGCTCCTTACTCTTGCCTGCTCGCAGCAACTGGAAATAAGGAGGATTGGCTCCTATCCATGCATAAATCACCAGCCCCACCAGCATCATGCCGGCCAAGATATAATAGGAGGCTTTGAAACCGAAATTCTGCAGAAATATAGGCAAAAGAAAGGCAAGGATGCCTGCCGAGCAGGTGCCGACCCCGGCGTAAACGCCTGAAGCAAAACCCTGACGGTTTTTCGGAAACCAATAGCTGGTCTGACTTACACCTACCGAAAAGGTAGCGATACCGCATCCGGCTACGCATCCGAGAATTAACACGATGGGAAACCATCCTTCCATCGAGCCGGCCACACTCATATCGAATGTTGAGAACAATATGCTCAAAGCTATCAGTCCTACGAAAGATGCCGCCAACAGGAATATGAATCCTTTTCTTCCACCATTACCGTCAACACCGGCTCCAAAAGGAATACGCAGAAGGCTGCCCGTCAATGACGGAATAGAGACAAGGAGTCCCCCTTCAAAAGGAGTAAGGCTCATTGCCGAAGAAAGTATTCCCTTGGTAGGACCAAAGAGCGAGATGGCCATCACACCAAAGAAGAAACCGATGGTGGCAGCCCACAGCGAACTCATCGCCGTGCCACGAAGTTTAAACGTTGAACTTTGAGTTGTCATAAGGCGTTATCAAATTAAGATTGTCAGGAGAGCAGCTATCACAAATGTCGGTACGGCAAGTCGCTGTTCCCATCGAAGCGTGACAGGGGAAAAATTATATTTGAGTTCAACCTTCAGGAAAATGCTTAATATCGTGAAAAGCAGTCCCTCAAGGAGAATAAATCCCACAGGATTGAGCGTGCCGGGATAAGGCCACACGGCATTAATCAACTTGAAAATGGCGGCAACCACGGCTGTCATCATCACAGCTCCGGCTCCCTTACCCGTCTGCTGGGCGGCCGTAAGCATACAGAAGATGCCGAAGGTGTAGAGGAGCAACGAGCCTCCGTGAAAATGCATTTTGTGGAATCCCCATCCGAGAGTGGCTTCGATAATTCCCCAGACACTTCCCCAAAACAGGATGACAAGGATAACAGATAGTTTGGATTTCATATTTTAAATTTAAAATTTTACCGTTTGATAAAGGGATAAGGTATATCCCATTGGCGGATTAAAAAGTTTCAATCATTGGATACACAACGTATACAAAATTGGACAAAATACTTGAAATATGCAAACAATTGCCTCACAATCTTGCCTAACAGGGGCAATATTTCCTGTGGCGAGGACTTATGCCAAAAGTTTGCCGACTCGGAAGCCCTGTTTCTCAATCCAATACTATCTTGAGATATGTAAAATCAGATTACCATTTTCGAACAATTATTTTAAGCACATCCAGAACAAAAAGGACTATGCTTCTGACTTTAAATTCTGTTCGCGCGACGAGAAAACAGCCCCGTTTTCATGTTTTGTAGTCTGCCATATCATGGAAGAGCCTCAACGGCGGCATGACAAAGGCTTAACGGGAGCACGATTGAAGCCCTTCCGCACTGCGGTTGAGGCCTTTCCACGAAGCCGTTAGATATACAACCACGAATGATCCCATAGAGCTCCCATAGACGCTTATCCACAACACGCTGATTATCAACGAACTACGAATTAAAGAAATTAAACGAATTTTCTGAGCTAAGTAAAGTTATTTTTAAATACGTAAATTCTGGGAAGGTGTTTGTAAAGTAAAATGGCAGCTCCCGATCTTTCAAAATATGATCAGACTGCAGATGTTGATGACCTTATTTTTCATAGCTCCATTCCAAAGAGAAACCAAGAATTTTTGCCACACACAGGGCACTCCCAGCCGACCTTTAAGCAGACTTATAATTTGATTTTTGCTATTTTTTTTGTACCTTTGCACAGAACACATTGTGGGAGGTTGCCATTTGTTGATTTCTTAGGATGTGTTTTTTTGTGTTACAAAAAAACATTTTATGACATTATTTTCAAAGACCAAAACAACACTTACACACAAGGTGGCCTTTCCTGGGCTTATCGTCTTGTTTTCACTTACTATTCTTTGTGCCATATTCCCCGATCAGATTGGGGCTATGCTCGATACCATCCAAAGCTGGATCTACACCAACCTCAGTTGGCTATACATTCTGTTAGTGTCCTTTTTCCTCATCCTTCTCTTTGTGATGGCTTTCAGCAAGATTGGCAACATCAGGCTCGGTGCCGACAACTCTACACCCCAATACAGTTTTTTTTCATGGATAGCCATGCTCTTTGCCGCCGGCATGGGTATCGGACTCATGTATTTCGGCGTGGCCGAGCCCATGTCGCACTATGTGAATCCAGCACTACCTACAGTGGCCAACCCGGCTAAAGAAGCCCAGATGGCCACTTTCTTTCACTGGGGGCTGCACGCATGGAGCGTGTTTGCCATCATGGGACTCATCCTGGCCTATTTCTCTTTCCGCTACAAACTGCCGCTATCCATCCGCAGCGGGCTCTACCCCTTAATTAAAGACCGCATCAACGGACCGATTGGTCACACCGTAGACGTGTTTGCCCTGGTCAGCACGTTCTTCGGTATTGCCACGTCGTTGGGCTTCGGTGTGGTGCAATTGAATGCCGGTCTGGTGCATTTAGGCATTGTCAGCGAATCGAGCTTCTTGTTTCAAAGTATTATCATCGTGACCGTCAGCTCCGTTGCCATAGCCTCGGCCGTGGCCGGGGTGAACAAAGGGGTGAAACGGCTGAGCGAGATAAACCTTTCTCTGGCCGTGTTGTTGCTGATATTTGTTCTGATATTGGGGCCCACGACATTTCTTCTGAGTGCCTTCAGCGAGGGCGTGGGACATTACATCAACCGTTTCGCTGATCTCACTTTCAACACTTTTGCCTTCGAAGTTGACGGGCAGGGCTGGTTTAGCAACTGGACAGTGATGTACTGGGCCTGGTGGATCAGCTGGGCACCTTTCGTAGGACTGTTCATTGCCCGCATATCCAAGGGACGCACCATCCGCGAGTATATTGTGGCCGTGCTGCTTGTACCCTCACTGTTCATCTTCCTATGGATGACGGTATTTGGGAATGGTGCCATATACATTGATAACTATGTTGTTCACGGCGCACTATCGGCCATAGCCGATAACACCGATGTACTGCTGTTTGCCTTCCTGGAGCAGTTCCCCCTTGCCAAGCCGCTCTGCGTGTTGGCTCTGATGATGATTGCCGTATTCTTCGTGACCTCTGCCGATTCTGGCATATTGGTAATGAACAGTATCTCCTCGGGCAACAAACCCAATGCTCCGGCCTGGCAAAATGCTTTCTGGGGTGTACTGCTGGCACTCAGCGCCATGGCCCTGCTCTATGCCGGCGGACTCAGCTCGCTGCAAACCATGACACTAATCTCGGCGCTGCCCTTTGGATTGGTGATGATACTGCTTTGCTTCGGATTGATACGGGCCATACGCACCGATGTGCTGTATTACAGCATCAAGATTCCCTACGGCAGTCGCAACTGGGACGGAAAACTTTGGAAAAAACGGTTGGAGCAAATCATCACCTTCTCACAGAAAACCGACGTGAAAAAATTCTTTGCAGAAAAAGTGCGTCCCGCCTTCGAAGAGCTGCAGGAGGAGTTTGGCAAGAATGGCATCGAGGCCAATATTCTCACAGGAAGACGAGGCAAGCTGTCGATGGAGCTGCATATTCCACACGACCGCATACGCAACTTCAGGTATGGGGTAAGCGTGGAGCGGCAGTCCATCTCCGACTATCTTATCGATGATGACAACACCCCGGACGTAGACACGAGCACGCATTATGTACCGGTGACCTATTACAGCGACGGGCGGTCGGGCTACGATATCCAGTATCTGAACAAAGACGAGCTCATTGCCGATGTGCTGCGTGAATACGAACGCTACATCACTTTAGTGGCCGATGAACACAAGGCCATGATGTTTGTAGACAAGATGAAATACCACGACAGTTAGAAGCAGAGATTCCAACCGATTTGCTTGGCCGTTTGATTTCTTTTAGCTTACTTTGCATCTCACGGCAATGAAGTATGTAGATGTCATATTACCCCTTCCTTTGGAAGGAACGTTCACCTATGCGGTCTCCGACAATCTGGCTGCAAAGATTGTCATGGGGATTCGTGTGCTCGTTCCCCTGGGCAAGAGCAAAGTCTATACGGCCATGTGCGCAGGAACACCGCACGATTCGGTCAACGGGCTGGCACAAGACAAGGTGAAGTTTATCATTGCCGTGCTCGACAGCGCCCCAATGTTGCTGTCCCAGCAAATGCGCCTGTGGCAATGGATCAGCAAATATTATATGGCTCCCTTAGGCGATATCTTCAAAGCAGCCCTGCCCTCCGGACTGAAACGAGAGGAGGGGTATAGGCCTAAAATGGAGGTGTGTGTGGGGCTTGCAGAACAATTCCGCAACAGCAGAGCTTTGCATACTGCCTTTGACATGATATCGCGTGCGGTGCAACAGCAGAAAGTGCTGGCCTGCTTCCTGGCCCTCACAAACTGGGATTCGCTCGATGGCGACAAGCCCAAGACTGCCATTACGGAAATTACCAGAGAGGAGCTCACCAACGAGAGCCACTGTACGACGGCCATCGTAAAGGCGCTGTGCGAGCGCAAGATTCTTTACACCTATGAGCGGGAAGTGGGACGTCTGAACCAAGGGGGAAGTTATCATCCCGAACTCATCAAACCACTGAGTGAGCCTCAGCAAGACGCCTATAACGGGTTGCTACTCCAGATGATGAAGAAAAACGTAGTATTGCTTCATGGAGTAACCTCCAGCGGCAAGACTGAGCTTTATATTCATCTCATAGAAAAAACATTGAGTGAACACAAACAGGTGTTGTATCTGCTGCCAGAGATAGCTCTGACCGTACAGATTACCTCGCGTCTGCAACGTGTATTTGGTAATCGACTGGGTATTTACCACAGCAAATACAGTGATGCCGAACGAGTGGAGATTTGGCGAAAACAACTCTCCGCCAATCCCTATGACGTGATTTTAGGTGCACGCTCGGCCGTATTCTTACCCTATCAGAATCTCGGTCTGGTTATCATCGATGAGGAGCACGAAACCAGCTTCAAGCAGCAGGACCCTTCGCCCCGCTATCATGCACGCAGCGCGGCTATCGTCATGGCCCAGATGTATGGGGCAAAGACCGTACTGGGTACAGCCACGCCGTCGATGGAAAGCTATTACAACGCCCGAACGGGGAAGTATGGTCTGGTGGAACTGAAAACCCGATATCAAGGCATCGAACTGCCGGAGATTCGCGTGGTAAACATCAAAGACTTGCGCCGGAGGAAGATGATGTCGGGACCTTTCTCCCCCACCTTGCTGGCGGCTATGCGCGAGGCTTTGTCGAACGGCAAACAGGTGATTCTGTTTCAAAACCGACGGGGCTTTGCACCAATGATTGAATGTAGGATATGTGGATGGGTGCCGAAATGCAAAAACTGTGACGTGTCGCTCACTTACCATAAACGGCTCAACCTGCTGACGTGTCATTATTGCGGGTTTACTTACACCGTGCCTTCGTCTTGTCCCAACTGCGGCAATCCGAATATCAGCGGGAGAGGATATGGAACGGAAAAAATAGAAGACCTGCTGAGCGACATCTTCCCAGAGGCCCGGGTGGCACGAATGGACCTCGATACCACGCGCACACGGAATGCCTACGAACGATTGATAGGCGACTTTAGCCGGGGCAAGACTAATGTGCTGGTTGGCACACAGATGATTAGCAAAGGACTGGACTTTGAAAACGTGGCTGTGGTAGGTATTCTGGATGCTGACTCAATGCTCAACTATCCCGACTTTCGTGCCTATGAGCACGCGTTCATGATGATGAGTCAGGTGAGCGGGCGTGCGGGAAGGAAGGGGAAGCGCGGACTTGTAATTCTTCAAACCAAAAGTCCGGAGCTTCCTGTGGTGCAACAGGTGGTGGGCAATGATTTTCAGGGATTCTACAATGATTTGCTCCAAGAACGCGAGACTTTCCATTATCCGCCGTTCTATCATTTGGTCTATGTGTTTTTGAAACATAGGCAAGAGGCTGTGGTGGAAATGGCAGCACAGGAAATGGGCGCCAAGCTGCGACAACTTTTTGGCGAGCGTGTGCTCGGCCCTGACAAGCCATCGGTAGCAAGGGTGAAGGCAATGTGCATCCGAAAGATTGTGGTGAAGCTCGAAAACGGTGTGAATCAGCGCTCCGTGCGCAGTCATCTGCGACAAGTGCAGCAACAAATGACGCAGCAGGCTTACTACAAGGCACTGCAAATATACTATGACGTAGACCCGATATAATCTACGATTTCTAACTATTCCTTTCCCCAACTTACGATAAAAGCAAGCAAGATAAAGTGGTTACCTGTAGGTAAGTCTATGGGATAATCATACGCAGTATATGTGGACGCACGACCTGTGCGCCCACATATCATGAACATTATATGACAGAAAAACTACGGAGAGATGCCCGGAAACAGTTATCACGACTCCTGCGCCGTTTCCTTTTGTTCCTTCTTGCTGGTCGGATATTGGATGCGGGTGTGATAAATAGCCTTCAGGCGGTCTACCAAAACTTGCTTGGCTGTGGCAATATCGTAGAAGGTTATCTTACACTCTTTGAAACACCCGTCGGCCACTTGCTGATCGATGAGTTTATCCACCAGATTGGCAATATTCTCCTCGGTATATTCACTAAGAGAATGGGAGGCGGCCTCGCAGCCGTCTGCCATCATCAAGATAGCCTGTTCGAGCGTGTAGGGATTGGGGCCGGGATAGGTGAAAAGTTCCTTGTCTACAATCTCATTGGGATGATCGTTCTGATACTTCACATAGAAATATTTGGTCACATTGCGTCCATGATGAGTACGTATAAAATCGACAATGGTTACCGGGAGGTTGGCCTCCTCGGCAATTTTCACCCCGTTGGTGACGTGCTCGATGATGATGCGCGCACTCTCCTTCTCGGTCAGGTTGTCGTGCGGGTTGATGCCCCCCTGTTGGTTTTCGGTAAAGAATGCTGGATTTCTCATCTTGCCAATATCGTGATAGAGGGCCCCTGTACGTACCAAAGTGCTGTTAGCCCCCACCTTGTTGGCAATCTCCGAAGCCAGATTGCCCACCGTGATGGAATGTTGGAAAGTGCCCGGCGCCACCTCACTGAGGTTGCGGAGCAAGCCTTTGTTGGTGTTAGACAATTCGATGAGGGTGATGACAGAAATAAAGCCGAACGCTTTCTCCACCAAGAACATCAGCGGATAGGCCAGCAATACCAGCACGGCATTGATGAGGAAATGATAGTATATGCTGGTGTCGAGCGTGAAGTCGTCGCCACTCTGCATGAGCTTGATGGCCAAATAGGTGATGCTCATGGATAGAAACACCAACACGGCCGTCTTGAAAACCTGAGACCGTGAGGACATCTCTCGCAACGAATAGATGGCTACCAGTCCAGACACCGTCTGCATGATGATGAATTCGTATTGGAACCTCACCGCCGCCGCACATATCAGCACTGTGATGATATGGGTGAAAAAGGCCGTTCGGGAATCCATGAAGACCCTCACAAATATAGGGATGAGCGCAAAAGGAAGGATGTAGACACTGAAATTGAAATAGCTGTGCTTCATCATGAGCGAAACCATAATGGGGAATATCGTGATGAAGGCATAAAGCATCGTTATGCTGCGAGGCTTGGAGAAATAGTCCTTGCGAAACAATCCCAGATAGAACGTAAACGCCACCACAAGGATGAGGACATACAATATATTGCCGATAAAATTGTTGGTCATCTGCGATTTTGTGGCACTGCGCCTCTCCATCTCTTTTTCCAACGATGTGAGTACACGGTAATTGTATTCGGTTACCATATCGCCCACACTGATAATCTTCTGTCCGGCCATCACCATTCCACTGGCGGGGGAGACTCCGCTGAGCAGGTCGTTTTTGGCCGTCTCCGTGCGTTCCTTGTCGTATATGAGGTTGGCTTCTATGTAATTATTGAGATTAAGCCGCTGAAGTTCACTCTTTCCGGCTGCTAAAGTCTCATCGTTGATAACCTGCTCATAAGCCGACATTGTGGAATATACACAGTTGATGACAATACTTTCGGCATTTTTTCCAAATATAACGCGTATCAAACCGGATGTGTCGGCTTTGGCGATGCTGTTGTAGTTTGGAGTTTCCATGATACCCGCCTGATAAAGCCTGTGCAGCCTGTCGATAATAATATCTTTATAGGAGGCCGGCATACCGGGCAGTCCGTCAGCAAAATCCTGCTTAAATCTTGTGATGTTTTTGCTTTCCGTGTGGTGGTCGTAGGTATAATAGGGTTGAAACTCCTTAAGCAGTGAGTCTTTCTCCTTTGTCAAAGCTTCTTCGGTCTTGTAAATCGGGAAGTCATACTTGGCTATCACCGTACCAAAGTGCCAAGGCTCCCCCACTTCGTAGGCGAAATGCTTTCCCTCGCTGCGGGGCATAAACCACACAATTAAGACAGTAGCTAAGACAACGAAAATGATACGGGTTGTCACGTTACGCCAATAATGTCCTTCCTGATTCTGAATATTTTCAATGATGCTCATATCCGTTTCCTATTCTCTTGATTACACTGCGAAAATACTAAATAAATACGTCAAACTCGAAAAAAAATATTAATTTTGCAAAAAATCAGTATTAATAATATGTCAGAAAGAAAAGTACGGGTACGTTTTGCCCCCAGTCCAACAGGCCCCTTACATATTGGCGGTGTGCGAACAGCACTCTTTAATTATCTTTTTGCCCGTCAGCATGGCGGCGATTTGGTGTTTCGCATTGAAGACACCGACTCTAACCGTTTTGTGCCCGGAGCTGAAGATTACATTCTTGAGGCCTTTCAATGGTTAGGCATCAAGTTTGACGAAGGAGTAGGATTTGGTGGCGATCACGGTCCTTATCGTCAAAGCGAACGTCGCGATATTTACAAGCAATACGTCAAACAGCTTATTGAGACCGGCAAAGCCTATTATGCTTTCGACACACCTGAAGAACTACAAAAGAAGCGTGAGGAGATTCGAAACTTCCAATATGATGCCTCCACACGCTTGCAGATGCGCAACTCTCTGGTGTTGGAACGCGACGAATGGGAGAAACTCATTGCTGATGGCACACAATATACCGTTCGCTTCAAGACGGAGCCGGGACAGGATATCGTTGTCAACGACATGATTCGCGGTGAGGTACACGTGAAGAGTGACATTCTGGACGACAAGGTGCTTTATAAGAGTGCCGACGAGCTGCCCACTTATCACCTGGCCAACATCGTGGATGACCACTTGATGGAAATCACGCATGTGATTCGTGGCGAGGAATGGCTGCCCAGCGCACCACTCCATGTGCTGCTCTATCAGGCTTTCGGGTGGGAAGACACCATGCCTCGCTTCGCCCATTTGCCATTGCTATTAAAGCCCGAGGGCAAGGGTAAACTGTCTAAACGTGACGGCGACCGATTGGGATTCCCCGTATTCCCCTTGGAATGGCACGACCCCAAGACCGACGAGGTAAGCTCCGGCTATCGCGAGAGTGGGTATTTCCCGGAAGCTGTGATTAATTTCCTGGCGTTGCTTGGATGGAACCCCGGCACCGAGCAAGAGCTTTTCAGCTTGAGCGAATTGGTTCAGGCTTTCGACATCGAGAAATGTTCGAAGAGCGGTGCCAAGTTCGATTATCAGAAAGGAATATGGTTTAACCATGAATATATGCTGCGCAAGAGCGACGATGAGATAGCCCGCGAGTTTGCCGCTATTGTGGCCAACAACGGTGTGAATGAGTCATTCGACCGAGTCAAGGCTGTTGTACACATGATGAAAGAGCGTGTGAGCTTCGTGAAAGAGCTGTGGCCACTATGTTCGTTCTTCTTCATTGCTCCGACCGAATACGATGAGAAGACCACCAGAAAGCGGTGGAAGCCCTATTCACCCCAGCAAATGAGTGAACTCATGGAAGTGCTCAAGGACATCGAAGACTTCTCCGTTGAAGGACAGGAGACCGTTGTTGTGAAATGGATTGAAGACAAAGGCTATAAGATGGGCGACATCATGAATGCATTCCGACTGACCCTCGTGGGCATCGGCAAAGGCCCCGGAATGTTCGATATTTCGGCTTTCCTGGGTAAGGAAGAAACTATCAGACGTATGAAGAAAGCCATCGAGGTGTTACCATCCGGTGAATAATGTTGTTTTAATGCATCATTAAAACACAGAGTTCTGACTGAAATATGTATCAAGTCTTTATTTGGATATATACACTCGGTGTATGGGTGACCAGCTTGTTCAGCGAGAAAGTAAAAACGATGTGGAAAGGTGAACACGATGCCTTTCGCATTTTGGAAGAGAAAGTGGAGCCAAACGCCAAATATATTTGGTTTCATGCTTCCTCTTTGGGCGAATTCGAACAGGGCCGTCCACTTATCGAGCGCATCAGGAAAGAACATCCTGAATACAAAATCCTTCTAACCTTTTTCTCGCCTTCGGGTTACGAAGTAAGAAAGAATTATGAAGGAGCAGACATCTGCTGCTATCTCCCTCTCGACAATATCAGAAATTCGCGCAAGTTCCTGAGACTGATACGACCGGAAAAGGCGTTTTTCATCAAATATGAATTCTGGTATAACTATCTGCACATTTTAAAACATCGTGGAGTTCCTACCTATAGTGTATCGAGCATATTCCGCCCAGATCAGGTATTTTTCCGGTGGTACGGGCGAGGATATAAAAAGGTATTGAACTGCTTTACCCACTTTTTTGTACAAAACGAAATAAGCCGTGAACTGTTACACCAGATTGGAATTGACTGTACAACGGTAGTGGGCGATACCCGTTTCGACCGTGTGCTTCAAATCAAAGAGGCCAGTAAACAGCTTCCATTGGTCGAGGCCTTTGTGGGAGACGACCCGAAACAGCAATCCAAAGTGTTTGTGGCAGGGTCGTCATGGGGCCCCGATGAAGATATCTTCATCAAATATTTCAATACGCATAAGGATTGGAAAATCATCATTGCCCCCCACGTCATTGGCGAAGAACACATGAAACAAATCCTCTCTAAGCTCAATCGGAAAGTCGTGCGCTATTCTGTAACAACAGAAGAAGAAATTAAAGATGCAGACTGCCTTATCATTGATTGCTTCGGTCTGCTCTCGAGCATCTACCACTATGGTAGCGTTTCGTATGTCGGTGGAGGCTTTGGCGCAGGTATCCACAATGTATTGGAAGCCGCAGTATGGAACATTCCTGTGATTTTCGGCCCCAATAACAAGCAATTTCAGGAAGCACAAGGATTGCTTGTGGAAGAAGGAGGATTCGAGGTTGACGACTATCAGAAATTTGCGAAACTGATGGACCGCTTCAATGATGATGCCGACTTCCTAAAACAAAGCGGTGATAAGGCCGGAATGTTTGTCAAAAATCGTTCCGGTGCAACACAGCATATCATAGACTGCCTTAACAACTTATAATACCATCTTGGGCAATGTAGTTACAGTCCCCAACTCAACATCTACCCCTTATAAAACAATCTCGAGGGAGAGTGAATACTGTCACCTCCCTCGAGAATCATTAAATGCACATAATAACACGCCTATCGGCAACCGTTTATTTAGCGATTTCCCTTTCGTAGAGAGCCTTAGCCTCTATCATTGTGCAACCACTAACCTGTGTTGGCATATCATTATCCATCGTACCCGGAACTGCCCAATTTGTGCTATATAAGTAATTATCACCGGTACCCTTTTCCATAAGCACCTTGGCATTGTTGTTGAAGAATTCCACATATTGCTTGCGGACAGAGTCATAGACATCCTTTTCCAATACCAGCTTTACAAAATAACGAATAAAGATGCCCTTGAACAAGCCACCATCTCCATTGCCTTCATCTTTCAATATCTTGTTTTTGGTATCAATGAGGTTATTTATGCAATAGGTTGCAGCCTTACGGGCACTGGTTAAATAATAGTCTTCCCCAGTAATCTTATACAACTCATAGGCCATTCCCATATAAGTGCCTTGATTATATGTAAAGATCCAATCCTTGTTAACTACTCCGGTTTGGGCATTTAAGTTATCGTAGACCGCACCAGACTCTATGTTATAGAGATTGTTGCTCTGCCAATTGTATATTTTCTGTGCCCATTCCAAATCCGCTTTATCACCTTTCAACTGATACAATCGTGCCGCAATGATGCCGGCAGGGCCATTAGAGCATGCATTCTTACTCTCTTGCATGGTTTGTTTCCAGGCAATACCGCCACCGCCCTGTGTGTTCCAGTTTGAATTGATCTTGTTCCACAGAGATACAGCCGTGTCCAAATACTTGTCCTCCTTCGTGTTTTCATACAAGCGAATCATGGTTAGGCATATCCACTCCATATCATCAACATAATTGTTGAAATAGCTTCCTCCGCTTTTCTGTTTAACCCCGACATACCACTTGTCAAAATAGGTCTTCCACTTGTCATCTCCTGTGCGGATATAAGCATCTATCAACACATCCATAGCATGCGCCTGAGGCCAATATTGCCCTGATTCCCTAATCCCGTCGTCCTTACCCGGATAATAGTTGAAGAAATTTCTTTTACTATTCCAATAGAGGTCGACAAACGACTGGGTACTCTTGGAAGCCTGTTCCTGCCAATCCGTCGTAGGCTTTCCATCGTCTGGTTTGGAAGGCTTATCCGGTGTTTCCGGGGTATCCGGTACATCAGGATCCGAATTCGATGAGCCACAACCTTGAAACAAGGACAGTACTAAAAGCAATGTATAAAAAGATAAGTGACGTAATTTCATATAGCAAAAATTTATGTTATAAATTGGTAAAACAGAGCCTACGGATAGGCTCTGTCCTTCTTATAAAGGCGGACATTTTTTAGACAAAACGTCCGCCTTTCAATAATATTGTCTAATCTCGTTTAAAATTGTTATGGCAATTCAACATGATGCGTATAATTAGCAACGTTGAAAATCATACTCAACTTCGTCTTTACACCAGGTGTAGGACCGTCTTCGCCACCATCAAACTTATTGTCGAACTTCCATTTCTGGTCCCATTGATTGTTAGGCGTCTCAGCGATATAATAGTAGGGATCCGACAGATCTGCACCATTGGGTGTAGAGTCTGTGTTGTTCTTTGTTCCCCAAACTTGCATAGAGCCGTCGCCATAATACATGTGGAACTTGTAGCGCTGGTCACGTCCCCATCCTTCTTGCTTGAAGGAAACAACTCCCGTTCCGGAGAATACACCCTGGCCTACATAAGGCATTTCGATTGTCTCTGCGTCGTCCGGACAGAAATACAAAACAACCTTTTCCACTTTTATCAATTTTGTAAGTGAGGCTACGTTAAAGTCCATATACATCCGATATACGCCGCTTTCAGAAACAGAAAATCCTTTATCGCCTTCGATAACCTTGTCATCTTGGATAGAATAAGAAGTTCCCTTTCCATCAGCCTTACTGTTGAAATAGAATTTCTTTCCAGCATCCAGTTTCACAAATACTTCGAACTCACCATTGGCAGGAGAGCCACAAGCTACAGGACTGTCCTCAGCACTATTGATAACATAAAGTGCACCGGGAAGTTCATCAAAGCCAAAGAAACGTGTCAGCTTAAGATGTCTCGTCTCTGCAGCCACGGCTTTGTTCAAACCACGATAGGCAAACACCGTCCACTGAACGTTTGCGGTCTCACCAGAAGCTGCACCTGCCATGCCGGCAATACGGTTTAAAGTCTTATGCAGAACAGTTGCCTTGTTCAAAGAGCCGCCCAAATCAGCTGCCACCTTATACAGAGGCTCCGAGAAGTCTCCTCCCTCCTTATCGAAGACAACCTCGTACATTGGAGCACCACCGTCTTCCGATTGAGATATTCCCCATTCAAAAACAAGAGAAGCCGTTGCTGACGACTGCAACGTAACAGCCTTATTGTCTTCCGGTGCCATCAAACCGCTCGGAGCAGATACTGCGGAGTCTTTCCATTCCATTTCCTCCGTACATGAAACGAAAGGTATTGCACACACCATGAGCAACAATACACGAAATATTTTTGTTTTCATAATCATCAATTTTTTATTTATTTGTTGTTTTAATTATTTGTCTGACAACTCGGATGTCCAACCCGGATTTTGCCCTAAATTAGGATTAAGATTGTACTGGTCTTGTGGAACCGGCCACAAATAGTCGCGTTTATCATTAAACACATAGTGGTCTGTCCAAGTGGTGAAGCCTGCGCCTTTAACCGTACCATTGAGATATTTATCAGCAGCCTTCCAGCGCACAATGTCATAATATCTCAATCCTTCTATTGCCAATTCCGAACGGCGCTCTTTGCGGAGTGTCTCACGCATATCGCCATACGTAGGATAGTTCAAAGCCTTGGCAGACGTGAAGCCCGCACGCTTCCGAATCGGACGTATCGTCTCATTCCATACGCTTTCGGTCATCTTGCCCTGCTCATTCATGGCCTCAGCATACATGAGCAGCACATCAGCATAACGCATCATGATAATATTCAAGCCAGAGTTCCAATCGAGAACATCCTGCGGAGAAAACCATTTCCGGGTGCCATAGCCTGTTCTTGAATAGCCGTTCTTGTCTTCCTTATAGGTATCCGTAACAACGGCATCAGGATGCTTAGCCTGGTAATAACCATTCTCGAACACCACTCTATCAAGGTTAATAAATGGTTTATAATACCAATTTGCAGCATTCTTGTTCCACTCGTAACCATCATAGATAATCGTGGCTTCCATACGTGGGTCGCGATTCTTGTAAGGATCAGTCGGGTCATAATCTGTGCCCGCCTCATCAATGCTGTAACCGCTCAACATCATGTAATTATCCACTAAGCTCTGAACAGGAAGCACATCCGGCGTACGGGAACCGACACTGTAAGTCACCATATCCTGCATATCCTCTGCCCATGTGATAGACTTCTCAAGATAACCACGTTCAAGGATTATCTCCTCATTATACTCATTCTCCACCTGGAATAGTCCGGCATAAGAGGGGAACAAGGCGTATTTTCCATAAGTTCCATTCATGAAATTGCGGCAGATGCTTTCTACCTTAGCCCAATCGGAATCATACAAGTATGCGCGAGCATCCAGCATTGCAGCAGCTCCCTTGGTGATTCTTCCCGGAACAGCTTCCTGCTTGGTAGGAAGCAGAGGAATAATAGCCTCCATTTCCTCATGAATAAATTTGATGATCTCGCTTCGTGCAGTACGACCTATCGTATGAGATTCTTCCAGCGTAATGTCTTTGGTGAAAAACGGAACGTCACCATAGAAATTGGTCAAACGGAAATACAGATAAGCGCGAACAAAGCGTACCTGGGCCTTCAGTCTTTCTTTCACTCCTTCTTCGATGTTCTGGCCCTCTACATTATCAAGGAACACGTGACAGGTTTTGATACCTCCGTACAAGTTTCGCCATTCATCGTTAAAACGGCCCAATGTGGGCAGAGCGTTGCCTTTACGGATATCGTAGATATTACCTCCGCGAGTTTCGCATATATTGTCACTCAACGATTCGTCACGCCACATTTTTCCGGCATCATACATTTGCGCATAGGCCATATTAACCAAATACTCTGCCCTTTCCGGAGTCCAGAAATTAGCATCCGTATATTGGTTCGTTGGTGGCTGTTCCAAGTCGTTGCAACTACCCAACATTGCCACAGCCACGGCAGAAATTGTTATATATTTTATTAGTTTCATATCATTATTGGTTTTCTACATTAGAATTCAACATCGAAACCGAAGCCAAAATATCTGGACGGTTGGTATTGCCTACCAGAGGAACTACCGCCTCCAATCCTCATATTTATATCTCGGTCTGAAGACTCCGGATCTATGAAGTCATTCTTCGTAAACGTAAACAAGTCCTGTGCATTGACATACACTCTCACCTTTTCCAGGCCTACGACCTGCGTCCATGCTTTCGGCAAAGTATAAGCGAGCATGAGATTCTTTAGGCGGAGGTAGGCTGCATTAAGCAAGAAGTAATCGGCGGGCCTACCCCAGTTGTTTTTATCTGCATTAGATCCCTGAACAGCCAAACGCGGCCAACGCGCATCAGTATTTGTGGGCGTCCAGAAATCCAACTGGTGCTTGTAGATGGTTAGCGAATAGCCTGCGTGGAATGGCTCCACCATTTCACCGCGCAGGAACATCGTACGTTTGCCAACGCCCTGCCAGAACATTCCGAGTTCCAATCCTTTCCATTCTATATTATAGTTGAAACCATAGGTATAGTGTGGGAAGGGGTCACCAAGAATCACGTAGTCCTTGGCATCAATGACGTTGTCATGATTTTGGTCTTTAAACTTCCAGTCTCCGGGAGAGATGTCTCCTTTATCGCCAGACACTGCTGCCGAAACCGCTCCTTCAGGAAGGGCAGAGTTTGCAATCTCATCATAGCTTTGGAAGATACCGTCGGTTTCCCATCCGTAGTATACGTTAAACGGCTCACCCTCTCGAATCAACGTTCCGTTTTCATCGCCTACACTGACTTGCTCGTATCCAGGAAACTTAACCATTTCGTTACGGCTATCTGCTATGTTGAATGTCAGATAATGATTGAAGTCACCCGTCTTTGCTCTATAATTCAAAGAGAACTCCCAGCCATGATTCTTCATTTCGCCTAAATTATCTTTCGGCATGCTGGTACCAAACACACTCGGTACCTGTGGATTCTGAAGAATATCGGTCGTACGCTGCATAAAATAATCAAACGTCAACACCAAATTATTTTGGAAGAATGAGGCATCGAGTCCGATATTAAACGTAGACGTCTTTTCCCAGGTTAAATCTTTCTTGCCAAGGTTAAACCCTGCGCTCGAAACTACCTCGTTGTTGAACACATAACCGTTTGAATACATGTTGTACTTCGTAAAACGGTCATAGTTGCCCACAGCCTGGTTTCCAAGAACACCCCAAGAGCCGCGGAGCTTCAATTCTCCAACTTTCTCTCGATAGTCGTTCATCCATGATTCCTCAGACATTCTCCAACCGGCAGAAATTGATGGGAAGAAACCCCAGCGATAGTCCTTGTGGAACTTTGAAGAACCGTCATAGCGGAAGGTAAACTCTCCGTAATAACGCTCATGCCAATTATAACCAAAACGGCCAATGACCGAGTTGATACTCGTGCGAGAATTACTTTCGAAAGACGTCCCACCGGTTATATTACCTATCGTTCCCGTCGTGGTGGAAGTAGGCTGTCCCAGTTCGTCAACATATAACTTCGTGATAGAATTTGACGTACGGGTATAAGACTCATTCGTCAAACCCACCATAGCATTCACATTGTGCAGTCCAAAGGATTTCACATAATCCAACAGAAGCTGAGAGTTCAATCGGTAATAGTTGTTATTCCAATTCTCACTCTTATTGTCACTTGCCCTTTGCGGTACCGGCTCCGTGTCAGACTCATGGCGGTAATAGGTCTGTGGGCGGTTTCGCGTCTGGCGGTTTTCAGTGACAATGTTTGCGCCAAAAACGCCACGCAGTTTCAAGCCGTCCATGATTTTATAGTCCACGCTGAAGTTAGTCGTCAAGTAGTTGCTGCGATACTTGTCATATCCACCTTTGTTCAACTCGCCCAAGGTGTTGTATTCGCCCAGAGTCGGAGTCAGCAAATATCGACCATCGTCTGCAACAATCTTCTCCGTATACCATGCAGGGACACGGCTGGCATCAATGTCAATGTTACCGGCAGTCGTGTTTCTGGAATTGTGGCGCGTGTAGTCCATAATGGCCGACAATTTAAACCGTCCGATCTCTGTTGAGAGGTTTGTACGGAAATTATAACGTTGCACGCCGAGGCGCTGATTTTTCACGTTATAGTTGTTGCCCTGGTCAAAGTATCCCGCAGACACCATGTAAGTGGTCTTGTCGGTACCACCCGATACATTCACATTGTAATTCTGCTGCATACTATTCTTGTAGATCTGACGGTAGGCCCAATTCTCCTCGCTCAGATGATTGTAGAAGTCCATAATCTGATCTTGCGAGAATACAGGAGCTTTCCCGACATTCGTATACTGCATATTCGTGAGAATCGCATTTTGGTATCCCGGAACAGCATCAAACAAATAATTGGTAACGTTCCAACCTACCATACCATTGAGTTTCACGGTAGCTTTCTGGTTTTTCTTACCACTCTTCGTTGTTACCAAAACAACACCACCTGCAGATCTGGACCCGTAGATGGCTGCCGTTCCGGCATCTTTCAATATGGAAATATTATCGATGTCATTAGGATTAAGCCTGTTAAAGGCTGTAGCATCCGTTACCAATCCGTCGATAACATACAAAGGGGTATTGTCGGTTGTGGTATTAATACCTCGAATGTTGAAGTTGTTTGTCTCGTGGTTGGGGTCGTGGTTACGACGCTGTATGATCACATTAGGCGATGCACCCTGCAAAGCCATCGTGGCATCAGCCACAGGACGGTCCTCAAACATTTCTTTTCTAATCTGGTCCACAGCACCCACCGCACTTTTACGGGTTGTGGTACCATAACCGACTACAATCACCTCGTTCAAGAGTTCCTGGTCCTCTTTTAAGACGATTCGACTTAAATCTCCATCTGCACGAACCTCCATACCGGAGTATCCCACATAAGAAATAACCAGGGTTGCGTTCTTACTGCAATTCAAGGAAAAACGTCCATCCAAATCGGTAATCGCACCATTGGACGTGCCTTTCACCTTCACGCTTGCACCAATTATCGGTTCTCCATTTTCATCAACGATCAATCCTTTAACCGGCACCTGATTCTGTTGTGTAACCAGTTCTGCCGAGGTACTCATTTTCTTTGCCGAGGATGTCACCGGACACGACATACCAACTGTCGCGACGAGGAATCCTGCCAAAAAAAATGGCTTCCTTCTCATTGTCAATTTCACCATCTTCATTTAAGTTAGTTATGAGATAAATATATAAAACAATATCATCCGTATTAGAATGTGGGCAAATGTAGAAGATTTATTTGCCAAGTATTGTTCAGTTTTGTGTCAAATTAATACGTTTGCGTGCAACCAAACAGCCTCACCGACATTACAAAACCTCAAAAGAATGCAAATTAAAGTCATAATTAAAGCACAAAAAAGCATAAATGTAGCTATGTGTCAGTGCATTATCCCCCGTTCCAGCACAAAAATATTGGTCGTCTCTTTTTCATACCCACAAGGATATCAGTAAAAACCAAATACCATAGGAAACAAAACATCCGGACAGTCCTGCACGCCCTGGCAGGCCCATCCGGATGCTCTTTGCATACATAAAATTGCTACTTTTTCGTCTATGAAGCGTGATCGCCCAGCACTTTCTCCATACGCTGTAATCCCTCTTTCAGTAAGGCGCGTGTACAAGCAAGATTAATGCGCAGATAGCCCTCTCCAGCTTTTTTTCCATAAGCGGTGCCGTCGGTGAAAAACACTTTCCCTTCTTCGAGCAATCTCCGGGCAGCTTCTCCACTTGTCATTCCAAGTTTAGAAATATCCGCCCACGCCAGGTAGGTGCCTTCAAGCTTGACAACCTCTATCTTTGGCAGATGCTCGGCAAGATATTCCTTGAGATATTTATAGTTATCGGCAATATACAAGTTGAGTTCATCGAGCCAATCTTCACTCTCATTGTATGCAGCCTTTAGGGCTATCGGCCCAAACGGGTTGACATCGCACACTTCATAGATATTAACCACTCGATCAATGCGACGACGCATTTCCACGTCCTTACAAATAATATTTGCGATTTGAAGACCGGCGATATTAAAACTCTTCGACGGCGAGTTGAAAACAACGCAGTTGTCCTGATTCACGTCATTGACCGAGGCAAAAGGTGTGAATGTGAAACCTGGCATCACTAATTCACAATGGATTTCGTCACTCACAACACGTACATGATGCTTCGCGCAAATTTCCCCCATACGCGCCAGCTCATCGCGAGTCCACACTCTCCCTACAGGGTTGTGGGGGTTGCAGAGCAGGAAGACTGTGGTTTTCTCATCGGCGCACTTCGCCTCAAAATCATCCCAGTCTATCGTGTAGGTGTCGCCCGTACGGACCAACTCGTTCTCAGCAATATCGCATCCCTGGTTGCGGATGGAGGAAAAGAAACAGTTATAGACCGGTGTTTGTATCAAAACTTTTTCACCGGGCAGTGTGAGAGCCTTAACAGTGCAGCTGATGGCGGGCACCACCCCAATGGTATAGATCACCCACTCACGTTGAATGGTCCATTGATGGCGACGCGAAAACCATGAAATCAACGCCTCATAATAGCTGTCGTCTACTTGGGTATAGCCGAAAACGCCATGTTCTACGCGCTTTGCAAGTGCCTCCCTGATGGCCGGCGCCACCTCGAAATCCATATCTGCCACCCAGAACGGCAGTGCCTCCTCTGGAATTTCATCCCACTTGACAGAGCCGGTGTGACGGCGATGGACGAGTTTGTCGAAATTGTACTTGGTCATAATGTATTAAAATAAGGTTTGAAAAAAAGCAATACAGCCGTTAATGTGCAAAAGCACATGAAGCCATGGGGAGCTAAAAAAGACGAACTTCATCTCTCCACGCAGAAGTGGGAAGAGCTCAGCTATACATCTATGAGCGCTCCTCGATCACACAATCGTGACCCTTGGCGTTCTCGTCATAAGTCACTGAACCTATTTTGTCGGCCACGATACGGCCCGAAATCGGATTCTTGATGTTGGTAATGGCTCCTTTTATCTGAGCATCCACATGGGAACAGTCCTCAAAGGCACGATCACAAGCCGCATCAAAGGTGCAATCCTCGAGGATTATGTTGTCCATATAGCAGAGAGGCTGCTCCCCACTGATATGACAACGCACGAGTCTGATGTTTTTGGAATGCCAGGCAAGATACTCTCCGTTAAGGTCTGAGTCGTAAACTGTCACGTTGTCACACTCCCAAAAAGAGTCCTTTGTGGTAATCTTTGCATGATGCACTTCCACATTCTCACAATATTGGAATACGTACTTGGCATCGCTCTTCAATCCGTCTACGTAGATGTTTTTGGAAAACATAAACGGATAGGTGCCCTGATGGAGCTCCACATTCTTGAGTTTCAGGCCGTCAACCTTCCAGAAAGTCTCGTCGGCATCGTTTATCTTTACGTTCTCCAGTTCGAGGTTTTTCATTTCGCGGAAGAATTTGGGGCCATCGATGACACTGTCTTTCATCACCATATCATTGCTATACCAAATAGCCGAGCGGCTGCCTTCGGCGAAGTAGCAATTCGTTATCTCACTGTGGTCTACGTGCCACCAGGGGTATTTACCGTAAAAACGAGAGTTGTTACATTTGATATTCTCACAACACTTGATGCCTGATTCTCCGTCTACAATCTCAATATTTTCAAGACTAACGTTTTTCGCAGCGAACAAAGGACGCTCGCCACCGAATTTCTTATCTTTAATAATTTCCATATTGTTTTGCTATGTTTATCCCTATCGGAAAAAGGTCCGATTTTAATTCTTCTATTTCTTAATAATGCAAAGATAGTGCCAAAATATGTATTAAGCAAAATTATAAACCACCAAACTTGTAATTTTTATAATTATTAGAAGAAAGTGCGTTCCCCCGATAAAGGTTAAAGACATAGAAATGTCGTTTTATTCACAAATATGCATGGGGCATACAACTGTGTCAATCGCTTGGGATTGTCAAGTTTATTGGTCCAAAAAAGTGCCTGTTCATTTTCTTGTTACAGAGAGGAAATCTCTGCTTTTTGAAAAAAATTGCGCTTTCTTTCGCTTTTAAAAAGTGAATGGTAAAGCGATTAGGGCCTATCCGCACACCGCCTAAGGCTCAACCGCAAGCCCTCCAAGGCCGTATCGCAAGGTCGTTACAACGCAACCGCGTTGCCATTCCATATTGAACGGCAGGCTTCCAGTGAACCTAGAATTTTAGACAAAATACGCCCGACACATAATCAACTACATAACAGGCAGTTACAAAAGTAACTCAAATTTGCGTTTTTCCATATCAACGTGTGTTCGTTTTCGAGAAAACGCAGGATTTGAGACCTTTTGTCTGCTTATTTAGCATGAATAATAATTCCGTAGGAATGGGGAACGCATGAGAATTAGAGGTGTAAAGTAGGAAGCGTACGGCTCGTACGTCCACCATCATTACCATGCCTTCTGCTTATTGATTGGCCGAAAGTCGACAAAAAAACGGATGCACGTACCGTGCCTCCGTCCAAGTATCTAATGCTGTTTGGGACAGTTCATACCATCCCAAAACCATGAGAAACAAGCATCTTACTATGCTTGGATAAAATTGCTGTTAGAAGAAATAGGCCAAAGAAACCTCCCAGGAGTTCATCTTGCCACTCGTAATCTCTTTAAAAGTGTTCTCGGCAACGTTCCACACCTTGGCCTCACCCGTCTTACCTGTAGCAATATTGTAGCTGGCAGTGAGCTGCAAATGCTTGATAAGCGAAGCACCTGCACCCACATTAATGCTAAGGTTTGACTTCTTCAATTGGAAAGTGTTCTCGTAATTCTCTTTGCTGGTCCATGAAAAATCCCTATCACCTACATTAAAACCAAACTGAGGACCGGCAAAGACAAATAGGCTGGCCAGACTGCCAAGACCAAATCCATAGCGCAGATTGATAGGGATGATCACTGCCTGCTGTTTCACCGTGGTTTCACCGCTTTGTGTCGTGTTATCCTCCATTTTTGAAGAGCGTTGCTCATAGAGTGCAGAAGCATCCACACTAAGTGCAGGTATTGGGAAGGATAATTTCACCGTCGGTCCCAAGTGCCATCCGGTGCGATTGTTACTGTCGAAAACTTCTTTGTCGAAACTTAGCTTTGAAACGCTGAGTCCGCCCTTTATTCCGAACTTCAACTGTGCATTAGCTTGCTGCGCAAACATCATAGACACAGCAAGCAACATAAGAGATAAATACTTCTTCATAAATTGATTTATTGATTACATTGTATAGAATAAACGCTTTCGCCAATCGAAAATCACCGTCTTATAATACTGAAGACGGATTAATGGCGCTGACGGCGAACAGTAACACGGGCTGACGAGCCACTGGTAGTATTGGACGAACGACGGCGGTTTTTCACCTTTACTCTCTTACTGCTGCCACCGGCACGACGGTTTTTCCTAAAAGCCTTTCTCTGTTTCTTATCCAAACCAGCGATGGAATCGAGCGAATCTTTGCGTGCCTGGTCGCCCCACATGGCATTCTCGAATTTACTAATTTCATGCTCGATGCGCAATTGCTCCTTAGATAGCTTGGCGGTATCTCCTCCGGCTATCTGGGCAAGGGTGTGTCCGAGCATATTGTTGGTTTTGTAAATCTTACCTTTATAGGCGTTCAACGTGAAATAGTCGTCAAGACTCATAGTAGCCGCGTTGTTGAGGTTGCTGGTCATAATGGTCTGCTTGGCCAGGAATGGGGCCAGCTCGTCATACTTCACCCAAAACAGAGGGTACTTTGTGACACCGTCGCCCAGATCGTCCTCACGATACATCACGGGGCAGATGGCCTGTACCTGTGTGTGGAACGTGGCCGTAGCCTGGTCATAATAAGCACTTTCCTTGACAAAATAGCCTTTTACCTCGCGCGAGGGGATGTCGCTGTTATCAATGTGTACTCCCCGGTCGGTGCGCTCGTAATAGATATTATAGTCGTCCAGAAACTTTAAAGGATTGATGCGCAGCGACTCTTCAAAACGTTCATTCCCGGTATTCACATCATAAGAATAAGCTGTGATGCCACCGTAACGAGGGCCTGCCATGATGAGCTTGAACAAATAGGTAAATAGATTCATCTGTGCACCGAGAGGCTCTACGGGATAGTAAAGCCCCGCATTGGCTTCATCATTGAGATCTAACTCACGATACACGTCACGACGCCACACCACGTCTTCGTTCATCTTAGCCTCTGTGGGGAAAGATATCTGAGCGCGCGTGGTCATATTGTTTCTATTCGATTGTCGTGCTGCAGCCTCCTGTTGCTCACGCCTTGCCTTGGGCTGCGCTGCAGCATCCCATGTGAGGCAAGCGATAAATAGCACCAAAAATATTTTTTTCATCATCTATTGATTGTTCTTTCTATTGTTAAATGCTTCGTCCCGTCATCTCACCTTCACTTCCATTGCCCCGGGCAACGTTCGTGCAAGGCCATCAGGCCCAACAGCTTTCACTTCCGTGATATAGAAACGGCGACCACGCGACAAGCGGCGGAACTGCCCACGCATTCTTTCGGTAAAGCTATCGCCGGCAGACGCCATTTGGACCGCATTGCCCATATTGTCATAAAACACGACAGAGAAGCCAGTCACCTTGAACTGAATATCAAGGATGCCGTCATCAATAGCCGCATTCAGACGTGAAGCACTCATGAGTCCGGCCTTGGAGAGACCTCCACCCTTGTATCTGTCGGATCCCAGGGCGATATATGGCGTCGGGTCGGGCAGTTTACGCACCTTGAACGTAAATGGCGGGAAAGAACGTACCCGACCTCCATCACGTGCGGAAACGGTGAACGTGACATCGCGTCCGACCGCTGACGGAACAGCGATATATCGTCCAGCCCCCTGGGGACTGAGGTTGCCACCGCTCATCGACACGGACACGGCATTTTGTGGTACGCCCGGAACACTCACGCTAATGGGATTTTTAAAGCCGGCATAGAGTACATTCATCAAATCGGCAGCCAACGTAGCGCCGCCGGGAACAGGAATCACACTGTATTTCTGGCTGAAATCACGACGGAGCATATCGCCATTCGCGTTGTGCATCAGAATGTATCCGTTGAACTGATGTTCGCCAACACCTCCGACCGCAAAACTGTATTGGCCATTGTTGGTGTTCACCTTGCTGCCGTTGACAAAGATTTCGGGTTGCTTGGTGGTGTCCATTGCTGCCATCACAATACTGGCAGAAAAACGTTCTCCCGGGTAAAGGGTAGTCTTCTCGGGTACGACAAAGGCAGAAAGCTTATTGACACGAATATCTTTGAGATCAATGTTGGAAAACAAGGTGTGAAGCACTTCACCCTCGGCATGACGCACATCGTTTTGCAACTTGGACAGCAAGGTCACAGCAGCGGCCACGGGCATATTTTCGAACATATATTCCTGCCAGTTCTTACCCAAAGTGTTGGCCTTCTTGGGGACAGCCGTCGTCAAACTGCTGGCTATGAGTTTGCGTTGCTCGGGGTCGCTTATATAATTGAGAATACGACTGCGAAAGGAGTTGATGGCATCGTAGAGCATCTGTCCTTTTCCTGTAATCGGGGCGAGCATCACCGTACCGGCTGCATCGACATTGTCGTTGTTCTCAGCATCGGCCAAAGTGGCTTCCTCGCCATTGGCCTCCCTCACAATAGCCAACTTCAGTTCCTGAGCAAAATTATAGAGAGAATCGCTCATGTTCTTTACATCGGTAGCCTTAGCATACCAGGCTTTCACCTTAGTCGGGTTGGCTGCCATCTGGTCCTTGAAATCACCATAGAGCGCAACATTCTCTCTCGATGCATTATCAGTGGTACGGGCCAAACTCTCCTCCACCACAGCAAAACCATTGAGCACCTCGGTCGAGATGTTCAAGGCAAGCATGGCCAGCAAGACGATATACATGAGGTTGATCATCTTCTGACGGGGACTGATCGGTCTTTTCTTTATTGCCATTTGCTATTTATTCTTTGTATAGGGGAGTATGGGAACGTATAGATGAGACAAAGGCTCTATTAATCGTTGTCTTGCAGAGTCTGTGAAGCAGATGCTTCCGGAGTTGTTCTCGCAGCCGACACTGGCATATTCACGGTCATCGCCTCAATCATGCGAGCATATATTCGGTTGAGTTTCTCAATCTGCTGGGCCAACTTTCGGCTTTGTTCGTTGATTTGGTCAATAGTTCCAATCTGCTGGCTGGCGCCTTTGAGCTGCATCTCGTAAACCCTGCTGATACCTGTAAGCGTGCGGTTGAGATTATCCATCTCCTCACTATCACGGGTAAGACGACTGCTCTGAGCATTCACCTTTTCCAAGGTTTCAACCAGTTTGTTGAGTTCGTCTACATAGTTAGACTGAGCCTCATTAAAGGCTTCGGCCTCTTCGGCAGACATCTGGGGCACATAGTTGGGTGATGGGGTGGCTCCTTCTGCAGTAGCGTCAGCAGTCTGTGTAAGAGGAGTTGAAACTGCAGATGGTTGACTTGTGCCCTTGTCTGTGGCTCTGTCACCATCTTTAGAATAGGTCACCACTCCTGTTTCCAAATACTCTTCCGTAATGCGGGTTGGTATCTCACGTCCATCGGCAGTCTTGTCAAAGGGGCGGTCGAAAGCTGAAATAAAGAATACGAGAACCTCCGTGCCCATACCAATAAACAACATGATATTGGCTCCCGGAAGATGGGTAAGCTTAAAGAGGGCACCCAAAATAACGATCGAGGCTCCCCAACTGTAAGCATAATTGAGGAAGGTCTGGCCGGCAACAGTATCCATCCATTTCTGCAGACGGTACACCAAATTGTATTTGCTATAATTTGACATGATGTTTATCTCCTTTTTTGTTTACCTGTAATAGAATTGGCTAACGAGCGAACGCAGCGGAAGCCAATGTATGAGCGAGGCTGATTCTGGTATTCCCATGTGCGCCAAGCGGACCGAATGTAGCTTTCGGGATCTTTCCACGAGCCTCCGCGTACACTTTTTTTCTTGAGTTTATAAGGGTCTTCCTTGGCAGCGTTGTACTTGAGCTGAGGATTCAAGTCGTTCATGGCGTCCACACCTGCCTCGGTATAGATGGTGCTGGTCCATTCGGCTACATTGCCGGCCATGTCGTAAAGGCCATTGGTATTGGGTGAATAACTGGCAACCTTACTGGAAATTAAGTTTCCATCCTTGGTGTAATTACCACGATCCGGCTTAAAGTTGGCATAGAAGCATCCGTCTCCGTTGGCCACCGCATCATTCTCCCAAGGAAACTCGTTCTGATTCCTTCCACGGGCGGCATATTCCCACTCTGCCTCGGTAGGCAAGCGGTAGCGTTGGATATAACGAGCCTCGCCTCCCAATCCTTTGAGCAAATAATCGGTACGCCAGGCACAAAAGGCATTGGCCTGTTCCCAAGTCACCCCAACGACAGGATAGTCGTTGTAGGCCGCATTGGAAAAATAGTTGCGAAGATAGGTTTCGTTTTCCGAGTTTTGAAAATCATTAACCCATACCGTCGTGTCAGGATAGATATTCACAATATAGGTATTGAGGAAGTCCCAAGGGCCGGACAATTCACGATTGATAGTCTCTCTCACAATGCGGCCTTCATCATCGATATAAGCCGTGTCCTTGCTGATCATCACCACTTCGTTAGGGTCAACGTCAACGTCTGTATTGAGATTACGTTCCGATGGATTTAAACGGTTACGACGCAGGGCTGCCGTCACATAATCATACACCTCGTACTTATAATTCAGCTGGCGATAGTCGAGCAGCTTCTCACCCGTCACAGGATTGGTTACGTACAGACTTTCAATGGCACGCTCCTCATCCTCGTTGGGTTTGCGTGGCAAGCGCTTATTCCAGTCTAAGTGCGGAGTCACAGGGTCTCCATACTTATCCTCCGTAATCATGTAAGTCTCGTCGCCACCATAGGATGGATCGGCCAGACGAGTGCGAAGAATGCTGTCGCGTACCCACATGACAAACTGCTTATACTGTGAATTGGTGATCTCCGTTTCGTCCATCCAGAAGCCGTCTACGGAAATATCGCGCACCGGCGTCTTTCTGCCCCACAGGCTATCTTGTCCATCAAGGCCCATCTTCAGATAGCCTCGATCGACGCGCACCATGCCATAAGGAGTAGGCTCTGAGAATGTTTTGCCGCTCACTCCTACGACCTCACCACCTTTTCCGGAAATCGACGCCGACTTAGCGCTGAAACATCCGGAAAGCATTGCTGTGGATGCCAACAGGCATAAAGCTATGATTAAATTCTTTTTCATATATCTGTCTATATCCCTCTATGCTATATTACAATATTCTAACGCTCTTATGGAGGTTTCTGCCTTTCTTGACAAGGTTGATGTCATGCTGGTAGCCAATAAACAACTCATGGCTTCCATTGCCGGGATTGATAGCTGAAGTATAAATCTCATAACTATAACCTAACATGATGCCATGAAAGTTACCGCCAACCATCACCGTTACAGAATTAGTGGGACTGTAACCAACACCTCCATACATCACTTTTTCATCATTAGTGTAGACCAAACGACCCGTCACATCCGCACGATAGGCGACCATGTCCGTACGTACGAGGAATGCGGGCTTTATAGTTAAAAACGGGTTGCGGAGTTTAATATTGTATCCTCCCGTTAAATAATAAGTCCTATCTATCTGTAATTCATTGGTCTCACCCAGATTTACCAATGGTGCCGTAAGATGTTGCACCGAAGCACCCACATACAAATTTCTGCGTGTGTAATACATGCCGACGCCAACGTCAAAGGCATTGCCATTAAGTTCTGATGTAGAAAAAGCCGGGTCGCTGGAATCTTCAATATCGAGCTTGGAGCCGTCAAAACCTTCACTGAGCATTCCCACTTGTATACCGGCACTCATTTGTCCGCCAAAGAGCTTGAATTTAAGCGCGTATTGCAATGCAAGTTTTTGATGGGTAAAGAGTCCGATTTTATCGTTCATAAACTGAATGCCTGCGCCATGATACGTCTTCATAGCATAGAAAGGCATATCGGCTGAAGCGTATGCCGTTTGCGGATTGTGTTCAAAACCTGCCAAATCGAGCGCATATGCAACCGACACATTAATTTTCGGCTGCTTACCCACTGCTCCAGGATTATACGAAGTCTCCATATCAAAGTAATGACTAAAAGATGGGTCATACTGCGCATAACTTGATAACGTAGCACCTGTCAGTAAAAATATTATAATCCAAATGCGTTTAAACACATTCCTATAACGAGATATACCCTAAAATATTGCATACAAAAAAGCCGTTCTTTGCAATAAAGAACGGCCTATATAATATGTATGTTTAACTTAATATTCTTCTTCGTCCCAAAGGAAATCATCCTTTGTTGGATAGTCGGGCCAGATGTCTTCAATATTGTCGTATACATCGCCCTCATCTTCTATCTCCTGTAAATTTTCCAGCACCTCTGCCGGAGCACCTGAACGTATAGCGTAATCTATCAATTCTTCTTTTGTTGCTGGCCATGGAGCATCCTCCAATTTAGAAGCCAAATCCAGTGTCCAATACATAGCGTTAAATTTTATTTGATTGTTTATTTTGTGGCGCAAAAATAAACAATTTCTTTGAATTCCCAAACATTTCAGCACTATTTTTAGTCACTTACGTTAATAATCTCTATATTTTCAAAGAAATGAAAAGAAATTGAAACCATTTAACTATAAGTTAACCATATAATGCTGTTTATACATTTTCTTATCGAAGAAGATTAAACCACAATAGTAGAGGTCAAAAGAGACCCCAGTACGCTCATTATTCTGCATCCACCGCCAGGCATTCAATGCCTTTTTAGATACGTGAATATCTTCTATGATTAGGATAGAAGTCGATTGTAATTGGGATACAAACATGGTGAAAAACTTTTTCCAATCGCCATCCAATGTCATGACAAGAACATCGCTCTGGAATGGCCCTTCAGCACTGCATCCATCAATACATTTTACTATTCGGCTCGTTCTGCAGCCCTGCTTCACGTATGCTGCCTTTATATCACATTGATCTAAGCAGAAGCACCATGTCCTTGCCTGACTGTAATTGGCTATTCGAAAATATAACTCGGATAAGCGTCTGGTCAATTCGTCCGTATCCGGAAACATCTTGCTAAGTGCTTCATACGCATAATATGAACATTTTTCACAAATGACATAGCGAATAAATTGATAAGCCCAAGGGGACTGTACACCAAAGCCTCGAGTATTGCCCCAACTCTTTATCCAAATCCAGAGCCGAAGCAGATATTTCTTAATATCATATCCATACATCATACTTAGAAAACGCTGCTCCCCCACAGCTTATTGCATTATACGCAACAGGAATATTGCATTTCTATTCATCCCTATTCTCCTATAAATCCTTATCTCTCTATATAAGTCCCTATATTATCCTATAAAACTCTACCATGCCCATTGTACTGCCGACAATAGAACACAAAAAAGGTCCCCGTCGGCAGTTGCCAACAGGGACCTTTATCAAAATAGGCAGCGACCTACTCTCCCGCATTGCATTGCAGTACCATCGGCGCGGGCGGGCTTAACTTCTCTGTTCGAAATGGGAAG
>JBMNUU010000025.1:0-51511 GCA_050946435.1 Prevotella sp.
GATGCCTCCAGCATCACTACTTTATCAGGTTTTTGAAATGCTAATATCGCCATTAATTTAATGATTTATTGTTTAGAGTACAACTCAACGATTAACTGTTCCTTAATATTCTCGGGGATGTCCTCACGCTCAGGAGTATGCAAGAACTTGCCACTCTTTGTGTGTTCGTCCCATTCTAGCCAAGGATACTTGCTGTGATTGAATCCTGCAAGAGCACCCTCAATAGCTTCGAGAGACTTAGACTTCTCGCGAACGCCAACAATCTGGCCAGGCTTTACAGAGAAAGAAGGAATGTTAACAACTCGACCATCTACAGTAATATGCTTGTGACCTACCAACTGACGAGCAGCTGCACGTGTAGGAGCAATTCCCAGACGGTATACTACGTTATCCAGACGGCTCTCAAGCAACTGTAGCAATACTTCACCAGTAATGCCACCGCTCTTGGAAGCCTTCACGAACAGATTGTGGAACTGACGCTCCAAAACACCATAAGTGTATTTTGCCTTCTGCTTCTCAGCGAGCTGAATACCATACTCAGACTGCTTGCGACGACGGTCGTTACCGTGCTGCCCTGGAGGAAAATTACGCTTTGTCAGTACCTTATCTGCACCGAAGATGGGTTCACCAAAACGGCGTGAAATTCTGGATTTCGGACCTATATATCTTGCCATAATTTTTTATGCTTTTAATCTATTGTATATTCAAACTCACCAATTACACACGACGACGCTTAGGAGGACGACAACCGTTGTGTGGCAGTGGGGTAACGTCAATGATTTCAGTCACTTCAATTCCGGCTCCATGAACGGCACGAATGGCGCTCTCACGGCCATTGCCCGGTCCTTTGACATATGCCTTGACCTTACGAAGTCCCAGACCAAACGCTTCTTTGGCACAATCCTCTGCTGCCATCTGAGCTGCGTAAGGAGTGTTCTTCTTAGAACCACGGAATCCCATCTTGCCAGCTGACGACCATGAAATAACCTGACCTTCGCTGTTAGCAAGTGATACAATAATATTATTGAATGAGCTGTGAACATGAAGCTGTCCCATAGCACTCACTCTTACATTTTTCTTCTTTGATGTTGCTTTTGTTTTTGCCATAATTAACTTCCTCCTATGAATTACTTAACAGCCTTTTTCTTGTTAGCAACAGTCTTTTTTCTACCCTTACGGGTACGAGCATTATTCTTTGTACTCTGACCGCGAACAGGAAGACCAAGACGATGACGAACACCACGATAGCAGCCAATATCCATCAGGCGCTTGATGCTCATCTGAACCTCCGAACGGAGGTCACCTTCTACTTTGAATCCAGCGCCGATAATTTCACGGATTTTAGCTGCCTGGTCGTCAGACCATTCACTGACCTTCAGGTCACGGCTTACGCCGGCTTTATCCAATATCTTTGCTGAACTACTTCGACCTATACCATAGATATAGGTCAATGCGATTTCGCCACGCTTATTCTGGGGCAAATCTACTCCAACAATTCTTATTGCCATTTGTTGATTGAATAAATAATTTTAATAAAAATTAAACGTTTCCTTTGTCAAAAATCATGCAAAGTTACTAATTAAAATACGTAATCGTGATGATTTGCATATTTTTAACATTAGCCCTGGCGTAATTTAAACTTAGGGTTTTTCTTGTTGATAACGAACAGGCGACCTTTACGACGTACAATCTTGCAGTCAGCTGAACGTTTCTTTAATGATGCTCTTGTCTTCATATCTTAAAGATACCTTATATGATTGTTTATTTATACCTGAATTCTATTCTTCCCTTGGTGAGGTCGTATGGGCTCATGGCCACCTTAACTTTATCACCCGGAAGAATCTTGATGTAATGCAAACGCATCTTTCCAGATATGTTTGCTATAATCTGTACTCCGTTTTCAAGTTCAACACGGAACATTGCGTTAGAAAGATTTTCTATTACTGTTCCATCTTGTTCTATTGCAGACTGTTTTGACATAATTAATTTATTCCTTTTTCTTGTTGTTCTACTTCTTTAAACGTTGATAAAATCTCAGCTTTTCCTTTTCGGACCGCTATAGTATGCTCGAAATGAGCTGCAGGCTTGCCATCACGTGTCACAATGCTCCACTTATCCGGCAACATCCATACGCTACGTTCACCCATTGTTATCATCGGTTCGATAGCAATACACATCCCTGATTTGAGCATCACTCCATTACCGCGAGAGCCATAGTTTGGAATGGGCGGGTCCTCATGCATTTCTCGGCCGATGCCGTGCCCGGTGAGTTCTCGTACCACTCCATAGCCCTCTGCCTCGCAGAAATCCTGTACAGCTGCCCCTATATCTCCAACATGTTTTCCCAACTGAGCTTGCTCTATACCTTTATAAAGGCTTTCCTTGGTTGTCTTCAGAAGTTTTTTGACTTCATCGCTCACCTCACCAACACAAAAGGTATAGCAACTGTCTCCATTAAATCCATCCAACAGAGTGCCACAATCCACAGAGATTATATCACCCTCTTTCAAGATTACTCTGTCACTCGGTACTCCATGTACTACCACTTCGTTCACCGAGGTGCAAATTGAGCCGGGAAACGGCTCTCCATAAGGATTCGGGAAGTTCTTGAACGTTGGAACAGCTCCATTGTCTCGAATAAACTCCTCGGCTATTTTATCCAACTGGAGGGTCGTTACACCTGGTTTGATATGTTTACCTACTTCTGCAAGAGTCGCACCAACAAGTTGGTTAGCTCTACGCATCAGTTCGATTTCATCTTCCGTCTTAAGAAATATATGCATTCCAAAAGACTTTATTAATAAGCGCTAACAGTACTTCTGCCGCGAGTATGACCTGAATTCAACAGTCCGTCGTAATGGCGCATAAGCAGATAGCTCTCAATCTGCTGGAGCGTATCGATAACAACTCCAACGGTAATCAGCAATGACGTGCCACCAAAGAACTGCGAGAAAGCGTCTTGAACGTCCAGAAGGCCAGCGAGTGCAGGCATAATGGCTATAAACGCGATAAACAGAGATCCCGGGAGTGTGATACGTGACATCACTGTGTCTATATACTCGGCGGTATCATGTCCGGGCTTTACCCCAGGAATGAAACCATTATTACGCTTCATATCTTCTGCCATCTGCGTTGGATTCAACGTGATAGCTGTGTAAAAATATGTAAACGCTATAATCAGGATAACATATACCACATTATAGAGCAGACTTCGGTTGTTCATCATATCTTGAACCCACCATGAAGCACCTTCACTCTGGTAGCGCACGATAGCCAAAGGAATGAACATCAATGCCTGTGCAAAGATGATCGGCATCACATTGGCTGCGAAAAGCTTGAGAGGAATGTACTGGCGGGCACCACCATACTGCCTATTACCTACCAACCGCTTGGCATACTGTACAGGTACCTTTCGTGTTCCTTGAACCAAAAGTATTGCTGCACAAATTATTGCATAGAGAATCAAAATCTCTACAATAAACATCACCAGACCACCGCCGGAAATAGCCGTGAATCTTGAGCTCAACTCCTGCGCAAAGGCCTGAGGCAAGCGGGCGATGATACCAAGCATAATGATTAGTGAGATACCATTTCCTACTCCCTTGTCAGTAATACGTTCACCCAGCCAAAGGATAAACATACTTCCTGCTGCCAAGATGATTGTGGCCGGAATCATAAATACACTCCACGAGATGCCACTGGCAAGAGCGTAGCTTGCTTGCATCTTCAGGTTGATTAGGTAACTCGGAGCCTGGAAGAGCAAAATTGCCACTGTCAGGATACGAGTATACCATTGTATTTTCTTATGACCACTCTCGCCTTCTCGCTGCATCTTCTGGAAATAAGGTACAGCAACAGCAAGAAGCTGCATAACAATGGAAGCTGAGATATAAGGCATGATTCCAAGTGCAAAGATAGATGCATTGGAAAAAGCTCCACCAGAGAACATGTCCAGCAGTGACATCAAGCCACCCGCGGTTTGCGACTGAAGCTGATCAAGTTTAGCCGGGTCAATGCCTGGCAATACTACAAATGATCCAAAACGGTAAATAGCCGTAAACAGAAGAGTAACGAGAAGACGCTGACGCAAATCCTCCACTCTCCAACAGTTCTTTAGTATCTCAATTATCTTTTTCATTGTTAGATTATCGTTGTGTTACCACCAACGGCCTTGATAGCCTCTTCTGCTGTTTTTGAAAATGCGTTTGCCTCTACTTCGAGCTTAGCCTTGAGCTCACCATCGCCAAGAACCTTTACAAGTTCCTTGCCATTGGTAAGACCAGCTGCTACAAGCTCATCAATCCCTATCTTTGTAAGAGACTTCTCGTCAGCCAATTTCTGAAGTGTAGAAAGGTTGATTACGAAATACTCCTTGTGATTGATGTTCTTGAATCCGAATTTTGGAACACGGCGCTGCAAAGGCATCTGACCACCTTCAAAACCAATCTTCTTCTTATAGCCAGAACGAGACTTTGCACCCTTGTGACCGCGAGTAGACGTTCCGCCCAAACCAGAACCTGAACCACGTCCAATGCGACGACGAGAATGAGTAGAGCCTGCTGCCGGCTTCAAATTATTTAATTTCATGATTACGTCTGAATTTAAAGAAATTATTTCTTAATTATTTCAACGAGGTGATGTACCTTGCGTACCATACCCATGTTGCTAGGAGTATCTTCAATCTCAACAACCTGAGAGATCTTATGGAGACCCAGGGAGAGAAGAGTTTTCTTCTGATCTACAGGAGAGCCGATAGCACTCTTTACCTGCTTTACTTTAATTGTTGCCATTGTCTATATTCCTAATTAACCGTTAAAAACTTTTTCCATTGCTATGCCACGCTCACCAGCCACCTGATATGCGTCGCGCATCTCTGAAAGGGCTTTAATGGTAGCCTTCACCAGATTGTGCGCATTAGTAGAGCCTTGCGACTTAGCAATCACGTCTGTAATACCAGCACTCACCAATACAGCACGCATGGCACCACCGGCCTTCAGACCAGTACCGGCAGCAGCCGGCTTCAACAAAACCTTGGCTCCACCGTACTTAACCTCTACCTCATGAGGAATAGTACCCTTGAGAACAGGAACCTTAACAAGGTTCTTCTTAGCTGCCTCTGTGCTCTTTGCAATAGCAGCAGCAACCTCGCCAGCCTTTCCCAAGCCGTAGCCAATTACACCCTTGCCGTCACCAACTACAACGATGGCAGCGAATGTGAATGTGCGACCACCCTTGGTAACCTTAGTTACACGGTTGATAGCAACCAAGCGATCCTTTAATTCAGCGTCACTATTTACTTTTACTTTATTCATTGCCATAATCGTTTAAAAATTGAGACCACCCTTACGAGCTCCATCAGCAAGAGCCTGAACACGACCGTGATAGAGATAGCCATTACGGTCGAACACTACAGCTTCTACACCAGCGGCCTTTGCCTTTTCTGCAACAAGCTCGCCTACTTTTTCCGCCTGTTGAATCTTAGGGAGTTTCTCCAACCCTAAAGATGAAGCGGAAGCCAGTGTCTTGCCATCCAAATCATTAATAATCTGAGCATAGATCTGCTTGTTAGAGCGGAATACACTGAGACGTGGACGCTCAGCCGTTCCTTTCACACTCTTGCGAATGCGGAACTTTATCTTAATTCGTCTTTGTTCTTTCTTTGTTGTCATAATCGTAAATCCTAATTATAAATTACTTAGCTGCAGCGGTCTTACCAGACTTTCTGCGGATGACCTCGCCCTTATACAGGATACCCTTACCCTTGTAAGGCTCAGGCCTACGGAAAGAACGAATTTTTTCACAAATGAGTCCAAGCAGCTGTTTGTCAGCGCACTCAAGCTTAATAAGAGGATTTTGGTTTCTTTCTGACTTTGTCTCTACCTTTACTTCTTTTGGAAGTTCCATAAAGATTGGGTGAGTGTAACCGAGCGAGAACTCGATAATGTTACCCTGGTTAGAAACACGGAAACCTACACCGATAAGTTCCAATACTTTGGTGAATCCCTCGCTCACGCCAACAACCATATTGTTGATCAACGAACGATAAAGACCATGATATGCCTGCTTCTGCTTGTAATCTACAGGACTATTTTCATCAACTTCCAGCGTTATCTGACCATCTTTGTTCGAGAACTTGATAGAAGGATCTATCTTCTGGGAGAGGTCACCCTTGGGCCCCTTTACTGAAACAACATTTGCCTTCTCGTCGTAATTTACAGTAACTCCAGATGGAACGCTAATTGGCAATTTTCCTATTCTTGACATATAAAATCCTCCAATTAATATACGTAGCAAAGAACTTCACCACCGATTTTCAGGTCAGAAGCCTCTTTGTTAGTCATTACACCTTGAGACGTGGATAAGATTGCGATACCCAGTCCGTTAATTACTCTCGGCATATCCTTGTAACCAGTGTACATACGAAGACCTGGTGTGGACACACGCTTCAAATTCTTGATAGCGTTTTGTTTTGTTACAGGGTCATACTTCAGGGCCACTTTGATAGTACCCTGAGGACCATCCTCGATGAACTTGTAGTTCAAGATGTACCCCTTCTCGAAGAGAATCTTTGTGATAGACTTCTTCAAGTTAGATGCAGGAATCTCTACAACACGGTGATGAGCCATGATTGCATTTCTGAGCCTTGTCAGATAATCTGCTATTGGATCTGTCATAAAATATAAATGTTTAATTAATCGGGACTTCCCCGACAATATTAAAAATATCTTTTGAAATGAGAGTCGAGCCCGTCAGTCGTCCCACATACCGACCGAACTCAATTCTTCACCTTTAGTGTTTGTTACCAGCTTGCTTTCTTCACACCGGGAATCAACCCTTGTGAAGCCATTTCACGGAACTGAATACGTGATAATCCAAACTGGCGCATGTAACCCTTTGGACGTCCGGTAATCTTGCAACGATTGTGCAAGCGGATAGGGTTAGCGTTCTTTGGAATGGCCTGAAGTTTACGGGCAGCCTCGTATGCTTCGTTCGGATCTTCCGTCGTAGCGATAATCTTTTTCAGCGCAGCACGCTTTTCAGCGTAACGGGCAACGAGTTTTGCGCGTTTAACCTCGCGGGCCTTCATTGATTCTTTTGCCATATCTCTTAATCGTTTTTAGCGTTTTTGAATGGAATGCCGAAAGCCTTAAGAAGAGCATAACCCTCTTCGTCAGTCTTTGCGGTCGTAACGAAAGTGATGTTCATTCCCTGGATACGATCAACCTGGTCGATATTAATTTCAGGGAAGATAATCTGCTCAGCAATACCAAGCGTGTAATTACCACGACCATCAAATTTACTATTCACACCCCTAAAGTCACGGATACGAGGCAGAGCAACACGAATTAACTTCTCCAGGAATTCGTACATACGCTCGCGACGCAATGTCACCATAACGCCGATAGGCATCTTCTTACGAAGCTTGAAGTTAGCAATATCCTTCTTTGAATATGTTGCTACTGCCTTCTGGCCTGCGATGGCACTAAGCTCGTTGATAGCTACATCGATGATTTTCTTATCCTGTGTAGCATCTCCGAGGCCCTGGTTGATGATGATCTTCTTCAAAACAGGGGTCTGCATTGCTGAAGAATAGTTGAACTGCTTCTGCAATGCAGGAGCAATTTCCTCTTTATACTTTTTCTTTAACTGTGCTGTATCCATTATTTAATCTCCTCCCCTGACTTTTTAGCGATACGAGTAACATTCTTTCCCTCACGCTTGATAGCGATACGGGTTGGCTTGCCACTCTTTGGATCAATCAGACTCAAATTTGAGATGTGAATAGGAGCCTCCTGCTTAATGATGCCTCCCTGAGGATTCTTGGCTGAAGGCTTTGTGCTCTTAGACACCATGTTGACTCCTTCAACAATGGCACGATTGTCGTCTACAATCACCTTGAGCACTTTACCGCTTTTGCCCTTGTCTGCACCAGTAAGAACAATTACGGTATCGTCTTTCTTAATATGTAACTTACTCATTACTTTAAATTTTATTGAATTAAAGAACCTCAGGTGCCAAGGATACCACCTTCATGTTGATAGCGCGTAATTCGCGTGCTACCGGACCGAAGATGCGGCTTCCACGGAGCTCACCTGCATTGTTCAACAACACGCAAGCGTTATCGTCGAAACGGATGTACGAGCCATCCTGACGGCGAATCTCCTTCTTGGTACGAACAACCAAAGCCTTAGATACTGCACCTTTCTTCAAGTCACTTGTCGGGATGACGCTCTTTACGGAAACTACGATAACGTCACCGACACTTGCATAACGGCGGCCGGTACCTCCAAGTACACGGATGCACATTACCTCACGTGCACCGCTGTTATCACATACTGTAAGTTTTGATAATGCCTGTATCATAATTACTTAGCTTTTTCTACAATTTGTACTAATCTCCATCTCTTGGTACGAGACAGGGGACGGGTCTCCATGATTTGCACGGTATCACCTATATGTGCCTCATTCTTCTCGTCATGAGCATGGTATTTCTTTGTCTTCTGAACAAATTTACCATAAATAGGGTGCTTCTCTTTGAACTTAGATGCAACAACTATAGTCTTGTCCATCTTGTCGCTAATAACAACACCCTGTCTTACTTTTCTTAAATTTCTTGTTTCCATCTGGGTCATTATTTAACAAGTTCTCTCTGACGAAGTTCTGTTTTCATGCGTGCGATATCACGACGAACAGCTTTAATCTGCATCGGATTCTCAAGCGGAGTAACCTGATGGTTGAGCTTCATATTAATCAGAGCTGCCTCTGTCTGCTCCAGCTTCTCGCGCAAGTCCTTGTCGGCGAGTTGTTTAATTTCATTAATCTTCATACTACTTAAGCGTTTTTATCGTAATCACGTCTTACCACAAATTTTGTTTTTACGGGAAGCTTCTGTGCTGCAAGGCGGAGAGCCTCTTTAGCAACGTCAAAGCTCACTCCTTCTACTTCAAAGAGGATGCGACCCGGTGTAACAGGTGCTACCCATCCTGCTGGGTCTCCTTTTCCTTTACCCATTCGGACATCTGCAGGTTTGCGAGTGATTGGCTTATCCGGGAAGATGCGGATCCATACCTGACCTTCACGGTTCATATAACGATTGACAGCAACACGAGCTGCTTCAATCTGGCGGCTGTCGAGCCATTTGGCTTCAAGGGTCTTGATACCGAATGTCCCAAAAACCAGCTGCGTCCCTCTGTGGGCGTTGCCTTTCCTGCCACGTCCATCTTGAGGTCTTCTATATTTTACTCTTTTTGGCTGTAACATTGTAACTTGTTCTTTTAACGGTTATTACTTCTTCTATGACCACCGCGACCCTGACGGTTGTTACGATTGCCACCCTTGTTCTCCTGAGAGAAGTTTGGAGCCAGGTCACGCTTTCCGTAAACCTCGCCACGGCAAATCCATACCTTGATTCCCAGAAGACCAACCTTAGTCAATGCTTCCGTCTGGCAATAGTCAATGTCTGCGCGGAATGTATGCAGAGGCGTGCGGCCTTCCTTATACATCTCCTTACGGGCCATTTCTGCTCCGTTTAGACGCCCGGTAATCTGAATCTTAACACCCTCGGCACCTGCGCGCATGGTGTTCTGAATAGCCATTTTGATTGCACGGCGATAAGCCATCATGTGCTCAATCTGGCTAGCGATATTCGTAGCTACGATTGTGGCATCGAGCTCAGGCTTCTTCACTTCAAAGATATTGATTTGAATATCCTTCTTGAAGAGGTTCTTCAGCTCTTCCTTCAATCTGTCTACATCTTGACCACCTTTACCAATGACGATACCCGGACGGGCAGTGCAAATAGTGATGGTAACCAGTTTCAAAGTACGCTCGATGACAATACGAGATACGCTGGCTTTCTCCAGACGTTTGTTCAGATACTTACGGATTTTCTGATCCTCCACGAGGCTATCACCGAAGTCCTTGCCACCAAACCAATTTGAATCCCATCCACGGATAATACCGAGGCGGTTGCTTATTGGATTAACTTTCTGTCCCATTCTATTATTCCTTTACGTCGTTAGTTTTGGCATCTACAAACAAAGTTACGTGATTAGAACGTTTGCGGATTCTATAACCACGTCCCTGAGGTGCAGGCCTCATACGTTTCATTGTAACACCTTCATCTACGAAGGCCTTGCTAATAAAGAGTTCTCCTTCTTCTGCCTTGCGCCCGTTCTTGGTTTCCCAATTTGCGATGGCCGAACGCAGCAGTTTCTCTACGTCAGCAGCAGCCTGCTTCTTAGAGAACCTCAATACTCCGAGTGCACGGTTTACCTCCATACCACGAACCATGTCTACAACATAGCGCATCTTGCGTGGAGAAGAAGGGACGCCTTTCAGCTTAGCGAAGTACAGATTTTTACGGGCTTCTTTTAATTTTTCAGCCGCGATATGTTTTCTTGCTCCCATTATTGAATTTACTTAATTTTAAATGGATTGTCCCCTATTACTTATTATTACCAGAGTGGCCACCGAATCGACGTGTTGGAGAGAACTCTCCAAGCTTATGTCCCACCATGTTCTCGGTAATGTAAACAGGGATAAATTTGTTTCCGTTATGAACTGCAACAGTGTGACCCACGAAATCCGGGGAAATCATTGATGCTCTTGCCCAAGTCTTAACGACGCTCTTCTTTCCGCTCTCATTCATTGCGAGAATCTTCTTCTCGAGCGATACGTTAATATATGGACCTTTTTTAAGTGAACGACTCATAATTTACTCTGATTAACTTAATTACTTCTGATTAGCTCTTTCAATGATATACTTGTTTGAAGGCTTCTTAGGCGTGCGAGTCTTGAGACCCTTTGTATACAAGCCCTTACGTGAACGTGGATGTCCACCAGACTGGCGGCCTTCACCACCACCCATGGGGTGATCAACAGGGTTCATGGCCACACCACGAGTGCGTGGGCGTCGACCCAACCAACGAGAGCGGCCAGCCTTACCGGAACGCTCCAAAGCATGGTCTGAATTACCTACGCTACCCACAGTAGCCTTACAAGCAGAGAGCACCATACGAGTCTCTCCAGAAGGAAGCTTGATAACGCAATAAGCGCCATCACGCGAAGTTAACTGAGCAAAGTTACCAGCCGAACGAACGAGCAGAGCACCCTGACCCGGACGCAACTCAATGTTGTGAATCACGGTACCAACAGGGATGTTGGCCAACGGGAGGGCATTACCAACCTCAGGAGCAGCCTCTGCACCCGACATCAGTGTTGCGCCAACCTTCAGTCCGTTAGGAGCAATGATGTAACGTTTCTCACCATCTGCATAGTATAACAGAGCAATTCGAGCAGACCTGTTAGGATCATACTCGATTGTCTTTACTACAGCAGGAACACCATCTTTCTCTCGTTTGAAGTCGATAAAACGATACTTCCGTTTGTGACCTCCACCTATGTTGCGGACGGTCATCTTTCCGGTGTTGTTTCGACCACCAGAGCTACGCTTGCCGTAAACGAGAGACTTCTCTGGCACGGATGCAGTAATCTCCTCGAACGTGCCAATAACTTTGTGTCTTTGTCCCGGTGTAACCGGTTTTAATTTACGTACTGCCATTTTTTATTTATATATTGCTGTAAAAATCAATTGTTTCACCTTCTTTCAAGGTGACGATTGCCTTTTTGTACGCCCTCTTCTGGCCTTTCACAAGACCGGTTCTGGTGTAGCGGCTTGAGCGCTTACCAGCATAGCGGGCGGTGTTTACGTCTACTACGGTAACATGATACAGACCTTCGATTTCTTTCTTAATCTCGAGTTTATTAGCCTCTGGGCGTACAACAAAACCGTAACGGTTTGGCTGCTTGTCTGTAATCTTGGTCATTTTCTCAGTGACCAGGGGTTTAATGATAAATGCCATAATTCTAATTCTCCTCTTGTTACTTGTTTAAGATGCTGTCGATGGTCTTCAAAGAACTTTCAGCTATAACAAGAACATCTGCATTCAAGACCTTGTAGGTATTGATTGCATTTGCTGTCATAACTTCAGTTTTCTGAATGTTACGAGCGGACAAATATACATTTTTATTTACTTCCGGCAAAACAACCAGTACTTTCTTGCCTTCAACTTTAAGATTTTTAGTAATATTTACAAAATCTTTAGTTTTAGGAGCCTCGAGGTTGAAATCCTCTACGACGATGATTGCATTATCCTGTGCCTTGTATGACAAAGCTGACTTGCGGGCAAGAGCCTTTACCTTCTTGTTGAGCTTGAACTTATAGTCTCGGGGCTGTGGGCCGAAAACGCGACCACCACCTACGAGTACCGGCGATTTGATGTCACCACGACGTGCACCACCACCGCCTTTCTGGCGTCCGAGCTTACGGGTAGACCCGGCATGCTCACTTCTTTCCTTTGTCTTGGCAGTTCCCTGACGCTGGGCAGCAAGATACTGCTTAACATCCAAGTAAATAACGTGATCGTTAGGCTCTATTCCAAAGATACCCTCATTCAGAGTCACCTTTCTTCCAGTCTCCTGACCGTTGATATTTAAAACGCTAACTTCCATTACTTCTCAATTAAAACAGTTGAACCATTGCAACCGGCGAACGACCCCTTGACAACAAGGAGATTCTGCTCCGGAATTACCTTTAACACCTTGAGGTTCTGTGTTGTTACACGGTCACCTCCCATTTGGCCTCCCATGCGCATACCCTTGAACACTTTGGCAGGGTAAGAACAGGCACCGATGGCACCCGGCTTGCGGGCGCGGTCGTCCTGACCGTGAGTTCTCTGACCTACACCACCGAAACCGTGACGCTTTACAACGCCCTGGAAACCTTTACCCTTCGATGTGCCGATCACGTCTACGAAATCAGCATCAGCGAAAAGCTCCACCGTGATGGTATCGCCGAGGTTGTATTCCTCGTCAAACTTGAACTCGGCCAAGTGCTTCTTTGGTGTTGTACCTGCTTTCTTAAAGATTCCTGCCATAGGCTTCGTAGTTCTTTTTTCCTTTGCCTCTTCGAAACCTAACTGCACGGCCTTATAACCATCCTTCTCGACGGTCTTGACCTGGGTAACAACACAAGGACCAGCTTCGATAACAGTGCACGGTGTATTCTTACCGTCGGCACTGAAAACGGATGTCATTCCGATTTTTTTTCCAATTAATCCTGGCATTTCAATAAATGTTTATAATAATATATTCTGATTGCTAAATAGTGGTAATTCGTAGTTTTTGAATCCTAACTCGATATTACTACACCTTAATCTCAACCTCTACACCTGAGGGAAGCTCAAGCTTCATCAAGGAATCCACGGTTTTTGCCGTTGCGCTGTAGATGTCGATGAGACGCTTGTAATACGACAGCTGGAACTGCTCACGTGCCTTCTTGTTTACGAAAGTGGAGCGGTTTACAGTGTAGATACGCTTGTGTGTCGGCAGTGGAATAGGACCGCTGACGATAGCACCGGTAGCCTTTACGGCCTTTACAATCTGTTCAGCCGACTTGTCTACCAACTGGTGGTCGTAGCTCTTCAGCTTGATACGAATTTTCTGACTCATTTTTTGTACTTTAAATTTAATTATTATAGTATACAGTTGAAAGGTATGCTGCTTAAGAGTCGTTCGCTAAGCAGCACCTTTCCAACCTCATCTTATTTCTGCATATCCTCCAAGACAGCATCTGCCAATGACTTGGACAGAGGTGCATGGTGATCATATTCCATAGAGCTGGTAGCACGACCGGAGGTGATTGTACGCAAAGCTGTTACGTAACCAAACATCTCTGCCAGTGGCACCATTGCTTTCACGATGCGCGCACCGCTACGGCTTTCGTCCATACCCTGTACCATGCCACGACGCTTGTTCAAGTCGCCAATCACGTCACCCATGTTCTCCTCTGGAGTAACAACCTCTACCTTCATGATAGGCTCCATCAACACGGGCTCTGCCTTCTGGCAGCAGTTCTTAAAGGCTGCGTGAGCAGCAAGCTCAAACGAGATCTGGTCGGAGTCTACCGGGTGGAAGCTACCGTCCACAAGGGTAACCTTCATATCGGTCATTGGGAATCCACCAAGCACACCGGCTTTCATGCAATCTCTGAAACCTTTTTCTACAGAGGGGATGAACTCCTTAGGCACGTTACCACCCTTAACTTCATTCACAAACTGCAGATTGTCTTCTGTAAAGTCAGCGTCCTTAGGACCGACGTTTACGATGATGTCGGCAAACTTACCACGACCACCACTCTGCTTCTTGTAGACTTCACGCCAACCGTCAACATTCTTGGTAATGGCCTCCTTATAGTTCACCTGTGGCTTACCTTGGTTACACTCTACTTTGAACTCGCGTCTCAAACGATCGATAATGATATCAAGGTGAAGCTCACCCATACCTGAGATAATCGTCTGTCCGCTCTGCTCGTCGGTATGTACGGTAAACGTCGGGTCTTCCTCAGAAAGCTTGGCAAGACCATTGTCGAGTTTGGCAATATCTGCCTGGCTCTTCGGCTCCACTGCAACAGAGATCACAGTATCGGGGAATGTCATGGATTCCAACACAATCGGGTGGTCCTCGTCACAGAGTGTATCGCCCGTACGGATGTCCTTGAAACCTACACCTGCTCCGATGTCTCCTGCATCGATGCTTTCCATAGCAATCTCCTGGTGAGAGTTCATCTGGAACAGACGGCTGATACGCTCACGCTTACCGGTACGTGGGTTGTAAACATATGAGCCGGCAACAATCTTACCTGAGTAAACACGGAAATATACCAAACGTCCCATGAATGGGTCAGTGGCAATCTTGAAGGCAAGCGCTGATGTTGGAGCGGTTTCGCTCGGCTTGCGGTCTTCTTCCTCCTCAGTATCAGGATTGGTACCTACGATATTCTCCGTATCAACTGGTGAGGGCAAGAAAGCGCAGATGTAGTCGAGCAAAGGCTGTACGCCCTTGTTCTTATAAGAAGAACCGAGCAGCACTGGTGTGCACTCCATAGAAAGACAACCCTTACGGAGCGTTTTTACCAACTCTTCCTCCGTAATGGTAGAAGCGTCCTCAAGATACTTCTCCATCAAGTTATCATCAATGCTGGCTACACTCTCAACCAATTTGTCGCGCCATTCTTCTGCCTCTGCAACGAGATTTTCGGGGATTTCTTCCACATCATACGCGGCACCCATCGTTTCGTCGTGCCAGAGAATTGCCTTCATCTTGATGAGGTCTATTACGCCCTTGAAGTTTTCCTCTGCACCGATAGGAATCTGAACAGGAATCGGGTTAGCACCCAACACGTCTTTCATCTGCTGCACCGTTTCGAAGAAGTCTGCTCCGGAACGGTCCATCTTGTTCACATATCCTATACGGGGAACGTTATACTTGTCTGCCTGACGCCATACGGTCTCACTCTGCGGCTGAACACCATCAGCTGCCGAATAGGTTGCCACAGCGCCATCGAGGACGCGCAGCGAACGCTCTACCTCTGCCGTAAAGTCAACGTGTCCCGGAGTGTCAATCAAATTTATTTTGAAAGTCTTACCGTTCCAGGTCCAGTTGCAGGTTGTTGCGGCAGACGTGATGGTAATACCACGCTCCTGCTCTTGTTTCATCCAGTCCATTGTGGCAGCACCATCATGCACCTCACCTATTTTATGAGTCTTTCCTGTATAGAACAGGATACGCTCTGATGTCGTTGTCTTACCGGCATCAATGTGAGCCATAATACCGATGTTGCGCGTCAAATGTAAATCTCGATTTGCCATTGTGTTATTATCCTTTTTGAAGTACCTTAATTAGAATCTGAAATGAGCGAATGCACGGTTTGCCTCGGCCATACGGTGCATATCCTCTTTACGCTTGTAAGCACCACCCTGGTTGTTGTAAGCATCCATGATCTCTGCAGCCAGCTTTTCAGCCATACTCTTTCCCCCACGCTTGCGGGCAAATGCAATCATATTTTTCATAGAAACACTTTCCTTACGATCCGCACGGATTTCCGTAGGAACCTGGAATGTGGCACCGCCTACACGACGGCTTTTCACCTCTACCATAGGAGTGATATTGTCGAGAGCCTGTTTCCAGATTTCCAGAGGAGACTTTTCCTCTTTCTCCATCTTAGACTTCACGATATCAAGAGCACTATAGAAGATTGTGTACGAGGTATTCTTCTTACCATCATACATCAAGTGATTAACGAACTTGGAGACCTTCTGGTCACCGAAAACCGGATCCGGAAGGATCACACGCTTCTTTGGTTTTGCTTTTCTCATTTTTTAATAAAAATAAAATTCTGTCTGGGGCTGTCATTGCTATGTCCTTCAACACTCACACCTGAGCATTTACTCAACCGACTCTAACTTCTCCAGCAAAACTAAAATAAAATAGACTTTTTGTAAAGCCTTGAACCCATGGCCTTAAGCAACAGCTCGCGGCCCTCGGCTCTCAGCATTGATTTTCTTACTTCTTAGCTTTTGGACGCTTAGCTCCGTACTTGGAACGACGCTGTGTGCGGTTTGCCACACCAGCGGTATCAAGAGAACCGCGAACGATGTGATAACGTACACCGGGGAGATCCTTTACACGACCACCGCGCACCAAAACAATAGAGTGCTCCTGAAGGTTGTGGCCTTCTCCCGGAATATAGGAGTTCACTTCCTTCTGGTTTGTCAAACGAACACGGGCAACCTTACGCATTGCCGAATTAGGCTTCTTAGGCGTTGTGGTGTAAACACGAACACAGACACCTCGACGCTGAGGACATCCGTCCAAAGCGGGTGACTTGCTCTGTTCCTTCAGAACGCTTCTGCCTTTACGTACCAACTGTTGAATTGTAGGCATAATTTTACTTTTTAATTTATATATTTATTTTATTTGAAATCAATGCATTACGGGTATAGATATACCATAGCCTTACAAAGGTACGCATACAATACACCCGTTTCGGGGTGCAAAGGTACAAACATTCCTCGAAAACGCCTACTTAAATGAAAATAAAAAAGCGGGCAATATTTTAATTTAAAATTATTTAACCTTTGTTGAAAAAGATTAGTAGTTAGAAATGCGGGCATCAGCCTCACAACGTCTCGTCACCTTACAGATTGTAGTCAGAAAACCTATGATAAACTATCTTTCAAGTCATCAAAACACGGATGAACAATTTCGGTATAATAACTCAAAAAAAAGCGCCACGATTCAATGTTGTGACGCTTCTCTATCGCTCATAAGACCTCAGGCTTTACCTGTGCCAAAGGGAGCAATGGTATTTCCCTGTGCAGGTTTAGGACCTTGCGGAAGTTTGATTTCTCCAAATTCCTTCTCATATCGCGCCACATTCTCCTGTAAGGCAAAGAGCAAACGTTTGGTGTGCTCCGGGGCCATGATGACACGGCTGAAAACCTGAGGGGGTGTAATGGGAAGCATATGAGCAAAGTCGATAACAAACTCACTTGACGAGTGGTTGATCATTGCCAAATTGGAGTACTCACCAGATGCCACCTCCGGTCTCAATCCTATCTTTACCTGCTGATTGTCATTATCTGCCATAATTGCTGTTTTTAATTTTTGTTTTTAAGATTTTTCCTTTTAATGTGCTGCAAAGATATAGAAAAAAAACTGCCTCTGCAAATATTAGGAAATGTTTAAAAACAACCAAGAGTGACATTTCATACCAAAGACTCCGCGACGCACCAAGCCATCTGCTACGGTTTTATAATAGCAGAGATATTGCATCAGAAGACAGACTTGAAATTCCTATTTTACTTGTGTAAAGTTTTCTTCACCAAAAACCGTGCCTCCTGCTATGGTCATTTAGAAACGCTTTTCTTTCTTTTGGGCAAAAAAAATCAAAAATTGGTCTTTAAAAACAATTGTGACCTTCCCTTTGCTGCATCTGACAGGCGCCGTTACTATCTACTCGCAATACGTTGAGATAATACCCACGACGCGTCCGGCATCCAACGGGCTCCCGGTTAGGACTTAACCGGGGTGCCATTCGATAGTAAACGTATTCCCCTTCCTTCTGAGATTAGGATTGTTCGTAGACAAAAATTCATAAAAAGCTAATTTTCAACGGATTAAAAGAAGGGGCGTATATTCAGCGTGTAGCTCGCTAACCATTTTTATTTTTGAAATACACGAAGCATAAAGAAGCGTTTGTTAAAATTTTTATTATACTCCTTGGATACCACCGATATACAAGCATAGACCATAAACTGGTGGACACAATGTATGCTGTTGCGACAACGACAAACACGACTACACATGACCTTGGGGATGGAACGATTTGATGCGGCTTGCTGTTTCGGCTAACTCAAACACAAATTTACACGACATTATATAAATTTCGGAGAATACTCGTGAACCATATCATCCTATTGTTTAAACCAAAAAGGGTTGCAAACCGCAAAGTTTGCAACCCTTTTAGACGAAATATACTAAGCGTACAGCTTACTCGGTCGTAACCTGATCAGCATAGTCAAGCACATTTTTCTTGTTGGCTTCCATGCGTTCGTACTCCTCCTTGGAGCCTACGATCAACTTGTCCCATTGACGAAGACCCGTACCTGCAGGAATAAGATGTCCGCAGATCACGTTCTCCTTCATTCCCTCCAAATGGTCAACCTTGCCGCGAATGGCAGCTTCGTTGAGCACCTTGGTGGTTTCCTGGAATGAAGCTGCACTCATGAAGCTCTTCGTACCGAGGGCCGCACGGGTGATACCCTGCAGAACTTGGGTTGAAGTGGCCGGCACAGCTTCGCGCACCTGAACGGGACGCTGGTCACGACGCTTAAGACTTGAGTTCTCATCGCGCAGCTTGCGGGCAGAGACAATCTGACCCTTCTGCATATTATCAGAGTCGCCTGCGTCGACAACAACCTTCTTACCCCAGATACGGTCGTTTTCTTCAGCAAAGTCGAGTTTGTCGACCAACTCCTGCTCGAGGAATGAAGTGTCTCCCGGATCATCAATACGCACCTTGCGCATCATCTGGCGAACGATAATCTCAAAGTGCTTGTCGTTGATCTTCACACCTTGCAGACGATATACGTTCTGCACTTCGTTCACAATATACTCTTGTACGGCGGTAGGACCCTTGATGGCGAGAATATCGCTCGGAGTAATCTCTCCGTCAGAAAGAGCTGTACCTGCACGAACGGCATCGTGCTCCTGTACAAGAATCTGTCGTGACAACGGTACAAGATACTTGCGCTGTTCGCCTGTCTTTGAAGTTACAATAACTTCACGGTTGCCACGTTTGAGCTTACCCATAGTTACCTCACCATCGATTTCCGAAACAACAGCCGGATTGGACGGGTTGCGGGCCTCGAAAAGTTCGGTTACACGTGGAAGACCACCGGTAATACCACCGGCGCTAAACACTGAACGAGACATACGCACGAGGGTCACACCAGTAGATATGGTCTGTCCATCCTCGATATTGGCAATGTGTCCGCCTACAGGGAATGTATAGGTACCCAGCACCTCACCCTTAGCATCTACAATGTCGACCATAGGAACAGTGTTGTGGTCACGAGAGTCGGTGATGATGCGCTCTGTCATACCAGAGGTCTCATCGGTCTCGGCCTTGAAAGTCACACCTTCTATCACATTGCGGAAGCGCAGCGTACCAGCATATTCGCTGACAATAACAGCGTTGAAGGGGTCCCACTTACAAACCACATCGCCTTTCTTCACGACATCACCGTTCTTGAAGAACAATGAGCTACCGTAAGGAACATTCAAAGTCGACAACACAATATCCGTATTCTGGTCGATGAACTGAACTTCAGCAAGACGGCTAACCACCATCTGGCACTCTACTTCAGTCTCTCCGCTCTTGTCTACAAAAGGAACGGTACGAAGTCCGTCAAACTTCAGCTTGGCATCGTACTTGGACTTCATGCTGGCATTAGCAGCAGCATTCTCAGCCACACCACCGGAGTGGAAAGTACGAAGTGTAAGCTGTGTACCCGGCTCTCCAATAGCCTGTGCAGCAATAACACCGACTGCTTCACCTATCTGTACCATTCGCGAAGACGCAAGATTTCGGCCGTAGCACTTGCGACATACACCCTTCTTGCTTTCACATGTCAGTACCGAGCGTATCTCGACCATTTCAATCTGTGCGTCTTCAATAGCCTTGGCCTTAGCCTCGGTGATTTCCTCACCAGCCGCAACAATGATCTCGTTGGTATGGGGATTGATGACATCATGAACAGACACACGACCTAAGATGCGCTCCAGCAAAGTTGAAATTACCTCGTCGCCATCTTTCAGGGCGCGACATTCAAGACCGCGAAGCGTTCCACAATCATCCTCAGTAATGATCACATCATGGGAAACATCGACCAAACGACGTGTGAGGTATCCGGCATCTGCAGTCTTCATGGCCGTATCGGCAAGACCCTTACGGGCACCGTGAGAGGCAATAAAGTATTCTTGCACGGACATACCTTCCTTCAGGTTGTTCAAGATAGGATTCTCGATGATAGAGTTGCCTTCGGCACCTGCTTTCTGAGGCTTAGCCATCAGACCACGCATACCAGCAAGCTGAGCAATCTGGTCAGCAGAACCACGCGCTCCGGAATCAAGCATCATGTACACGGCATTGAACCCTTGGTCGTCTTCGGTCATGTGCTTCATAACCGCTTTCTTCAAGTTATCATTGACGTGTGTCCAAGCATCAATTACCTGGTTATAACGTTCCTTATCAGTGATAAGACCCATATCAAAGTGAGAGGTAACCTCGTTTACCTCGTCCTGGCCTTTCTTCACAATATCTTTTTTCTCGACAGGAACGATGATGTCATCAAGGTTGAAAGAAAGACCGGCTCTGTATGACATATGGTAGCCCAAGTCTTTTACACCGTCGAGGAAGGTACAGGCACGCGCCATACCCACCGTATTGATAACATCGGAAATGAGTCCACGGAGAGATTTCTTAGAGATAACTCCATTGAAGAAGCCTACTTCCTTCGGGATGATGTCGTTCACGATAATACGACCTACGGTAGTCTCCACCATGCGACGTGTGGGTTTGCCGTCTACGATATCGTCTACATAGCAATTCACAAGCGCATGTTCATCGCAACGTCCCTCATTAAAGGCAACGATAGCCTCTTCCGTGTCATAGAATGTAAAGCCTTCACCCTTGGCACCCGGACGCACCTTGGTAATGTAGTACAATCCCAGCACCATATCCTGTGAAGGAACGGTTACCGGTGCTCCATTGGCAGGGTTAAGAATGTTATGGCTCTGAAGCATTAAGATCTGAGCCTCGAGCACAGCCTCATTGCTCAACGGGAGATGGACAGCCATCTGGTCACCATCGAAGTCGGCATTGAAAGGAGTACAAGCCAATGGGTGGAGCTGGATGGCCTTGCCCTCAATAAGTTTGGGCTGGAATGCCATAACAGACAGACGGTGCAAGGTAGGCGCACGGTTTAAGAGTACCGGATGCCCCTTCATCACATTCTCCAGGATGTCCCAGATAACAGGCTCACGACGGTCTACGATCTTCTTGGCGCTCTTTACCGTCTTCACAATACCGCGCTCGATGAGCTTGCGAATAATGAAAGGCTTATAAAGCTCTGCTGCCATCAGCTTGGGCAATCCACATTCGCCCATCTTCAACTCAGGACCCACAACAATAACCGAACGTGCAGAATAGTCGACACGCTTACCGAGCAGGTTCTGACGGAAACGTCCCTGCTTACCCTTGAGTGAATCGGAGAGCGACTTCAATGGACGATTTGACTCACTCTTTACGGCACTGGCTTTGCGGCTATTGTCGAACAGCGAGTCCACAGCTTCCTGCAACATGCGTTTCTCATTACGGAGAATCACCTCAGGAGCCTTGATTTCTATCAGTCGTTTCAAACGATTGTTACGAATGATGACGCGACGATAGAGGTCGTTAAGGTCGGATGTGGCAAAACGTCCTCCATCCAACGGAACCAACGGACGAAGTTCAGGCGGTATGACAGGCACAATCTTCAGAATCATCCACTCCGGACGATTGATCTCAGCAGAACTGCGGAATGCCTCTACCACCTGCAGGCGCTTCAGCGCTTCAGTCTTACGCATCTGACTGGTATCGTTGTTGGCACGGTCACGAAGCTCATAGCTCAATTTGTCGAGGTCGAGATTATGCAACAAGTCGAGTATCGCCTCTGCTCCCATCTTTGCAATGAACTTGTTGGGATCAGAATCGTCCAGCAGATCATTGTTGGGGTCTAACCTGTTGTCTATAATATCAATGTATTCCTCTTCGGAAATAAGGTCCAGCTGATGAGAGCCGTTGAGTTCCTCGATGCTCTCTGCGTCCTTGGCACCGGCCAAAGCACCCGGCTGAATAACTATATATTTCTCATAATAGATTACCGAATCGAGCTTCTTGGTAGGAAGTCCAAGCAGGTAGCCCATCTTGTTGGGCAAGGAACGGAAATACCAAATGTGAGCCACAGGCACCACAAGCTCGATATGTCCGCTACGCTCGCGACGCACTTTCTTCTCGGTTACCTCCACACCACATCGGTCGCAGACGATACCCTTATAACGGATACGCTTATATTTGCCGCAAGCACACTCATAGTCCTTGGTAGGACCGAAAATCTTTTCACAGAAAAGACCGTCGCGCTCAGGCTTGTATGTGCGATAATTAATGGTTTCAGGCTTAGTAACCTCACCGTACGAATTTTCTTTAATCTCCTCGGGAGAAGCGAGACTAATGGTTATCTTCGTGAAATTAGTCTTTACCTTTGTATCTTTTTTGAAAGCCATATTTCTAACTAATCAATATTCTTATTAATCCATCTTCACGCTCAGTCCAAGGCCGCGAAGCTCATGGAGAAGCACATTCAGAGACTCGGGAATGCCTGGATTTGGCATTGGGTCGCCCTTCACAATGGCTTCGTAAGCCTTTGAGCGTCCGGTAACGTCATCACTCTTGATGGTCAGCATCTCCTGAAGCACATGGCTGGCTCCGAAACCTTCAAGGGCCCAGACCTCCATCTCTCCAAAACGCTGTCCACCAAACTGAGCCTTACCTCCAAGCGGTTGCTGAGTGATCAGTGAGTACGGACCGATAGAACGGGCGTGCATCTTATCCTCAACCATGTGGCCCAGCTTCAAGAAGTAGGTGATTCCCACTGTTGCCTTTTGGTCGAAAGGCTCACCTGTCTCACCATCATACACCGTGGTGGAACAGAGGTTGGGAAGACCAGCTTTCTCGGTCCACTTCCGCAAGTCATCGAGTTTGGCACCATCGAAAATAGGAGTGGCGAACTTTTTGCCCAATTTCTTTCCTGCGGCACCGAGAATTGCTTCGAATATCTGTCCCAAATTCATACGAGAAGGCACACCCATCGGGTTGAGCACCAAGTCTACAGGACGTCCATCCTCGAGGAAAGGCATATCCTCAACACGTACAATCTTGGAAACGATACCCTTGTTACCATGTCGACCGGCAAGCTTATCACCTACTTGAATCTTACGCTTCTTCGCAACGTAAACCTTAGCCATCTTGAGAACTCCCGAAGGAAGTTCGTCACCAATTGTGATGGCAAACTTGCGACGATTCTGCTCGGCTGTCAGCTGCTTGGCCTTACGGATATAATTCATGATGAGCTTCTGGATCAGCTCATTGATATGGTCGTCATCCGTCCAGCCATTGCTCTGGATACCATCATATTCCAGATTCTTCAAAGCTGCAACTGAAAATTTGCTGCCTTTCGTGATGATTTCTGCTTCAGTATAGTCTTTCACACCTTGGCAAGTCTTATCCTCGGTAAGCGTCATTAACTTGTCGACCAGCATGTTTTTAAGCTCGTCTCTCTTTGCATCGTATTCTTCGTCAATCTTTTGGAGCAGAATCTTGTCCTGCTTCTTCGATTCACGAGTCTTCTCTGCACGGGAGAACAGCTTTCTATCAATAATTACTCCACTCAAAGATGGATTGGCTTTAAGCGAAGAGTCTTTCACATCACCGGCTTTGTCTCCAAATATGGCACGAAGCAACTTTTCTTCCGGAGAAGGGTCGCTCTCTCCCTTTGGAGAAATCTTACCAATCATGATGTCACCGGGCTCTACACGGGCACCAACACGGATTATACCATTGTCATCAAGGTCTTTTGTTGCCTCCTCGCTGACATTAGGAATATCATTTGTAAAGACTTCCACACCGCGTTTGGTTTCACGGACGTCGAGCGAATACTCGTCAACATGAACAGAGGTGAGTACATCCTCGCGTACCATACGCTCAGAGATAACCACAGCATCCTCATAGTTGTAACCCTTCCAAGGCATGTAAGCAACAAGAAGGTTGCGGCCCAAAGCCAACTCTCCATTCTCCGTTGCATAACCTTCGGTAAGAATATCACCCTTCTTCACACGTTGTCCCTTCACACAAATGGGGTGCAAGTCAACGGTCATATTTTGGTTGGTACGACGGAATTTAGGAATACTATATTCCTTGATCGCAGGCTCGAAACTTACAAATTCCTCATCTTCCGTGCGGTCGTAGAGAATACGGATGGTAGTGGCGTCAACATATTCTATCACACCGTCTCCCTCAGCAGTTATCATGGTACGACTGTCTTCGCAAACCTGCTTCTCCAAACCTGTACCAACGATAGGTGCATCATTGTGAAGCAATGGAACAGCCTGGCGCATCATGTTACATCCCATCAGCGCACGGTGACCGTCATCGTGCTCCAAGAATGGGATCAAGGCAGCACTCACTGAAGCGATCTGCTGCGGTGAAACGTCCATCAAGTCTACATCTGCCGGATCAACTACTGGGAAATCGGCAGCATAACGGCAATGTACAAAATCGCGAATAAAGGTACCGTCAGGATTCAACGGAGCGTTGCCCTGAGCAACAAACTTCTCTTCCTCCTCTTCTGCAGTAACATATTCTACCTGAGAGTTGTCCAGATTAACCTTACTGTCAGTAACCCTACGGTATGGAGTCTCAATAAATCCAAGTTCATTGATGGTTGCATAAACACAAAGTGAAGATATCAAACCAATGTTTGGTCCTTCAGGAGACTCAATAGGACAAAGTCGGCCATAGTGCGTATAGTGAACGTCACGCACTTCGAAACCGGCACGCTCACGTGAGAGACCACCAGGACCTAAGGCTGACAAACGACGCTTATGGGTAACCTCTGCCAGCGGGTTGGTCTGGTCCATGAACTGACTTAAAGGATTTGTTCCGAAGAAAGAATTGATTACACTCGAAATCGTCTTTGCGTTAATCAAGTCGGTCGGCGTGAACACCTCGTTATCTCGAACGTTCATACGCTCGCGAATAGTGCGGCTCATACGAGCCAACCCAATAGAGAATTGGTTGGCCAACTGTTCGCCCACTGTGCGTACACGGCGATTTGACAAGTGGTCAATATCATCAACTACAGCATTGGAATGAATCAGTTTGATCAGATACTTGATAATCTCAATGATATCTTCCTTCGTCAACACACGGGTGTCCATGCTGATGTCTTCGCCAAGTTTCTTGTTGATACGGTAACGGCCGACCTCGCCCAAATCATATCGCTTCTCTGAGAAGAACAGATTTTGGAATACCTCTCGGGCGCTGGCATCGTCGGCAGGATCTGCATTACGCAGCTGGCGATAAATATAATTCACAGCCTCCTTTTCAGAGTTGCTGGTATCTTTCTTAAGAGTCTCGAAGATAATGTCATACTTGCTGGCCGACTCCTCATCCTTATGGACTAGAACAGTTGACACACCACTCTCGAGAACAGCATCAAAATTATCTTCTGTAATCTTTGTTTCGCGTTCAAGGATTACCTCATTGCGCTCTACCGTTACAACTTCGCCGGTATCCTCGTCAACAAAATCCTCGTTCCAGCTCTTCAGCACACGGGCAGCGAGCCGACGACCAATCAGTTCCTTACGGTTACGCTTGTTAACTTTAATTTCAACAGCAAGGTCGAAAATCTGTAGAATATCCTTATCACTCTCGTAACCAATGGCACGAAGAAGCGTTGTTACAGGTAATTTCTTCTTGCGGTCAATATAAGCATACATTACGTTATTAATATCCGTAGCAAACTCTATCCAAGAGCCCTTGAACGGAATGATACGAGCGCTATAGAGAACTGTACCGTTGGCATGAACACCCTGACTGAAGAAAACACCCGGCGAACGGTGTAGCTGTGACACAATAACACGTTCTGCGCCATTGATAATAAACGTACCATTGTCGGTCATATAAGGTATAGTACCCAAGAAAACATCCTGGATAAATGTACCAAAATCTTCATGATCCGGGTCAGTACAGTATAACTTCATCTTGGCTTTCAAGGGCACACTATAGGTCAATCCACGCTCAAGACATTCCGAAATGGAATAACGAGGAGGATCTATAAAATAGTCCAAGAACTCAAGCACAAAATTATTACGAGTGTCGGTGATAGGGAAGTTCTCTGCAAACACCTTATACAGGCCATCGTTCTTTCTCTCCTCTGGAGGAGTGTCCAATTGCAAGAAATCTCTAAACGACTTCAACTGGACGTCAAGGAAATCCGGATATGGAAACGGATTCTGAACGCTGGCAAAGTTTTCTCTATTATTAATAACGTTTGACATAAAATAAAAATATTGTTCGATACTTATGAACCCATATATATGGGCTTAGAGAGAAAATGTCGCGAAAGACACAAAAAGGTTAGGACTTACCGACTGGGCAAATCCTAACCACATTTAGTTCATATGAAAAACACACCCGCTAAACTTCTACAAGTCTAACCAGTGTGTTTATGTTCATCGAGATTACTTCAGCTCTACCTTGGCACCAGCCTCTTCGATAGCCTTCTTCAGGTTCTCAGCCTCGTCCTTAGAGAGACCTTCCTTGATGGTAGCAGGAGCGCTCTCTACGAGATCCTTAGCTGCCTTCAAACCAAGACCGCAAGCTTCCTTAACAGCCTTTACTACCTGGAGTTTGGTTGCACCAATCTCAGCCAGAACAACATCGAAAGAGCTCTTCTCCTCAGCTGCACCAGCACCAGCACCACCATCAGCCGGACCAGCAACTGCAACAGCTGCAGCAGCAGGTTCAATACCATACTCGTCCTTCAGGACTGTTGCCAACTCATTAACTTCCTTAACAGTAAGATTTACTAATTCTTCTGCAATAGCTTTTACGTCTGCCATTTTATTCTAAAAATTTATTGTTTTCGTTAAATTTGTTTTGACTTTACATAAATTACTCAGGACGCTCACCTAAAGTCTTAAGCACACCGTGAATAGTGTTTGCGCCTGATTGAAGTGCAGAAACAACGTTCTTTGCAGGAGACTGCAACAGTGAAACAATTTCTGCAATAACTTCGTTCTTGCTCTTCAATGCTGCTAACTCTCCGAGTTTCTCAGCTCCTACATAGAAGCCTTCCTCGGCATAAGCTGCCTTCAAAGCAGGAATTCCATCTTTTACTACATCTTTATCCTTCAGGAGTTTTGCAGGTACATTAGCGGTCTCAGTAAAGAGAACAGCAGTTGTGCCTTTCAGAACACCATAAAGTTCAGAGAAATCTATTTCAGAAGCTTCTAAGGCCTTGTTGAGAAGATTATTCTTCACAACGACCATTTTAATCTTCTTCTCAAAACACTTGCGTCGAAGCAAACTTGTACGCTCGGCATTCAGTCCGGTAACATCTACCAAATAGAAATGCGGGTACTGCTTTAACTTCTCACCAAGCTCAACTATAATAGTATCTTTTACTTCTTTTTTCATTTTACAAAACTTTTAGGATTATTCAACAGATTTAGGATCAATCTTGACACCCTGACTCATTGTACTTGAAATAAAGATACTCTTAAGGTATGTTCCCTTGGCAGCAGCAGGCTTCAAACGGATAATGGTATTCAAGAATTCTTTAGCATTCTCATAAATCTGCTCAGCAGACATTGAGATTTTACCTATAGAAGAATGGATGATACCAGCCTTATCTACCTTGAAATCAATTTTACCACGCTTCACCTCGGCAACAGCCTTAGCTACGTCCATAGTCACAGTTCCGCTCTTCGGGTTTGGCATCAAGCCACGAGGTCCCAGGAATCGACCCAAAGGACCTACCTTTCCCATACATGACGGCATTGTGATGATGACATCTACGTCAAGCCACCCACCTTTAATCTTGTCGATGTACTCGTCGAGACCAACGTAATCAGCACCGGCAGCCTTAGCAGCTTCCTCCTGATCAGGTGTGCACAGGCAGAGAACACGAACTTGCTTACCCGTTCCGTGAGGCAGTGTTACCACGCCACGAACCATTTGGTTAGCTTTTCGTGGATCCACGCCCAGGCGTACATCAATATCGAGAGATGCATCAAATTTGGTTGTGGTAATTTCCTTCACCAATTTAGAAGCCTCTTCCAATGTGTATGCCTTCCCTGCTTCAACCTTATCAGCTACTGATTTCTGATTTTTTGTCAGTTTACTCATTTTACTTACTTAATTGAAGTTTAATATTATCCAGGGAAGTCCCCTTTAACGGTGATACCCATACTACGTGCTGTACCAGCAACAAGTTTCATTGCACTCTCTACTGTAAAGCAATTCAAGTCAGCCATCTTGTCCTCAGCGATTGCCTTTACCTGATCCCAGGTTACACTGGCAACTTTCTTACGGTTAGGCTGGCTTGAAGCAGTCTTTACCTTAGCAGCCTCTTTCAACTGAACAGCTGCAGGGGGAGTCTTGATTACGAAACTGAATGACTTGTCAGTATAGTATGTGATAACAACTGGCAAAACCTTACCAGCCTTATCCTGGGTACGGGCATTGAATTCCTTGCAGAATCCCATGATATTAATACCCTTTGAACCAAGAGCTGGCCCTACGGGAGGGGAGGGATTTGCAGCGCCACCTTTAATCTGTAATTTGATTAATCCAGCAACTTCTTTAGCCATTTCTTTTTCTAATTAAAATGATAACATATATAAAGTCACAGTACAGTCCGTAACAACTATTCCGTAACTTTCTCAACTTGCATAAAACTTAATTCCAACGGAGTTTTACGTCCGAAGATTTTAACCATCACCTTCAATTTACGCTTTTCGGAATTTATCTCTTCAATAACTCCCTCAAAGCCGGAGAACGGACCGTCTGTCACTTTCACAGTCTCATCAAGAACGTAAGGTGTTGAAACTTCATTTTCCATTTCGTTCTCTTCGGCTGCACCAATCATACGATTGATTTGTGACTGTGGAACCGGACTGGGATTATCCAAACCACCAATGAAACCCAAGCAGTTAGGCATAAACCGCAATGTTGCAGCAATATCACCATTCAACTCAGCTTCCACGAAGATATAACCCGGTAAAGAAGTTTTCTCCTTCTCAACCCTCTTGCCATTACGAACAGTCACATGCTTCTCCATTGGAATCAATATCTGAGAAACATGATTAGCAAGTTGCGTATTATGCTTCATCTCAGCTTCGATGTATTCTTTCAACTTAGCTTCTTTTCCACTAATAACACGCAGTACGTACCAATTTTTTCCTGTTATAGCCATCTTCACTTAATGATTAACCTGGATAAATTACACCCATTAGGTTCTTAAATACAAAGTCCATTGCGAACACCACCAATGCAATGACAAGGGAAGCAGATAATACTATCACTGCACTGTGAGTAAGTTCGGCACGTGTTGGCCAAGTAGTCTTATGCGCAAGTTCGTCGTAACAAGCCTTGCAATAATTTACTATTTTTTCAAACATATTATCTTCTTTTTGCACGGGTTGAAAGACTCGAACTCTCGACACCTGGTTTTGGAGACCAGTGCTCTACCAACTGAGCTAAACCCGTAAGTAAAGTCTCCGCAACCGCAAACAGTTGCGGAGACTTTGTTATATAGCTTTTTGTCTATGCCTAATTAAGCTTCCTTTACATCATCAAGGATCTCTGTAATCTGACCAGAGCCTACTGTACGACCACCCTCGCGGATAGCGAAACGAAGACCCTCATTCAGAGCAACGCGATAGATCAAAGTTACCTCGATTTCAACGTTGTCACCAGGCATCACCATATCTACACCTGCAGGAAGAGTAATCTCACCTGTACAGTCCATAGTACGGAGATAGAACTGAGGACGATACTTGTTACCGAATGGAGTATGACGACCACCCTCTTCCTTCTTCAAAACATATACAGAAGCCTTGAAGTGATCATGAGGAGTGATAGCACCCGGGTGAACAACTACCATACCACGCTTAATCTCGTTCTTCTCAATACCGCGAAGCAACAGACCAACGTTATCGCCAGCTTCACCTTCCTCAAGAATCTTGCGGAACATCTCAACACCCGTAATGGTAGACTTCTTGTCCTCACCGAGACCGAGCAACTGAACTTCGTCACCAATCTTGCAACGACCAGCCTCAATACGACCGGTAGCAACAGTACCACGACCAGTAATAGAGAATACGTCCTCAACAGGCATCAAGAATGGTTTGTCAACCAAACGCTCCGGCTCCTGAATCCACTCGTCAACAGCATCCATCAGCTCTATGATAGAGTTCTGCCATTTTTCAACGCCGTTCAATGCGCCAAGTGCAGAACCACGGATGATAGGAGTTTCCTCATCATAGCCATAAGAAGTCAGAAGGTCCTGAACATCCATCGTAACGAGTTCAAGCATTTCCTCATCTACTTCAGGGTCATCACACTTGTTCAAGAACACAACCAAACGGGGAACGTTTACCTGACGAGCGAGCAACACGTGCTCACGAGTCTGAGGCATAGGACCGTCTGTTGCAGCAACAACGAGGATAGCACCGTCCATCTGAGCAGCACCAGTAACCATGTTCTTCACATAGTCGGCGTGACCCGGACAGTCAACGTGTGCATAGTGACGCTTTTCGGTCTCATACTCAATGTGAGAAGTGTTAATGGTAATACCGCGCTCCTTCTCCTCGGGAGCATTGTCAATCTGATCGAAAGACCTTGCTTCCTCTGCGCCGAAGCCCCTCTCATGAAGAGTTTTGGAGATAGCAGCTGTCAAAGTAGTCTTACCGTGGTCTACGTGACCAATTGTACCAATGTTAACATGCGGTTTGGTGCGCACGTACGTCTCTTTAGCCATAGCTTTACTTTTTTATTATAATAAATTAAATTTTAATCAATGAACAGTAACCTTCTTCCATTCTATCGATTCATACAAGAAAAGAGCTGTAACTGAGAGTTGAACTCAGGACCTCTTCCTTACCAAGGAAGTGCTCTACCACTGAGCTATTACAGCAAACCCTCGAGCGGAAAACGGGACTCAAACCCGCGACCCCCAGCTTGGAAGGCTAGTGCTCTATCAACTGAGCTATTTCCGCAAAATCAGTCACAGACTGAAATGTGGGTGGTGATGGATTCGAACCACCGTAGGCAAGAGCCAGCAGATTTACAGTCTGCCCCATTTGGCCACTCTGGTAACCACCCCTACTGTTTTACCTCCTTCTTAGTTAGACTTTCCGAACTGTTTTTCTTTCGGATGAGCCTCTTGTCGGATTCGAACCAACGACCCCGAGATTACAAATCACGTGCTCTGGCCAACTGAGCTAAAGAGGCAATATCTCTGCAGCCGCTACGCGACCCTTCATAGAATTCGTTGTAAAACGGCTGCAAAGATAGTGCTTATTTTTTAATTCCCAAAACTTTTAAAGGAATTTTTCATCGATTTCTCAATTTTTCCTTGAATTTTTCAAGTTGCACCTTCATAGCATCTACACACTGGTCCACACCCTCTTCGAAGGTGTCACAAGTCTTGGCTACAAACAACGGACTTCCACCGGGAACGGTCACCGTTATGCTTGTTTCCTTATTTAATGCTGTTGCAGGTTTTACAACTTTTAATTGCACCTCTACTTTCCTTATATCTTCAAATGTCCTTTCCAACTTAGCGGTCTTCTTTTCGATGAACGCCTGTAACTTCTCGGTAGCGTCGAAATGTATCGACTGAATCTTAATTTCCATAGTTACCTCCATTTTAAAGGTTAAAATCAAGCCCTTGGATGGGCATCTTTGTATTTTCGCTTTAGTTGCTCAAACGTGGTATGCGTGTAGATCTCTGTTGTAGACACACTCTCATGTCCCAATAAGCGCTTCACGCTTTCGATGCCAGCACCATGATTAAGCATTGATGTGGCAAATGTATGTCTAAGCACATGGGGTGTAAGTTTTTTCTGCGTACTCACCATTGCAAGGTGCTGTCTCACCTCTTGTCGCACTTGATAATCTTTCATCCGCTCGCCACTCTCCGACAGGAAAAGCGCAGGTGTCAGCCGGATCACGTCCCTGTTACGCACATTGATAAATCTCCGTAGCGTTGTCTCCAGCTCCTCGCCAAAGGGTACGATACGCTGTTTGTCGCCTTTACCCGTAACCTTTAGTTGTCTGTTGGAGAAATCAACAGCTTCATCATCAAGCCCGACAAGTTCTGCCAAGCGGATTCCGGTTTCATAGAACGTCATAATGATGGTCCGCGCACGAACACTTTTATAATCGTCCTTCCAATCCATGTCATCCAGAAGTCTATTCATCTCGTCCTCTTTTAAGAAATGAGGCAGGGGCTTCTGCTTCTTTGGCCCGTTCAGACGCCGTGTCGGATCCTGGCTTACTATATTTCTTGAAAGCGCAAAACGATAAAGGGAACGCAACGCAGAAAGTCTCCTGTTGACACTTGCAGCATTGTTTCCTTTATCCATCATACTCTCCATCCAGTCACGGATGACATCCGAGTCTACCGACTCCCACGAGAGCTGATGATTCAAATTTTTGAAAAAAGTCTCAAAGGCCCGAAGGTCTTGTTGATAGCTTTTTATCGTCAGTGGTGAGCGACGAAGCTCAAACCGCAGATAGTTCAAAAATTCTTCTATCATCATCAAGCGCTGCTTTAAAGGTTGTTTACACAACGTTTACGGCAACGAATATACAGAAATTAATTCAAACTACCAAGAAAAATAAAGTTTTTTTACTCTTCTTCTTGACGCAGTTTTTGTACGTAGATAGCATGCTGCATCTTGAGACGCTTCAAGACAGATGGTTTGTCATACTGCTGACGAGCACGAAGCTCCTTAATTACACCTGTTCTTTCAAACTTTCTCTTGAACTTCTTGAGAGCTCTTTCAATGTTCTCACCATCTTTAACTGGTACAATAATCATTTTGTTTGGGTTTTGATTTTAATTTTAATGATATTAAACTTTGCAAAATGGGCATAATGCCACAAAATGCGGGTGCAAAATTACATCTTATTTTTCTAACTGCCAAATAATTAGGGCCAAACTTGTACAAGAATATTCACGACGGCATTCTATGGAGCCACCCAGAAAGTGCAAGATTCGTTCATCTTAGGGAAATATTATCTGTCTCTTTTCCCCTCTCTTACAGATTGTACTGCTTGAGCCTACACCGTGCACCCTCAAAACTAACACAAGACGATTTGATGGTTTTCAAGACTCAGCTAAAACCAACAACTTTTGCATTTCTCCATTACAATTTACACAAGTCGTCAAAATCTCCGAGACTGCCGCCCTACCATAAACTTATAGCCTATATGTAGCATGACATATCTGGGGATACTGTTTGTCCAAGTTTCCACACGTCCTTGGGAATCTATAGTCACTGTCGTCGGCGAATTGTCCTTTAAAATATCATAAGCATCCACAGCAACCGTTAGCTTGCCATGCATCAGTTTTTTCAGCAACCGAGCATTCCATACCAGATGATTGCTGTTCATCGCATCATCATTATATCCGCTCATCTTGTAGTCCAAAAGATTTGACGTCAGCTCCAAATCCCAAGGAAGCTTGTATTTTAAATCAAGTTGGGCCGTATAGTTCCACGCATTGACACGGGTAAAGTCCGATCTGTCGCTGCTGGCTCTCTGGTTCATAATAGTTCCCCAAGAAATGATTTGCAAATTCTTCGATAAAAAAAGACTCAAAGTTGCCGTCCCGGTCAACTCCAGATTACGCACGTGGCTGCGCTGGCTTGAAGTGCCCGCCACACTGTTAAGGTCCACACTATTCCCGTAGCGGCCACTGAACATAAGCATTAATTCCGTTTTCTGCTGTTTATCCAATCCTCGCGAATAAGTTATACCGCCACCTGCCCCCCAGTTACCGTTCACATTCACCGGTTGCCTGGTTGTAATCCCCGTTGCCTTATCAAAAGTTACGGAATTTGCAATCGCGTTCTGCGTGGCTGAGAAGTCTGCCGAGACATTCCAATTGGGGTGGTATGTACCCATCGCCATGTGACCAAATTTGAGCGAGAGAGTATGCCGGTATGATGTTTTCAGCTTATCATTTCCCTGCGTAACCAACAACGGATTGGCATCATTACGCAATCCCAATAAAGACAACAACGCGGGAATATCCTGCATTCTCCGATAGTTTAGGCTTGAATTGTAAATTCCCTTTAAATTGCTCTTCTCCCAATTCAAATCCAAATTAGGATTGAATACCATAATGTGGCGATCCCGCTCATAGCTTTTCTCCTTAAAATAGTTCAGCCTTTCATACCGAAGTTCTATGGGCAGCCTCAGCTTGGCCGTCAGTCTCGTTCCTCGCTCTTTGTTTTTCATCACGTAGTCAGCACTCACCGTACCACCATTATCTATGGTGTGGTTTCTGCTCTTATAGCTATTGGAGGCATCCAGCACTTCCAACAGCGCATCACGAGACGACGGAAGCATCCCCAACGGATAGTCAGACCATGAATAATCCGCCAGTTGGTCGAGTCTATACAATCCATTTTCTGCCGAAGCATAGTCATGCGAGAAACCGTATTCGAAATTCAAGAAGAGCAGATTCTTTTCATCATCCTTTCGCGACAGTCTGCGTCCATAGGTCGCCTTTATTTCATAATTATAGCTATGTGATGGGTGCTCCGTGTACTCACTGCGATAGTCCGTCGTGGGGTTGCCGGAGAGATAGTCAATCATGTTGTGTGCAAACACACGGTCCTTACCCTTGTCATACGAAAACCTAGCATTCAGATTGACCATATTGCCATAATTGCCACTCCCCTTGCCTATGGCAATCCTGTCAGAAGCTATTAATTTTATCTTTGTTTGGTTGCCCTTAAACCTACTCTTGTACTTCACCCTGTTCACCGCCATATCCATCAGTCGTTGGCTCGGATTGGTTGAAAACAAACTGTCTATCAGGCCCTCTGCCCAGTCCGCATTGCCGTTCAGTTGTCCCGACAACGATTCGGAAAGTCCTCGACTGTGCGCATGGCTCACTGTAACATTTGCTTTGATAATCTGCTTTTTAGGGTGCCATCCCCAAGAGAACATTCCATCATAATCTCGGCTTTTCCTGCGCAAGCCTTCCTTGGTTATACCATAATAGTCTCCTCCGGTAAGAAAAGTCTGCGCATTGGTGCGCGTCTGCTTGTCATGGTCTATCCACTCCAAGTTATGTCTCGTGCTGATGTTGTCATCATACGATTTTCCGTTATGCTGATAATTCATATTCAGCATCTTTACCGACATCACACCGGTCGTGCTTGAGGGCATATCTTCCAGACTGATTTCTCCTGATGGACGTTGCAAACTGCCCAGATTGTTCATGCTTGCTGCCACATTAAGATTATCCTTCTTTCCATACAACATGGAGAACAACTGCCCGTTATACCGTTTTTCCGTTCCTGTGCCAACGTCCGTATTAGCCATGAGGCCCATCTTGTATTCCTTCTTCAAATTCACGTCTACCGTCAGCTCCTTGTCGCCCATGTCCCGTCCCATCAGTCGACTGGCCTCTCCGCTGTGGTCATACACTTTCACCTTATCCACCGTGTAGGCAGGTAGATTTTTCAGCGCCGTTGCAGCGTCACCATTGAAGAAGTCGCGCCCATCCACCAGCAGCGAGGACACGCGCCGCCCATTAATCGTAATCACCCCTTTGCTCAGTCGGGCACCCGGCAACTGCCTGATCAGTGCATCGAGCATCGATCCCTCACTAAGGTCGAATGCCGTAGCATCATAGACAATGGTGTCGCCACGCATCACCATCTTCACACGCGTCGCCTTCACGACAACCTCCTGCAACGCCTGTGCATCCTCCTTCATATTGACGCTTATCTTTTCAAAAGCAACCTGCCCAATCTGCACATTTCTATATTCCGTTTTATAGCCAAGCATAGAGAAGCGAACAATATAAGAGCTGTCCGCTTGCACATTGAACTTAAAATCAGACCAACCGGTTCCTGCAATATAAAAAATTTTATCCACCACTATGGACTCTATAACAGAACTATCCCTCGCGGAAAGCAGCTCTACCGTAGCCCCCTTTAATCTATGGTTATCTGCATCAACCACATTGCCCATCAGGAGTTGAGCCTGTGCTGCGTGAATGTTCAATAAAAATAAAACAAGTATAAAGGCAAGTTCTTTCCTCATCTACGGCATATTTTTCGATTACTATTATCATAAGAGCCCCCGGCTTGGATTCTAAAAGATTCGTCGGGAACTCACATCATAACTGAGTACTTATTGTTATTCTATTCATTACAAAAGTGATTTTACACTAAGTTCCAGCTTTGATTGAGGACAACCACCAACTATCCGCCAAGAAGAAATTTGTTTGTCAAATCCTATAACAGTAGGTAGGGTACGTATCTCATACTTTTCTGCAACATCTATCAAATTCTCGGTATCCCATTTACATCGTCAGCATAAGAAGCAGATTGTGCATACCCCCACACACAGGATAATATAAACAGTATGCATAAAATTGTCTTTTTCATTTTATAAGTTTTTAAAGTTAAATATGTTTTTACAAATATAATAAAATTATTGTGAAAATATATGGGGGGGGATAAAATAATATTAAAATTTGCTCATACACTGTTTTAACCATGTTTTTTAATCATCGTCAAGATATGGAGCCAACTCGTCGAACACTCTTTCGTGATATGCGTTGAGCCAGTCGATATCTTCCTGCAACAATTTCTCAAGAATAATGGGTACGGTGTCTATGGGACAGAGCGTAAGCGAATCGAATTGCAGAAACCTGCCCATTTTAATGGTCTCCTTTCACAAGCGGAGGCTTTTCCTATATCATGTCACATGGCCTAAGAATATTAATATTTTTCTTTACAAAGCCCCTTATATGCTTGGCGTATTTCAAAACAAATACATTCTCTCCCGAAATTCGTGAAATATGCGAAAATTCGCAACTTGTTGTCAGTCAGCCCATTCTATAAACCTGTCATCACAACTCCTATTCTACCTCAGCGATTGCATACCTAACGACTGTGCGACAAAGCTTCAACCGCCACATGATTAAGGCTCTTTCGCGTGGCTGGTAAGCCCAAAACGCAGGACGGCAAGACAACAACGGCATCGCCCATTGATTTTTCAAGCCACTCGGACTAAAAACAATGGCAAAAACATAGCCCTTTTTACTCCAGATGCCGCAAAAACAACGGTCGGGGAAATGGTTATTATATATTACACATTTCCCACTGTGAATCCATACTGCGGAATAGTTGCAACAGGGCTACAGCGTTTGCAACATGTCACGACACAAGTAGGAAAACTATTTTTTGCAGGATTCAAGGTTGAGGTTTCGTTAACAATTAAACCCTCCGCTCGCCTTAAGCAAGCGGAGGGTAAAACTCTTAGCAGCTCAACCGCGTATAACTAAGGTTGTGACTACCGCTCTATATTTATATTGTAAGCAAAAGTGGTTTAAAACCTATCAAATGGCTTTCGTATGATCTCTCAGCCATTCCTTCTCCTTATTGTCAAGATACGGAGCCAATTCATTGAACACCCTTTCGTGATATGCGTTGAGCCAATCAATCTCTTCCTGCAGCAGTTCTTCGCGGATGATGGGTGTGGTGTCTATGGGGCACAGTGTAAGGGAATCGAATTGCAGGAACTTTCCAAACTCCGTTTCTTGATATGGAGTAACGAGCAGAGTGTTCTCGATGCGCACACCAAAACGTTCGGGGAGGTAGATTCCCGGTTCGTCGGTCACCGTCATACCCGCTATCAATGGTGCCGGCACATATTCCATCCGAATTTGGTGAGGTCCTTCATGCACATTGAGATAGGCTCCCACACCGTGTCCCGTGCCGTGAAGATAGTTCAATCCTTCTCTCCACATAGCCTGACGAGCCAGTGCGTCGAGCTGCGTGCCGCTCGCCCCCTGCGGAAACTTACAGAGTTCCAACTGGATATGACCTTTCAGCACAAGGGTATAAATATGTTTTTCTTCTTCGGTCAACTCTCCCAGGGCTATGGTACGCGTAATATCTGTCGTCCCATCCTGATACTGCGCGCCACTGTCCAACAGCAAGAAACCACGAGGCTCTATCGCTGCATCTGTCTCCGGTGTGGCTTCGTAGTGCACGATAGCACCATGCGCACCATATCCGGCAATGGTATCAAAACTGATATCCTTGAACAAAGGTTGCTCGGCACGGAGTGCCGTGAGTTTCCGGTCGACAGACATCTCGGTCTGCCCACCCGCCTCTACTGCCGGCTTCAGCCATTTTAGGAATTTCACCATCGCAATGCCATCCCTAAGCATTGCGTTTCTCATGCCCTTGATTTCGGTCTCATTCTTTACCGCTTTCATTGCCGGCACAGGAGACCGATGACGTACTATCTCCTGGGTGTGCACCTGCTTATCCTGGGTGTGTACCTGTTTATAGAGTGTGTAACTGGTTTCTTCCGGGTCTAACAGAATATTATATTCAAAATAATCTGCCAATCCTTGTTTAATATCATCATAACGAGACGTCTTCACCCCTTCGCCCTTCAGATAATCCAACACCTCGGGCGTAAGTTTTTCAGAATTGCAATACAACGTTGCCTCTTGGGTACTAATGAGCAGATAGGCCACGAATACAGGATTGCAATGCACATCCGTGCCACGAAGATTCAATATCCATGCCACATCGTCAAGGGCAGACACCAGCATACCGTCTGCATGGAGCTTCCGCAAGGCCCTCCTCACACGCTCTATCTTTGCACCGGCGCTTTCCCCCGCATATTCCAACGGTTGTATCGTCACCTTATCACTGGGAATACCGGGTCTATCATGCCATATCAATTCCAATGGGTCAAAATTGGTACGCACTGTCATGCCTCCCCGACGGCGCAGGTCTGAAATCAGCGTCTCCACGCTTTCCGTCGCATTCACCATACCGTCCAGTCCTACTTCTGCCCCATTACATTCGCTCAATTCCTTTCCAAGCCAATCGGCTATAGTAGGCGTTCCTGCCATCTTGAGTTTCATCAGCTGAAACTCCGTGTCCGACAACTGGTCGGCTGCCGACAGGAAATAGCGACTGTCCGTCCACAGCGCCGCTGATTTCATCGTGACAACAGCTGTTCCGGCCGACCCGTTGAAGCCGCTAATCCACTCGCGCCCTTTCCATCGTTCAGGCACATACTCACTGTTGTGGGGGTCGGTGCTTGGAAAGATGAAAGCATCAAGATGCTCACGCTTCATCACCTCACGCAAAGCCGATAATCGTTGTTGTATATTCATAGCACATTTATTTTGTAAGACGGACATGACAAAGATACGGATTTTAAGAATAAACAACAAATTAAAAAGAAAATAAATGCCCGTTTGCCTATATTTTTACTACCTTTGCAATTGGTCGTCCGACAAGGTCCACACCCCCTATTCATGCTGTCTCACGACCTACTTCTCGAATTTTTAACTTATAAAAAATAGTAGTTATGAATTTTTTAACAAACGAAAAACTTGTCATCGTCGGTGCCGGCGGTATGATTGGCTCCAACATGGTACAAAGCGCTTTGATGCTTAAGCTGACCCCTAACATTTGCTTGTATGATATTTACGAGCCAGGTGTACACGGTGTGTTCGATGAGATGCAGCAATGTGCATTCCCCGGTGCAAACATCACTTACACCGTAGACCCCAAAGAAGCTTTCACAGGTGCAAAATACATCATCTCTTCAGGCGGTGCTCCCCGTAAGCAGGGTATGACCCGCGAGGATTTGCTGAAAGGCAACTGCAAGATTGCTGCCGAATTTGGTGAGAATATCAAGAAATATTGCCCTGACGTAAAGTTCGTGGTTGTTATCTTCAACCCGGCCGACGTTACCGCTCTGACCGCTTTGATCCACTCCGGTCTGAAGCCAAGCCAGCTCACTTCTCTGGCCGCTCTCGACTCTACTCGTTTGCAGCAAGCTCTCGCTTTGGAGTTCGGCGTGCAGCAGGATAAGGTGACCGGTGCACACACCTATGGTGGTCACGGCGAGCAGATGGCAGTTTTCGCTTCACAGGTTAAGGTTGACGGCAAGCCATTGGCAGAGATGGGACTCTCTGACGAGCGTTGGGAAGAAATCAAGCACCATGTCGTTCAGGGTGGCTCAAGCATCATCAAGCTTCGCGGTCGCAGTTCTTTCCAAAGCCCTGCCTACAATGCCGTGAAGATGATAGAGGCCGCTATGGGTGGCGAGAAGTTCACCTTGCCAGCCGGCTGCTATGTCAACGATGAGAAGTTAGGCTTCAAGAACGTGATGATGGCTATGCCTACAACTATCGACAACACCGGCGTTCACTACACCGAGCCTACGGGCACAGACGAGGAAATGGCTTCTTTGAAGGCCTCCTACGATCATCTTTGCAAAATGCGCGATGAGATTGTAAGCCTCGATATCGTTCCTGCCGTAGAAAACTGGAAGGAAGATAACGCCAACCTGTAAGACTGAATAAAGTTTTATCCTATAAAACGGCCGACTGGAGATCTCCAGTCGGCCGTTTTATTATTTCCAAAAAATCTACAACTTTCAAAGGTTGACCACACCTTTTGATTTTGCACTTGCTTACGACAAAGGCCTTCAAATTATTCTACCACAAGCGTGTTACCCATATTGACTACGTTGACGCGTGTAATTTTGTTAAGTTGGGCAATGATTTTATCAATATCAAGTTTCCTCTCCGCTATGAAATGGATTCTATAATCCTTCATTTCAGCATTTTGGAAACTAACAGACATATTGTAGTGCTTTCCCAACGTGATCAAGACTTCTTCCAAAGTAAGGTTGTCAAAGTAGAAATACCCTTCACGCCAATATGTAAATACATCCGTATCAACCTTTGTTATCTCGGTATGGCCGTCGTTTGACATTTCTACTTGTTCTCCTGGGGTTATTCTTACACCCTTTTTCTTTGCCCTTACTTCCAAACAACCTTCCACCAATGTGACAACCGCTTTATCGTTATGTGCACTCACATTGAACTGTGTGCCCAGCACTGTGGTAATTACATCCTGGCACCTTATTTTGAATGGGTGAACTGTATCTCTGGCTATCTCAAAGTATGCTTCGCCCTCGAGTTCCACCATGCGCTCTTTACCTGTGAATTTCGTTGGAAAGATGAGTTTGCTATCGGGATGTAAGTAAACCTTTGAGCCATCGGCAAGAATGAACGTAAAAGTTTCACCCTTGGGTATGGTTACTGTAATAGTATCGGTAATCCTATCGGCTATCTGTGTCACATTGAGGACTTTCTGACTGCTCGTCACATAAGTTTCATAGTGTCTACTTTTCACTCCCGACATCGTGATGGGTTGCTTTACTTCATCCCTTTTATAGGTTAATTCTGTTTGTTTCATTTCTTGGATCGGGATATTTCTTTGATAGGTGACAAGTATAGCACATACTATCACCGCCACTGCAACGGCTACCCATCTGAAACGTGCACCATAAATCCTGCTCTTTTTTTCGTTTACCCTTTTAAGGAATTTACGATACTGCTCATCTTCACTAATGCGACATTCTTGTTCAATGATCACTTTCTTTGTAGCAAAGACATCTCGGCAGGCATCAAGCAATTCGGGGTTAGAAGCGATTTCCTCCATTTCCCTATCACTGATGTTTGCAATGCCATCGGCTATTTGCAATGCCTTTTCTATATATTCCTCCTTGGAATTTTTCTTGCTTTTGTCTGTCATACCAATCTATGTAATACTACAATTGTGTCAAGATGAAAGTTCTAGTTTTAAATCTTTTTAGTACATTTTCTTTGATAATTACCATCGCCTTGACCATATGCTTTTTGACCAAACTCAGACTTATTCCCATATCCTCTGCCACTTCTCTGTATTTTTTCCCATTGAAGAGACAAGCTTTTACAATATCTCTGACAGGAGGCTGCATCTCTTCGATAACCTCGCGTATGATTTTTTCTTTCTCAAGCCTTTCAGCCAATTCTTCGCCGTTAGCATAAGGCTCAGTCACCTTGACATAGTATTCTATATATTGCCGATGTATTTGGTCGCGTCTTAGATTGTTGATACATTTATTTCTTACACAAGCGTAAAGATATGCCCTTGCCGTTTCCACATATATATTTTCCCTATTGCGCCACACATTCTCATATGCCTCACTCACAATGTCATGACATTCCTGCTCGTTGTTTATCATTTGTCTTGCAAAACAAAACAACTGCGTATAGTATGCCTTAAATATATATTCAAATTCTGCTGGTTTATCCATGATCCATTGTGTGTAATTTTGTTCACAAAGATAGGAAAAAAAAGCAAGACAATGCCATGAAGCTGCCTTTTTGGGATAAAACGCATGAGAAACAAAGTTTTTCCTACCTTTCCGTAACTTTTCCCTTCCAAAAGTGTATTAATAGTAACGTATGATAGATACTACAACATTTATAATAATCTAAACTGTGGCGTTTTATGAAAATATACCGCTTGATTTTTGTTGTGTTATTGGGTATTTTTATGCAGGCACTTCATGCCGCATCGAAAGAACCATTGACAATTACTTTTAACAATGAGGAGTTGTCTTCCGTTTTTAAACGACTTGAAAAACAGACATCCTACATGTTCCTCTTTGCCTACGATGACGTGTCGGGCTATAGAGTAGAAGGAAAACTCCATGACGCTTCTTTTGTGCAAGTTATGGATTATATCCTGATGAATACTCCACTAACTTACAAGATAGAAGACAAGATTGTTACCGTCTTCTTGAAACGTACTCCACAAAATCAGCAGAAAGAGAAGACGATCAGCGGACGAGTACTTGCCAGGGACGATGGCGAACCGGTTATAGGTGCTACCGTAATGATTGTAGGCTCAAAGCTCGGTACCGTTACCGATGCCAACGGGCGTTTCCGGCTGGAACAGTCGCCTGAAGGAGTGCAGCTAAGAATTACCTACCTGGGCATGAAACCGGAGATTGTGAACGCATCCACAAGAGGTGATATTTATCTATCGTCAACAAGCAAGGCTCTCGACAAAGTAGTTGTTACCGGCATCTTCCGCAAGAATAGGGAAAGTTTCACAGGTGCTGTTTCTGTAATCGACCAAAAACAGTTGAAAAACTTCAAAGGCAGAGACATCATTACCACCTTGAAAAATATCGACCCGACATTCAATGTCTTGGAGAATAATAATTTTGGAGGCGACCCCAACCACTTAGCAACGGTGCAAATAAGGGGAACATCAAGTTTGCCTACGGTGCAAGACCTGAAGAATGAAACGCGCGTGGATTTGAACACACCCTTAATCATCTTGGACGGTGTAGAAATCTCGCTGTCCCGGATGCGCGACTTGAATGATGAGGATGTCAACTCTGTCACCATTCTAAAAGATGGTTCGGCTACAGCTATTTATGGCTCGCGTGGTGCCAATGGAGTGGTCGTGATAGAGTCAAGGAAGCCCGAGGTCGGCAAGCTGCGTCTGTCTTACCGTGCCGGACTTAATATTGAAGCACCCGATCTGACCGGATATGATGTGCTCAACGCACGCGAGAAGTTACAGCTGGAAAAAGATGCTGGACTCTATGAAAATGTCTTTGCCAATGCAGAGATGGCATTGCGTGAGAGATATAATAAGGTATTGGAGGATGTGGAGCGAGGCGTTGATACCTATTGGCTATCCAAGCCATTGCATACAGGTGTGGGAAACCGTCACAATCTCAGACTCGAAGGAGGTAGCGAAGACGGTTTCCGGTATGCTGTGTCTTTGCAGAGCAACGATATCAGAGGTGTGATGAAAGGCTCTAAGCGCCAAAACTTTACAGGAGGCATTGATCTTATGTATGAGCGCAAAAACCTCTTGTTTACCAACAATCTCACCATCAGCCAGACAATTTCCAACGAATCGCCCTATGGTTCGTTCAGAGACTATGTGAACTTGAATCCCTATTGGACAGAGCGCGATGAAAACGGCCAGATAAGACGTGAGTTGGAACCGAGAAATGACCATTTCTTCAATCCTGCTCCCGAAAATCCTTTGTATAATGCCACTCTAGACGTTGTAAACAAACAGAAGAACTTTGTGGTCTTCAACAACTTTAACTTAGAATGGCATCCGTTCAAGAATTTCATCGCCAGGGCAAGATTTGGCATATCCAAACAAGTTAACCGAAGCGATCTCTTTAAACCCGCTCAACACACAGATTTCAAGGACTACACAGACGATGAAATCTTCAGAAAGGGAAGATACCAATATGGCACAGGCAACGACCATGCTTATGACCTCAGTGTAACATTGAACTATTCACATCGGTTTAATGAAAAGCACTCACTCTTTGCCGGCTTAAACTATAACTTGGCAGAACAGTCTTCAGAGGCCTATACCTTTGTAATGGAAGGATTCCCTCAACCGAACTTCAAGATGCTTTCCATGGCATTGCAATATGAAGAGAAAGGCAAGCCCGGAGGAACCGATATGCTCAACAGAAGAATTGGTATAACCGGAAACTTGAACTATATTTATGATGACAAATATTTTGCCGATGTGGCTTATCGTTTGGACGGTGCATCACAATTTGGTAAAAATAAGCGATTTGCCCCGTTCTATTCATTGGGAGCCGGATGGAATATTCATAAGGAAAAGTTCCTAAGTGGATTGGAATGGTTGGATAGGCTCAAGATTCGCGGTTCATACGCAGTTACAGGTGCCGTGAATTTCAGTCCCTATCAGGCTCTGGCCACTTATGATTATTATATGGACGACAGGTATCGATATTGGTTTGGAACACATCTCATGGGACTTGCCAATGAAGATCTGGAATGGCAACGCACCTATAAATGGAATGTGGGATTTGAGTTGGGATTGTTGGATAATCGCCTGACGTTCACCACCGATTTTTATCATAACACCACAGACAATCTCCTGTCTGAAATGAATATTCCCTTGGCAAACGGATTTCCAAGTTATACTGCCAATGTCGGTAAGGTGAGAAACCAGGGCGTAGAGCTTTCCGTCATGGCTTACCTGTTGCATACAAAAGATATAAATTGGAGTATTTCTGCCAGCATGATACACGAGCAAAACAAAATTGTAAGGATATCTGATGCATTGAAGGAAGCAAATAAAGAATTGGAAAAGGAGGGTGGTTCCAATCCCAATTTTCTCTATCGTGAGGGCGAGGCGCTGCGAACAATTTATGTCGTGCCTTCTTATGGCATAGACCCCAGTACGGGAAGGGAACTCTACAGAGACCGGATGGGGAATGCCACTTACAGATGGAACGCTGCCGACAGGGTTGCATGCGGAGTGGAGGACCCGAAGATACGCGGTAACATCAATACGATGTTCAGTTATAAGGACGTGACACTCACCATGTCTTTCGGATATCGCATGGGTGGCGACATCTACAACTCTACACTTGTAGACCGTATTGAGAATGCAGACTTGCGCTACAACGTTGACCGAAGGGTGTATGAAGAAAGGTGGAGACAGCCTGGTGACCATACATTCTTCAAAGACATACGTGACAGGCAGACAACTCGAATGTCTTCCAGATTCGTGCAACGTGAAAATCTTTTGGAATGCCAGAATATGCAAATAAGATACAATTTGCCAAAGTCATGGATAACAAGGCTTGGCATCCAAAACGTATCGACAGCTTTCAGTACGGACAATCTTTTCCGCCTCTCCACCATTAAACAAGAACGCGGACTCTATTATCCGTTCTCTCACAGATATTCATTTTCTCTTTCCGTGATATTTTAATGTCATATAACTATGAAAAAGTTAATATATTATATTGTTGCAATTTGTATATGCTCGTTGACCTCATGCGACAATTGGCTTGACGTGAAACCCTCGAACAACGAAGAGGAAAAAGAACTTTTTAGCACTGAGTCGGGCTTTGAAAGCGCACTTACAGGTGTTTATATCGGTATGAAGACCGGTCAGCTATACGGAGAAAATCTTACCATGGGCATGTTAGAGTATATGGCACAACATTGGGTGGCAAACAGTGCCGACGTGGAAGGCCATTACAGCGACTACGATTACGAAAATGCCCAAGTGGAAACATCTATTAAAGGGGTTTATGCGGGACTATATAACGTTATACTTAACATCAATAATCTGCTCAGATATGCGGATAACGGTGTATTGCAAGGAGCCAAGCATGATGTGATAAAGGGTGAAGCACTGGGGTTGCGTGCCTTTTTGCAATTTGACCTCCTGCGACTGTTTGGTCCGGTACCAGGCACTCAGGATGACCGAAAGATGCTGGCTTATGCCACAGCCGTGACCAAAGAGCCAATGCCAATCCAAACATGGGATGAATATATCGCTCTTTTGGAAAAAGACCTGAATGAAGCGGAGACGCTACTCAAGGATGTCGATATGAACACACATCAGGATCCTTTCTTCTCGTATCGACACAATCGAATGAACTATTGGGCAGTGCAAGCTCTTAAAGCACGTTTTTATCTATGGACTAAAAATAATGCCAAAGCCAAGGAATATGCAGGAAAAGTTATCCATGGAGGATGGCGCAGCCTTTGTCAAAATGATGACATTGCTCAGACCAACGACTATATAGCCAGCAAGGAGCATCTGTTCTCGCTCCACGTCTATGACCTGAAAGAATTGACTGAGCGTTTCATCTATCGACCCGGAGGTGTCTATATGCCGGAGAATTATATCAGGAAAGAACTATTCGAGTCCGATATCACAGACGTACGTCTGAACACACTATGGAAGCAAGTTGCGGAAACATCGCGCACACGCTTTGTGCTCATGAAATACAAACAAGACGACAGAACACCGAATTATGCGGCTGAGCAAATCCCACTTATTCGGTTGTATGAAATGTATCTTATCATGATAGAATGTAGTGAGGACGTAGCAGAGTACACTCCTCTGGTAGACAAATTGATGAAAGCAAGAAATGTATCTCTGCAAATCGGTGTGGACACTCCAGAGAAGAAAGAGCGATTCCTAAATTTGGAATATAACAAGGAGTTTTACGGCGAAGGACAACTTTTTTATCAATATAAGCGACGTGGCGCAAAAGATATATTGTGGTCTAATATCGAGGGTACGAAAAGCGTTTATGAGCTTCCCATACCGAAAACTGAAATTAAATATAAAGACTAAAGAGGATGGATATGAAAAAGTTATTGACATCAGTCTTGGTTAGTTGGCTGCTGATGATGCTATGCAGTTGTACAGCAGACTTGAAATCGTATAATGGCGAAAATTGGGTACGTTTTACCGACAATGAAGAAGACGTATATTCCTTTGCTTACTATTCGGAAACAAAAACAACAGACACGGTCAAAGTTACCGTGATGACAGTTGGCAATGTCGTGGATCATCCCAGAAAAGTACGAATAGAACAGGTTCGCCAAGCATGGCAATACAATTATGCCGATGATGATCCGAACAAAATCATCGACTCCACTTACACCGATATGGAATACCCTGCCGAGCCGGGTAAGCACTTCGAGATTTTGAATGTAACCAACAATGAAGTTATTGTTCCGGAAAAACAAAACAGGGTTGTGCTCAAGATACTTGTAAAACGTGATGATAAAGATTTGCAGAAGCATGCTCGCCAATTGCATCTCAAGCTCTTGCCCACAGAGGATTTCGGTATTGCTTCTCCAACATTTGAATTGAAAAAGATTCTAATCTCCGACAAGTTGGAAAAGCCGCGCAGATGGTCCAGTAAAAACTATTATTGCAATCTGTATCTTGGTGAATGGTCCGAGGTGAAGCATCGATTCATGATCAATGTCACAGGTAGAAAATGGGATGATGAGTTTATCAATTACTATATCAGAGAATCTAATGACAGGCCTTTGCGGGATTTCTATTTAAAGAAGATCAAGAAAGCTCTCGAAGAATACAATGCAGATCCTAAGAATAATCCTCCGCTGAAAGATGAAAACGGAAACAACGTAGTATTCCCATAATGATAAAAACGGCAATTATGAAAAAGATATATTGTTTTTTTGTGCTGCTCTTAGGTCTCACATCCTGTTATGAAGACAAGGGTAATTATGATTATTTAGATGTGCAGCAGGTAGATGTAACAGGAATAGACAGCATCTACGTCTGCAATCTTGCTGAGACACTTGAAATCACACCACAATTGTCCCAAAACACATCGGAAGAAGATTTTGACTATATGTGGATGTGTTATGACAAGAAAGATCTGAAGAAAAAGATTGACACCCTTTCCACCAATAAGCAGTTAGCCTATAAAATGGATTTGCCATTGTCTTCTTATCAGTTGATCTTTGCCTATCAAAACAAAAATACCAAAGTGACCAAGTATGCTTATTCCAGCTTGACGGTCCAATCCGGCTTTTCTCGTGGATGGTATATGCTCAAAGAGTATGATGGGAACACCGAACTTGACCTTTTTGCCGGGCAAAAACGATATGAGAATATTTTCTCGACATCGCTGGAAAAACCGATAGAAGGACTTCCACAGCATCTTGGGTTTACCAAATACTCCTGGTTTGATGAGGAGGCCGAAGAGTTGGTAAAAGGGAACAAAAGTTTTATGGTTTTGACCGACAAAGAGATAGGTGTTGTCAGAATTGCCGACATGAAAATGCTCGCTTCATTCAAAGACCTCTTTTTTGAAGATGTTCCGACATGCAAACCCACCTTTTGGTTTTCCGGATCAGAGGAAAATGGCTTTGTCAATGATGGATTGATTTATGGCTATTCTGAGCGCAATGGCGAATTGGGGCTTTCCAAGTTCGCGTTTCCAAAAGAGGGAAATTATAAACTCAGCCCGGTGTTTACCAAGAATGCAACCATGTCCCCTCTGATGTTTGACTTAAACTCTGGTAAATTCTGTACATCATACAAGACGCCGGATAAAATACTTATGCTAGAGGACGACGGGCAATCAAAATACAAGAACGAGTTTGCTGATTATACGCCCGTCTATTTCGGTTTCCTGGACGAAGGACTTTGGGAAGGTGGCAAAATGTATGCTGTCTTGAGGCATAAAACTAACAAAACACTTGCCATTGTTTATGTAGATTCCAACAATCTTGTATATTATGATGAATCTTTCTTGAAGAATCGGATTACAAAAATACAAACCATTGCTGCAAGTCAAGTATTCAACAAGGCAATTTGCTTTGCGCAGAACAGGAAGTTTGAAATGATGTATTTTTCGGTGGATGATAAACTTTACTGTTATGATCTCGCCAATACCGTGGAGTACGAGGTAAAACGCGAAAATGGACAATCGGCAATCCCGGCAGGTGAACAAATTGTCATGATGAAGCACATTGTCTTCGATTACCAGGACTATATGGATCCAAACGTGAAAGAATATGTCGATCGTCTTTGCGTTGTTACCTCCAATGGCACGTCATACAAGCTCTATCTCTTTGAAACGCTTGCCAATAAGGTGAAAGATAATCCGGAAATTTATGAAGGAAAAGGAAATCCGAAGCAGGTGTTCTATATGAGTCCGTATTTATCGGATGTAGACGTTTGTTACTAACAATTATCGGCTGATGATGAATTATGTTTTAACCACTTTGATGTTTTTGACTTTTGGCATCAACACCGTTTCTGCAGATAGCTTTGTACAAGTGAAAGGAACGGTATCGGGTGCGGAATATCCGAAGAAAATTTCCCTTGTAGACGTCAAGAATGGCCAACCTGTAGAATATGCTTCCACCGCAGTTTCGCAAGGAGGAAGTTTCGGATTCTTACTCGAACCTGCCGCGAACAAGGAATTCTATTATCTTTATGATGGCAAGCGGTATTTCCGGGTAGCTTTGTCGGGAACAGCATCTATAACGGTGAAATGGACAGAGGATGGGGTTTCCTTTGTTCATCCCGGCAATGCCCAAAACGAATTTTTGCAGCGGTGGAACCATCTTGACAACTTACTTGTAAGAAGAAAAGATGAAGCCTATGGCGCTTTCTTTGCACGCTTTGATTCGGTAAAAGTGCAGGCAAACAGCTTATTGCAAGAAATCAAAGGCCAAGACTTCGCACCTCTAGCAAGCGACTTGCTCCAAACCGATTTGCTCTATGCTTTCGTGATGTATCTGCGGAAGAACCAGCAAAATTATGATTCGGAAGAGCAATCGTCTGCCTATTACAAAAGCATCATGGACACGTTTCCTGAATCTACCGCACGACTTCTCAAGCAGCCTTATGGGCTTGACTTGATGAAAGCATATTTTAACTACAAGCAAACCTATATTTTTAGAGACCGAGATTATGGCATAGACGAGCAGCTGAAAGAGGTGCACGTCCCGGAATTGGCAGAAGCATACATCCTTGGGAATGTTCCCACTGAGAAGTATGACGATTTTCTAGAGTATGAAGCAAAATACCTACCATTGCTATCCGAAGAAGGAAGGAAGATCATGCGAAACGATGTACCCCGCCCCATGTTCAAAATGACAGCAGGCGAGAAAGCTCCCAATTTCATGTATGCAGACACCGAGGGAAATCTCCATGCGCTTTCCGAATTTCGCGGTAATTATATCTATGTGGATTTATGGGCCACATGGTGTGCACCATGCAAAGCGGAAATACCCTATCTGCAAAAAATAGAGCAAAAATACAAGGGGTATAACATCTCGTTTGTCAGCATTTCCATCGACAAGAATAAGGCCAAATGGTTACAATATCTCAAAGAACATGAATTGTATGGCTTGCAACTGTGGGCCGGAAACTGGGATATGCTTCCCAAGGAGATGAATATTGGATCCATACCTCGATTCCTGTTGATAGATCCCAACGGCAATTGGGTGAGTTCTAATGCCGACAGGCCCTCCAATCCAGCATTGGATGAATTGTTGAAAACCTTATTGGAAAAAAGATGAGAAGACTATTTCTGCTAGTTGTTGCCTTACATCTCGTCTTGGGAACACAGGCAGCCGCAGACACCACAAAAATTGATTTCGCAGCATTTAAATACTGGAACAAACTTCTTGGCTATGACCTTTCTTCCGATGGGCAATGGGTTTATTGGCGTATGCAGTACAAAAATAGTGTCGACACACTTTTTGTACAACATACGGAGGATGGGAGAAGCTACAAGTTCGCTTCTGCTTCTATGCCCGAATTTTCCAAAGATGGTCAATGGATTGCATTCTCCGAACCAACATCAGAAAATGCCGAAAAGAGTGGAGTGTCCTACCAGATAACGCTTTTAAATCTCCAATCCGGTATAAACCTTAAATTCGCAGCTTAATTATTTGTTATAAATGCAAGTCCTTGACAAACATTTGTTTGGAAAGACTTGCATATGTCAGGATTTTCACTTAACTTGGTGCTACGACACAACCGAGTA
>JBMNUU010000026.1:0-43877 GCA_050946435.1 Prevotella sp.
CCGTATATGGGCAATTCTGTCTATAATGGCATTACTAAGGCATCATTGGCCTCAATCTGATGCCTCACGCACGCGTAACAATTAAATTGGTTCGAGCAAACGGATTCGCTGCGAATTTGAGGTTTACAAACGCGCCTCCATACTTGGCTTATTTGAAAACCATTTTGTTTCCGTCCGAAATATGGGAAATTTGCGGAAGTTTATAGTTTACTGATAGTCAAGAGATTGTGTCTTCGGGCTTTTTACATCCCTATGATACCACCTGCGGTTAAATATTCAACGGCATGATGATAACGGCTTAAACGCGTTGCGGATAAGCCTCATTCGCACAGCCGCTGAGCCCTAACCGCAGCGTGATAAGATACTAAACGCATTGTCGCAAATTTTTTCATGTCATTGCGGCTGACAATAATGACAAAAACATAGTGCTTTTTTCTCCAGATGAGCCGAAAACAACCGATGGAAAAATGGTAATCAAATTTTACACATGAAGAAATTACTGTGAATAAAAGAAGGATATAGCGCATCCATGAAGGAATACCCAACACGGCATCCATATCCCTGTTGGGCAGTGTATACCGGACTTATACAAGGGATGCGCAAACCTATACCACATCTGGCATAAATAAAGAATAAGTCATTTAAAAAAATGATAAATCATAGACCCACATCTCCACGTTCTCGATTTAAATACTTATCTTTGCAACAATATTTTAACGAAAACGAAGTATGAAAAAGGTTGTATATCTTCTTTTATTGATGATTATGCCCGTATCTATTTATGCCGAGAGTTACAATTCACTATGGAAAAAGGTAGCCGAAGCTCAGTCAAAAGACCTGCCCAAAACACAAATTGAGTGCTTGGGAAAAATAATCAACAAGGCTGAAGACGAGAAGCAATATGGCCATCTGCTCAAGGCCCAATTGCAGCAAGCAGCTGTACAAACCCAGATTTCACCCGATTCGATTGCCGTAGAGACAGAAAGACTTGTGCAAAAAGCAGAGAACGCACAGGATGAAGTCTTGCGCGCTGTCTATGCTTCGGTGCTGGGCAAGATATACCAGCAACAAGAGGAAAAAGAAGCACAGGATAAAAGCAAGAAATGGTTTGCAAAGTCAATGGCTAATCCCAAACTGTTAGCCGAGCATAAGAGCGAAGAATACACCCCCGCTTTAGTGGCAGGTATCGACAGTAAAATATTCTACGACGACTTATTGCACGTCATAGGGTTTGAAGCCGAAGACTTCGGCACACTGCATGATTTCTATACCCAACACGGCAATCGTCCTGCCGCCTGTATCACGGCGTTGTATCAACTCCGGAAAGACCGGAAAAAGGATGTGATGGAAGTAAGGAAATCCAAATATCTTCAGGCCGTTGATTCTCTCATCAGCGTGTACGGCGACTTGAGAGAGGCTGGAGAATTGGCCATCGAGCATTACAATTTCATCTCCGATTGTCCTGACTCCAAGGTCGAAGACCGCATCAGCTATATCAACTATGCACTGAGCCGATGGGGCGCATGGCCACGAATGAACATCCTGCGAAACGCTCAAAGCGAGTTGGAACGGCCTTCATTCAACATCAATATCGGCGACTATATGCTGCTGCCCGACACTGAACGCAAAGTGCGTATCAACTCCGTCCGAAACATCAACGAGTTGCAAGTCAATATATATAAGGTTAATGTAAACGGCGATACTGAACTAAATCCTGACAACAAGAAAGATTACGCCAAACTCGAGAAACTTATTTTCCCGGGGACCGTACAAAGTATCACACGAAAATACATCGGCCAACCGGTATGGAAGGAAAATTCAGACTCCATCACCTTGAAAGGACTGTCGGTAGGGGTATATCTCATGGAAGCAACGACCGACAACAAGGACATTGAGCCGCAACGTGTCCTGCTTCGCGTGAGCAATCTTTTCGTGATGCACGAGGTACTACCTGACAAGTCCTATCGTTTTGTGGTGGTCAACGCTACCACCGGGAAGCCCATATCGGGAGCCAATGTTGTGCTCACCACCAAAGGCTATTATGACAACGAAAAGGCAACCGTCAAACATCTGAAAACCGACAAGAACGGTGAAGCCTATGCCCAATGGAAACACAACCAGCCCGACATCTATGTCTATACCGACGAGGATCGCGCCTGCGGGAAATTCAATGTCTACAACTATTACAGGCACTGGGAACCAAAAGCACAGGAAAATCGGGTGACGGTATTCACCGACCGGACGCTCTACAGACCCGGTCAGCAAGTGCACGTAGCGGCTATTGCAGTGCACAAAGACAACAAGATGTTGAAATCCAACACCATAGCCGATGAGGAATTAACGTTCCGTCTGCGCGATGCCAACGGCAAAGAGATAACTGTAAACAAAGTGCGCACCGATCGCTTTGGCACGGCATCCACCGATTTCACGCTCCCTCAAACCGGACTTACCGGCTGGTTCATCATCTCGGTAGAGGGTAACAAATTCAGCGGTGTCGCATCGTTCAATGTGGAACAATACAAGCGGCCTACATTCCAAGTAGAATTTGAGCCTTACAAAAAAGAGTATCACTCAGGCGATACCGTGATCATGAAGGGTACGGCCAAGAGTTATGCCGGCGTGCCCGTACAGAGCGCGAAGGTTGCTTATACCGTGCAGCGCAGACAAAGTATGTGGTGGCGATGGAACGGCAACATGGGCAGCAATCAGCTGCTCACCGACTCGACCGTTACGGCCGATGACGGTAGCTTCAGCGTGAAAGTACCCATGCTCTATCCCGACGACCAAGAATTCGACCGCCCTATATTATATAATATGGTAGTCAATGCGCAGGTGACTGATCTCTCCGGCGAAACGCGTGAGGCCGAAACATCGCTTCCGCTGAGCAACCGGTCTTCCTTCCTCACCTGCGACATTCCCGACAAACAATTGCGCGACAGTCTGAAGACTTTCTCCTTTACCCGTCGCAATGTCGCCGGACAAAAAATTGACGGCAAGGTGCGCTATCGTTTTGACGGTGGCGAATGGGAAAACGTGGCAGCCAACAAGCCCATCTCGCTCAAACAGAAGCTCTCTTCGGGCAAACATCATCTGGAAGCCATCTGCGAAACCGACACGGTGAAACAGGATTTCCTGCTCTTCAGCTATTCCGACAAGAAGCCGGTAGTGGAGACCCACGACTGGTTCTATGTCTCCGCAGAGCAATTCCCTGCCAACGGAAAGCCCGTCTATTTGCAGGTGGGAACTTCTGACGAAGACATACACGTGTATTATTCGATATGCAGTGGCAACAAGATATTGGAGAAAGACAACAAGGTGCTGAGCAATGAAGTACGTACCGAGAAGATTTCCTATAAGCCGGCCTATGGCGATGGCATCACCATCAATATGGCATGGGTACGTGGCGGAAAACTCTACAAGCACATCGTGCAGCTCCGTCGTCCCATCCCCGACAATCAACTGCAACTCTCTTGGAGCACATTCCGCGACAAACTTACCCCCGGGCAGAAAGAGGAATGGACGCTTCGCATACTTGCTCCCAATGGCAAACCGGCCCGCGCACAGCTCCTTGCTACCATGTACGACAAGAGTTTGGATGCTATCCGCGCTCACAAGTGGTATTTCAATAACAATTATTACCTCTCTCTGCCTTTCCTGCAATGGAATGGAGGCAGCAACGGAGCGGTGGGACTCTACGGCTTCCAGGCCTTTAAGCCTCTGCCTGAACACGAATTGAGACTCTCCCATTGGGACGAGAAGATGTTTGAATGGTCTATGCCTAATGTCTTCTATGAAGTAGTAGAACAGAAGACAGCAGGCGCAACCCCAACGAGGGCACATGGCGGTGGCAAGAGAAAACTGGCCACAATGAACTTGGCACAGAAGTCCGCTCCAGCTGCATTCCAAAGTATAGAAGATAAAGCTGGATTGGAAGAAAGCGATGTAAATGGCAGTGGAGAAGTGCCGGAAGACACTGATTCCAACGGCGCAGGGGCTGGCAATGCACAGCAGCAAGCCGGAATCCCGGTACGTGAGAACCTCAACGAGACTGCCTTCTTCTTCCCTGCCCTCACCACCGACGCCGAGGGCAATGTATCCATCAGGTTCACCCTACCCGAAAGCGTCACCACCTGGCACTTCATGGGTGTGGCCCACGATGAACAGGTTAACTACGGACAGATAGAGGCCGATGCCGTGGCGAAGAAAACGGTGATGGTACAGCCCAACCTCCCACGCTTCATCCGCATGGGCGACAAGGCTCAACTCTCCACCCGAATCTTCAACACCTCCGACCGAAAAGTCGATGGAACGGTACGTATGCAGTTCTTAGACCCCGAGACGGAGACCGTTATCAGCGAATGGGAAAAGCCTTTTGCCGTTGACAGTAACAAGACGGAGAATGCTTATTTCGATGTCGATGCCGACAAGTTGGCCTCGATGGGCAAAGGCAATAATCTGTATATTGTCCGCGTTATGGCCGAGGGCAAAGGATTCAGCGATGGTGAACAGCACTATCTCCCGCTGTTGCCCAACCGCGAGTACATCACGACGACCGTGCCATTCACGCAGAACGGTGCCGGCACAAAAACCATCGACCTCAGCAAGCTCTTCCCCGCTGACGATCAAAACAACCGTCTCACCATTGAGTACACCAATCATCCGGCATGGCTCATGGTGCAGACCCTCCCCACAGTAGCTAATCCCTACGACAAGAATGCAGTATCCTTGGCGGCCGCCATCTATGCCAATGCCATCGGAAAACATCTCATTCAGTCGTCGCCAAAGATTATGCACACCCTCAAGCTGTGGCAAAAAGAGACAGGAAAAGAGACTTCTCTCATGAGCAATCTGCAGAAAAACGAAGACCTCAAGACACTGGTACTCTCGGAAACGCCGTGGATAGCCGATGCCGAAAAAGAGACTTCGCAGAAACAGCAGCTTATCAACTTCCTCGATGAATCGACCATCGACTACCGCCTTGAGAACTTCACGTCGAAACTTGGCGACCTCCAGAACCCCGACGGATCGTTCAGCTGGTGGCCGGGAATGCGCGGAAGCACCTACATGACGATGGCTGTGGTGAAGATATTGACACGTCTCAACACTATGGTAGGCACACCAAACAGCAGAAAACACATGCTCGACCGTGCCTTCGAATACCTCGATCGTCGTATGGCTGAGGAAGTGGAGCAGCTGAAGAAAATGGAGAAGAAAGGGACTAAACACCTCGTTCCGAGCGAGACTGCATGCAACTATCTCTATGCCAACGCCCTTGCCAAGCGTCCGAAGACTGCCGACGTGAAATATCTTGTGGCACTGTTGGACAAGATGCCGAATGATTTGACCATCTACGGAAAGGCCGGCTCTGCCGTGATCCTTGCTCAATATGGCAAGACACAGCGCGCCAAGGAATTCCTCCAGAGTCTCAACGAATACAGCGTTTACAAGGAGGAGATGGGTCGATACTATGATACCAAGAAGGCTTATTATAGCTGGTTTGACTACAAGATACCCACTCAGGTGGCTGCTATCGAGGCGATGAAGGCCCTCAACGCGACCGACACGAAGACCGTGGAGGAAATGCAGCGCTGGCTATTGCAGGAGAAACGCACCACCGGATGGGACACTCCGCTCAACGCCGTAGACGCAGTTTATGCGTTCCTGGCCGGCAATGACGGCAAGGCTGACATCAGTAAGCTGGGCAGTGGTACACAAACCACACTGAAGATTGACGGTGAAGCCCTCAATTTGCCACAGGCAACCGCCGGGCTGGGCTATGTCAAGACTACGGTACAACCTGCTACTTCCAAGACCTTCTCTGCCGAAAAGACCAGCGACGGCACCTCATGGGGCGCCCTCTACGCACAGTTCTGGCAGAAGGGTACTGATGTGAAGGATGCCTCAGCAGGACTCAAAGTGACACGCGAAATCATCGCCGGCAACGGCAACGCCAACACCGGCAAGTTGAAAGTGGGCGACAAAGTTACCGTGCGCATCACCATCACGGCCGACCGTGACTATGATTTCGTACAAGTGCAGGACAAGCGCGCTGCCTGTCTGGAGCCCGCCGAGCAACTTAGCGGCTATCACTTCGGATACTATTGCGCTCCTCAGGACAACGTGACCAACTATTATTTTGACCAGTTGGCCAAAGGCAAGCACATTGTTGAAACCACATATTACGTAGACCGCGAGGGCGATTACACTACCGGAATATGCACTGCACAGTGCGCATACAGTCCTGATTTCTCAGCCAGAGAGGCTGCCAAGAAACTTCATATTACCAAATAACAAGCCCTTGTATCAATGGCAAACGGATCCAACAAGAAGATTTTGAACAAGAAATATATCGTGACCTCTCTATTGGCTTTGCTGCTTTGGAATGCCAATGCCCAAGAGATTAGCACCGAAAACAAAGTCATCGACTGCGGACAGGTCATCTTCAAGTCTCCCGTAACTGCTGAATTTGAAGTGCAAAACAGTGGGGCCCAGCCGTTCGTTATCAATAATGTACGGACCAGCTGTGGATGCACCACCGTCGATTATCCTAAAAATCCAATCCTACCGGGCCGGACATTCATAGTCAAAATCACTTATGATGCCAAGCAGATGGGGCACTTCAACAAGCAGATAGGTATTTATGGCAACGGCTCACAACAGCCCCTGATGTTATCTATACGCGGTGTGGTGGTTGCAGAAATCGTTGATTTTCAGGGGCAATATTCCTTTCGCTTAGGCGATATGATGACAGACGCAAATAATATTGAGTTCGACAACGTCAATCGCGGCGACCGGCCAATGCAGAAAATACATATCAAGAACGTCAGTTCCGATATTGCCGAGCCGGTGATTATGCATCTTCCGGACTATCTCAGCGCCGAGGTTTCACCCTCGAAGATTGCTCCCGGACACAGCGGAACGGTCACCATCACGCTCGATTCCCAACGATTGCGCGACCTTGGACTGACACAGACGTCGGTTTATCTGGGCGCTTTCCCGGGAGATAAAATCGCTCCAGAAAAAGAAATCCCGGTCTCCACCGTACTGCTTCCGGGTTTCGAATATATGACGGAGGAGGCACTCGTCTATGCCCCGAAGATGCGCCTATCGGCCGCCAGTCTGGAGTTTGGCAACATGGGGAGCAGGGGCAAAAAGAAAGGGGATATCGAAATCACCAACGAGGGACGGTCTACGCTGAAAATCATCAGTCTGCAAATGTTTACCACAGGACTGGAAGTGTCACTCAACAAAACAGAAATTGCACCGGGAGATAAGGCCAAACTCAAGGTCACGGCTATTGCTGAACAATTGAAAAAGGCCCGCTCCAAACCCCGTGTGCTCATGATTACCAACGACCCGGAAAACACGAAGGTGGTGATTAACATCAATGTGGATCATAAGAAATAAACAGGCTCTCATGGAAGTCAACTGTCCGGGAGCCGACTTCCGATTTCAAATATGAATGTACAAATAGAAATAGACGGTGGCAGTGGATTCTGTTTCGGAGTGACCACTGCCATTAAGAAGGCAGAGGAAGAACTGGCTGCCGGCAAGACCCTATACTGCCTGGGCGATATTGTCCACAACAGCATGGAGGTAAATCGGCTCCATGAGCAGGGGCTGGTTACCATCAATCACGAACAACTCAAAGAGCTTCACGATGTCAAGGTATTGCTCCGCGCTCACGGCGAGCCACCCGAAACGTACGAGATTGCCAAGCGCAACAACATAGAAATCATCGATGCCACCTGTCCCGTAGTGCTGGCCTTGCAACGCAGAATCAAAAAAGAATCGGACAGCAACCCCGAAGGCCAAATTGTAATCTACGGAAAAAACGGCCATGCCGAAGTGTTGGGCTTGGTAGGACAGACGCATGGTGAAGCCATCGTTGTAGAAAACCTTGAGGATGTGAAGAAACTCGACTTCAACCGCAGCATATTCCTATACTCGCAAACCACAAAGAGTCTCGACGAGTTTCATCGCATCATCGACTATATTCAAGCGCATATTTCTTCCAAGGCAACTTTTAAGAGCTTCGACACTATCTGTCGGCAAGTGGCCAACCGCATGCCCAACATCGCCGAGTTTGCCACCAAGCACGACCTCATCTTGTTCGTAAGCGGTCGGAAAAGCTCCAACGGTAAAGTGTTGTTTGAGGAGTGCCGACGTGTGAATCCCAATAGCTACCGCATAGAGAGCGCCGACGAAATCAATTTCGATTGGTTCAAGGGGGTAAAGACCATCGGCATCTGTGGAGCCACAAGCACGCCCAAATGGCTGATGGAAGAATGTAGGGATGCCATTCTGCGCCACGAATAAAGCGCAGTCACACTCCTACCCCATCTCGCATCGCTCACAATTTGTCAAGATCATTCTTAAAAAACAGCACATTCCCTATACCTCTAAAAAAGAGAACATAGGTCTGATAGAGACCTCAAATCTGTATTTTCCTATGAGAAAATAGCTTTTAGAGGAGCACAAAACTACTTTTTATTCCAGATTAACACCTATTCGCCACACGAAAGGGCTGCTTCGGCGTTGCGGATGAGGTTCAACCGCAGTGCCGTTACTATTCAACCGCAATATCGTTACTATCTAACCGCAGTGCCGTTGCTATGTAACCGCAAAACGATTTTTACGAGTTCATAATATGACGCTGATTATCAGCTAATTGTAAAACATCGATTTTTTAAGCGTTTTAACAGCGAGGCACTCAGAATTTCTGAATAGAAGAAATTTTGAAAGCCATTCTTCAACTTATTTCATCAGTTATTTTAGTCGATATTCCATGTATCCTTTTGAGTACGGGCTGCCTGTTTGTCTCTATTAAAAATATGTTTGTGCCATTTTGTCAGAGTCGTTTTATTGGGCATATCGTTTGAGGAGTAAGAGGCAGAATAGTAAAGAAATATAATAGAAAGGAGTAACAACATGACATTCGACAAATTTACAATCAAAGCCCAGGAGGCGGTGCAAGAGGCGGTGAATACCGCACAGCAAGCCCACCAGCAGGCTATCGAGCCGATACACCTGTTGCAGGGCATCATACGAAAAGGGAAAGACGTCACCAACTTCGTGTTTCAGAAGTTAGGCATCAACACCTTGCAAATTGAAAATCTGGTGCAGCAAGAGTTGCGGCATCTGCCCCGCATAGAAGGCGGACAGCCCTACTTTTCCAACGAGACCAACAAAGTGCTGCAGCAAGCTATGACGTATGCACAGAAAGCAGGCGACGAATTTGTATCCGTAGAGCCCATGTTGCTGGCCATATTGCAAAGCAACTCTGCAGCCGGACGCATTCTGAAGGATGCCGGATGCACGGAGAAAGAGATGTTGAAAGCCATTCAGGAACTGCGCCAAGGACAGAAAGTACAGAGCCAAAGCGGTGATGAAAACTTCCAGGCATTGTCCAAATATGCCAAGAACTTAGTGGAGCAGGCTCGCAAGGGCAAACTCGACCCGGTCATCGGACGTGATGAGGAGATTCGCCGGGTGCTTCAAATTCTCTCCCGCCGCACTAAAAACAACCCCATATTGATTGGTGAGCCGGGCACGGGTAAGACCGCCATTGCCGAGGGACTGGCACAGCGCATCATGCGCGGAGACGTGCCGGAGAACTTGAAAGACAAGCAGATCTACTCGCTCGATATGGGCGCACTGGTGGCCGGAGCAAAGTATAAGGGGGAATTCGAGGAACGACTGAAAAGTGTCATCAAAGAGGTGACCAACGCCGAAGGCAACATCATTCTTTTCATCGACGAGATTCACACGCTTGTGGGCGCCGGTGGCGGAGAAGGGGCCATGGACGCTGCCAACATCATGAAGCCGGCCCTGGCTCGTGGCGAACTGCGGGCCATTGGTGCAACCACACTGAACGAGTATCAGAAATACTTTGAGAAGGATGCGGCATTAGAGCGACGTTTCCAGACGGTGATGGTTGATGAGCCCAACGAACTGGACGCCATCTCCATTCTGCGCGGACTGAAAGAGCGTTATGAAAACCATCACAAGGTACGTATTCAAGACGATGCCTGCATCGCTGCCGTGAAACTTTCGGAGCGCTACATTTCCGACCGCTTCCTGCCCGACAAGGCTATCGACCTTATGGACGAGGCGGCTGCCAAACTGAGGATGGAGCGCGACTCCGTGCCCGAAGAGCTTGACGAGGTGACCCGCCGACTCAAACTGTTAGAGATTGAGCGCGAGGCCATTAAACGCGAGAACGACGAGGCGAAAATTCAACAGCTCGACAAGGACATTGCCGAACTGAAAGAGCAGGAGCATCAATATCGTGCGAAATGGGAGGCAGAGAAAGGACTGGTCAACAAGATACAGCAGGACAAGCAGGAAATGGAAAACCTGAAGTTTGATGCTGAGCGTGCTGAGCGTGAGGGCAACTACGAACGCGTGGCCGAGATACGCTACGGGAAACTGAAACAGTTGCAAGACGACATCGACAATATTCAAATCCAGCTCAAGGCCACACAAGGTGGAGCAGGCATGATCAGGGAGGAAGTGACTGCCGACGACATTGCTGAGGTGGTGAGCCGATGGACCGGAATACCCGTGACGCGAATGATGCAGAGCGAGCGTGAGAAGCTGCTGCATCTCGAAGAGGAACTGCACAAACGTGTGATTGGCCAGAAAGAGGCCATCCGAGCCGTCGCTGATGCCGTACGCCGCAGTCGGGCCGGACTGCAAGACCCGAAGAAACCCATCGCCTCGTTTATCTTTCTCGGTACCACCGGAACGGGTAAGACTGAACTGGCCAAAGCCTTGGCAGAGTATCTGTTCAACGACGAGAACATGATGACACGTATCGACATGAGCGAGTATCAGGAGAAATTCAGTGTCTCCCGACTCATCGGTGCACCACCGGGATATGTGGGCTATGATGAGGGCGGACAGCTTACCGAGGCTGTGCGTCGCAAGCCCTACAGCGTAGTGCTGTTCGATGAAATCGAAAAAGCACATCCCGATGTGTTCAACATCTTGCTGCAGGTGCTCGATGATGGCCGTCTGACCGACAACAAAGGGCGCACGGTGAACTTTAAGAATACCATCATCATCATGACTTCCAACCTCGGCAGCCAGTACATTCAGGAACGCTTTGCCGACCTCAACGACTACAACCGTGAGGAAGTCATCAACGACACGCGCACCAACGTAATGGAAATGCTGAAAAAGAGCATTCGTCCGGAGTTTCTCAACCGTATCGACGACATCATCATGTTCCTGCCACTCACCAAGCACGAGATTGCCAAGGTGGTGACGTTGCAGATGACTCGCGTGCGTCAGATGCTCGAGCCGCAGGGATTCAGCATCGAGTGGACACCCGATGCCATCGACTGGCTGGCCGACGTGGGCTACAATCCGGAATTCGGCGCACGTCCTGTGAAGCGTGCCATTCAGGAGTACGTGCTCAATGATTTGAGCAAGAAGCTCTTGGCCGGAGAGGTGATTCGGGAGAAGCCCATTGTCGTAGAAACTAACGGCAACGGTCTTGTGTTCCGCAATTAACGGTTTAAATAAGACTATTAAAGAAAGGGGTATGCTTTCAGGGCATACCTCTTTTTTTGTGGGTTAGCTTCCGTTCTCCACAGCCTTTTTGCCTGAAAGCTGTAAGCGAATAGCGCGAAAAATGAATATTCTCAACCATTTCCCAGGGTGTTCTCCGTATTTTCCAATGGGAGTTGTGCAATAATTACCCCATTTTCACTACCTTTGCAACTATTAAATATCAAATCGCAAACCATGGACGAAAAAGAGAAAGAGGCAGTGCAGCTGCCCGACAACGCATTTAGAGAACTGAAAGAAGGCGAACAATACGAGCCCATCATGAAACCCTCGCTGGCTTATCCCGAAGTCAACGCATGGTCGGTGACGTGGGGCGTGCTCATGGCCATGCTATTTTCAGCAGCCGCCGCCTACCTGGGTCTGAAAGTCGGACAGGTATTCGAGGCAGCCATCCCCATCGCCATTATTGCCGTCGGCGTGTCGACAGCCACCAAACGCCACAAGGCTTTGGGCGAGAATGTCATTATCCAGAGCATCGGAGCCTGCTCGGGTGCCGTGGTGGCAGGATGTATTTTCACGCTGCCGGCCATCTATATTTTGCAGGCTAAGTACCCCGAGATGACCACTTCGTTCCTCAATATGTTTCTGGCTTCGGCCCTGGGCGGCGTGTTGGGCATCTTGTTTCTCATCCCCTTTCGCAAATATTTCGTAAGCGATATGCACGGGAAATATCCTTTCCCGGAGGCCACAGCCACGACGCAGGTGCTCGTATCGGGTGCCAAGGGTGGCGACCAGGCTAAGCCTTTGCTGATCGCCGGACTCGTGGGCGGACTTTACGACTTCATCGTGGCAACTTTCGGATGGTGGAACGAGAATTTTACCAGTAGGTTTATCGGTATTGGCCAGGACCTCGCCGACAAGGTCAAACTTGTGTTTAAGGTCAACACCGGGGCTGCCGTGCTGGGATTAGGCTATATTGTCGGACTGAAATATGCCCTCTACATCTGTTTCGGCTCGCTGGCCGTGTGGTGGCTCATCGTGCCGGGGATGTCGATGATTTTCCACGACCAGGTACTCAATATGTGGGACCCGACCATCACGACGGCTGTGGGCGCCATGAGCCCCGAGCAAATCTTTAAGGCCTATGCGCGCAACATCGGCATCGGTGGTATTGCTATGGCTGGTGTTATCGGTATCGTGAAGAGCTGGGGCATTATCAAGGGAGCCGTTGGCTTGGCTGCCAAAGAGCTGAAAGGAAAAGGTGGAAGCATTGAGGACGTGAAGCGCACCCAGCGCGATATCTCGTTTAAGATTATTGGTATCGGGAGCATCCTCGTTATCCTGCTTACCTTTGTTTTCTTCTGGTTGGGCGTTATGGAGGGCAATCTGTTGTTTGCCGTAGTAGGCATTTTGCTCGTGGCCTTCATTGCTTTCCTCTTTACCACGGTAGCCGCCAACGCCATTGCCATTGTGGGTAGCAACCCCGTATCGGGCATGACGCTCATGACGTTGATACTCGCCAGTGTGGTGATGGTGGCTGTTGGGCTGAAAGGCACAGGCGGCATGGTTGCGGCATTGGTGATGGGTGGCGTGGTTTGCACGGCCTTGTCGATGGCCGGGAGCTTCATTACCGACCTCAAGATAGGTTATTGGCTCGGTACAACACCCAAGAAACAGGAGACCTGGAAATTCCTTGGCACACTGGTCAGTGCTGCTACGGTTGTGGGCGTTATGATTGTATTGAACAAGACCTACGGCTTTGCCAGTGGCAAGCTCGCTGCTCCACAGGCCAACGCTATGGCCGCAGTGATCGACCCCTTGATGAATGGCGTAGGGGCTCCTTGGGTGCTCTACGGCATCGGAGCCTTGATTGCTATCGTACTCGACCGTCTGCACATCCCTGCCCTGCCCTTTGCCCTGGGTATGTTCATTCCCTTGGAGCTCAATGTTCCGCTGGTTGTGGGTGGAGCGATTAACTGGTACGTCACATCGCGTAGCAAAAACGAGGAGGCCAATAAGGCGCGCGGTGAAAGAGGAACGCTCATTGCCAGTGGATTTATTGCAGGTGGAGCCTTGATGGGCGTGATAAGCGCACTGTTGAAATTCGGCGGTATTGAATTGTCGATTGCCGAATCATGGTGGGCTAATCCGATGTCGGAAATTTTATCGCTCCTGGCCTATATCTGCCTCATTGCCTATTTCGTTAAGGCTACTAAAGTCAAGAAGGGCTAATAATCCCTCATATAAGTATACTAAAACAGGCGGGAGAAATAATTTCTTCCGCCTGTTTGCTCTTTTTATAGCTCGGTAGGAGGTAATATCCTACATCCGAGAAGATTATTTTTAATTGGGTTTCCCCTTTGTCGGTGTCGTGGTTACGGCCCAAGCAGAGCCTCCGTCTGTGGTCCGGGCGTAAGAATTGCCCTTTTCATCCATGCCTGGAACGTCTATCGACTCTACCACCTTACGCTCCTTGTCCAACAAAACGACCTTATCGCCTTTTGAACTCAAACCGAACGAGAACGAATTTTCCTCCTTAGCGGTGAACACAAGAAATCCTTTAGCAGGAATAATCGTCTTTGCGGGAATAACAAATTCTTCTTCCTCCCCCTTGTCATCCTGCAAAATGTAACCGCTGATGTCCGCATCGGCATCACCGGCATTATACAATTCAATGAAATCGCTGTCTCCCTTTTTCGGAGAACTCATGATTTCGTTGACCACTACTCTTGCCTTTGCCGGCTTGGGATCATCGGGGACAGACGGTTCTTCCTCGTGTTCTGAACTGTTGGAAGCCCCTTTGGTGTCCTTGGTAAACACTTTCCACTCGCCTGCTCCGTCAACACTGCGACCATAAGTCTCCCCATTTTCGAGGGCGGGTACATTTATCCTATCCACCATTCCATCACCATTCAAGAGCGTAATGGCTTCTCCACTACCACTGATACCAAAGTCGAAATCTTCGCCTTTGACCAGCACAAGAAACGCTTTTGGTCCTATCTTGGCGCTTGCCGGAAACAAATACTGTCCGTCTGCGCCCTTGTCATCCTGAAGAATATAACCGGCAAGACTGATTTCACGGTCTGAACTATTGTAGAGTTCCACCCAATCGGTGCCACTCGAGCATATCTCGTTCAAAGTGATAGGGGCATCCGACTGGTCGCCACCACCTATCAACAAGTCACTTTCATCATCTGTCTTGCATCCCGTCAGCGCCATTCCCGCTAACAGTAACATCGTCATTTTGTATTTCATATTATCGTCTTTAATCCGTTTAGAATGAAACAAGCACTCGCGTCTGGAACACACTGAAGTCTATTCCATCAGTGTGGGCCTTGCTCAGCGGTTGTCCGTCTTTCTTGATATGGCCCTTGTCATCAGCAAACTTGTCATTGTTCACAAAAGAATAATTCAGGCCAATGAGCACGTTTCTGATGGGATACCAATTGAGTGAGGCACTCCACACCCAAGCCTTACCACCTGTAATGACGGCCGAAGCATCGTGAAAATCGTTCATATTGATGGTGCTCACCCGTCCGGCTACCTCTAAGTTTCCACCTTTCTTGCGCACATTCATCGGTCCAAACTCGGCATCGTCAGGTGCATAGTGGCGTTGGTCGCCCAAGAGCATATAGGAAGCCGTGGCATACCATCCGTTGAATGTAGCGTTTTTCAGCCCTATTTTCTCCTGCCCGGTGCCTCGGCGGAAGCGATCTACGCTGGTAAACATATATTCGCCATAGGTCAAGAACTTTCGATAACGAAAGCCAAGCTCATAGCCCAACACATAATAATGGTTCACGTTGGTCAATTCTGCCCGCACAAAACGGCGTCTGTCGGTACGGCTTTCGGGAAAAGTGCGAAACTCCACTATCCCGTCTTCCGTGCCGTTGGCTTCCGGTGTGCGATACGACGCGTAGCCGCCCACATGGATAGTCATGTCTTCCGTGGCCACAGGCGACACAGCCACGCGTCCCGTAAAGCCGTAACCGTCGTTGCCGCGATTGCGCTCTTTCTGCATCAAATCCACCTGCTGGGTGAAGAATCCACCTGAGGCCCACCAATGGTTGCCCCATCCAGTTGCAGCCACTCCAAGTCGACGACCTCCCGCAAAGGCATCCACCACCATGGGACGCTCCAATGACGTGAGATATTTGGAACTCGTCACACGCTCCATGCTCATGGGTTCCTTAAAATGTCCCGCCTTGATACTGAAGTGGTCATTGAAATGATAGCCCAAATACATATCCTTGAGTTCCACTTCGTTGTAAGCCAAGTCTACATCAAACTCGGCAAACCATTTCTCATACAACGTGGCTTTCATACCAAAGCGCGCACGTCGGATACTAATGCCGTTGCTGAAACGAAACTGCCCATCGTCGTCTTCCAAATCTTTATTAGGCTTGGTCGTGAACTGGTCGGCATCGTCAACAGGGGCATAAACCGACCCATCGATATATACACGATTGTCGAACCACAACTTAAACCTATCGTCTTTGGAACGAAACGTCAGCTTTCCGTCCTTGAAACTAACCTTGGCAGGCACCTCCGTTCCCACCTTATCCAATTCCTCCTGTGCACTGACCACTGCAGGCACAAACAATAAAAGCGACAAGAGATATTTCTTCATGCTTTCTCGTAAGTTTATCATATAATAAAGACTCCCACAAAAGAAGCCGTCTTCCTCAGGGGAGTCCATGATTTTTTAAGTGTTATTTCTTGAATATCTTTTTCCCATTAACGATATAGAGACCACGCTGCAGCTTGGTGATGTCGTTTCCTATATATCGTCCGTCTATGGTATAGATGCCATTGCCGGCAGCCCGGTCTGTCTTCACAGAGTTGATACCAAGCGAAATATCCTCGCCCACGTAGGCACCGTTGGATGCGCCCTTGGTTATCTCGTCGCCCTTGCGGATTTCCCATTTGTCACCGCCATCGGTCTTGCGAGCATAGGTGGCTCCTTCATTATCATCTTTCATCTTGGGTATATCCACCTCGTCTATCTTCTTGCCTTCCTTGTCCAGCAACACCACCTTCTCGCCTTTCGAGGACAATCCGAAAGTAAAGGAAGGACCTTCGCTGGGAGAAACCTGTGAGAAGAGAATCACCCCGCGAGCAGCAATCTTAGTGCCCTCGGGCATGACAAACTGTTCCGCCTCACCCTTGTCGTCTTGGAGAATAAAGCCACTAATATCTACTTCTTCTTTATATGGGTTAAAAATCTCTATCCAGTCATTCTCCGTATCATCGGCAGGATTAGACATCACCTCATTAATATACAGCACATAGCTACTCTTCTCCACTTCCGGTTCCTCAATCGTCGTGTTGTTTTTCTCGCCCGGAGTCGGCGTTCCAAGCGTCCATTCACCCGTGCCGTCTGTCGTGCGGGCATACGACTGTCCGGAGTCCATTTTAGGTAGGTCTACTTGGTCAATGATTTCACGATTGGAATCGAGCAAGATCACCTTGTCACCTTTTTTACTTAAACCAAATTGAAACGAGTTTTCGGCCTTGGAATACATCACTATCACACTCTTGGCCTTGATGATACTGCCCGTGGGAAAAGTGAATTCCTTTTCTGCTCCGCCGTCATCCTGTAAAATGTAGCCCTCCAAGTCCACATCGCTGGTGCCGGCATTGTAAAGTTCGATAAAGTCATCGCCCGGTCCGTTGCTTTGGGCTTCGTTAATGGTAACCTGTGCCACAGCCTTGCTGCCAAACATCGCAGCAGAGAAGATGGCCAGTGTAAGTAAAATTTTCTTCATACGTTTAATTTTTTATATAACATCTACCTGATTTCCAAATAGAAAAACCCACTACAAACAGCTTCTTTTATTGGATTGTAAAGTTATGTAGAAGATGTTACAAACTTGTTTAGTGTAGATTATATTTATATTTCAAGCCACAACTGCAACCTATGCTCCGACCCGATGTAGCCTTAAATCCGTGGAGACTAAGCACACTATTCATCTTATTATTACAGACAGCTGTCACTATCATTTGCTTGCTTTCTGTATCAAAAAAACATCCCCGACACTCAATTGGAATGTCGGGGATGTTACACATTATTAGGCTTCGGCCTATTCTTCTTACTGTTTAAAAAATGGCATTACAGTGTCGAGAAAGCGTGACAATTGCTGCGGTTTCATCTCTCTGCCCACCTTTTTCGTAAGGCTATAGGTAATAACGAGGCGCCGTTTTGCTCTCGACATGGCCACATAAAGCTTTCGGGCATCTTCGGCAACAGCTTTAGGGTCACCTTCACTGTAATAGTTGGGCAGGCGACCATCCACGACATCAAAGACAATGACATTGTCAAACTCCAACCCCTTGGCCTTATGGATGGTGGTTACGAATATGCGGTCGTCAATGGTCGACGAGCCGCAGAGATCGGCTTCTTTAAATGTGTTCATCTCCATAATGTGGCGGCTGAGCTGCTCTTTTAAAGAAGGGTCGCGCTGCTCATCAATGACATCATCGGTCAAAAACCGAAATATATACGCCATCTTGGGTATCTCACGCATCCATCCGTTGCTCCTCACCTGCACATAGAAGCGTTTCATCTCTGCCACAACAGCCGGACCATCCGAGCGCTGCTCACGGCGATAGAGACGGTCACACCCTGTGGCATACAGTTCATGATAGTTTTGCCGCAGCAGACGGATGCGTTCTTGTGTGGTTTTACGACCGATATATTCCCTTTGAGAGTCCAGAAACTCGTGTGCTCGCATGACACTATAGCCCAAAAGCGATACCGTCGCATTCACGTCATCATCGGCCAGGTGAGAGTTTTCCCCCTCCAAATGGAGTTCTTTCAATAGGGATTTCAATTTAAAAGCCTTTAAATCGGGCCTCAGCAACCGAATGATTTTCAGCGAATCCAGACAAATCGGATGCTCCCTCTGCCAGTCAACACGAGGCAGATAACGTCTCAGATTATAATCCATGATGCGGTAATCATACTCCGCATTGTGCCCCAACAGCACATCATCACCCAAGAAGTCGAGAAACTTTTGCAGCCCCTCCTCATGCGAATAAATGGTCTGATGCTTGCGCTCGTCAATGATTGGATTGACCACATCGCCCAGCATCTTGGGAATTTCGCGTTCGGTCTCGATATGGACAGAGAACTTTGCTACGGTTTTGCCATTTCTGATGCGCTCGGCCGCAATCTGAATCACATCATCGTCAAACACGTTCAGCCCGGTGGTCTCGGTGTCGAACACCACAATGTCTTGTTCACGATAAATTCGCGTAAACTCCCGGATATAAGTCGAATCCTCATAATCGAAAAAATCGGACGGCGTGATAGCCCTCATCTCCAACTCGTGAACAAACCGTCGGGCGGAGGCATTGCTCCGGCAAACCATTAGGCCCTTCATCAGTCGAGACCAGGCCAGAAAATTGCGCTCATTGTCGAGCACGCTCAAATGAGCCATCACGAGTTTCACTTCGGGTGTGGCAAAGAGGTCGGTGCCCGACACTTTGAAGTGAGACAGATGCTCCTCCGAGAGTTTTCTGCTGATGATATCGGCATCATGGTTTGTATTCACGATGATGGCTGTGGTTTCATCGGGATGACCGTTGTAGAGGCCTGTCGCTATACGCACCACATCGACCATCTCGGTCTCGATGTTGTCGCTCGCCACGATGCGCAGTTCTTCACCCGTAGCCTCATCCTCGTTTTTGGATTCGGGCAGCAGGTCGGGGGATGAATGTAATTCCCTAACGGCATAGGTATTCAGCAAATCGACCAGATATTTGGGCGACCGGTGATTGACGCCCAGATGGTGTACCCTACTCTTGCAGCGCTGTTTCAACAGTTCCAGAATCTGCAACTTGGCCCCCATAAACGAAAAAATGGCCTGCATCTCGTCGCCGAGATACATGATAGTGCCCTTATTGGCATCAACACGGACGCTCATTTCTCCGACGCCACACGTCGACAGGGCATCGATAATGGCCAATTGCATCATGTTCAAATCCTGCACTTCGTCCACCTGAATCCAGGGATAGCGTTTGTATGCAGGTGTTTCCTTCAATGCTACATAGGTTTTCTGCAGCAAGTCCTCAAAGTCGAGCAGGTTGTTCTGGTGCTTGTAGGCCTCGTAAGCATGGGCATAGTGCATCTTGGTAATAGTTTGCACCGCCGTCTGTCGCAACGCCACGTCGAAGGCCTCCGAACGAACAAGGTCGAGATAAAAATCGGTATGATCATAAATATCAATCATAGCCTCGGCTGTGAACGGCCGATCCAGCAATTGGCATATTGCACGCAGCACAGCGACATCCTCTCCTGTCGCACACTCAGGATGTAAGCGCAGTGGTTTGGCAATGCCATGTTCTATCTCATACATCAAGTGGGAGAAAAACACGATCTGACTGTAATACTGTCGGCGCTGATAGCTGGCCAATGCCCGTTCCTCGTCTTCGCGGAGATACATCGCGATAATGCTCATCACCGTGTCGTCATCGATGATGGCGCTTTCGGCCGGGACTACAGCATTTTCGAACAAGAATCGGGAACAGAAACGATGCACATTCCCTACGAAGACATCTCCGGTGGCATCATCGGCAATATTTTCGGAGATGCGGTCGCGCATTCCCCGAGCTGCCCGATTGGTGAACGTGAGGCAGAGCATATCCTCATAAGCCACACCGAGAGCATGAGCCCGACGGATGCGTTCGGACAAAATCTGGGTCTTGCCACATCCTGGGGGAGCCAAAACAAGGTGGCATCCCTCATTGATGTCGATGATTTCCCGCTGGGTAGCATCGGGAATCCATATCGTGTTTTGATTTTGTTTCATGGTTGAAAGTTTTTACAAACATACTCATTTTTTGGAAGACGGGGGTACGGGTGCGCAAAAAAATATATAAAACTCCCATATTGGGCACAGAGCATAGCAAACTGTTCAACCAGTTGAATGATAAGAACGCTCATAATCCTGAACTCCCTCGCCCCACCCATGAGTTTAGAAAATGTCATCCCACCTGCAGCAACGCACCATGTGTGTATTTTTTCATAGGACTGGCTACGTAATATTTTGTAAACATTTGATAACCTTTTTCTGGTGCTTTTATCTGTGTTATCCAGAGCGAAAAGCACTATGTTTCTAACGCTTATATTAGGTCTGGACAGCATAAAAAAAGCGAAGGCTGTGCGGTTGAGGCTTTACCGTCGTGCGGTTAAAGCCTTAACACGTTGCCAAATGAGCCCTATCGCATTGTGGTTAAGCCTCTTTCACCCTGCCGTTAAATACTTAATCGCAGGTGAGAATATTCAAGTCGAAAAAGTATAATTCCCCAAAAGTCTGACTGTCAACCTATTACAAAAATCCGTAAATTTTGCGTATTTCGAAGGGAAACTGTTTTGTTTTTAAATACGCTAATTGTAGAGAGACTTTTGTAATGAAAAATAGAAGCAATAATAGTATGTCATGTGAGACGAAAATTCGTCCGCGCCTCATAGGGATGTACGGCTCGTGCGTCCGATTTTTAGCGAACATACAGTCTATCAATGATTACCAAGTAATTTTGTTGACAGCGGACACACGGGCCGTGCACCCCTACGAGCATAACACGTGATATGAACACGAGTATCCTTAAAAAATATTTAGCAAGGAGCAATACTTTAGAATAATTTTAAGATGCAACTATTGTACGCCATATTGCAGAAAAAGTTTATCTTTGCACCAATGAAAATTATTCGTAACCCCATATTGCCCCCCAAAGATTATAATGCCATCAACATCATGGGGATGCTTTTTTGCCGCAAGTCTACACAGATTACCCCGGACATCGTTCGTCACGAGCAGATACACACACGCCAGATGATAGAGTTGCTGGTTATAGGCTTCTACCTCTGGTATGTCATCGAATGGCTCATACGTTTACCCATGAAGGGTAACGCCTATTCCAATATATGTTTCGAGCGTGAGGCTTACGACAATATGTATAATCGGCACTATCTGAAGCAGCGCAAGCCCTACGCATGGATGAAATATTACAAGTCGTCACACGATTAGCTCCCCGTGCCCCTATATCACAACAAAACAGGCATGCTGACAGAGCATGCCTGTTTTGTTGTGTCGATGGCAGAGTGGCCATTCATGTGTGTAAGAGAAGATTGATTGTCTTGGTTACAAGTTGTCTTGCTCTATATCTTTAAAGTATTTGTAGGTCGACACTTTCAATTCGTCGCAGGCCAGATCGTCGGCCACGATAATGCCGTGCTGATGCATCTGGAGGGCAGACACCGTACACCAACTCGACACTCCTCCCTCTACAGCAGCCTGCAAGGCACGAGCCTTATGGTGTCCATTGACCAGAATCATCACCTCACGGGCATCCATCACCGTACCCACGCCTACGGTCAGCGCATAGCGAGGCACTTGGTTCACGTCGTTCTGGAAAAACCGACTGTTGGCTATAAGGGTATCGGTCATGAGTGTTTTCACACGCGTGCGACTGGTCAGGCTCGAGCCCGGCTCATTGAAGGCGATGTGCCCGTCAGGGCCAATGCCGCCGATAAACAAGTCGATGCCACCAGCCTCGGCAATCATCTCCTCATAGTGTTCACACTCTGCCTTCAAGTCCTTGGCATTGCCATTCAAAATATGTATATTTTCGCGCGGAATGTCGATATGGTCGAAAAGATTGCGGGCCATAAAACTATGGTAGCTCTCCGGATGATCTTCGGGAAGTCCCACATACTCGTCCATATTAAAAGTCTTGACAAACCTGAAGCTCAATCGTCCTTCCTTGTTGGCCTTCACCAGCTCGGCATACATTCCCTCGGGAGAACTTCCTGTGGGCAGTCCCAAGACAAATGGATGTTCATCCGTTGGCTGGAAGGCGTTAATACGCTTGATAACATGCTCTGCTGCCCACTTGGACATACCGGCATAATCGTCTTTAATAATTACTCTCATAAATTTAATAATTTATTTCGGCTGCAAATGTACGAAAAAGCATAAAAAAACAAAGAATATAGCATATTTTTTTGTCTTTTTTTATCGTAAATGCCGCCTATTTCTGATGTTACAGGCACCCCTTATAAGACAGAAACAAACGCAGGAATTTTGCTATTTTCCGCCGTTGTATAAACCTTGCGAAACAGCTTGGCCACAGGGAACACCCCACCTACTGCTTACTGGGTATCTTGGAAGGCACCATATCCTGGCGACCTATCGTGAGATGCAACAGGTCATAATAGGAGCCGTTGTAGACATTGAGGTCCACATTGCCTTCGATTCCGGGCAACTGTCCCGTATCTGTATGCTGCCAAAATCTCCAATTGCCCTTGTATTCTATCTTGTCGACATAATAATGAGCTATCCAATAAGGGTAATCATCGAAGACTGGAGCATTGAGATATTTCTCCCTAAACTTATAATAGGTATAGATGATGGGCTTGACATGATACTTATCTTCTACGATATGCAACCACGTTAACACATCCATTTGGAAATCCTCGTTGCTCACGTCATTAGGCTTATACTCTATGTCGAGAACCGGTGGCAAATCTTCATCCAGCAGATGAACATTCTCCAGAAAATAATAAGCCTGGGCCCGCGCCGAAGACTTGTTGCTCCAAAAGTGGTACACCCCCCTGATGAACCCATACTCATAGGCTTTGGAAAAATTCTCATTGAAGTTTGGGTCTATGCGCGATGTGCCCTCCGTCGCTTTGATAAAGACGAAACGCAACGGGTTGCCATCTAATAGGGCATTGTATTTCAGCTTGTTCCAGTCGATAGTACCCTGATAATGTGAAATGTCTATGCCGTGAATGGCATATCCCTGCGGATATTTGGGGTCACCATACAATGCTTTCCAGCGGAAGCCGGTGGGGCCGACAAACAGATAGTAGAAAATCCATATATAAAGGGCCATTATCAATACTCCACCAAGTAAACAGCCTCGTCTTGACCCTTTCCCAAAGAAAGGAAGACTTCTAAACAAGGTCATCATGCCGACGTGCCGATGATAAGCGGTTCCATGACGCCGGGCTGAAGAAGGTTTACGCTGACGTGGGTTTTTGTTATTGGCCATTTGAAAAAACTAATAACAAGAAACACTCCTGTCTGATTTGACCAGACATGGAGTGTTCTTATTCATGAGGTTTTGCTACAGAGAATTACTTCTTGGCAGCATTCTCCAAAGCGAGCGTCCTTGTCTCGCGGTCACAAACCTCTGCTGGGCCCCAATACTGAATAGGACCGGGATATACGAAACAAGTGTTACGTGCAAGCTCATCACGCTTTTCTACAAACTTCTTGAATGGTGCGCCATCCAATTCCACAAGTGCCTTGCGGATTACGGGTTTCATCTCACCATTGCGACGCTCCATGTTGAGCATCATCGTGATAGGCACACCACCTGCCTTCCACTCGGCTGTTGGAGCAGAAAGGTTTTTCACGATGGCCATGTAACCAGTCTTTCCATTGGCAATGAGGTTGGCAGCACTGACACCGAGTGCATAGCAATAGTCTGCATCGAAATTAGACGGGGCTGCACAGCGTCCCTCGTAACCAAAGAAATGGTGTAAAGGAGCAAAAGAGCCATCATATTTACCTTCTGCTGCCCACTTCTCGAGCTTGTCGGCCACCATGTCCGACAACAGTTTCTCGGTTTCGATAAGCGATACCTGAACATTGCCATGAGGGTCACGGTCGAGCGAAAGCTGATGAGCCACAGCCTTGGGCAAGGTTTCAAATGTTGCCGCATTTTCCTTGGAAAGATGCTCAAGGATGTATGTCCGCTGGGCATCATCGTCCAAATCTTTGTAATCGGCGCCATGAGCAGCCAGCAAATCGTTGAGCTCATTGATGAGACGACCAATAGCGGGGATGAATTCGATGAGTCCTTCCGGAATCAGCACAACACCAAAGTTGTTGCCGTCCTTAGCGCGGTTGGCCACAGTTTCGGCAAGCTGCTCTACGATTTGATTGAGCGTCATGTCCTTTTCCTTGATTTCCTCAGAAATTAGGCAGACATTCGGCTGGGTCTGCAAGGCACACTCCAAGGCAATATGAGAAGCAGAACGACCCATCAATTTGATGAAATGCCAATACTTACGTGCGGAATTGGCGTCGCGCTCTATGTTACCGATCAGCTCGGAATACACTTTGGTAGCTGTATCGAAACCGAAACTGGTCTCGATCTGCTCGTTCTTCAGGTCGCCATCAATGGTTTTCGGACAGCCGATGACCTGAATACCGCAATTTTTGGCTGCATAATATTCTGCCAAAACACAAGCGTTGGTATTGGAATCGTCACCGCCGATGATGACCAAGGCTTTAATATTGAGTTTCTTGAGAATAACAAGTCCCTTCTCAAACTGATCTTCTTTTTCAAGTTTTGTACGGCCGGACCCTATCATATCGAAACCTCCGGTATTGCGATATTTCTCCACAAATTCCTCGGTAAGTTCAACGTAATTGTGATCTACAAGACCGCCGGGACCCATAAGGAAACCGTAGACTTTGTTGTCGGGATTCAGTTTTTTTACGGCATCGAATATACCACAAATTACATTATGGCCGCCGGGAGCCTGGCCACCCGACAAAATGACACCTACATTCATCGACATTGCGGTATGCTCCTCGCCCGGTACGAATTCTATCACCGGCATGCCGTATGTGTTCGGAAACAACTTCTTGATTTCATCCTGATCTCCTACACTTTGTGTCGGCTCTCCCTCTCTTACCTTTACCGCTCCCACAAGACCGTTGGGGAGTTTAGGTTGATACTGCGCGCGTGCTTTCTGCAAAAGACTTGCTTTCATTTTTATACAATTTTAGATATTAAAAATTACTCTATGCAAAATTACATCTTTTTTTTAACGAAATGAAGAAAAATAAGCAGAAAACCTTTTTAGAATTATTTTTTTAATATTATTCTTGCATTTATGCTTTTTTTTATACCTTTGAACAGAAATACCCACAACAAGATTATAAACCAGAACAAGATTATAAAGCAGTCATGGCAAAGAAAAAAGATTTAAAAAAGAAGATTAACTATATATGCAGTGAGCTGTTTGCAGAAGCTGTCGCAGCCTCGCTCTACGGCACGGCCAACAACAATGAAGAGAGTCTGAAAGGACTTCTCTCGACGATTATCATCACGCGCAACGACTTCGTGAACCGCATATCACACCCGGAACCGGGTATGGAGCCCAAGAAATATTACGATAAACTCGTCATGGACTTCAATGATTGCGTGTCGGACATCATAGACCAGATTGGGAGTTTAGAATGATTCGACGCTTATGTAGCTGGCTTCTGTACAAGCATTGGGGATGGAAGAAACACGTAACCGTTGAACATCCGGACAAATTTATTTTATGCGTGGCTCCCCATACCAGCAACTGGGACTTTCTCATCGGGCAACTATACATGCGCTCGGAGGGCATGAAAATCAACTTTCTCATGAAGAAAGAATGGTTTTTTTGGCCTCTCGGCCCCATATTCAGGCGTATGGGCGGCATCCCGGTATATCGTTCCAAACATACTAATATGACTGATAATCTTGCGGAAGCAGCATTGCAGAGCAGCCAATTCAGACTTTGCATTACCCCGGAAGGAACACGCTCGTTGAATCCGAATTGGAAAAAAGGATTTTATTATATTGCCTTGAAAGCCCGAATTCCCGTGCTTCTCTATGCGCTTGATTACGAGAAAAAGTTGGTGGAATGTACGCGGAGTTTCGTGCCGACAGGAGATTTTGAAAAGGAAATGCGCGAAACCAAACTGTATTATAAAGATTTTAAAGGCAAGCATCCGGATAAATTCACAATTGGAGAGATATAGATAAGATATAGATAAAATGCGAAAGATATTGTTGTCTTCTTGCTTTTTGGCTTACGCTATAGGCATGGCAGCTCAAAGTTCCAACTTGAAAAGCAGGGCGGAAAAAGCTGTAAATGACTATCTGATGACTTATTCTGCCAAGAACACGGAATTTGTGCAGCAGCCAAGACTGGAGAAACTAATCATAGATAATCGGACACGCATCGTAGTTGTTACCACAACGGAATATTTTGCCCAGCAGGAATTTACCAACAAGCAAGTAGGCAAGATATACAAAAAGATTAAGAAGGCGCTTCCCAAGCCCTACAATAAATATCATATACAGGTTGTCACCAATGGTATGCCCATCGAACAATACGTCCCGGGCTATGTGAAACGCGGTACTTATGGACAAGCCTTGTGGGGCGACATAGACTATAAAGGTGAGCCCTGGGTGAGCAACGTGTCTCGTCCTGTGAAAATCACCAACGGGTTATACAATCGGCATCTCACCGTATGGCCGTCGCACGGTCGCTATTACGACAATAAAAAAGGCTTTTGGAAGTGGCAACGCCCCAATCTCTTTGGTACAACAGAAGATTTGTTTACCCAGACAATTGTCGTGCCTTATCTCATTCCGATGCTTGAAAATGCCGGGGCAGTGGTGTTTACACCACGAGAAAGAGACTGGCAGACCGAAGAATATATCATCGACGCCGAGGCTTCTTTGGGCAACATCGGGCACCGTTACGATGAGTATGCAGAAGGCAGACAGTGGACAACTACCGGCCGTCGTGGTTTTGCGCCACACGCCGGACACTATATGGATAATGAAAATCCATTTACAGCAGGCTCGGCGCGAATGATTAAAGCGACCAAAAAAGATGGTAAGGCTTATATAAAATGGCAGCCTAACTTCCGTAAAGAGGGACGTTACGCTGTCTATGTAAGCTATCAGACCGTTGATAAAAGCATTCCCGATGCTCACTATACGGTATTCCACAAAGGACAAGCCACAGAGTTTCGGGTCAATCAGCAAATGGGAGGCGGCACTTGGGTCTATCTTGGAACATTCGAGTTTGACAAGGGCGAGAATATTTACAACTGCGTCATGCTCACCAATCAGAGCAAAAAGAAAGGAATTGTAACAGCCGACGCCGTTCGATTCGGTGGTGGTATGGGCAACATCGAACGCGGTGGCGTCGTCAGCGGCTATCCCCGCACACTGGAAGGGGCCCGCTATTACGCACAATGGGCGGGTGCTCCTTATACCGTTTACAGTGGAAAAGGCGGAACGAATGATTACGCCGACGACATCAACGCCCGCTCCAAAATGCTCAATTGGTTGGCAGGAGGGTCCATCTATGTGCCCAATCTAAGCGGCAAAAAAGTGCCGATGGAACTCTCCGTAGCCTTACACAGCGATGCGGGCTATTCCCCCAACGGACAAGATCTCGTAGGGTCGCTGGCCATCTGTACGACCGATTTTAACGATGGAAGGCTGGATGCCGGCATCTCTCGCATGGCTTCGAAGCGCCTGGCCGAGCAATTGTTGTCTGGAGTAACCCGTGATTTAAGTTTCGAATACACCAAGTGGGCACGCCGATATCTATGGGATCGCAACTATTCCGAGACCCGATTACCGGAAGTTCCCTCGGCAATCCTCGAGACATTGTCACATCAAAACTTCCCCGACATGAAGCTTGGACAGGATCCCAACTTCAAATTCTCACTTGCACGATCCATTTATAAAACCATTGTCAGATACGTCAATAATATGCATGGCCATGCGGCCATCATTCAACCTCTGCCTCCCCAAAACGTGAGTGCAGAACTGACGGGTGAAAATCAAGCCAAAATATCGTGGACAATCCAGGAGGATAAACAAGAGCCCACAGCACGACCTACCCATTATGTACTCTATACCGCAACAGGAACAGGTGGATTTGACAACGGGCGGAAAGTAAACGGGACATCCGTCACCATTGATTTGGAGCCGGGCGTGCAGTACAACTTCAAAGTGGCCGCAGGCAACCGAGGAGGTGAAAGCTTCCCATCCGAAGTGGTATCCGTCTTTTCTCAACCCGGCGTCACACAGACCATACTCGTGGTGAACGGCTTTCACAGACTCTCTGCACCAGCCGTTGTGAACAACAGTATGCAGCAAGGGTTTGACCTTGATGCTGACCCCGGAGTCTCTATGGGGCTAACAGCAGGTTGGAACGGGCGCCAAACAAATTTCGACCGCTTCCGAATGGGGATAGAGGGAGAGTTCGGCTTAGGCTACGGCGGGGATGAACTGGCCGGAAAATTCATTGCCGGCAACGACTTCAACTATATCCGGACTCACACCGAAGCCATCGCCTCAGCGCAGAAATACAATGTTGCCAGCTGCTCTTCTAAAGCTGTAGAAACCGGCATCGTACACCTGGACAAGTATGCCGCCGTAGACATCATTCTCGGTTTAGAACGATACAACCCGGATGCCTTGAAGTATTACAAGACATTTCCGTCTACATTCAAATCAAGAATCAGTGCCTATACCCAAAGCGGAGGACGCATCATGGCCAGTGGTGCCTATGTTGGCAGTGATATGATGATGCAAGACGATGCGGCGTGGCTTGCTCAAACATTCAAAACCAGTTATGCCACCTCCTTGAAAACCGACACTATAAATGGTATCAACGGACTTGGAATGAACTTTGATATTTACAGGAATCTCAACCCGGACCACTATGCAGCGACACACACCGACGTACTACAGCCTGAAGCTGGGGCCATCTGCACCATGCTCTATAACAACGGACTGTCGGCCGCAACAGCGTATGATGGCAACGACTACAAAACGTTCATCATGGGTTTCCCTTTCGAATGTATAACCAATCGCCAAACCCGCAATCTGCTGATGCAGGGAATCATGAATTATATCCTGAGATAGAACCCCATAAATAGCATACTAACATGAAAATACAAGCCAACCAATCAGGTACAAGAACTATTGAGATTAGCGAGTTACACCTTAAGACCATAGACAAATATTCGCTTCTCCGCAATCTCGTAGACAGCAACGGAATCATTGATGAGGCGGTACTCGACAAGTTGAAATTCAATGTCCGGTCGATGCTGGAGTCTGATGCTGGAAAAGACAAAGACCTTCTCGACCTCTGTCTCGATGTTATTTATCACAGTAATATGAAAGCCTTTGGTCTTCACCAGCTCGTGTTGCTCTACATCCAATGGAAGAGTAGACAAGAGCCTGTAAAGGAGGAAGACCCCAATGAGGTAAACGATTAAAATGCAGCAATACCAACTGACTGACTTCCTACCAACGACACGCAAGGAATGTAAACTGCGTGGATGGGATGAACTCGACGTTATACTTTTTTCCGGTGATGCCTATGTAGACCACCCTTCGTTTGGACCGGCGGTTATTGGACGTATGCTCGAGGCACAGGGCTATCGTGTGGCCATTGTTCCACAGCCCGACTGGCACGGTGATTTCCGCGACTTCAAAAAGTTGGGGCGCCCACGTCTGTTCTTCGGAGTATCTGCAGGAGCCATGGACTCCATGGTCAATCATTACACCGCCAACCGACGTCTCCGCCATAACGATGCCTACAGCCCGGACGCCCGTCATGATTTGCGACCGGACTACCCTTCCATCGTCTACACCAAAATACTAAAACAACTCTTTCCCGACGTTCCCGTGGCCCTGGGAGGAATAGAGGCCTCGCTGCGCCGTCTCACCCATTATGACTATTGGCAGGATTCTCTGCGCAAATGCATACTATGTGACAGCGGTGCGGACATTATTCTTTACGGCATGGGAGAAAAGAATACGCTCCAGCTTTGCAAAGAACTGGAGACGGGAAAGACTATCAAAGAGATTCGCGACATCCCCCAAACCGTCTTTCTCTGTAAGGAGACCGAAATTCCGGGGGGCATTACCGACAACGACATTATGCTCCATTCGCACGAGGAGTGTTTGCACAACAAAAAAGCAGAAGCGGAAAACTTCCGCTATATAGAGGAGGAGGCCAACAAGATGCACGCTCAGCGACTCCTGCAGGCCGTTGATAACGTCTATGCCGTAGTGAATCCTCCCTACCCTCCTATGACTACGGAAGAAGTGGATGCTGCCTTCGACTTGCCCTACACCCGACTACCACATCCCAAATACAAAGGCAAAACCATCCCTGCCTACGAGATGATTAAATTCTCCATCAATATGCATCGGGGATGCTTCGGCGGTTGTTCGTTTTGCACCATATCCGCCCATCAGGGCAAGTTTATTGCCTGCCGATCCAAAGCAAGCATCCTTCGTGAGGCCAAACAAATCACAGAGATGGACGACTTCAAGGGGTACATTTCCGACCTGGGAGGTCCCTCGGCCAACATGTATGGTATGGCCGGGCGAAACCTTAAAGCCTGCGAACGGTGTAAACGCCCTTCGTGCATCAATCCACAAATATGTCCCAACCTCAATACCGACCACTCGAAGATTCTTGATATTTATCGCGCGGTGGACGCATTGCCCGGCGTAAAGAAGAGCTTTGTCAGCAGCGGCATACGCTACGATTTAATTCTTCACAAGAGCAAAGACGAAAAGAGTAATCAAGCGGCCAAGGAATATGCCCATGAGCTTATCAAAAACCATGTGAGCGGACGGTTGAAAGTGGCGCCCGAACATACTTCCACGCACGTCCTCAATTGTATGCGCAAACCTCCTTTCAGCCAGTTCTACGAGTTCAAACGAATCTTTGACCGGGTGAACAGAGAGGAAGGGCTGAATCAGCAAATCATTCCTTACTTCATCAGCAGCCATCCGGGATGCAAGGAAGAAGATATGGCGGAACTGGCCGTACTTACTAAAAACTTGAATTTTCATTTGGAACAGGTGCAGGATTTCACCCCCACGCCAATGACTGTAAGCACGGAAACATGGTATAGCGGATACGACCCCTACACGCTGGAGCCCATATTCAGTGCCAAGACTCCACGGGAGAAACTTGCCCAACGACAGTATTTCTTCTGGTATAAGCCCGAAGAGCGTAGAGACATTGAGCGAAGCCTAAAACGAATTGGGCGTCCCGACCTCATCAAGAAACTCTACGACGGCATGCCTTTCCACGGAAAAGTACACTATGACAACAAGGCTATAGGCAGCACTCCCTTCGACGGCAGACGCGCCGGGAAACGAAAAAAGTATCAACAGGGAAGACAAGCTGAATCACAAGGGCGACAGCGAGGTCATGGTACGAGCAGAAAGCCCAAGTCGTTTAATCCCAACTTCCAACCGGGGGGACGCCGGAAGAAGGGCCGATAAGTCCATCAAAACATGGGGAAGATAAAGAAACAACATGAAAATCATTGAGCAGCAAGTCATAGGCAAACATTCACAAGAAGACTGTGAGGACGGCATCGTGGCAACATCCGACTTTGTAGCTGTCATCGATGGGAGTACCAGCAAAACCGAGCAGCGCATCAATCCATCCATGAAGAATGGTCGCTACTGCATGATGCTTATCTCCGATTTTATCAAGCGTATGAGAGCTGACCTGTCCCTTCATGACTTTTGCAACGAGATTACCGCACATATTTTCAAAGCATACGTGTCCTCCAAATTAGTCCCGTCCAATCTTTCGATTCTCTCCGCACAGATTCCACCCCATGAGCGCCTCTGTGCCAGTGCCATTATATACAGCCGTGCCCGCCGGCAAATATGGATGATAGGCGACTGCCAGTGCATCATCGACGGCAGACTCTACGACAATCCCAAGCCCTACGAAGACCGGCTGGCCAATTGGCGGGCCTCCCTTTTCCACCAGTGTTGCTGTGACGAAGACAACATGTTGGACGGCACAACCATTGTCCATGACTATGCTCGCGACAAGATTCTGCCGGAGCTTATCAAAGCCATGCAGAATCAAAACAAAACCTATGCAGTGATTGATGGTTTTCCCATCTTTGATAAGGGAATAAAAACGATAAAAACAGACTCCATTCAGCACGAAATCGTATTGGCGTCAGACGGCTATCCCTTCCTCAAATCCACCCTCAAAGCAAGCGAGGAGGCCTTACGCCATCAGCTTGCCAGCGACCCGTTCAACATCAAGACTTTTAAAGCCACCAAAGGACTGATGCAAGGCAACCGTTCCTTCGACGACAGAGCCTACATCCGCTTCATCCCGTAACGCCTTTCCCTATTTCTTTTCACCTCATCTTATTTCAAAATCCCTATTTCAAAAATATGAGATATTTTGTCTGGATTAGTTTTGACGGCACCGCCTATCATGGTTGGCAGATACAGCCCAACGGCATATCAGTTCAGGAAAAACTGCAACAGGCCTTGTCCACCCTACTTCGCCAACCCATCGAAGTAACGGGCGCCGGGCGCACTGATGCCGGCGTACACGCCCGTCAAATGGCGGCACATTTTGACTTCGAGCAAGAGTTGGATTGTCAGCAGCTTGCCTATAGACTCAACCGCATCCTTCCACGAGACATCAGTTGTGAGCAAGTGGAACACGTAGCAAGCGATATGCACGCCCGCTTCTCTGCCACCAGCCGCACCTACCGCTATTTCATCCATACACGGCGCAACCCCTTCAAACGCCACTTCTCTGTGGAAATGAACTGGCAACTCGACTTCGAAAAAATGAACGAAGCCGCAACTTATCTGCTCACCGTTGACGATTTCAAAGCCTTCTGCAAGGCGGGGGCCGACAACAAAACCACACTCTGCACGGTCACCACAGCCCAATGGGTCAAAACGGAGGACCACAGCTATTACTTTGAGATATCTGCCAACCGTTTCCTGCGCAACATGGTAAGAGCTGTTGTGGGCACACTGATTGATGTAGGGCGACACACCATTTCCATAGACCAATTCAAAGATATCGTCAGAAACGGCACACGCTCCGACGCCGGACAGTCTATGCCCGCTCACGGGCTATTTCTGTGGGCTGTGGACTATCGCAAGGCAGATTTCGTCGGGAATATATAAAACTCGCGGTCAGTATCATAGTCTATCATCCATTGGTCCACGATGATATGATGGTCAAGCGCTTTGATTTCCATCGTGTGCGTTCCTGCCGTCATATAAATCTGCTGAGAATGGACCGTCTGCCCTCTCAGCACATTCTGCTTCCATCGTTCCGAATGGTATGGCTCTTTGAGCGAATAGACCACCGGCGTGCCTCCATCAATGCTCACCGAATACCGTATATCGCCCATATCGCCGGCGTGGGTGGGTATGAGCGCCGTATAAACCACCGCCTTACCCCGTTTAGCGTAAAACTTATAGTTCAGACTCCCCCCCTTGGGCAGTGCTATGGCTTTCATGGAATGTCCCAGCATCTCCACGACCTGCGCACCCGCGCTCACGCTGTTATATTCGCTCGCATTTTTCACAACACAATTGCCCACTTCCAGTTTAGAGGGTATCGGCTCCGCCTTGCTGTATTTCTTTATCTCGGCCTCAGTCAGTTTTCCCGGCAGTGATGGCGGCTGAAACACATAGAGGTTACGCGGAGCCATATCCATGCTCCCATCCCACTTGCCGTTTGCCATCTTCTTGTTATAGTGTTCCGTCAGGTTTCTGATGTCCATATAGGCATTCCAACTTCTCACTGCCGACTCCAGTGCCTCGTCATCATTATGAAAGTTTGAGGGCCTGGCAATGAGACGAGCCTCCTGGGCCTGCAACTGCTTGGTGGCCATTGCGGCGGCGCAAAACACCGGATATTTTACAGCGGCAAAGAATGCATCTTTCAGCTCAGGTCGAACCGTAAGTTCCACCTTTTCAATCTGTTTTTTCAGGTTGTCGTAGTCGGTCAGATATCGTTCCAGTTCGTTACCGAATTCATCGGCATTAAACGGGGTGTTATGCACGGGCGACCATCCTTGCTCGTCTTGTTTCCCATGAAGTCCCACCTGGTTCCAACCCATGAATTCGGGTCGGCGTATTCCACAGAGACGGTAGAACTCCGTCATCGGACCTACCAATTGGCTGCCGACTTGTTCACCAAACTGCTGCACAAGCCAGTCGGACATGTGTTTCCGCACGCCTTTTGTCGTCACACTGTTGGTGTTCCAAGCCATATCCATAAACAAGCTGAGGTCATAAGCCGCCACCTTGGGGTCGTGTATACCGGCAATCCAAAGCCGGCGAACATTATGGTCATAGGTCCGTCTCAACTCATGATATATCAGTCCGGGTTGTGTGGTCGTCAACCAGAGATAATCATGAGGGGCCCCGCAGTAGCTCAGATGGTAGTACACTCCCCCACCTCCACGTCGCATTTGCTGCTGCGCATCCGGAAGACGGGTCATATAGCCGTAATTGTCGTCACTCCACATCAGGCATACATCCTGCGACAAACGCTGTTCCGACTCATAAACGTCCTTTCCATCCTGATAGGGAAAGAATACTTGCGGCGCTTTTTCCGAGTTCTTCTTCTCCTCGCCCGATCGTTTTCTTTTGTTTTTGGGTTTCCGAACATCCCGTTTCCCCGCAGTATTGTGGAGCATAAGCTCGCCCGGCAATGGACCGATGAATATACCAAACGAGTCGGCCACTTCCTTGTTGCCTTTCACCTTGAAGAATGGCACTGTGCCCTCGCGCCCGGCAGGCCAGAGGGTGTTGCCCCGCAAACGCAGCAGCAACTCGAACAGGCGATGATAATAGGTCGGTCCCATTGTGCCGGATATCGAGCGCCCATTAGTTTTCCGGCGAGCCCATATCCTGCTACTCCAGTCCTCGTCGTCGATAGACACACCGCGATACTCCACCGAGGGGCTCTGTATGGTCTCAAAGTGCTGGTCCAGGGTCAGCCTCTGCTTGCGTTCCGGCTTCACGTCTCCCCAGTAAATCCACGGAGAAACCCCGGCCAAACGTGACAACTCGAGTATGCCGTAGGCGGTGCCGCGGCCATTGCTTCCCACAACAATCACCTTCCCCTTACGCACTCCAATCCAGAATGCGTCGGGCTTGATGATAAACTTAGGATAAGGCACTTTATACTTGTCGAGTTGTTTCATCTCCTTGTTGTCTACAAGGTTAAGCTGATATATCTCCACATCACCATTGTCACGTTGATGGGCGCGTCTGCCCGTCACGGCCTGCATATCCGATTCGAACATCTTGAGCGCCTTGGCGACTACTGTCTCATAATTTTTTTGTATGGAATAGGACACGCGACCGCCGGAATACCATGCGACATCCTTTGCCATCCCAAAGATGGAAAAGGTCAATAATGAGGCAATGAGTATGGATTTAAGATTCATATTATTTCTGTTATACCTATTTTATGGGAGAAGTTCCGTTAAGAATATCCTGACAATAGACTGTAAACTGCCGATTCCCACAACTTTATTTTCCTAATTCAACCACTACAAAGATAATAATTTCAAATTGTAACATGAAATTATTTGTATCATTATTTGTCTCTATGCCAAATATTAGGTACTTTTGCCTTACACCAAAATTATACAAAACAAAATGACATTATACCCCAAACTCATAGAAGATGCATTGGCAACCGTGATTTATCCGGGAACCAAAAAGAACATTATAGAAAGCGAAATGTTGGCCGACACGCCAAGTATTAACGGTATGAAGGTGAAATTCACCCTGATTTTCCCACGCAATACCGACCCTTTTCTCAAATCAACGCTCAAAGCAGCCGAAGCGGCCATACACTATCATGTGGGCAAAGAGGTCGAGGTGACTATCGAAACCGAATTCAAATCTGCCCCACGCCCCAAGGTTGACAAGCTGCTGCCACAGGTGAAAAATATCATTGCCGTGAGCTCCGGCAAGGGCGGCGTGGGCAAAAGCACCGTGTCTGTCAACCTGGCCATTGCCTTGGCAAAACTGGGCTACAAAGTCGGATTGCTCGACACCGATATCTTCGGCCCATCCATGCCCAAGATGTTTGGCGTGGAAGATGCCCGCCCCCATGCTGTCGAGGTAGACGGCAGACAGCTCATTGAGCCCATTGAAAAATACGGGGTGAAGCTCCTCAGCATCGGTTTCTTTGTCAATCCCGACACGGCAACCCTATGGAGGGGCGCTATGGCCACCTCTGCCCTGAAACAGCTCATCGCCGATGCCCACTGGGGAGAGCTCGACTATTTTATTCTTGACACACCTCCAGGGACTTCCGACATACACCTCACCCTGTTGCAAACGCTCTCCATCACTGGGGCTATCATCGTTTCCACGCCCCAGAAAGTCGCTTTGGCCGACGCTCGCAAAGGCATCGATATGTATTCCAACGACAAGGTGAACGTCCCGATTCTCGGACTTGTAGAAAACATGGCATGGTTTACGCCCGCCGAATTGCCGGAGAACAAATATTATATATTCGGACAAGACGGCTGCAAGAAACTGGCTAAAGAGATGGGGTGTCCGCTGCTGGCGCAAATCCCCATCGTGCAGAGCATCTGTGAAAACGGAGACAACGGGACACCCGCTGCACTCAACACGGATACGATGACGGGACAGTCGTTCATCAACCTGGCTCAAGCCGTGGTGACAGTGACTAACCGTAGAAACAAAGAGAAGCCCAAGACCAAAATTGTCGAGGTGCACAACGACTAAGACGGCATGGACAATGCGCCGTGACTCGTGTTGTCTCGAAACATTGCCGCCCGATAAAATATAAAGCAGGGGTGTTTGTATTTTTCCTTACAGACACCCCTTTATATTTCGATTATTTAAAAACAACCTTACTTTCGTCCGAAATACGCGAAATTGGCAAAAGTTTATAACATATTCATTATCAACTCGTTATAAAACAACACCAAAATTTCCCCTATTTCCGGGCCCCTCGTTGACTATCCAACGGCATCGCGACAGAGCCGCAACCGCAGGGCGGATGAACCGTAACCGCATACCCGTTAGGTTCTAACCGCACAACGGCAAGGCCCTAACCGCACCACCCTCGCTGTTTTCACCTCGTTTCGAACGAATATAACAGTCTGAACATAGTGCTTTTTGCTCCAGATGGGGTGGCAATAAGCATGCGAAAACAGTTAGTATTTATTTACAAAATATTCCTCAGACCTCTGAAAAACATGGCCATCATTCACGTAAATACGTCACTTACATAGGGATACACGACTCGTGTATATGCCATCATCGGAACACGGAGATATGGTTACTGTAGTAGGGTATATTCAAATAATATGACCCCCGAAAAGTTTGTTATCTAACTTTCGGGGGTCATTTCAACAGAGGAATATCCTCTTAAACTTCATGTTGGGGATACTTATCTGTCCCAACATTCAAACCGATTATTTCAGCTTAACAATCTCCGTATAGATAGACCGGTCGGCACCTACCGTGCGAAGTCCTGCCCGGGCAATAATCTTCTTCACCGAAGGCTTGCTCAATTCGGCAACCTGATCGTCGGAAAGATTCGTTGTAAAGGAATTAGCTCCTTCCTTTACTTTATCGGCCGGGATTTGGAACTCCATAGCATTGTTCTGCTCGTCTACAAAGGCTGTCGTGCCGAGACATATTGCCGCATGATCGATTTTGGCATCGGCTACGATACGCTCAACCGTGAAATTTGCGGTGAGCGTGTTGCCGCTCAGCGAACAACCGAAATCGGACAGCAGGAAATAAGGTGTTACCGGGATGTCAACATTAGTGCTCCCGTTCAAGTCCACCTCTACGGTATCACGGCTATTTACCCAAGGCCCATTGTTGTCTTTAGTCACTATTTTATAATGACCGTTAAACAGACGCGTACTGAAACTACCGTCCTGGCCTACATAAATGGTAATCGGACTGGTGAGCTGGTATCCGGACTGATAGGCCTGCAGCTGAATGAGGTTGGCCGAACCGGGAAGTTGCAGCGGCTGGCCCTTGTATACCATGCGGCCTGTAAGCATCGAGTCTGGCTCGTCAAAATTATCGTAGCCACAGGAACTTACACACAAAGTTGCCACAATGGCCAAAACTATATTCAATAATAATTTATTCATAACTTTTCAAAACTTAAAAAATTACTGATAAGGATTCTTTACCAACAACGGATTACTGTTTCTCCATCCGTCATCAATGAAATTGTAGTAGTTGCGCATTTGGAAGTAACGGGCGTTGGGCGACATAAAATATTTGTCCTCAACAAACACCCATTGGCCGTCATGCTCATTGCCTGGCGCTACTACCCGATAAGGCCATAGCGAGCGATGGCGTGCCGTCACGCTATTGTCGTCACCATTGAACACCTTATCGGCCAAACGCCAGCGCTTCAGATCCCACCAGCGGTGAAACTCAAAGGCAAACTCTACGGCATTCTCATGCACGATATTACTGAACGTAATCGATTTGAGAGGCTGTACTCCAGCTCTCGCACGCACGGCGTTGATATAGGTCAGCGCATCGCTCGTGTTGCCAAGCTCAAAACTGGCCTCGCAAGCTATCATGTATGCTTCGGAAATGCGGAAATACGGCCACCACATGGTAGAGCGATTACCACCACGCATAGACGACCCGGCCTTTTCGTCCAAGAATTTACGGAAATAGAATCCGGTCTTGTTGATAAACTGCTGATTGCTCTGCAATGGTCCATTCATGGAGGTGAGCGTCTGTCCGTTCTCATCGGTCGACCCGAGTGTTCCCTTCACGATTTTCCATTGGCCGTTTTCCATACGCAGTTGTCCGGCCTGGAGTTCACAAGGTGTATTGCGGAACTTGCCACCGGGATAAAGCACGGAGCCGTACAAACGGGGGTCGCGCTTCTCGAATGGAGCCGAGCTTGAGGGATAGAATACGTAGGAGCCATCGGCGTTCTTTGTCTTGAATGCGGCACGCTCGCCCGGTTTATCGGTATCGAGGGGCTCAAACTGCTCTACCATATTCAGCGTGGGGCCGGCGTAGCTGTTGTCGATATCATCCTTGAACTGTGACGGAATGTTAGCATTAGAGAAGCTCACCGTGCTGCCCGGATAATAATAATCGTGGCACCACATCACCTCCGTATTGTTATCCTTGATGCAAACGGCATTGTAGAAGTTCTCTCCCTTCGATAACGATGGGTCGTCCTGCAGTTTGTACGGACTGTTTGCCATCACCTCTTTGGCAGCTGCGAGTGCAGTCTTGTAATATTCTGCGGCTCGGTCTGCCGGGATGCCCACCTCGCCATTCTGGGTACGAATAGGCGATGCCATCTTGTTGTTGTAGTTGGCCAACGAGCCTGCATAAACGGCTGCTCTTGCCTCCAGCATCAGTGCCGTCCACTTGTTGGCACGGGCGCTATGCGTGTTGGTAGAAGCACTCATGATATCTGCAGCAGCCCTACATTCGCTGATAATATAATCGTAGGTCTCTGCCTCGGTGGCTCTGGCCTTTGTCATAGCCGGAACATCATCAGGGCTGTCGTAAGTCATTACCTCATCGCCCACGAGAGGCACACCACCCAAACTACGTACCATATTGAAATAGGCCCACGCACGAAGGAAACGCACTTCGCCCTCGAGAGGCTTCTTGGCATCTTCCTTCATCACATCCGTGCCTTTCAGTCCTTCGAGGAACTGATTACAATTACGTATGAAGCCGTAATCGTAGACTCGGAACAAGTCATTGTTGAAGGTCTGCAAATAGTCGGGACCACCGTCCATCTTAGCAACCTCATCTATATAGGTGAAGGGATAAGTGTCGTTCAGGTTGAGCCCGTAATTTACCCTACCGTACAAATTGGCCAATACCGACAGTATCATGTTCTGATCGCTGAAGACTTGGTCTTCGGTATAGATATTGTCAGGTTCCTGATCAAGGAAACCACTGCATCCGCTTAACAGCACAGCCGCACAGGCGGAGGCTAATATATATTTTATTTTATTCATAAAGCGTTAGAATTTAAGATTGAAACCAACATTTACAACACGATTCGTAGGATACTGGAGACCACTCTCCGTAGTACCTTCAGGATCATAGCCAGGCTTATTGGTTATGGTAAATATATTGGAACCTGCCACATAGAGACGCAACGAGCTTATCTTAGCCCAGTCGAGCCATTTCTTCGGGAGCGTATAGCCAAACTCAAAGTTACGCAACTTGATATAGCTGACATTTACAAACCAGAAGTCGCTCTCCCAGTAATTGCTGTGTGAGGTATTACCTGCCAGTGGCATAGGATATTTTCCGGGTATCATCTTGCTATTAGCGTCCCAGATATCGCTGAGCGTCCAGCTGTCTTCCAAGTAGTATTGCGGATTGTTGCCACCATCGTGGAACGGATACATCTGTTCCCATCTTGGCATGAAGCCCAAGCCGGACCCTCCGGTAAGGTCGAACGCCAAGTCAAATCCTTTCCACTCGAAAGCAAAGTTGAAGCCGTAGTTGAAGTTCGGCGTATTGCCTGTACTATAACCGATGGGCACCTTATCCATGTCGTTGATGATCTTATCGCCGTTCTGGTCTTTGTACTTAATGTCGCCGGGGCGCTGACGTCGGTTACCGTAGCCGTCGTTATCTATCGGATATTCGGCTATCTCATCCCAAGTTTGGAACTGTCCGTCGCTCTCGAATCCCCAGAATACGCCCGAGAAACGGTGCCAGAGAGAATTGCGATACTCATCCCACGAATTGCTGAAACGAGGCTTGTATTGTTCCCAGTCGTAACGGCGGGCGTAGGTAAAGTTGAAACCTACAGAGTATTTCAGATCGTTCCATTGGTCGTGCCACGAAATGCTACCGTCGATACCGCGCCGAACATCTGAGTTAAGGTTTTCGTTTGGCAAACTAAAACCGGCCTCCGAAGGAATGAGCACATCGTAACGGCTGGCCGGAAGTCCAGTACGCCTACGGTTGAAGTAGTCAAATGTTCCTATCAGTCGGTTGTGCAGAAAGGCGTAATCGATACCTATATCCAGGAAATGAGCCTTCATCCAGGTAAAGGTTGTGGCTGGCAAACCTCGAGCCACGCTCCCGATAATGTATTTGCCGTCTAAGGCTGTTCCGCCGTCATTATAGGTATATCCGCTCAGATAGTCATAGGCACTGTAACCATCTACGTTATCATCTCCTACCGTACCGTAAGAGGCGCGGATTTTAAGGTCATCGAAAATGTTTTTCAGTTTGGAGTCCTGCCAGAAGTTCTCTTCCGAGATACGCCAACCGGCCGATACAGCAGGGAATGTGCCCCAACGATGATCGGGTGCCCACTTCCAGGCACCGTCTCGGCGCAGTGACACCTCCAATAGGTATTTGTTGGCATAATCGTAATTAAAACGACCTATCCAGCCCAGACGGGCCTCGGTATTGTTACCAGTATCCTGAATTTCGTCCAATGCGTTGGTATAGATAAGTTCCATAGCATTGGCAGCAGGCTGTGCGTGCAACCAGGTCGAAGGTGCCCGACGCTTCGAAGCATCAAGACCAAGGATGGCTGCCACGTGATGGTCGCCAAAATGACGGTCGAATGTTAAGCGGAGATTAGATGTCAGTTCCTCTACATGGCCCGACCTGCGTTCGCGCCAGGGGTTGTTCATCTCGTCGGTAACGTAGTAGCTATCGGTATCCTCGTCATATCCGTACAACTTCCATGTAAACTCATGGTTGTTCAATTGCTGATAAGCCAAATAATAGCCTACCAACCACTGCGCCTTTAGCCCCCAGCCAATGTCTAAGTCGGCATGACCGTTCAGCTGGGCAACCCGCCACTTATCGTTGAAATTGCCAGAAAGGGCGTAATTCAATATCGCAAAGTTAGTATCAGCCTCTGACGAAACCTTCTGCGGATACTTGGGATTGTCGTTAGCATACGGTCTACGTGTAGGTAGGTTGCGATAAGTGGCAAACATAGGCAACCAATAGTCATCCCAACCCGGTACACCCGGCTGGCGATGTTTCTCTATACGGCCGTTCATCGATGCACCAACCTTTAGTCGGCTTGTTACCTGTGCATCGATATTCATCTGCACATTGGTGCGATAGAAACCGCCATAGTTACGGTAAATGGCCTCCTGTTTAAGATTACCAATAGAAAAATAATAGTTTATCTTATCCGAACCGCCCGATGCATTCATGCTTATATAGGTTTGGGGCGAAGTCCTGAATACGAAGTCGTACCAATCAAACGGACGGTATCCCTTCTCCGTACCCTGCTGCCATTTTGCTATATCATCCTTTGTATAGGTACGGGTTACACCCAGTACCGATTCAGAGGCAACATAGTGATTAAGATAAGTCATCGCATCGGCTGGCTTGGCCATACGCGACATACTCTGCCAACCATAGTAGCCGTTCACCTCTACCGAGAGTGGCTGATTGAGATGGCCGTGCTTGGTTGTTACCACCACCACGCCGTTGGCTGCACGCACACCGTAGATGGCTGCCGAGGCGTCCTTCAAGATGCTTATCTGCTCAATATCGTTCTGATCAATCTGATTAAACTGTCCTTCATCTTTTATCACACCGTCAATGACATAAAGCGGCGTGCCCATGTTACGTATCTGCAACGATGTGGATGAACCCGGTCTACCATCGGAATGTCGGCTATTGATACCGGCCACTTTGCCCACGAGGGCCCCCGATACGGTGGTTGCCAATGAGCGTGACACGTCTTTATCATTGATGCTGGAGATGGCGCCGGTAAGCGACTCCTTGCGCTGCTGGATACCAAAGCCTTGTACAATTACCTCACCCAGCATTTGATTGTCCTCCTGCAACGTCAGGTCGACTGAGGTGCGGTTGCCCACTTTTACGTTTTGTTCTACATATCCTACATACGAAAACGTAAGCGTAGGGGTAGCCGAATCAGTATAGATGGTGTATACGCCGTCTAAATCGGTAATGGCCTTGTTCGATGTGCCTTTCTCCGCTATAGTGACACCTATCAGCGGCTCGCCTTGAGCATCTACAACCTTACCCTTCACTGTCTTCTGATGCTGCTGTTGCGACATGAGCACCACACTGTTTTCACCACCGTTATGCCCTGCTTCGGCAAAGGGGGCAAACACAAACAGCGAAACGCAGGTAATACCCGTCACTTTGACCAATCGGGCTATCTTCGGGCTCGATGATAAATTAAATCTACATTGAATGTTTTTCATACTTATAGCATAATGTTTTAAGTTGTCTCATTTTTTGTTTGTCCATCCCTTCCCACCCAGTCGATATTTAATGTATATCAGCCTGATAAATATTTAAGATGTCCCTTTCATACGCAGTGTATTTAATTAAGTTAAAGTTAGTTTGATAAATCACATAAGTGTCTTATAGTACGTGAATAGCGAAATTATTAAATTCCATAGTAGCATAACTTAAAACAACTACAAAAAGAAACCGCTATAACCATTGAGGACAAATGTACGAAAATATTTTGTATAGCAAAATGATTTCCGCAACTTTTTATATAATAAAAATCAAAGGGAGACAACGCAGAGTCAACCAGCAAGTGCAAAATTACAAAACGTGTTCGCAGAGTCAACCAGCAAGTGCAAAATTACAAAACGTGTTCGCAGAGTCAACCAGCAAGTGCAAAATTACAAAACGTGTTTGAAGAACTCTCTCTTTGGTGTAGAAAAGTTTAATTTTTCTCTTGG
>JBMNUU010000027.1:0-39801 GCA_050946435.1 Prevotella sp.
TATTGCGGTGGGGTCCCACCTCTTCCCATTTCGAACAGAGAAGTTAAGCCCGCCCGCGCCGATGGTACTGCAATGCAATGCGGGAGAGTAGGTCGCTGCCTATTTTGATCGAGGTCCCTGTTGGCAACTGCCGACGGGGACCTTTTTTTGTGTTCTCTTGCCGGCAGTACAATGCGCGTAGTAGGATTTTTATAGGATAATGTAGGGCTTTATGGGCTTTATAGGATAATGTAGGAATTTATAGGATAATGTAGGAATTTATAGGATAATGTAGGAATTTATAGGATAATGTAGGAATTTATAGGATAATGTAGGAATTTATAGGATAATATAGGAACTTATAGGAGGGTGTAAAAATTCTATGCAATTTGGCAAAAGGCTGTTGAATTCTCACAAACTGGTATTATCACCTGATATAATCTTTCGATACCAGGTCATAATAGAGGGCTTCGAGCTCGCCCAGCGTTAGTTGTTCCACACTATGCTCAATAACTCTTACCAACTCCTCGCGGCGGCTCTCTTCATCACTTCCAAAATGTGTAAAAACCTTATTCATTACGTTTAGATTGTGTTATTGCTATAACGTGGCCTCTATTCCTTTATTGTCCAAGAAAAATTTTGTCATGCCTCATCTCATGAAAACAGGAAAATGAAAACTCGCAATATGATGAGTGTGAGGTTTTTTGTAAAAGATGAAATAATAATAATTTCCTTTACAAAAACGTTTTTATGTTTGGCGAATTTAAAAACTTTCCTACTTTTGTTCAGAATTCACGAAAAATGCGATGATTTGTAATGGCCGGATAGTCAGCAAGTTGAGATTTGTGCCCTTAGATGCTGTGTTTTGTCACTTGCGATTGAGTATGGAACGGCAGGGCGGGAAAGGCTTAATCGCAATGCGAATAGGCTGTTCCCACGGTGCGGTTAGGTCGTAGCCATACCGCGATTAAGGCTCCGCCATAGTATGGCGGAGTACAAAAGGAGCGGAGAGGGGGAATTTTTGTTTGTGCGGACTGATAGTGAAGGGAGAAACATAGCTCTTTTTATGCTATATGGTGTGAATGATAAGCCTTGAAAAATGGTTATTTAATTTTACACATCGTAAATTTAGGAGAGCTTGGGAGGATTGGGTTTCATCTGCTTTTGACGTTCTGCCAATGGGATTGTTCCTAATATATTTGAGACGATATATGGAAACATTGCACTTTTCAAAAGCCAAACGCAAATATAAGACAAAGTTTTTATACCTTTGCAAACATATTGATATACTATGAGCAGGAAGTCTATATTTATTGCCATACTCCTGGTGTTCATTGTAATGCCAACCCATGCTGTATTGAAGGAAAAAGACATCAACGGCACCCTGGCCATCTTGCGGAATGAGCTTACCAATTATCATGCGGAATTGGAACGCCAGACCAACTACATGAAAATGCAGCGGGCAGAGGTAACCAACCGTATAGTGACTGTGCTTCAGCGCAGTCAGCAGAATGCCATTATGCTCTATTCGCAGCGCAACGGCAATATTTTCGACCTTACCTATGCTTGTCACGAGGCCACAGAACAATATCGCAATTTCAAGGTGAATGCAGCCCCGTTCCGGGAATATATCAAAAATGCTAATATCGAGGTAAGCCGTTACGACAGTCTGATACACAACTTGAAAACGATGTATGTGCGCGGACTCGACGAGCGCGCCAAGGTAGATCGTGAGGTGAGTCTCACTTTGGCTACCAACATTAGGCGTACGCTGCAGAACAACCGTACGCAAATGGAGCAATATGTCAAAATGTACGAGTTTACGGAGAAGCGACTCAAGAACCTTAACGACTATGCCAACAAGCGGTACACTGACATTCAAAACTCTATTTTCAGCAACAGCGGCGAAAACTATTTCACCATTTTGTCGAATTTCAGCGATGAAGTGCGCGAAACTGCCGGTACGGTGAAACGCAAGTACAAGCCGATGAACAAGGTCAAATCTGACTGGGACAGCAAAAACATCGTCAGTCTTTTGGCCTTTATCATATTAGGCAGTCTCATTGTTGCCTTGATCAACTATCTGCTCATCGGATTCCTGTTTAGTTGGTTGGTACGCAAGAACAAGCTTAAATTCTTTTTCAACTGGTTTATCAAGATCAAAGACGGCCACGACCCTAAGAAAGCTTTCCAGACCAAGCGGATATACGTCATCATGACGACTACCGTCATCACCTTTGCCCTTATCCTCGGCATCGTGCGCATCACATGGCAGCAGAACTTCATTATCATGGCTTGCGACCTGCTTGTGGAATATGCCTGGCTCACGGGCGTCATCCTGCTGTCTCTGCTCATCCGCCTCAACAGTCGACAAATCAGGAACGGTTTTCGCATTTACCTGCCTATCATGGCAATATGCCTTATCGTAATAATATTCCGCATCGTTCTCGTTCCCAACAACTTGGTAGACCTCATCTTCCCCCCCATCCTGTTGGTGTGTGCCCTGTGGCAGTGGCGTGTAGTGAGCAAGTACCAGAAAAGACTGCCCAAGAGCGACATTGCCTATACCTATATCTCGCTGATCATATTCATGTCGAGCGTGGTGGCGTCGGTCATCGGCTACACCCTCTTATCGGTGGAAATGCTCATTTGGTGGACCATGCAAATCACGTGTATTCTCACCATCACTTGCATGTCCTCGCTGCTGAAAAACTATGGCAACGATGAGAGCCGCCGCTTCTTTGACCCCGAAACCCCTATCACACGGACATGGTTTTTCCGACTGGTCTACAACGTGTTGCTTCCCACCATGGGCGCCATCTCCGTACTAGTGTCTATCTATTGGGCTGCCGATGTGTTCAACCTGAGCGATACCACCCGGCGCATCTTCAATATGCACCTCATTGACAGTAAGAACTTCACGTTGAGCCTCTATTCCATCGTGGTAATCATCATTCTTTTCTTTGTGTTCCGATTCGTCAACCACACTGTCATCCAGTTGCTGCAATATCATTTCTGGCTTAACGAACAGGAACAAGCCAAAGAAGACGGTCGTGAAGCTAATCGCGAGACGGTGGTGAGCCGCATTGCCATGTGGAAAAACGTGATCCAAGTATTCGTGTGGGGCGCATGGCTGCTCATCTCTATGAACATCTTCAACATCAACAACACTTGGATTGTGGCCATCTCCGCTGGTTTGTCAACGGGTATCGGTTTTGCCATGAAAGATATTTTGGAAAACATTTATTACGGCATCTCGCTCATGGCAGGACGTATCAAGGTGGGCGACTACATCGCTATTGACAACACCCGGGGCACGGTGAAAAACATAACCTACGTTTCTACCATGGTCGAAGCACTCGATGGGTCGGTTATTACTTTCCAAAATTCACAGCTGTTTTCCAAAAACTACAAGAACTTGACGAAGAATCACGGCAACGAGCTTGACATCGCACCAGTGGGCGTGGCCTACGGGTCGAATGTGAAACAGGTGAAACGCATCATTGCCGATGCGGTGAAGAAAATTAGTGAGCCTGGGTATATCGAGTATCTCGATGTGGTGTTCAGCGGGTTGGGCGACAACTCCGTCGACTTCAAGGTGCTCACGTGGGTCGACTCGCGCAACCAGATTTACGCACGCAGCAGCATCCTTGAGGCCGTTTATGACGCTCTGAACGAAAATGGCATTGAAATTCCGTTCCCGCAACGCGACCTCCATATCGTGAGCAGCAATATCCACCCCAACGGCGCCATCACCTCGAAGGACGAGGCTATGGAAATTATTAAAAAAGACAATCATGAATAATCATACATCTCCCGTTTTCATTGCCGGTCCCTGTGTCATAGAGTCGGCTGAATTGCTTGATACAGTAGCACGCAAACTGGTTGAAATCAATCGGCGTCTGGGTACCGATATTATTTTTAAGGCCTCGTTCGACAAAGCCAACCGCACTTCAATCCATTCGTTTCGTGGGCCCGGTATCGATCGGGGGTTGCAGATGCTCAACGATGTGAAACAGAAATACAGCCTTCGTATCACCACCGATATTCATGAGTCATGGCAGGCTCAGCCCGCCGGCGAGGTGTGCGACGTGTTGCAGATTCCTGCTTTCCTATGTCGCCAGACCGACCTTCTCGTGGCTGCTGCCAAGACCGGGCGCGTGGTCAACATCAAGAAAGCACAGTTTCTTTCCGGCCGCGACATGGTCTATCCCGTGCAAAAAGCCACTGAGAGCGGAGCGCGTGAGGTGTGGCTCACCGAGCGTGGCAACTGTTTTGGCTACAATAACCTTGTGGTGGATTTTCGAAATATCGCAGACATGAGAGAGATTGTGCCTACCGTCATCATGGATTGCACCCATAGCGTACAGCGCCCGTCGGCAGGAGACGGCAAAACCATTGGCGACCGTAAATTTGTGCCTGCCATGGCACAGGCAGCCAAAGCCTTCGGAGCAACGGGCTATTTCTTCGAGGTGCACCCTCATCCCGACGAGGGGAAATCTGATGCCGCCAATATGCTCGAACTCGACAAACTTGAAAACTTGATTCAAACTTTGATAAAATGAATAAAACACCCGAAGAACGCATCGCTCAATCCATTGATTATGCCAAACGATGCCTGCAAGAAGAGGCAGCGGCCATCAATAGTCTTACACAGCAGCTCGACGACAGTTTTACACGAGCCGTAGACCTGATGTATCATTGTAAGGGCAAAATCATCGTTACCGGCGTGGGCAAGAGTGGAAATATCGGTGCCAAGATAGCCGGCACGTTGGCCTCTACGGGCACACCGGCGTTCTTCATCAACCCCCTTGATGCCTATCATGGCGACCTTGGGGTGATGACTTCGGACGACGTGGTGCTCGCGCTGAGCAATTCCGGACAGACTGACGAACTGTTGCGTTTCATCCCAATTCTGCTCCACATGAACGTCCCCATTGTGGGCATGAGCCGCAATCCGGAGTCACTCCTGGCCAAATATTCCACGATACATATTAAGGTGTGGGTGGCCCATGAGGCTTGTCCGCTGAATCTCGCTCCCACATCCTCCACAACGGCAGCTCTCGCGATGGGTGACGCACTGGCCGTAGCACTGATGCAGGTGCGTGATTTCCGCCCACACGATTTTGCGCATTTCCACCCCGGAGGGGAGTTGGGCAAGCGCCTTCTCACTACAGCGGAAGACGTGATGCATACCGAAGATTTGCCTATCATTCCCGAAGAGACCCATCTCGGCGATGCGATCATAGAAGTGTCGAAGGGCAAACTGGGTCTGGGCGTGTCGCTCGACAGTCAGCAGCGCGTCACGGGAATCATCACCGATGGTGACATCCGACGTGCTATGGAGCGTTGGCAGGCCGAATTCTTTAACCACACAGTGGGCGATATCATGACCCGCAAGCCAAAAGCTGTGAAGCTAAACACCAAGATTACAGAGATTCAGCGCATCATGCACAAGTACAAGATACACTCTGTACTCGTGTGTAACGATCAAATGCAGCTGCAAGGCATCGTAGACAGCTACGCCACTACATTGTTAAACCAATAAAAATGAAGTTTTGTTATAAAGGATACATACTCTTTTTACTTCTCTTTTTAAATCTTCAGGTCACTGCACAAACCAGCGACTCACTCATTGTTGACCATCTTGAAAAGTGCGGCATCACGTTTTCACGCGATAACAGCGTGACGCTGCTCGTGGATGGGCAGGAAAAGTTTGACGATATGTTCGCTGCCATCCGGCAGGCGAAATCATCCGTCCATCTTGAATATTTCAACTTTCGTAATGACTCCATAGCAGGAATACTTTTTGATATTCTTGCCGAAAAGGCAAAAGAAGGGGTTGAGGTGCGTGCCCTTTACGATGCATTTGGGAATACCAGCAACAACAGTCCACTCAAAAAGCGACATATCCGTGACATTCGTCGTCGGGGTATCGAGATATTCGAGTTCGACCCGATTCGCTTCCCGTGGATAAACCATGTGTTTTCCAGAGACCATCGCAAGATAGTAATTATCGATGGAAAGATAGCTTATACGGGCGGTATGAACGTGGCCGATTATTACATAACAGGTACCCCGAAGGTGGGAGAGTGGCACGATATGCACTGCCGTATTCAGGGCACGGAAGTGAACACCCTGCAGGCTATATTCATCAATACCTGGAACAAGGTGTCGAAGCAGAATCTGCATGGGGCAAAGTATTTTCGGGGACTGGGCAATGATAGTTATTTCAAGGGCTTAAAGCCCGACACCACTGCCTGTGCAGGCCATAAAATGGTGGGTATCATCAATCGTGAGCCGCGCACCAGCAACGAGATTATACGCGAATTCTATACTAATGCTATACGTTTCGCCCAAGACAGCATACGCATCATAACCCCATACTTTACGCTCAACCATTCCATCAAAAAGGCATTGAAAGACGCTGTGAAGCGTGGAGTGAAGGTAGACATCATGCTCAGCGTGAGGAGCGATATCGCCCTGACACCGGACGGTGGTTTCTACAATGCCCACAAACTCATGAAGCATGGCTGTAATATATGGATGTACAAGCCCGGATTCCATCACACAAAGATCATGACGGTAGATGGAAAGTTCTGTACCGTAGGGTCGGCTAACCTCAATGCGCGCAGCCTTTCATGGGACTATGAAGCCAATGCCGTCATTGTGGATCCGTGTACTACGCGCGAACTCAACAAGATTTTCGACAACGAGAAGAAAGATTCTTTCCGACTAACTGAGGAACGATGGGATGAGTGGCGCAGTGGAGGGAAGAAGTTCGTGGGCTGGGTCGCTCATTTGCTGGCACCCTTCTTGTAACGCTATAGGCTCGTGATGCCTGTGAGTATATGGGTATCTTGTGATTGGAGAATATGTGTTTTAACATACGGCGCAACTTTGATTATTTATTTGAACACTCGTGTATTTTTATTTCTTTTTTGTGTTAAAAAAGTTGGTCCGTAAGCGCTGATCGCTTATATTTGCAAAAATTACAAGGTCGCAGAAAATATCAAAGGTAATCGTCCGTTCAAAGAAGCTTGTAAGCTGTTCTTCTGCAAAGACTTCGCAGAAGCATGATTCAAAAACGGCAACCTCAATTCTTGCTGACCTCAAGGCGAAAACAGTCGCCGGCTACACCATCAACAACCTAATTTTTATCACGGTTTATTCAATCTATTAATCAGTTATAAAAGCATTATGAAACGGTTTTTATGTGCTATTGCCCTAACGTGTGCTTGTTGTTTCAACGCTCATGCACAGGTCAAGGTAGATTTTGGCTCCTTCGCCTTTGGCGCAACTGCCAACTACGGCGTAAGCAGTGACTACAAGAATGCGGGTGCGGGAATCTTTGTTCAGAAGTTTTGGGGTGAACAGTTCAGAGTTAGTATGTATGGCAACTACTTTTTCGAGCACGACCATGCCCGCATGATCGAATTTGGCACTGACTTCAACTATGTGTTCCCACTCACTAAGAAGATGGGACTTTATCCTATCCTTGGTTTGGGGTATTCATTTGTTAAACTAAAGGGAGTGAATGAAACGCCTCCCGGAGTTACCCTTCCTTCGGATTATGAAGACGATAGCGATGGAGCCATCCATTTTGACATGGGTGCGGGATACGAATATTATTTCACTCCTACGTTGAAAGGAATGGCGGAGATAAAGTATAGATACGCCAAGGATTACGGACGGACACTGTTTTCGCTTGGAATAGCCTATGTTTGGTAATGCGAAAGACAGGAGTAAGTCTATTGTTCACGACAAGAAATCTAACCAATCATTCATTAATATGAAAAAGAATTTATTTTTTCTTTTCTCCTTTTTGTGTATGGTCCTGATGTTGTCAGGTTGCCAAGTCTATGGGCTTATAAAGGATGCCTCCGACAAGGAGGAAGGTCAGGTCATCATGAAGGATGGCCAAGAGTTTGTGGGGCGGGTGGAAACGCCTAATTCTAACACCAAGAAGCTGACTATCATCACCGGTAAGGACGAGAAGCAAGTGTTGGAAGCGGACAAGATAGAAGCTCTTGTGATGTGGAAAAAGACCCATCCCGAAATCAAGCATGTGTTGAGATACATACGTACATATTGGAGAGACAAAAAGCAAACACTGCAAAAACCGATGTGGATGGCAGTTACGGATGTGGGCGATCACGTTGTGTTCTATACTTGCAGCTTTAACTATAGCATACCTTCCGACGGTTCACTTAAAATTACAAGTGTCAAAGGTGGCAGTATCTACCACTACGCACAGAAAGATGGCGATGACTTTCCGCATTTTGTTTCGATGAGTGATATGAGCAAGCGACAAGTTCGGAAAAAATTGATCGACTATCTGGGCGACGACCCTGTACTTGTCAAGAAACTGACCGAACAGGAGATCAAGCCCTTAGACTTTGAGACCATTGCCGAAGAATATAAGCCGCAATAAGCATCACACACTATAATTTTGTCGATATAAATTGGTTACACCTGCCTCGTATCAATAGTTTTAGAAATTCTAATTGTCGTGTGGGGGCAGGTGGATTTTGTTGTTGTCATCATCAAATATTGCGCTTGTCATGAACCATATATTAATAGCCCATACGTTCAAACGACTGATTTCAACCGTCCTTTTAGTCTGCGCCGCATCAACTCTACATGCGCAAATCGTTCATATTGATGTCTCCGGCGGTTTGCAATATTTTCACGGCATGAGCAAAAAGGTTGGTTGGGACTATAATGTGGGCGGCCGACTGCTGATTTTTGATAATTGGTATGCCGCCGCATTGGTGCACGGGGGATTTTCCCGCGGACATTACACGGGCATCTATGCAAACGAGGAAACACAACTGAAACACGAGCGGGACGCCTTTTTTCTGGGCGTAGGGCCGGGTTATTCGATACCATTGCACAAAGATTGGTATGCCACAGCACAAATCCTCGGAGGTTGGGGCTCTATTGAAACAACAGGAAATTCCAAACAAAAAGAGGTGGACGATGTAGACTCGCACACCTTTAAGGGGCTCTCGGCAGCCTCTGTCATCGGGGTGGAATATCGGATAGGAAGCTGTGCGTTTGGCGTGAACATCACCACGCAATACATTGACCAAAAGCTGCTGCCATCTCTCAATCTGAAGTGTGGATTAGATTTTGTGTTGTAGGCAGCTGCTTTTCATCCTTGTCAGAATCCCTGCGGCTTCCGATTGTTCGTCCTACTCCTCGTCATGGTCGTGTTCGTGGCAGTAGCTGCTGCCATCGAAGCAATGGGTGCAAAGCTCGCATTTGGGCAACCCGATGCTCTTCACAAGCATTTCCAGCTTAGCAAAGCGCAAAGAGGTCAGTCCCAACTGGCGTGCAATCTCATCCACCATACGCTGGTATTCGGGTGAATCGGTAGTGGCATACTTGTGCAGATTCTTTCCCCCATCGCCTTCAAACGTTTTGATGATGCGTCTCGTAATCAGTTCCATGTCGCTTTTCTGCGAAGTGAATCCGATGAAAGGGCACCCGTAGACAAGCGGAGGGCAAGAAATGCGCACGTGCACCTCTTTGGCTCCTGAATCGAAAAACGTGCGGACGTTGTCGCGCAGCTGCGTCCCTCGCACAATGGAGTCGTCGCAGAATACCACACGCTGTCCTTTCAGAAAAGCCTTGTTGGGTATGAGTTTCATTTTGGCCACGAGATTGCGGTGCGCCTGATTGCTGGGTGTAAAGCTGCGAGGCCACGTCGGCGTGTATTTCAACACAGCCCGACGATAGGGGATGCCGCGTCCCTGTGCATAGCCCACAGCCATGCCAACGCCCGAGTCGGGGATGCCACACACAAAGTCGGCCTCCGTGTCATCATCCTGTCCCATCATCTTTCCATTTCGTTCGCGAGTCTCCTCCACGTTGATACCTTCGTAGGCACTCGTGGGAAATCCGTAGTATACCCACAGGAACGAACAGATCTGCCGTCTCTTGGAGGGCTTCTGCAACACCTTTATGTTGTCGGCATGGAGTTGGACGATTTCTCCCGCCTCCACGTCGCGTACGGTCTCATAGTCCAGATTGGGGAAGCTCGTCGACTCGCTCGACACGGCGTAGCCCCCCTCTTTGCGACCGATGACCAGTGGGGTGCGTCCCAGGAAGTCGCGTGCGGCGATGATGCCATCTTCGGTGAGTACCAACATGGAGCACGATCCCTCAATGCGTTTGAAGACATTGTTGATGCCCTCTACAAACGAGTTGCCCATGTTGATGAGCAGTGCCACCAGTTCGGTTTGATTCAGCGTGTTGGCCGACAGTTCGCTGAGGTGCATGCGCTGTTTCAGCAGGTCGTCGGCAATATCCGTAAGATTGTTGATTTTGGCTACCGTTACCACCGCATAGCGTCCCAAGTGGGAGTTCACGATAATAGGTTGCGGGTCGGTGTCGCTGATGACCCCCAGTCCCTGTTTGCCGCAAAAGCTTTTGAGCTCGTCCTCAAATTTTGTGCGAAAATAGCTTCTTTCTAAACTGTGGATAGACCGGGTGAAGCCCCGTTCCTTATCAAAAGTCACCATACCGGCACGCTTGGTGCCCAGGTGAGAGTTGTAATCCGTACCATAAAATAAGTCGTTGACGCAATCCTTTTGGGAGATTGCTCCAAAGATGCCACCCATAAATTAATCTTTTTGATGTCAATTTTCAAGTGGCAAAGTTACTAAAAAACTTGCGAAATGGCTTTGTATTTGTCGGGGAAATTTGAGACGGGCATGCCGTTCAACAGATTTGTGGGGAACAGTCATGAATTTGTAACATCAATCGTTCATGACTGTTTTGGGCTCAGTAGAGAAAAAGTGTGAGCATGCAGCAGGTAGGATGATATCGGACTGGTCGGCCCCTTCAGCTTGGTCGCGCCCGTCAGACGATTTGGCGGACACACGAGCCGTACGGCCCTGCCAGAGTTAACCGTTTCTAAAATAATTACATACGCGACAATTTAATTCCGGCAATGGGGTAAATCCAATAACAAAGCATATTTTCTCACCTTTTTCCTATTGAGGAGAAAAAATTCCGGGATGGAAATGGGGTGAGGGATAAAAAGAAAAAGCCAGGCAACGAAATGAATTGCCTGGCTTGCTTTGGTACACCCTTAGGGATTCGAACCCTAGACCCACTGATTAAGAGTCAGTTGCTCTACCAACTGAGCTAAGGGTGCATGAGAACAAGTCTTGAATGATGAGTACACCCTTAGGGATTCGAACCCTAGACCCACTGATTAAGAGTCAGTTGCTCTACCAACTGAGCTAAGGGTGCATGGTCTCATGCTTCAAGCGCATTGCGCTCTTTCTAAAAAGCGATTGCAAAATTACTGTTTTTTTTTAAAACAGCCAAATGTTTCCTATTTTTTTTGAAAAACATTTGTGAATCTCCCCGTCATGAGAACGTAGGCTGTGGAAAAGAGAGACGGGAACTTTTAACTTCGGCGTGCGGCGGACAAACAGAACAGATAATTGTCGAGTCTTCTTCCTGTAGTCAGCATGGCTTCAAATGGGTTGGCACAAGGTCTGTCCGAAAACGCTAGGCCACACTTCATAGACGGCTCCACCTTGCCTTAGTGCCCTCTATGTGTCAAATTAAATGGCCATTTTCTGATGATTGTTTTTCATACCATTTAGCGCAAAAAGGGCTATGTTTTTCTCGTTAAAATCGGGCCGAACGGCTCAGAAAACGTGAGGCCAGTGCGATTAATATCTCGCCATAATCCGATAAGACCCTAACGGCCATGCGAAAGAGCCCCATCCGCTTTGCGGCTAAGGCTTTACCGTCCTGCCGTTGGATATGTTATCGTGAGTGATAAAAATGGAGTCGCAAGAGCAAGTTTTCACAATGCGTTGAGTTTCAAGCTATTGCGATTATTCGCAAATTTCACGAATTTCGAACAGGAAGGGTCGCTCTTTAGAATTTGCGAAATATGGGAGGGCTTTTGTAAAGAAAAATATTGCTGTCCGACATAATGTGTACTTCTGTCCCATGTTACTTGAGTTTAGTTGCAAAAGCAAAGGTAACAAAATAGGCTGATACTTCCTGCGAGGTATCAGTCCTAATCTTGTTGATGAAACTATAAGATTTAGCGGACAGCAATAAAAGAAAAAACAGAAATCTCCCGGAAGTTCCTATCTGCTTCCGGGAGATTTTCCTATTCGGTGTTAGCGTCCAATTGGGCGAGCGCATAGAGGTAGGCTCCATGTGTAATGGCGTTGCTGGCTCCCAGCGGGGAACGCATAACGCCTATATGCCCGGCGACACGATAGGGAACCTGCTTGTCGGTTCCCGGTATGTTCACGGTGGTGATTTCCTCGTTCAGGAACGCCTCAAGCCCATCAGCGGTATCCAGGTTGTAAACTTTTACTGGCAACCTGTTTACGCTGCGTTGTCCGGACATGCCCAGCGTGGAGTTCATCTCGCTGACCATCGAGGGGAAAATCAAGTCAGAACTTCGTGCCAATCCGCCACCAATAACCACAATGCCATCCACAATTCCGCAAGTCATGGCAATGGCGTCTCCCGCCACTTCGCCCAATTCCTTGAAACTGCGGAGTGCCGCTTCACGGTTGCCCTCGGCCTTGCCGTGAGCGATGTCTGCTATGTCTTTGGGCGTCAGCTCTCTCGGGTCATCACATGACTCATGATACACGCGGCAGACGGCTCGGATGGAGACACTTTCTTCAGCGATAAGTTGCGGATGTTTCTTGTTGCGGAAACACCATATATTGCCGGCCTGCCCATTGTCGCCGAGCAGTAGTTGGTTGTTGATCACGATGCCGCACCCAAAGCCCGTTCCCAGGGTGATGCCCACGAGGTTTCGATAAACCGTGTTGCTACCACGCTTGGCCAGCCATTTGTTTACGGTGGGCAGCCCTCCGGCCATTGCTTCGCCATAGGCAAAGAGGCCGCCATCGTTGTTAATGAAAACGGGAATACCAAACTCTTCTTCGAGAAATCCGCCCATAGCAACACCCCCTTGGAAACATTCAAAATTGGGAAGATTGCCGATGACGCCATGAACGTAGTCGGCCGGACCCGGGAAGGCGAAACTGATGGCAGACGGAGCTGCGGGGCAATGACTTTTCACATATCTGAATCCTTCTACCAGCTGGTGCAGACAACCTTCGAGATCGTCTGTCACCGCAGGCAAATGGTAGGGTGGGGTGACCTGAATGCCTCCTCTAATGGCGGAGAATACAAAATTTGTACCCCCTGCATCGAGCGTCATCACCACCCTTTCATCTTTTACATAATTTTTATCCATATATAGTATAGTGTTTTGATTTGATGGATAGTGTCGATATCCATTATTGAGGGCAATCGGGGGCGATAGTCTGGCCCCAGTTCTCGTTAGGCTGGTCGCCCATGACAAATTCCAACACTCCGCCTTTGTAGAGCTGATCACGATAGAGCCAGCATTGGTCTACGGGCTGCCCGTTGAACGTCACCTTCTGCACATAAATCGGATTCTTGCCGTGTTTGATGGTCCTAATGATGAGTTCTTTGCCTGAAGCGTTTATCGGATTGAGCCGTACCTTGACCTCATCAAACATGGGGCTTCCAAGCTGATAGGTGGGACGTATCGGGGCGCCGCCTTGAACATCAAACAGTCCCATAGCGGCCAGCACATACCAGGCTCCAAGTTGGCCCTGATCCTCATCTTGGGCATAACCGTATCCGTGGTCGCCTGACATACCGTAGAAACCATCGCAAATGGCGCGCGTCCACTTCTGGGTGAGCCAGGGTTTGCCGGAGAAATTGAACAACCACGACATCTGGAGACACGGCTGATTGCCATGATTATACTGTGCGGTCACGCCGGAGAAGGCGTCAGCCGATTTCCCTCCGCAGAAGAAACGTTCCTCGGAGCCGATGAAGATGGAGTCGAGCATATTGTTAAATCGGTCTTTCCCCACCTTGGAAACCAGCAACTTGGGGTTCTGCGGTACAAAAAAGGTGTATTGCATGGCATTGCCCTCCTGAAATCCTCGCCACGGCTCGAGAGGCTTGAAATTGTCAATGAATTTTCCGTCAAGGTCGCGGGGATGGATGAGCTTCAAACTGTCGTTGAAAAGTTTTGTCCAGCCATTGGACAATTGCATAAATTGCCGGTAGACGTCGTCTTTTCCTAAAGCCTTGGCCCATTGTGCGAATGCGTATGCACTGAAACAGTATTCCATCGTGTGGGATGCGGCAAACTGCGAACTTATCAATTCGGTGGCAGCATTGACATTAGCCTTGTAGGGCACGTAGCCGAGACGCATAAAGGCTGCCACATCCAGCTTGCCGGCTCCCCTTAAACGACCATCGCTGGCGGCTTCGTTCTTCCATACGGCATCGTAGGCCTTGTCCATATCAAAATTCCTGATTCCGCTGTTGTAAGCGCCCGCAATGACGATAGACATCATGTTGGTGCCTACGCCGGACACATATCGGCTTGCAGCAATGCCGTCGCCGAGCCAGCCTGCGTCTTGGTAAACAAGAAGCTGACTGTTTACAAAATCGTTGTAATAATCAGGATAGGCCAGCGCCCACAGTGGCGTGAGATTCCAGTAGCCACCCCACATGGCATCGGTGTTATAGTGGTTGAATTGCGGTTTGCCGTTTGAGGAGAGCGGTATCTGGCCAACGGTGCCGTCGTTGCGAGGATAGCTGCCGCTCACGTCACTGGCCACGCCGCGTCCGAGCAAAGCATGGTAAAGTCCTGTATAAAACTTGGTCTTGTTGACCGTGGATTTGTCTTTCACGGTTATGCGTCCAAGCCAATCGTTCCATACGTTCTGAGCCTGCGCTTTGGCTTCGTCGAACGTCAGATTCTGAGCTTCTGCCTCGAAATTCTTGCGGGCATTTTCAATAGAAGTGTATGACAGCCCTATCTTCACCGTTACGGGATGTTTGGGACTCTTGGCATAATCAAGACTCATCACGGCTCCCTTGCCTTTGATTTGATTATCCTGTCGCACCTTGTCTCCCTGCAGGAAGACACTCACATCCTGGGGAGCCTCGCTGACCCATGCGTAGAAATACATCGGCATCACGGCCTCCGACTGATAGTTTATCACATATTGCGGTTTGGTAATGACATATCCCTCTATGGTCTGGGCGCCGGTCTTGGTAATCTTGGCGTCTACCACTTGTCCGCTCTCGCCCTGTCGGTTGCCAATGTTGAGGAGAATGTGCCCCTCTTTTTTTCGTGGGAAAGTAAACCGCTGGAAGCCGACGCGCTTGGTTGCCGTCAGCTCCACCGTGACATCATAGTCACTCAGCCGAACGCGATAATAACCGGGCTTGCTGTGCTCCGACTTCTTGACGAATGTAGAGCGCCATCCTTCGCTGGGGTTTTCCAATCGCCCAGGTATGGTTTTCACCGCTCCGGTGACGGGCATGAGCGAGACGCCTCCTATCTGGAACTCGTGCAGACAGGGGAAGCCGTCTATCGACCGATGGTTGTCCTGATAGCCTACCGCTTCCCACCCATGGGTGTTGCCATACGTTCCGTCGGTAGAAGGCCCGAGTTTCGCCATGCCGAAGGGAACAGCTGCCGGCGTATAGAAGAACCATCGGCTATGTGTGACACCAATGTTGGGGTTGACATAGTCAACAAGGGCCTTGTCGGCATTTCCCAAAAGAGGAACTGTCAACAGGCAACAAGTTGCTATAATTTGCTTAATATGTTTCATTATCAATATTGGTATATAAATTCAAATGATGGATATAGACTTATTGTTCTCCTTTATAGATAGAAAGCAGACAGAGAGATTCCAAAGCTGCATCCTGGGTGAGAAGGCTGTATGCCCTTTTTGGAGAGGAACCTGTCCAATCTTCATAATATAAACCAGAAGAGAGTCTTCCTTTCAGAATGGCGTTATTCATGAACGAAGCATAAGTATCTATAAACTTCTCCGCATTCTTGTAATAAGGACTCAAGTCTATGTATGCTTTCAGCAGCTTAGTGTTGAACCATGGGTCATGGTCGGGATAAGCCAATGCCATTCCTGCACGAGGACGAACGAAATAGTTGTAAGCACCCTCGGCCGTTTCAATGGCTTGGGTCAAATATGACTGCTCGCCCGTAATCTGGTATAGGAGCACTCCGTTGGAGACCATGACACCGGAATTGTATGTCCATTTGGTTTTGTTGATAGAGCCGTCAACCTGACGATCATTCCAATAGGTTTTGTCCTCCGGGTCTTGCAGGTTGCTGACCAGCCAGGAATACAAGCCTTGAGCAAGAGCCAGGACCTCTTTTTTCTGGTCTTGCGGACACACCTTATAATAATTTAACAAGAAATTAGTTGCATATCCATTGGCACAAGTGGGCTTATTGGAGTCTGTAACTCCCTCTTGATTTTTCTGGGATTCGTTCCACCAGAGTCCTCCTCCTAAAACGTCGTCAATGCCCGATTTCAAAAAGGTAACCACTCTTCCTGCTTTTTCAAGATAGGCATCATCCTTCAGGAGGGTATAGGCCGAAAGCAGCTCTAACCCTGTGATGGAATTATCGTCATAAAAACGTGTCCCCTGACCTGAGGTCCCGTTGGTGGAAGAAGAATATCCTCCCACCGCCACTTCTCCGGCCGCACTGTAGTAACGGTCGAAATTGGCCGCCATATTTGCATAATTATCTTCCAAACCCATTTGATGGAGCAGTGCCGAGCCGGATAGCAACCCGACATAGGCCCATAAGTAGGTATGCTCTGGGTCTCCATTTTGGACGGGATAGTTTTCAAGATACAGGTCTTTGTATTTGCCACTGCGAATGAGGAAGTATTGATTGATATTATCCATCTGGAGCTTCGCATAATCTTTATAGACTATATTTTCCTCTGGTGACGAAATAGAATCGGGTGATACGGCTATTGTTGGTTCTACCTCAATTCCCCCACAAGATGCAGCCATCATGATCTGGGGCAAAAAGATAAGAGCAAATATTTTTTTCATAATTCTCATAATTTTAATTTATAGGTGAAAGATTTGTGAATGTGTGAACCATCATATTGTCAAGGTTCGTGTCAATGGTAATGGTAGCGTGCTGCATGTCAAGCGAGCCACTCATCTTCCATAGATGATCCCATTGACTCCAGCCAAATTCATGAAGCTGATAGAATGATAACGGCTCACCTCCTGTTGGACGCTCCGGACTTACATCATCACCCCGCCCCCAGCATACATCTGCTCCGTTGACTTTGGCAATAAAGTAATATCGCTCTTCGACCCAACTTAGCCAGCTTGGCGGCATGGTTTCAGGACGACTTTGTTGAACAAACTTGATGTCGCCATCGCCGACAAATTTTCCATTGCCAATATAACTGCATACAGCAATATTATTGTATGTGGCACCCCATATACAGCGTACATCTTGCCCTATATGGTCTATCTTCATGGAGAGCGAGTTGAAATCGACCGTGATTCGAGAAATATCGTCTGACGGAGAGGCGGGCATATTAGTGTCGCCTTCTCTGAGTTTGCCCTTATCATCAACAAAATAGCTGAAGCCATCGTTGGAATTCGATGATCTGAACACAAAGTCTCCGGAAGACAGTTTGCTGTAAATGCAGAAGACGCCTTCAGATACTTCCCGGAACTTCTGTCCGTTTTCAGCACCATTCTCTGTGGCAGAGCCAAAGAGATAAAGCTCTGAAGGAATATTGTCGATACCTTCACCACGGGTAACGGTAATCTGTGCGGTCTCCGTGCAATTCTTTGTATCGCCTCCCTTTGAGGCTATAACTGTCCATTTCAATACACCGGTCTCATCAGGTTTGATACCCGATTTGCGGGCAATGGTGTTTAGTTCTGATTGGGTGATTGTTAATTGGGGCTCTGCTCCTAAATCACCTTTCATCTCTGCTATTGGATTTGTAAAATCGCCGTCAGCCTTGTCAAATAATACTTTATAGAGGACAATGCCGCCATCAGCAGCGCCTCCCCCCGACCATGAGAAGGTGAGGGGTATTGTAGATGAAACATCAATCTTTACACTCTTGGGCGAAGTTAGTTCTGTTGGAGCGGTGAAATTTGGGTCAAAATTATAATCGTCTTCACAACAAGCAAATAGTAAGACCAGGAGTCCCAATATGAAATTTAATCTTTTCATAACTTTCAATTTTACCAATTAGGATTTTGAGTTAAGTTTGAATTTAAATCACGGTCATGCTGCGGAATGGGCCACAGATAGTGCTTGTTAGCATCGAACTTGCGATTCTCAATGCGTACATAACCGTTGTCAGTTCCGACGGTCTCTCCTGTATAGAAGCCATGACACCAGCCGTTTAAGACTTTGTCAGCTATTCGCCATCGAATGATATCTTTATAACGTAATCCTTCCAAAGCAAGTTCACAACGTCGCTCGTTTCTCACAATCTGCATCATTTCATCCTGTGATTTTCCGGAAGGGAAGTCGAGCGCAGAAGAGGACGTGAAACCTGCACGAGCACGGATCGGCTTGATGGTTTTGTCCCATTCCGCCTTATTTAATGTGCCCGTTGCTGCACAGGCTTCTGCATTCATCAATAGAATATCTGCATAACGGATGAGAATGGCATTCAGACCGGAATAAAGATTGGCACGGTATGTCTTATCCCAATATTTTTTCACGTAGTACCCGGTAGCCGTGCAATCAGAAGAAAATCCAAAACCGTCAGGCTGTGTGTTGGGCTGGCAATCGATAACTTGTTCCGACCCATCGGCCTTGGTATAGGAATTTCCGGTGTACATGACTGTAGCAGCTAATCTCGGGTCACGATTTTCGTATGGGTTGGCCTTGTCATAGCCGGAGCCTGCCTCATCAATTGCTTTTCCGTTGAGCATAATGTAACTGTCGACCAACGACTGTAATGGGGAAAGTTGAGAATACCCGCCCATAGAAGGAGGCAAGAAAGAATACATTATTTGATGCTCTCGACTTGTCGGCCTATATTGAACATCAAGGATGATTTCGCTGTTTCCTTCATTGGCAGCTTCGAACAGACCTGAATAGCTTGGGAAAAGCGAGTAGCCTCCCTGCTCGATGATCTTGTCAGTAAGCTCTTTCACTTTGGACCAATTTTCTTCAAACAAATACACTTTAGCCTCTAAAGCCATGGCAGCCCATTTTGTAATTCGTCCCTTATCCAACTCAGTATATGATGCCGGCAAGTAGTTATTACTGATAATCTCATCTAATTCGTTCAAGACATTGGTTATAACCTCTGCTCTTGGAGTGCGAGACAGATGTTGGCTTTCTGATACCGAGATTACATTTGTAAAGTAAGGAACATCTCCAAACTTGGTATAAAGTTCGTAGTAACAATAGGCCCTAATAAACTTCGCCTCACCCATAATCCGGTTTTTCATAGCCGTGCTTAAATGGGGAATGTCTATATGATCCAGCACTTCATTGCAAGCGTGGATGCCTGCATACCTAAAGTCCCAGACAGACTTTACATGGCTGTCTGCTGTGGAAAAAGAGCCATTACCAATGCTTTGAGTATAGGCAGTTGGCTGTTTTGTATAGGCGTTATCTGTCATGGCTTCGCTCCATAGCTGCTCGTCCATTGAACTTAAATACTCATAACAAGTATTGACGGCCTTCAAGGCAGACAAAGAGTCGTCTTCCCAAAATGTAAGGTCTGTTTCCCTGTCATAAGGAGCCGTGTCCAGATCAATGCATGATGCTTGGAACAGTATAAGTATAAAACAGATTGCTAAGTTTTTTATTTTATTCGCTTTCATAGCTCAAGTTTTAGAATTTAATATTGACTCCGAATGAATATACTTTAGCAACAGGGTATGCCCTGCCACTTCCGTCGGCATTGTATTCCGGGTCCCAGCCGCCCTTCATATGGTCGAAGGTAAGCAAATTCTGACCGCTGATATACACCCTAAGCTCTTTTAGGAAAATCTTATTTATCCATTTCGTCGGGAATTGGTATCCAATTTGTACGTTCTTTAAACGGAGATAACTGGCATCAAATATCCAAAAATCAGATTTTGCGGCATTGTTTGCCGATTCGGATCCCATAGTGAGACGGGGATAGGAAGCATCGGTGTTTGTGGGTGTCCAACGATCTATATGGAAATCGAGGACAGGTCCTTCATTGTTGTTATGAAATGCTTCTACGGATTCTCCTCGCATCCAGCGTTTACGCTTTCCAACGCCTTGCCATTGCATTGAGCCATAGAAGCCTTTATATTGGAAACCGTATGAAAATGCGTAGGTGTAGCGTGGGAAATCATTGCCAACGACGTATCTGTCATCGTCTGCCTTGATCACACCATCTCCGTTTTTATCAATATATCGAATATCTCCAGGCTTGGGAGTGATACCATCAAGATGTGGGCCAGCCTTGCATTCTTCTTCGTTTTGGAAAAAGCCGTCTGACTTAAAGGCATAATATGAATTAAGCGGGTAGCCTTCTTTGATGATAGTGTTGACATCCCCTCCCATGATAATTTCCGCGCCTTTCGTATCAGTCACTTTATTATATGAATCAGAGATGTTTCCGGCAAGGAAGTGTGTCACATCGCCGGTCTTGAAATCATAGTTTAAGGAGAGCTCCCATCCTCTTGTCTTCACTTTGCCCGCATTTTGTATGGGGGCTCCATTGCCAAACAATCCGGGAACAGGCAGGTTTACTAATATATTATTGGTATGATTGCTAAATAAGTCAAGTGACAGTCGTAAATCATTGTCAAGCAATCCGATATCAAAGCCGAGGTCTGCCATACGTGTGCTTTCCCACTTGATGTCCGGATTGGCTGAGGAGAAGGAAGCCGTGGGGACAAGATTACCTCCGAAACTATAACCTTGGTTTACATAAACAGTCTTCATGTACTGATAAAGTCCAATCCGATTGTTACCAACGACACCATAGGAGCCTCTCACCTTCAATGAAGGTATATAGAGCTTTATAGGTTCCCAGAACTTTTCTTCTGAAACACGCCAACCAGCTGACATAGATGGGAAAACTCCAGACCTATTTCCTTTGGCAAAGTATGAAGAATAGTCGTTGCGAATGTTGAACTCCAAGAGATAGCGCTCATCGTAATTATATCCCAACCTTCCAAATCCGGAGTACATGGACCAGCTGTTCTTATATCCGGAATTGCTCACATCGTTGCCGGAAAGACTTCCAACGAAGATGTCATATTTGGAATCTTCTGTGATTCTGCTTGTGCCAAACTGTTTTTCCTTAAATCCTTCATAAGAATAGCCTAAAAGGGCTTGGAAATTATGTTTGCCAATTGTCTTGACATAGTTGGCCGTCAGCGTTGTCGTCATATCTCGTGACTGATAGTTTTGCTCTGTCAGTTTGTTCTCGGCATCACCGGTTCCCTCTAAGGCATGACGATTCTCATGCATATTGTTGTTCCACATCCGAATTCCAACATAGGCTGATAACGTCAAACCATCTATAATATTATATTCTCCTTTGATGCTGCCCAACAACTCGTCATTGGTATTGCGACGATAACCACCTTCTTCCAGCCGTTGAAGACTGTTGGAGTTGCTACCACTTGGATAATTGTATGTTCCGTCCTCGTTTTTGATATTATAGATTGGAGGCATACGATTTACTTGTTCTATAATCCATTCCGTCCAATAAGCATGTTCTCTAATATCATTGCGTGCAAATTGGGTCTTATAGGAAACCTTAAATCGTTTTGATATTTGCTGTGATACATTCAACCGGGCATTATAACGTTGGTAGCCATAATTGGGGCCTTTAAACATGCTATTCTGGTCGAGATAACCAAAAGATGCCAAATAGGTGAGATCTTTGCTCCCGCCCGACACTGAAATGTCGTGCGACATTTCGGGGGCATTATTTTTATACAATTCTTCAATCCATTTGCAGTTTGGTCCTCCTTCGCGGAAAGATTTTATCTGTTCTGCTGTGAACTTTGTGGCTCTGCCCGAATTTACAGCAGCTTCGTTGTATAATTCGGCGTATATCCAGGAATCTGCGATATTTGGAAGTGAAGTCGGCTTCTGAAATCCATAGTTAAAATTATAGGCCACTTCTGTTTTGCCCGCAGCTCCGCTCTTGGTAGTAACGAGAATAACTCCGTTGGATGCTCGCGAGCCATAGATGGCTGTCGACGAGGCATCCTTCAGAACAGAAATTTGGTCAATGTCGCTGGGGTTTAAGTTTCCCAGAGAGCCTTCTATTCCATCAATGATAACCAGTGGATTGTTGTTGTTCATCGTGTTCAATCCACGAACATTGACTGAAGGCACGGCGCCCGGAGTGGAAGCTCCCTGTTGGATAATTAAACCGGGGCTGCTGCCCTGCAATCCTTCCACAACATTTGATATTGGCTTATTCCCCAACTCTTTAGTAGAGATGGAAGCTACGGCACCTGTTAAATTGACTTTCTTTTGACTTCCGTAACCAACAACAACGACATCGTTTAAGGCATAGCTTTCCTCTTTCATTTCCACATCAACAACACGCCTGCCATTAATATTAATAGTCGCAGACATATAACCGACATAATTGAAAGTAAGACTGCCCTTGCCGTCTGCCTTGATGGAATATCGACCATCCAAATCGGTTACTGCCTTGTCTATTGAAGAAGAGACGGTAACGCCGATAAGAGGCTCTCCGGTACCTGTTACCTTCCCGGTAACTGTCGATACCGTATTGCTGTTTTGAGCTAATAGACACATGGGGAGGAAAAACAATATTCCTATAAGGAGGAATATGTTTACACGCTTCCGTGCCAAAATTCCAGACACATCGAGTCGGAATGTGGCTTTTTTAGATTTAGGTCTTTTCATAAATATATAATATTATTTATTTGTCATCATATCCTTACGCTCGCTTTAATTGTCATGCAGCGTTTTCCCTCGGAGAGACCGTGTGGCTTGATGATGTATTGTTTGACAGATGCAGGAATGATAAATGTTTCGGCATAGTGTACAATAAGGGGCTCGAAATCGTGGGTGGGGCTGCTCACTTCAACCTCTTCTCCCTCAACAAGGTTTAATACGTTGACGCTGCCCCGGGTCTCATGGGTCACGGCAGTCGAGAAGCTGGTGCGATGCGTCTCTATAAACTCATTGGGATGCAGTCCGGTCCGTTCTTCAACAACATCTTCGTTTTTGCTGATGGTTTCAAAATGATTGTGCAACTTTGTTTGAACATAGTTTGTATCCCGTTCCCAGGCAATAACTTCTTCGCCACGATCTATATTGATAGGTCTTGGTTTGCCGTCAAGTCCCAATCTCTGCCAGTCATAGAGCTTGAAGGTGAACAGGTTGGGTGTGGAGCTAATCTCCAGCACCATACTGTCTCGTCCGGAGCAATGTATTGTTCCGTTGGGAATGAGGAAGTGGTCATGTTTCTTTGTTGGGATTTTGTTCACATATTTCTCCACATCGAAACTTGTGCCTTCACGTTGAGCCCGTCTCAAATCGGCCAGCATCTGGGTCTTGGCTACATTCTCTTTCAATCCTATATAGACAACGGCATCCGGCGCTGCGTCTACAAGATAGTAGCTTTCGTCCTGAGTGTAATGAATGCCGAAATTGTCGTGGACGAATTGCGTCGTGGGGTGCACTTGCAAGCTCAGATTGCCTCCATCCATGGTGTCAAGGAAATCAAAACGAATGGGGAAGCTCTTCCCAAAGCGGCTCTCCACAGCTTCGCCAAGGAGTTCTCTCGTTTCAAAGAGCACCAGGTCCTGACTGGGCAGTTCAAACAATTCTCCATCAATTTTAAAGAATAGGCTGTTTTCTTCCGGCACACAGTCAAAGCACCATCCATAGTTGACGGCACTGCGATTCAGGTCGCACACTTCCTTCATCCACTGGCCACCCCATGGGGCTGGGTCAAAGAAAGGCACCACTCGGAATGGTTGATGTGTCGTCTTGGATATGCCTTCCATAAATGTTTTGTTGGAAATCATCTTGGGGCGGTCGGCCTTGTTTGTATCAATCCAATAAACAATGCGTTCCTCCTTGTTCAAACATGTCTTGAGCCTGTCGCAGATGTTCCAGTCGTTGAAATAGCCGCGTTTGTACTGTAAGCTCGGGGACTCACTGCTGTTATCAATTCCGATAGCCTTCACCTCGTGCCTGCGGAAGCGTTGCTGTATTTCCCAGCGCGCCATATCAAAATAGATCACAGGTGCGTCCTTGGGGGCAATCATCGATGCTCCGGTACCGATGACGATATATTCGCAGTCTCCTTCAAAAGACAATTTGCCGGTCTTTGATGGGTCAAAATATTCATCGAGCCTTACATTAGAAATATAGCCGAACAGCGAGTCGTCGGTCATAAATCGCTGTGTAAGATTGTGTATCTCATCTTCAGATTTGAATAAGTCTCGGGTTCTTACTATTTTCCGACCGGTTGCAGCGAAAGCCTGCTCAACCTGGTCTTCATACACGCCCGAATACAATTCCAAAACCCAAATGCGACTATTCTCCAACGCTTTGGAAAGTTTGCGGACGATATTTTCCCACCCAACGAACACGTCTCCTTGTAACAGGGTAGACGGTTCTTTGTCATAATTTGGTTTTCTCATAATTATAATATGGTTTGTTTGAACATATAAGTTTGCTGCAAATATAATATGTTTGAACATATAAAGCAAATATTTAGAGATATTTTTTTTAATTCACGATAATTTTCTTATTTTTGCATGAGTAATCTCTAATTAGGACTTTATGAAATTAGGTATCGACCACGATTCGGAAACGCCTCTACACCAACAAGCCGAGGCGCTTTTGAGAAAGCTGATAGAGACCGACGACTATCAGCGTGGCAAGCTTCTTCCCAGCGAAGTTGAACTGTCTAAAAAACTAAAAATATCTCGCAACACACTTCGTCAAGCTATTAATAAATTGGTGTTCGAAGGACTCCTGGTCAGAAAACGCGGTGTGGGTACCGCCGTAGCTCAAAAGCGATTCGTGAGTCGCGTGCAAAACTGGCTCAGCTTCTCACAAGAGATGAAGCGGATGGGAATTGTTGTCCGAAACTATGAACTATATGTGTCCTTTAAGTCGCCTCAAGACAATGAAATAAGAAATTTCTTTGGAATGAAGGAAGAGGACGATAGCTCGCAGTGCATGGTTTTGAAAAGACTAAGGGGAAATCCCAACTACCCGTTTGTTTATTTCACGTCATGGTTTAATCCTTCCATACCCTTTACGGGCGATGAGAACTTCACAATGCCGTTGTATGAGATTCTTGAAAAAGAATATCACGTTGTGGTTAAAGTAAACAAGGAGTCTGTGAGAGCCGACCTTGCCGGTAATTTCATCGCTGAGAAACTTGGGATAAGCGCCAAAGACCCTATCTTGATTCGCAAACGTTTTGTTTACGACCAGAAAGGAGTGCCTGTGGAGTATAATATAGGATACTATCGTGCTGACAGTTTTGTCTACACCATAGAAGCTATCAGGTAGGGAACGATGTAGCTATCGCTCGCCGAACACACATTTTGATTCTTCATCCTTTCGCAGAATTCAGCTGGGCAGGCAACGCATGTCTTTCTTGTATGCGCGTGCCATTTATCGTGGAAAAACGATTCGTTCATAAAGATGGGGCCCGGCAAGCTCATGTCGTAGCCACAAATTATATAAGGTGCAACAGAGTCACCATGGTGTAAGAGTATTGCTTCGGAGCTAATGTATTGGCGGAAATAATAGCACATATCATAAAAACAAAAACGCAAGTAGTTGATTTTAAACTACTTGCGTTTTTCAGTTTGTCGGGGCGACAGGATTCGAACCTGCGACCGCCTGGTCCCAAACCAGGAGCGCTACCGGACTGCGCTACACCCCGTATGCTTATGGATTTACGGTTGAAATCAACCGTTTCCTAATTTGCGTTTGCAAAGGTATGCTATTTTTGTCATATAACCAAAGTTTTTTCCTGTTTTTAGATAAAACACCTTAAAATCTTAATCTTTTTTCTATGTATCTCTGCTAAACGTCCATTTGTTTGAATATCCAAGAACGGTCTCAACACGGCATTTCATCTCTCCTTTCTGTCTTCCAAATGTTCTTTAGGTAGGAATATAAAAGGGTTGTTCTGCGATTTTGGAAGCGCATTTCATATTGTGCTTTATCCTGTCCCGCTGCTGTTAGGTGTAAAAGATTATTATCCTTTTTCAAGGATTCCTTTCCGGACCATTTAGCGCAAAAAGGACTATGTTTTGGTCGACGTTGTGAGTTCGTAAAACTCCAAAATTGCAGAAACGGAGCGTTTTGTATTTTGCTATGCGATGGTTATGCCTTTGTCATGGTAGGACTAAGGCCAAACGGGCACACGAAAAGAGTCTACTCGCATGGCGGTTGAGGCCTTCTCGCACAGCCGTTGATACTCAATCGCGGGTGGACAAGATGGTGGCGGAAGGGCGGCTTTTGTAATGCTTTGATTATCAGACGTCTGCAAAACCTCGTAATTTTTCGCGTATTCGGATCGAAGATGGATTTATTTTCAAATAAACGAGGTATGAAAGGGCGTTTGTAAAGAAAATAGTCACTGCTTAACCTTTCTGTATTTTATCGGATGCCATTGATGGAAGCCTATAGGATGTCAATGAGGTTTTGCAGGGCTGAACGGTGTGGAAGTGATGGTAGAATATCGGGCAAACATGAAACAGATCGAAATAAAAGCTGTAACTTTGCAGTCTCGTAATCGTATAATAAAGAATAGAGAATGGTGGACTTCAAGACAGACTATGAGGCATTGATTCGGACAAATATTGCCGGCTACCTGCAAAGCAGGAACGAAGTGGATGAACGTCTGCCCGAAGCTCCCGACATAGAGGAGCTATGGGGCAAAATCGGAGAATCCTACCTGCCCGATGCCATGCGCGAATTTAACGATTATCCAACTGTTTCGTTGGGATGGATCATGTATGTGGGGATGGCTGTCGCCAAATATTGGGATGAGGATTGGGAGCTTTATCAGAAGGTGCCCGACCTCTATGTGTATCTTCGCGACAAGATAGACTTCGATCATTTGGACGATTATATACGTGAGAAGGTGCTTTTGCTCGATGAAGCGCAGGCCGAAGTTCTGCAGGCCATCGTGGGTGAGACGTCGGCCAGGGTGTATAACCAACTTTGTCATTTCAATTTTGAGCCCGGCACCGAAATGGCTTTTCGCGGGTTTGTGGCGGCGCTTCACCAGATGTATCTCATGGGAGCGGCCATGCAGCTGAAGCGGATGGGGTATCACATGACACGTTTGGGAGGCTGATGCTCTTTGCTGACGTTAGATATTTTTCTTTTTTTGATAAGTAGGTACAAAGTCTGAAAAGTATGTGGAAGGATTTTTTGATAGTAAGTGTAGGTAGTTTCTTTGGCGGAGGATCGCGTTTCCTGGTTTCTCGCCTTATTCAGGCAGTTACGGTTGCAGCGTTTCCTTTTGGAACCTTTTTGGTGAATATACTTGGTTGTCTGCTCATAGGTTTCTTTTCCGGACTCCCGACTACGGAAACGGTGGTAGACGGATGGATGTCACCTTCTGCGAGACTCCTACTAACGATGGGATTTTGTGGGGGATTCACCACGTTTTCTACCTTTATGAATGAGAGCATCTTGCTTGTGAGAGATACCCAGATCGTCTCTGTGGCTCTCTATTTGTCAGCCAGTCTTGTGCTGGGATTTTTGGCAGTTTTAGCGGGTTATGAAATGGCAAAGCTGCTTTGAGGCGACACCTTGTAACCTGCTACTTTCAAAACATCAAGAATACACGATTTTCCTTATTAAGTGTAAAATAAACGTTAATAGATGTTGTGCTCGTACACAAAATTGTTGAAATCGGTTAAAAGAATACCTAAATAGTTGTATAGTATCAACAAAACACTTATTTTTGCAACATCATAAGGAATAAATCATTTAGGTTATAGGTTAGTAGTATAATTAAGTTTTAAGTTTTCATAAGGTAGAACAACAGTTATTGTTCAAACAAATAGGTTTTAGGTTTAAGGTAATCAAAGATTAGGATAACAAAATGATGCGAGAATGTTGGTGTACGCCGTGAGGCGTTAATCCACTTTCAAGCTTCATAAATTTATTAAAGGAATTACAAGCAAGGGTTAAAGAATCCTTGCTTTGTTTTTTATGTCTGTGCTATCGATACTGTTTCCCCTTATTCATCGTAGGCGTCATAGGAGACGTTATCCTCGTCCCACTTATTTTTGGGCTTTGCAGGTTTGAGTGGATAGCCTATAACGATGACGTTGAGCGGTATCACTTCGTCTGGCAATTCCAGTATTTCCGCCAATGCCTTGCATCGTTTCTTGATGGGGTAGAAGCCTGTCCACACAGCTCCCAGTCCAAGGGCATGTGCGGCGAGGAGTATGTTTTCGGACGCTGCGGATGCATCTTGCACCCAGAATTCTCTGCCGTCTCCATCCAATGTTCTGCGGGTGTCTCCGCAAACCACGATAGCCAGAGGCGCTTTATCTACGTAACTGACGTTGGAGTTGGCTTCGGCAATGGCAGCAAGCTGATCTTTGTCGGTCACCACGACGAATCGCCAGGGGCGCTTGTCACAGGCAGTAGGAGCTGCCATGCCGGCTCTGAGCAGCGTGTCTATTTTGCCGTCTTCTACTTCTTTCTCCTGATAAGCGCGTACACTGGCACGTGTCATGATGTTGTCGATGATGGGATTTGAAATGGAATCGGTCTCCACAGTTGCATCTTTCTTTTCGTATCCGCCAATTACCATTTTCCCGCACACGATGATAAGGGCAATGGCTAATATCAGACTTAGTAATGTATTTGCTTTCATTGTATATTCTTTTTGTTTGGTACGGTTGTTCTTGTCAATGGAAATGTTAGTCTCTCACGATATTCGGCTGTCATGAGCGAGGCGTTGCTACTTGTTGCCTTCAGAGAGTTTGACCAGCGTGCCGGTGGGACACACAAAGCGGCAATAAGGACGTGGAATGAAGATGGCGAGGAGCACAAACACTACAGCCATAATCATGACGGTCACAGCAGCCGACTGGAAGATGAATGCCGAGAACACTTCGTAATCCATCCATTCAAAGCCCACGCCAGTAAGCATGAGTATCATGAGCACGGCGAACAAGGCCTGACGAAAATATCTCAGGCGTTTGACGGTCTTCACACCCATCTTCCACTTCTTGTGGTTAGTCTTGCCGGCCAGGTCTTGGATAGAGCCGAAGGGGCAGACATTGGTGCAATAATAACTTTTCTTGCCGAAAAGGGGATAGACGAACGCCGTGATGAGCATGACCATGGGGATGAGCGAAATCCAGACGTTAATGCCGTTGGACATATAGCCTACAAACATCGACCAGTTGAGGAATGTGCCACACCACAGACCGAGCACGATGACGTTGAGTGTAAGCTGAACGGTGCGATAAGTTTTGTTGCGGAAAAACAGTGGGATGATGGCCGCCATGAGCACCACGATGAGCCCTGCGATGTTTTTAAGACTAAGGTCTAATTTATCAAAGATAGAGGGGGTGGTGGCGTTTTGGGATGCATACTGCAATCCGACCTGTACGTTTTGGATGATTGCACGTGAAGTAAATGTCGCTCCACTCACGGCATCCACCTTTACAGCTTGTGCTTCTTCCACCTCCTTGCCGTTCCACCGGGTGAGAATCTGCTCTGCTTCCTCAAAGAATTCTGGGGTTTCGTTGTTATCCAAAGCGATGACCTCACTTATCGTTCCCTCCTTCAGATGGATTTCCAATGGCACTGGTCCGGCATAGCCGATAATGTCTTTGCCCAGCGATGTTGTATTGATAATCGTAGTGCCGTCATCGAGAACGGTGATGGGATTTATGGCGGCATGGCTTGTAGTGTCAGCCTGCGAAGCCTCAGCAAGTTCGTGTCCCCACACCTGACCGTCGCGCTGGATGGCGCATACCACCATAATAGCAAGGCAGGTTACCAGTAATACGATTTGCTCTAACTTTTTCATAAGTATTTGTCGATTAGTGGGATAGCACGTCCGGAGTCAACATGACTTGGCATATTTGCCGGATATGTGTTATATCTTACAAAATTACTTTAAATATTTTAAAGACGAGGTTGCAGAAGTGTGTATCTAACGTTTCTTATTCCACGTTTGACTTTATTAACATGATGATAGGTAGGTATCCTTATAATAATAGGTAGGTTTTCTTCCCATCATAGGGGGGAAGTGGAAAGGAGATTTGATCATGGAAAATCGAAACTTGGCGGGAGGTCGCGACGTGGCTTGATTGTGCTTCGGTCAAGCCTATTGCCAATGCTGTTTGAACAAATCTTAGCCTTTGGCAGCAATGATAACGAGTGCGAATCACAACAAACAATCCCGACACTCTTTAGCTTATGGGAGTATCGGGATTGGTTTTATCGTCTCGTTAAACAGAACCTTATTGCTCTCCTTCCGTATTGGGCGACTTCGCCTCTGCGGATGGTTTAGCCTTGGCAACGGTGACTTTCTGCTTCGCGGTCGTCTTTTTCGAGTTTGTCTTACGGCTCGCTGGAGATTTCTTTGCAGTTGCAGTTGCTTTCTTCGCAGTCGTAGTGGTTTTCTTTGTGGCATCTGCCTTTTTGGCCTCCGATGTCCCTTCATATTGCTCACGGAGTTTTTCGGCCGCAGCTTCTATCTTTTCTATCTTGGCTTGGAGACGTGCGATTTCCTTGTCTTTCATGGCAATCTCCTCGCCTTCGTTCTTGATGGTGGTGAGCAGGGAGTTGAGTTGCTCGTTATCGATGTCTGTGGAATACCGGTCGTTGATACGTGTAATGAAGTCGCCCAGTATGTTCATGTAATTGGTGAAGGCATCGAACGGACTGCTATAGATGCCTCGGTCGAGACCGACGTTGGAAGGTTTGGTCGTCATGAAGCGGAAGTTGTTGCTTGCCTGCAGATAATCCCAGTCTTGATTGATGCGCGGGTCATTGGCGATGCGCACACGTTCGGAAACACTGTAGAGCTTTCCGAACGCCTCGCGCTGCATGGAATTACCGAGCCAGCAGCTCACATCGCGTTCTTCGTCTGCCCACGAGAGCGTGTCGGGCACGTCGAGTGTCCCTACGCTCTTGACGTTGTCGCATATTTCCGACGGCGTAGAGAAGGTGATATCTCTCATTTTTGCAAATTTAGGCAGAGCCTGGAGAAAATCCAAAATGTGTGACGACAGCGGCTGGGCAATACCGATTGCAGATAGCTCCATGAAGATGTTGACGATCTGAGAGGCTTCGGGCAATGAGGCGATAGTGTCGATGTATTGGTCGGCAAACATGGGGTAGCCCTCCCAGTCGGCATTGTTGAATCGGAGACTGATGTCATCGCTCAATTTAATGTCGCGCAGCAGCAGTTTCAAGTTGGGTGCCAAAGCACAGCTATATACATAGTGCGGCGACTTCCATCCAAGCACATGCTTGGCGCCTTCGGTCAGCATCCCCTTGAATCCCATCTTTGAGGCTTGCAGACCGATGTCGTCACTGTAGATGAGCGAGGAGTTGCGCAACACCGTGGGCTTCTTGCCGAAATATTCTTTGATTTTCTCAGATTGCTTCTTCACGTCGAGGGCAAAGCAGTCTGCATCGATGAGTGAGGACAGGCCATGCGAATAGGGCTCTGCCAGAAATTCCACGCAGCCGGTCTTGCTGAGCGATTGCAGCTTTTCAATGACCTGTGGGGCGTGCATCTCCATTTGCTCTAAGCCCACGCCCGACAGCGAGAAGGCCACTTTGAAATAGCCGTTCCCTTCCTGAATCATCTGTTCAAGAGTGTTCAGTGCGGGCATGTAGGAGCGCTCGACGATGTCTGTAATGCTGCGCTCGTTTTCGTAGTCATCGTAATAATAGTGGTCGGTGCCAATATCAAAGAAGCGATAGCGTTTCAGATGTATAATCTGATGTATCTCGAAATATAAACAAATTGTCTTCATATCCTTTGGAATTTAACTTTGAACTTTATCATTGCCATGTTCTTTGAACATTGGTCATTGCCTTTTGTGCTTGAGGATTGCCATGTCCTTTGAACATCGATATTTGAACTTTATGAATCGTCTGATGGTTTATCTCGATGTGTTTTCCCCATCCTCCTCCGTGAGAAGGGCAGGGGTGTGGGGTTATTTCCAATTTAAGGTTCGCATATACAGTTCTCGAATCCATGCGCCCACTTTTTCCCATGTAATCTGTGCTACCTCTTGGCGCCCTTCTTCCTGAAGATAACTAAAGAGGCTGTTGTTGTGGCAAATGCTGTAGATGGCGTCGGCAAGTGCATGGATGTCCCAGTAGTCCACTTTGATACAGTTGGTCAAGATCTCCGCGCATCCGCTCTGTTTCGAGATGATGGTCGGCGTGCCACACTGCATGGCTTCCAACGGCGAGATGCCGAAGGGCTCGCTTACCGATGGCATGACATAAACGTCGGATGCTTTCAGGCACTCGTACACCTGTTTGCCCCTCATGAATCCCGGGAAATGGAATCTGTCGGCAATGCCACGCTCGGCGGCCAGATAAATCATCTGCTCCATCATATCTCCCGATCCCGCCATTACAAAGCGGATATTGCGTGTGCGGTGTAGCACCATGTTGGCTGCCTCCACGAAATATTCGGGCCCTTTCTGCATGGTGATGCGGCCGAGGAATGTCACCACCTTCTCCCTGTCGGTATGGTCGGGACGGGGGATAGCCTCGTTCTCCTCGTTCAACGGATATACGGCATTGTGCACGGTGAATACCTTGCGCGGGTCTTGGTGGTACTGATGAATGACGGTGTTCCGGGTAAGGTCGCTCACACACATGATGCAGTCTGCATGGTCCATACCGTCTTTCTCGATGGAATAGACCGTGGGATTCACCTTGCCCCGGCTGCGGTCATAGTCGGTGGCGTGGACGTGTATGCACAGGGGTTTGCCACTCACCTGCTTGGCATGGATGCCGGCCGGATAGGTGAGCCAGTCGTGGGCATGAATAATATCGAATTCTTCTGCACGCGCCACCACACCGGCAATAATCGAGTAGTTGTTGATTTCCTCGTGCAGATTGCCCGGATAGCCACCTGCAAACTCCATGCACCCCAGATCGTTGACGTGCATATAGTTGAAGTCGGAATAAATGTGGTCGCGGTAATGGTAATACGCATTGGGGTCAATCAAGTTGCCCACCCGCCCCTTTACATAATCATAGTCAACATCGCGATAGGCAATGGGTACGCAATTCATGGGCACGATGCGCGCAAATGTGCGGTCTTCGTCGCCCCAGGGCTTGGGCAGGCACAGAATGGTCTCGATATCTCCCTGCGCATGCAGTCCTTCGGAGATACCGAAATTGGCTGTGGCGAGCCCGCCGTAAACATGGGGAGGATACTCCCATCCAAACATTAATACTTTCATTTGCAGTCCTCCCGTTAATATTTATATTTTTCCATATGCTCGAGCGAACGCAGAATCTCTGCCACATTCATGGCGAACGACATGGCTCCCCGCCCATGGAAGGGAGGATTGCCGTCGAAGAGTTCGGGCAGCGTAGCCAGGCAGTGGTAGAACATTTCGTCCTCATAGCCCACCATCTGTCGCTCGATGAAGCTCAGTCGGGTACGTTTGTAGAGTTTCAGGCAGGCTTCCATGTAGAAACCGCCCAGCCAGGGCCATGCCGTCCCTTGATGGTAGGCATAGTCGCGTTGTATCTGCGGTCCGACATACATCGGGTTGTAGCCGCTGCTCTTGGGTGACAGGGATCGCAGTCCCTTAGGTGTGAGCAGCTCGCGCGTACATATATCTATAACGTTCTTTTTCTGGTCTTGCGAAAGGGGTGAATAGTCGAAGGCGGCCGCAAAAATCATATTCGGGCGCACGCTCCAATCTTGTTCCGTGCCGTCTACGTAGTCAAAGAGGTAGCCGTGCTCGTTGAGGAATGTTTCTATAAAAGATTTCTGGCATCTTCCAGCGAGTTCTTCCAGCTGATCGGCCCGCTGCTGGTCCTTGCTTTCAGCGGCTATGGCGGCTCCGAATTTCAATGCATGGTACCACAGTGCATTAAACTCCACGATATACCCTGTGCGTGGCACCACCGGGCGCCCGTTAATCATCGAGTTCATCCACGTCACCGGACGCTCCTTGCCACTGGTCTTCACCAGAGCGTTGCTCTCGAGCGAGAGGTTAGGGTGCCGCTGGTCTTCAATATATCTGATGATGTCGAGCACCAGTTTGCCATAGTTTTCCGTACATTTCTCGATACCCCTCTCTTTAGCATATTGTTGGATACACCACACAGCCCATAGCAGCACGTCGGGCTGTTCTATCTCGTATAGCTTCACCGACAGCGGTTTACCGTCCATAAACTCGCGTAATCCTTTTTCTGCGGTTTCCATGGCTGCCTCGAAATAGTCGTCCTCCTCGATGGACAGTGTCAATCCCGGCAGGGAGACGAAGGTGTCTCGGGCACGGGCTTTGAACCAGGGATATCCGGCGAGAATGTATTTATCGCCGCTCTTGTCTTCTACATGAAACTGATGGGCAGCGTTGACCAGGCAGTGGAAGAAGTTGTCACGTGGAGCCCGGTCTTCCACTTCCTTGTCGAAGAGTGTGCGCAGACTCCGCGTCTTACTTTCGCTTGTCGAAGCGGCGAAAACCACACTTTCACCTTTTTTAATGTTCAATTCGAAATAACCCGGCACATAGAGATCTTCATTCGAAGCGTAGCCGCGTTCTTGCTCTTTGGGGTATTCGATGCCACGATACCAGTCGGGGTCGAACACAAACGTGCACTTGCGTGAGAATTGCATATATAGCTCCGGATAGCCGGCATACAGGCACGTCTTGATGCCGTTGTCCACCTCTTGATAGTCTCGGTTGATGATAGAATTCTCGTGCGTAAATTGTCGCATACTCCGGAAAGCCAAAAAGGGCTTGAAACGCAGCGTTGTTGCCGAGTGAGCATCCAACAGTGTGTATCGAATCAGGATTCGGTCTTCGTAATGCTGAAACACAGCCTCCTTCTTCATCACCACACCGCCGACACGATATACGGTGGTCGGCACTTTGTCGCAATCAAACGCACGGATGTATTTGTGCCCGTTTGGACTGAAATTGTTGCCCTGATACTTATGCAGACCAAGGTTGAAGGCGGCACCATGTTGAATAACCGTGCAATCGAGCGAAGACAGGAGAACGTGGCAGTCGTCGTCAAGTTCCGGTATTGGGACAACGAGCAGACCGTGATATTTCCTGGTGTTGCAGTCAACAATGGTGGAGCATGAGTATGCACCGGAGCGATTGGTGCGCAGAATCTCCTTGGGCAGGGAGTCTTGCAAGTTGGTCATTTGTGCCTTTTCAAATCTTAGATAACTCATAGTTGGAAATTAAGGCGATTATATTTAGCTTGTTCAATAGATAAGAGGAGAAAGAGCCAAGGCTCCCTATCGTCTCTTCTTCTGCCAAAGTTAAGCAAAAATTGATATAATTCAAAATAATAAACTACTTATTTTGTTAATTATTTTAATTTTATCTGGATCAACATTCCGCAGAATTGGGGCAGATTGCCCCCTATCATCGTTGTGGGGAGATCATGCGGAACGAAAGTTACATTAGGGATGGCGGGCAGTGGTGTGACACCGGTCGGCCGTCGCACATACCTCCGAGATGTTGTGACAATGGATGAATGAGTATTTCCGACTGACCTGTTTGTTGCATACCGCCTAATAGGGAAATGTCTCATATCGGCATGGCGAGACTGCTATCGGCATGGAAATCTATATTGCCGCAAGGAGCTATGACCGGTGACCATGTAAAGGAAACTTCACTAAAATCGTGTCAGGATTTTCTTTCGTTATAGCGTATGGAATGTCGATTTTCGACAAGAATTGTTCATTTTTCGAGTCCCGAAAATCCAACGCCATTGCGGTTGAGGCCTAACGGTATGGTGGAAAGGGCCCATCGGCAAGGCGATAACAGCTCGGACGGTCTGCGGTTGTTATCTAACGGCCTCGTGGAAAGGCCCTAACCGCATGATGATCGGGCGAGGAATCAGCGTATTTGAGATTTTGCAACGGACAACAAGTTGATTAACAGACGTTTATGAAAAGGCGTCTGTTTTTCGCGTATTTCAGGAAAATGCTTTCGCGTTTTTAAATACGCGAAGCATTGGAGAGCTTTTGTCAAGAAATATTTATGAAATGGAGATATGAGCACGGGCTGAAATCGCCCCTCTGTCGCTCGTCACATCCGTCATGAGAAGAAATGACCCAGGAGCGACACGGTGAGTTTGATCAGCAAGACAATGATGACAATGCAGAGCAAAATGGCTCCGGCAAAGGCAAAGGCCTTGCGGTTTACCGCATGAACGACGTCCCGGTCGTTGTCGACAAACCCTTGTATGAGCCTCATGTTCCGAATGTAGGAATGGTGAAAAACGTCGATGATGTCGCCCACGAAAAAGGGGATGAGTCCCAGAACGACATCTCGAAGCGTGTTGTATATAACGGCCAGAGTGAGCGGCAATGATTTGACTACAAACGCGCTGAACCACACAAACGGCAACAGCATGACGGCGGAAACCAGGTCGCCCCATCCGCCCGGCACCAGTCCGAGGATAGGATCAATATAATATCGGTCCATCCATTGCGTGGCTTTCGATATCATCTTGTATGAGCGGGTGTTCATCACCCGTTGCCTTCTTATTTCTTTTTTGTTCGATTGTACGTGACTTGATACACCGGTATTATCGTCTAATTGTTCAATTTCCATTGTTCCGTGTTTACTTATATTGACGCATAAAGCCATTGGAATGTTGCATGATGCGCCCGATATTGCTTCTTCCTGCCTCGGTTTCCCTGTCATCGCATGGGCCGTGTGGCCTAACAATGAGATGGTAATTCCCCCTAATAAGTTTCTATCGAGCCGTATGCTCAGCCCAATTGGGAAAACTCTGGGATGGGAGAAGCCTTTGGCTTAAAAAGAAAACGCGCCAACCGATTAATGCTTAATCGATTAGCGCGTTATGTTTTTGTTGTATGTGCGCCTGACAGGCACACTAAATATGAAATCGTTTTTAATCGTATGAGACGGAATGCAAGTAAATAAAGGGAGTTCGGAGTTTCATGAAATTGAATGATGTGACCTAAAATCTTATTAATGTGACCTAAATGTGACCTAAAATTTTGGAGGTGTAGAATAATAGTGCTATCTTTGTGATGTGTTTCAACGTTAACAGTTATGGCAAAAGCAGATTTAAGATTATCATCGAGGGTGGATGCCAACGGCAAAAGCCAAGTAATCGTAAAACTTACTATCAGTCGCTCTCAGCGTCCATGTTTCAAGAGTGGTGTGTTTGTCCGTCCAGAGTGGTTTAAGCCCGTACAGGAGACAAAAAGAGGCAAAGTGTATGGCATAGTACCGCCAAGGAAAGGTCGCTTTAACCTCATCGAAGTGCAGGAAGCAAACGAAGCGAAAGCGAATTTGGAGGCTTATATCAGCCGTCTGTCCGCGGTATGTAATGTGTTAGTTGGCAAAGGACGTGCAACAAAAGAAGCCATAGAAGAGGCTTTGTCCTTAACTGCGGGCATGCAGACAAGGCAGATAACCTTTGAACGGATAGAGGAAGCTCGCAAAACCAAGGAAGAAGACGAAGCCAAGAGAGCTATAAAGGACAAATCTTTCTTTGCCATCATGGAGTTGTTCCTCGAAAAGAAGCAATTCAGTTACGACCAGACTAAGGGGTATCGTGTCCTTATGCGCACATTGGCAAGGTACCAGGAGTTCGTTAACATAACCGACAAGGATAGAAAAGGCTTTGAACTTGGTATAGATACCATGACCAAGGAAGATGTAGAGGATTTCTGCGATTATCTTAGAAACGAGAAAGCATTATCAGAGGAATACCCATCCATATTTGAAAAGCTATTGTCTCAGTACCCCGTGGACATCAAAACAGTGCGCAAATCGCCTCGTCTGTCAGACCGTGGGGAAAATACAATCAAGAAGCTGGAGAAGAAATTAAAGGCTTTCTTTTCGTGGCTAATTAAAAATGAATATACGAAAAACGACCCTTTCAAGAACATCACTATCAAGTCGGAAAAATACGGCACGCCTTATTTCCTTACGCTTGATGAGCGCAACACAATTGCCGATTGGGACTTCTCTACTAACAGGCATTTGGAGACGCAGAGAGACATTTTCATATTTCAATGCCTCATCGGCTGTAGGGTGGGCGACCTTATCCGCATGAAGAATAGTAACTTGGTTGGTGACGAGATACAATACATCGCCCGAAAGACCAAGGATAAAACGCCCGTGACCGTAGAAGTGCCCCTAAATCGCCGTGCAATGGCTTTAGTGGAGAAGTACAAGGGGATGGACAAGAAAGGCCGCCTATTCCCCTTTATTTCGCCTCAAAAGTACAATGAAGCAATAAAGGAGATACTTACTATCTGCGGCATTCATCGAGTGGTGACGATACTCAACCCAACCACAGGACAGGAGGAGCAGCGACCGCTCAACGAGATAGCCTCATCTCATATGGCAAGACGCACCTTCATCGGCAATCTATACAAGAAAGTACAAGACCCCAACCTAATAGGCTCTATGAGCGGTCACGCCGAGGGAAGCAGGGCCTTTGCCCGATACCGAGACATTGACAAGAAGATGAAGAAAGAAACCGTTAACTTGCTTGACTAAAATTTGAAGCGTAGCCGATTGGGTTACGCTTTTTTGATGCTTTAGAACCTAATATAACACTTTTCTTGTAATCGCCAATTTTTTTTTGCACTTATTTTTGGCTTTTTTTGTGCCTTTTTTGCCACAACCGCTCCCGTTGTGGCATGCAACAAAAAAAAAGTAATATGATATTCTTTGGTATTGCATAATTTTGCAAGTGTCTGGGGGACGAAAAGAACACCGCCCCTAAAAGATGTAGCCAATCTGTTGTGTGTGTTCTCACAGTCAGAGACTACCAAATTCTGTAAAGAAAAAACTATGCAGGATAATAGAAATGTACAAATCGTTGTGAACCGTGAGGATTTAAAATGGATGTTCACTGAATGGATGCAGGAGGAGCTGAGCAAGCACACAAAGAAGCAGGAGGTCTACCTCAGCAGAACAAAAACGGCTCTGATGCTTGGTGTGACACTCTCTACTTTATGGCGATGGGAGAAGGCGAACTACCTTATCCCTGTAAGAGTTGGAAGCAAAGTCTTATACCGTGAGAGTGACATTCAGAAAGTCATCAACCAAGAAAAGGAGGACTGATTATGCAGAAAAGAGAAAGAGCCACACAGCCTCAGCCGTGCAGCCCCACACACGGCGCAAAGGTAGCTAAAGAAAAGGACATCTGCAAAGTCTTGGACTATTTTCAGTATAAAGTAGGCACAACCCTTGATTGCGCTCTTGCCACAGGCATTCTAAGGAACTCAATAACATGGTATGTGCAGGACTTGGTAGACGAGGGACTGTTGCAAAGTATCGGACGAAGCAAGGACGCAACGACAGGCTACTCTGCCAACCACTATACCGCCGACAAGTCTAAGTGGGTACACCGTGGACAGGTGCAATTGTCTTTATTCGGGGAGGAGGGATGCTATGATTAAGGCCAAGCAGCCCCAGCAGTTGGGCGACATCATCAACGAACAGATACAGCACAGCAATGCCCCTCTGTGGGCAGGGTTAAGGGCGTACAGAGCAGAAAGGAGCAATCATGAGAAATAGTTTTGTTTTCTACAAAGATTGGTGGGAGGTATTACAGGAACTCCCCAAAGAGCAACGTCTTGAGAGTTATGAGGCCATCTGTCATTATGCTTTTGGCGGCATTACTCCCGATGATGCTATTATCAAGGCAGTTACGGGGCTTATGCGCTCAGCCATAGACCGAGATAATAAGAAGTTTGAGCGGATATCTGAGAG
>JBMNUU010000028.1:0-38148 GCA_050946435.1 Prevotella sp.
GGATTAAGTGGACTAATTGAGGAGTATTTTAATCGCTCAATTTCTGAATCAACAAGCGACAGTATCTCTTCTTTCACCTTACAATAGTTGGCTTCGATGGTCTCTTTGAGATTGTCGGAACCATCTTCGTTTATAAAGTCCGCTATCACGGGTATGGGCTGGTAGGCTTTCATTTCAGCTGAAACTTTGGCACTATCCACTACAATCTCCGCATAAAAGCATTCAGTTCCGAGCCATCGTCGAGCGAAGGTGCATAATCGGCAAGGAGGTGCAACTTGGCCGAGCCGAAGATAGTCTGAAGGTCGCGCATCGTGTTCAGCACACAGACGTTTCCCGCCAATCCGCACAAGTCTATACGGTCTATCTTGAGTGCCTCAATCAGTCGCAAGAGAACCGCACCCGAGTCGGCATTCTCCACAATCGAATATTCATCCTTATCCACCCGTGTCCCCTTGTAGAGCATTGTGAATCCGCCTCTCGACCTGTTGAGCGACTCCAGCAACGGCTGCCACAACGCTGCACCGGCCGAATGTTGCACACAATGGGCCGGCCACTGCCCTCCCTGCCGGACGAACGAGCAATGATTATAGGGATGCCAGTCGCTTGTCACTATTTTTACGGCATACTCGGCACCATGCTCATCGATATATCGAGCCAGTGCATTCATCGCGTCGGCTGCCCCGGGTACCGGCAATGTGCCTGTAATGAAATCTATCTGAGGGTCTACCACAAGTAGCATTTTCGTTTGTTTCATGTCTGATATTTATTTGTTTTTGTCACGACAAATATACTGTTTTTCTTATATAATGCCAAGCAAAATACCGTATCATTCACGATTCTATTGATGTATGCAACAATGCAAAACAAAACAATTGTCTTGTTGCTTTCAAGAAAAAAGAGTATTTTTGGCGTAGATTCATAAACGCTATGGCAAAAAAGTTTATCATCACCCGAAGAGGCATTATGCGTCTCGGCAACGTCAGGATGCATAAGGACTTGCTGCAACCCAACGATATTTGCATGGGTGGCGGTTTTTGGCGATTTGACCCCATCAGTATGCAACTGGCACTCAACGGGGCATCCTACGATTTCGGCGCACCGATGTGGGACTATCTCTGTGAAAACCATATCTCGCTGAAAGTGCCACACGACTACCAGGGCCTGCGCATTGTTTACCAAGCAGACGATGCGCAAGAGTTCCGGGTGAGCGAGGAAATGAGGATAGAATATGTATAATTTGGATAGCTAAGATGCTGTAATGATATGATCAATCGATTATATCAGACTGGTCAGATGATTGGCGGACGTATGAGCCACACGTCCCTACGATGCATACCCCCAGCAAAATTCTACGGAGCTTTTATTTCCCGTTTCTTATTACCATTGGCTTATATATTGCGTTTTTTATGTAAATTTGCACAATATAGGTAGAGGGCGGTAGCAAAACCGTTACACATTAATTTTAAATCGACAAACAATATGAAACTCGCAGAAGCATTGGCCATTCGTAAGGACACGCAAAAGAAGATAGAGCAGTTAAGGAGCCGACTGCTGAACAATGTCAGAATTCAAGAGGGCGACGAGCCCTCAGAAAGCCCCGCAGAACTGATGAAGGAACTGGACAGTTGTCTGACTCGCCTGCAAAGCCTCATCTACAAAATCAACAAAACAAACATGAATACCGTGAGCGAAGGCAAAACCCTGACCGAACTCATGTCGGAAAAGGACGTGCTCAACCTGCGCATTGGCGCCTTACGCGATGTATTCAACAAAGCCTCCGAATCGCAAGACCGCTATAGTCGTTCGGAAATCAAAATGATTACCACCATAGACATTAAGGCCCTCGGTCGACAAATCGACGAGTATTCCAAACAACTCAGACAGCTGGACATCAAGATTCAGGGACTCAACTTTTCTACAGAACTGGAAGACTGAGCATATCACTTTAGGATTGTAGCCTGATTGGATTTATAGGTGTGAACTAAAAAAACCGCATGGTTATCGGTACAGGGAGCCGAGGCGTTCGAATCGCCATCCTGCACGGAGCATTTCCCAGCATGACCACGCACAGCACACATTGCACGACGCAAACAGCACAACCGTTAGTTGACTATAACCCAACAGGCGAGGGCGGGACGCGGGATTTGTTTTTTGTGGGCTATCATCTGTTGTGCCCACAAAAATTTTAAGTTTACATTCATCGGGGGTGAGCCCATCCCATATAGGACGAGTGTTTGCCCAGTCGGAGCAGTTATTTCGGCATTATGGATTTAGCCGGGCTACCTAAAAATTGCTTCTATCCATACCGTTCGGTATGGAACAACACTACTCACACACTGACCATTTTACACCATTAGACATGGTGCCGGATGAGAAAACATTCCGTGGCATCACGCTTCCTGCTTGATGGCGTTCATGGTTTGTTTCATATTTTGCTCACGGTGAATCACGTGCACCTCAATGCCGAACTTCTTGTGAATTCGTTCTGCCAGATGCTGGGCACAGTACACACTGCGGTGCTGCCCTCCCGTGCAGCCGAAACTAAACATCAAATGGGTAAAACCACGCTGAAGATAACGATATACATGTTTGTCGGCCAAGGCATAGACATGCTCCAAGAACTCAAGGATTTCACCATCGTCCTCAAGAAAACGAATAACCGGTTCGTCCAACCCCGTAAGCTTTTTATACGGCTCATATCGTCCGGGATTATGAGTACTACGGCAATCGAACACATAACCGCCTCCATTTCCTGACGTATCCTTAGGTATTCCCTTATGGAAGGAAAAGCTATAGACTGTGACCACCAGCGGCCCTTTGCCATCATATTTTGAGAATGTAGCCGGTCCGTCCTGTGGATGACCTGCATAGACGTCATGGTCGGTGGTCTTAAAACCATCGCTACGGATGAGCTGCGGCTTTTTCACAGGAGCAAACTGCGGAAGTTCCGTAAGCCGGCCAAGCAATTCACGGAGATAAGGATAAGGCAACACCTCGTCACGGAGCTTGAGCAAATCGCGCAGATTATCCATGGCGGGAGGAATACTGTCAATGAAGTGTTGCTTATGTTCGAAATACCCACGAAAGCCATAAGCTCCCAATACCTGTAAAGTGCGGAACAACACAAACAAGCTGAGACGGGCCGCAAAATGGCGCACGGTCGGCACTTCGATATACAGTTTGAGTGACTCATAATAGGCCGCTATCAAGTCACGCCTTAGTTTAAACGGATATTTGGCAGAGGCTTGCCACAAAAAAGAGGCTAAGTCATAATAGTAGGGACCTTTCCGTCCGCCTTGAAAATCTATGAAATAGGGGTTCCCTTCAGCATCGAGCATCACATTTCGAGCCTGGAAATCGCGGTATAAGAAACTTTCTGAAGGCTCGGAAGTCAAATCTTTGGCAAAGCGACGGAAACTGGCTTCAAGCTTCATCTCGTGGAAATCAAGATTCGTCGGCTTCAAGAAACAGTACTTGAAATAATTTAAATCGAACAGCACGCCATCCTCGTCAAACTCCGGTTGGGGATAGCAAACCGACCAATCCAAACCTCTCGCCCCGCGAATCTGCACATTGGGGAGTTCTCGAATGGTACGCAAAAGCAATTGCTTCTCGGCCACATTGTAACGTCCACCAGCCTCTCGTCCACCCTTTATAGCATCGTATAGCGACGTGTGTCCAAGGTCAGACTGTAAATATCTCATTCCATCGTCGCTTACAGCTAACACTTGAGGGACCGGCAATTGGCGTTGCACAAAATGACGGTCAAGGTTTATAAACGCCCGGTTCTCATCTCGGCTGGTGCCCACCACGCCAATCACGCTCTTTCCGTTTCTCCCAATGAAGCGATAATATGCCCGGTTACTGCCTGCGCCTGCCAGTTTTTCAGAATCGATAGGCGCTTCACCTGCCCACGAAATATATAGTTGGATGAGTTGTTCCATTACTTTCCTTGATTACCTTTTCCACACATCAACCGTCTCTCTCCTCTTTCTCGACTCCACTTTTCGTTTTTCCTTTTTCCTTGTGCTCCTCTCTGAGCTCATCAAAAATGCGTTTCGTCTTTCGACGATACTCCCAATCAGCCAGTAAACTGTCTACCACAAACAGCAACAGTACAATGCCAATCGACATTAAAATAGACTTGGTAATATAGATGAGGCCAGCAGAGACAAATAAGAATATCAATGCCTTTTTCCAGTCGAGATATAACTTTGGTTTCATGTTGCAAAGATAACGCATTTTTCAATAAGCACAAAAAAAATCGGATGTCATCACGACAACCGATTCCTAAAAACAAACTACTTAAAAACTAATCTACTAAAACAAATCAAAAAAATATTCTTAAGTCCCTATGGACTTGTATTATCTTATTTACTGCACAAATGTACTAACTTTTTGAATAGTCTCCAAATTTTTAAACGACAAATCTTACTTTTTTAATGATTTTTTCTGTTTTATAGACAAATATAAAACTTCACACGCCCAAAATTACAAAAAGGACACATCCGTTTCAAGATGCGTCCTTTATGGTTTATATTGTCTTGCCAACTGCAGCAGGTTGTCTTTCAAACCTTAGCATACGCATTGACGTTTTTTACATCATACCGGGCTGAGCAGCCGGCATAGCCGGAGCATTTTCTTCAGGTTTGTCGGCAATGATACATTCGGTTGTGAGGAACATTCCTGCGATAGAGGCAGCATTCTCCAAGGCCACACGAGCCACCTTGGCGGGATCGATAACACCTGCTACACGCAAGTCTTCGTATTTCTCTGTACGAGCGTTGTAGCCATAGTCGCCTTTACCATCACGAACATTATTCACCACAACGGCACCCTCGCCACCAGCGTTTGAGACAATCTGGCGAAGCGGTTCCTCGATGGCACGGCAAACAATGTTGATACCAGTCTGCTCGTCATCGTTCTCACCCTTGAGGTCGGCAAGCGCCTTCTGAGCACGGATGTAGGTAGTACCACCACCAACAACGACTCCTTCCTCAATGGCTGCACGCGTAGCGCAGAGAGCATCGTCAACACGGTCCTTCTTCTCTTTCATCTCAACCTCTGAGTTGGCACCAACATAGAGCACTGCAACGCCACCCGACAGCTTAGCCAGACGCTCCTGCAACTTCTCCTTGTCATAAGAACTTGTGCTGTTGGCAATCTCGTTCTTAATCTGTGCCACACGAGCCTTGATATTCTCGTTAGAGCCGGCACCGTCAACAATAGTCGTGTAATCCTTAGATATAGTTACTTTCTTGGCCGTTCCAAGCATCTCCAATGTGGTTTGCTCGAGCTTCAAACCTTTCTCCTCGCTAATCACAACACCACCGGTAAGGATAGCAATATCTTCCAACATTGCCTTGCGACGATCGCCAAAGCCCGGTGCCTTTACAGCACAGATCTTCAAACCACCACGCAGACGGTTAACAACCAATGTGGTCAGAGCCTCAGAATCCACGTCCTCAGCAATTACCAACAATGGGCGACCGCTCTCGGCAGCAGGCTGTAACACAGGCAGGAATTCCTTCAAATTGCTAATCTTCTTATCATAGATGAGGATGTACGGATTCTCCATTACACACTCCATCTTGTCGGTGTCGGTTACAAAATAGCCGGACAAGTAGCCGCGATCAAACTGCATACCCTCTACAACACCTATATTGGTATCGCGCGTCTTGCTCTCCTCGATGGTGATTACACCGTCTTTAGAAACCTTGCGCATAGCATCAGCCAGCAATTTACCAATCTCAGGATCGTTGTTGGCAGATACGGTTGCCACCTGCTCAATCTTATCGTAATTGTCGCCTACAACTTCTGCACTGTCTTTGATAAAATCAACGATCTTGTTCACAGCCTTGTCGATACCACGCTTCAAATCCATTGGATTTGCGCCGGCAGTAACGTTCTTCATGCCTTCGTTGACAATAGCCTGAGTCAGAATGGTAGCCGTCGTGGTGCCATCACCAGCGTCATCACCAGTCTTGCTGGCCACACTCTTCACCAACTGAGCTCCCGTGTTTTCAAACTTGTCTTCCAACTCCACTTCCTTAGCAACGGTAACACCGTCCTTAGTAATCTGTGGAGCACCAAATTTCTTCTCTAAAACCACATTGCGACCTTTTGGGCCGAGCGTAACTTTCACTGCATTTGCCAACTGGTCAACGCCCTGCTTCAAGAGTTCGCGGGCCTCTGTATCGAATTTAATAACTTTTGCCATAATATTTAATATTGATTTACGAATGTTGAATGTTGAGGTATCCTTTCGGAATTTGGATTAATAAATATTGAATTAAGAGTTTGCACTTTGTCTTTTTTCGTTGCAAGGCCATCTACTCCTAATTACCACTCTATTTTACTTTTCCACTATAGCGAGCACATCGCTCTGACGCATCATGAGATATTTTACGCCATCGGTTTCCAATTCTGTTCCGGCGTACTTGCCATAAAGAATCTCATCACCTTCCTTCAAAATCATTTCCTCATCTTTGGTTCCCTGGCCAACGGCAACAATCTTACCGTGCTGTGGTTTTTCCTTTGCTGTGTCAGGAATAATGATTCCACCTACTTTCTCTTCAGCCTGTGCAGGAAGTACCAACACTCTGTCTGCTAATGGTTTTACTTTCATAATTGATTATATTTTTGTTAAACGTTTTTATATGAATAGACACTACGATAAGCGTACACCCTCGGATAATACGAAAACCGTGCCAATCCGTCATTGGCACCATTGCGTGACAAACTTGTCAGCCTCCCGTGTCAGTTTTGTCAGTTTGCATCATGAAAACGTACGCAATCACGAGAGGGCAAAACTCTACATTAAAAAAGGAAAGGAGAAAAACATTCATCAAAAAGATATGAGAAACGAGATGTGCCTCCACATCTACCGACAAAGTATGACAGGCAGAGTCACCTTATGATAACTCCGAATATAAGGAAAAATATGAAAGCCACAGACCTGAAGTCCACAAATCCTGTCATTTCATTTGTTGCAGCTCCTGATATATACGCTGCACCGGCAATCCCATCACATTAAAGTAGCTCCCTCGAATACTTGTCACACCGATATATCCAATCCACTCTTGAATGCCATAGGCCCCAGCCTTGTCGAAAGGGCGATAGTTCGAGATGTAGTACTCTATTTCCTGATCGGTGAGCTGTTTAAAAGTCACCTCCGTAACGACCGAAAACCGTCGCTGCATGGAAGTCGTCGTCAAGCATACCCCAGTTATCACATGATGCGTACGCCCACTCAGTTCATGAAGCATGCGACTTGCATCTGCAGCATCTTTCGGTTTGCCCAGCACCTCGTCATCCAACACCACAACCGTATCAGCCGTGAGCAAAATCTCTGCGTCGCCCACCTCGTAGGCATCAGCCTTCTCCTTGGCAATATATCGTGGAATCTCTTCCATCGACAGACCAGCAGGATAATCTTCATTGATGCCTTGAACCACACGCACCTCGAAATCGTAGCCCAGTCCGGCCAACAGCTCTCTCCTGCGTGGAGAATTGCTGGCTAATATTATTTTTTTCATTGTTTGTTAAATTAGAAAAGTTAGCGTTACCATCCGAACGCTTTCGCCGAACTCAACCACAATCCCTGTGCCTGCAACACCTGCTCCAAGACATCGCGTGCACAGCCGAAGCCGCCGCGCTTCTGAGACACGTAAACGGAAATGTCTTTCACTTCGAAACAAGCGTCTGCCGGACAACACGGGCATCCCACACGCTGCATGATCTCATAGTCGGGAATATCGTCGCCCATATAGATAATCTCCTCATCTTTCAGACCATACTTTTCCAAAAACCGATCATAGGTCTGAATCTTCACGGCACACTTCATATAGATGTCTTCCACCCCGAGATAAGCATATCTGCCTCGAATGGCCTCTGAGTCGCCCCCCGTCATAATCGCAACGCGCAACCCCATCTTCATGGCCAACTGTATGGCATAACCATCCTTGATATTCATCGTGCGAACAGGCATTCCGTCTGAATCCATGCCAATGGTTTCGCCAGAAAGCACACCATCTACATCAAAAATAACTGCTCTTATCTTTCGTAAATCGTAGTTAATCATCTGATTTTATAATAACATTTTCCCACTTCAATCCATCTTCGCTTCGTGGCTCCAACCCTTCGGCCGGATAACCAATGGCCAGCACACACAATACTTCCAAATGGTCGGGAAGTCCCAATATGCCATGTATCACCTCGTTGGCCGTGTGTCCATCGCTCAGTCCACGATTGCGCATCTGAACCCAACAGCTACCCAGTCCGAGATCCTCAGCTTGATATTGCATGGATATGGCGGCAATGCTGCCATCCTCCACCCAACAGTCGTTGGCTTTCGGGTCACCCATCACGACAATGGCAAGAGGCGCCCCCTTTATAAATCGGGCCCCTACGTCCTTGGCTTCAGATATTTTCTCTATATCCTGCTTGTTGTCAACAATGGCAAACTGCCAATCACGACGTCCCATCGAAGTTGGCGACATGAGAGCTGCACGCAGAATGAGCTGCAGGTCTTCGGCCGGAACTTCCTGGTCGGTAAACTTGCGATGACTGCGACGAGACTGCACTAAGCTTTTGAAATCTTTCATATCTTATTCGTATTTATAGGGCAAAGTTACGAAAAAGATTACACATAAAGGGTTGAATATTAGAGATTTTTGCTATCTTTGCGTTGTGCAAACCTATCATGTAAAACTATACACTTCTGGGGAAGAATTGCCGGAGATGACCTGTCACAACTTCTTTCATAGTGCTGAGCTCTTCCATATCATCGAGAAGACGCCCAGACAGAAGCCCTATATGGCAGTCGCAACCGATGAGAACGGACTGGTAGTGGGACACATTCTGGCCATCATCCGCCGTCGTGGCTCATGGACACCGCTCATCCTTTATACCCAGGGGAGAATTTACGGCGAAGGCGAATATGCTGACGAGGTGGACAATGAGGAGGTTTTCGGGCTGCTTCTTCACGAACTGACGCGCAAACTGCGCCGCAAACTCTGCTTCTACATCGAATTCAGCGGACTATCTCGAAAAATGTTCGGTTATCGGTTTTTCCGGCAAAACACGTATTTTCCCGTTGGCTGGCAGGAGGTGCACAACTCTCTCCACTCCAAATCGCCGCGCGAACGCATCAATCCGAAAACCCTCGAACGCATAGAGCACGTCTACGACCTGGGCATCTCAACACGAGAAGCCAAATCGGAGGAGGAAGTGAGACGTTTCCACAAGATTATTCATAATGTCTACCGTTTCAAGATACAACGACTCATCCCGCCGGAACAGCAGTTTGTGGAATTGCACAACAGCGACCATGCACGAATATTTGTCACCCAATATAAGGATAAAATTATCGGAGGATGTGCTTGTGTCTACTTTGAAGGCAACGCATTCCTATGGTATCTTGCCTCTCGCCGCAAGCGTTACCCGCACCTCCACCCCAACACGATGGCTATATGGTATGCTATGAACTGGGCATGGGAACACAATTATGCCCATTTCTATTTCTTGGATGCCGGCTTGCCATTCCCGCACAATCCGTTTAGGGAATTTATCCTCCGCTTTGGTGGCAAACCCGTATCCAATTATCGGTGGTTTCGTTTTTCCATTGGGCCGCTCAATAAATTCTTGGCTTGGCTGTATAAGGAATAACAGAAGAAACAGGATACCTACGAGTAGACAGCCCTTGGGCATTATCCGTTGATAGTAATGCTTGCGGGTAGGTCGGCAACTTTAAAACTACACTTCGCCTTCGCCTCTGTTCCATTTAAGGTGCCCGATATGTAAAACCGGATTACCATTTTTTGACGTTTATTTTCAGCTCATCCGGAGCAAAAAGGACTATGTCTTGGCCATCATTCCCAGCTTAAACCGAATAAAAAGAGCGGCTGCATTGCGGTTAGTATCTTCTCGCTGTGCGGTTTGGGCTCATCGGGGGTGCGGAAAAAGTCCTTTCGCATGGCCGTTAGAGCGTAACCGCTGCACCGTTGTATATGTCATCGCAAGCGGTAAAATTGAAGCCACAGAGGTATCATTACATAAAGCCCTGATTGTCAGACGACTATGAATTTATGCAAAAATGGCGTATTTAAAACAAAGCCGAGCCTGCTGCTGAATACGCGAAAAATAAAGCAACCTTTGTAAAGAAAAATGGGGGTCTACAATACTTCACATTCCGTTGAGCAACGACCATAGAGAGCGACAGCATATTCTTCCGTTGATCACCTCCGGTCCATACAATAATCAATCAGCCCTTTCGTTATTGTATAATATGAAACAGAGAATTCTATTTCTGGCTATCCTTATCGGCTGCACCCTATCCTGCGCAGCCCAAACTTTCACGCTCAAGGGACGGGTCAGCGATACCGACAACAATCCTGTGGAGTTGGCCAGCGTCTCGTGTCTGGCCCAGGGCAAAGCCACGGTGACCTCGCTCAAAGGAGAATTCAGATTGACGCTGCACTCCGCCGACTCTGTTGTCGTGAAATTCTCCATGTTGGGCTACAAAACCAAAACGCGCGTACTGAGGAACCCGAAAGGCACTCAAACCCTGCAGGTTGTGCTTTATGAATCGGCGGGAAATCTGGAAGAGGTCAACGTTACGGGACAGAAAATACAATCGGGACAGACACAGGACATTTCCACCGACGAGCTCAAGTCTCTGCCATCGACCACTGGGAACGCCGTCGAAGAACTTATTCAGACCCAGGCCGGCGTGTCCACCCACTCCGAATTGTCCTCACAATACAATGTTCGAGGAGGAGCCTTTGACGAGAACTCAGTATATATTAATAATGTGGAGGTGTTTCGCCCATTTCTGGTGCGTAGTGGACAACAGGAAGGTTTGTCCGTCATCAACCCAGATATGGTGGACAAGATAGGATTCTCGTCGGGAGGATTCGAAGCCAAATATGGCGACAAAATGTCGTCGGCTCTCGATATCACCTATCGGCGACCCAAAAGGTTTGAATCCAATCTCACTGCTTCACTTCTTGGGGGGAGTGCCTATATCGGTATCTCAAACAAGAAATTCGCATGGTCGAACGGGTTGAGATACAAAACAACGAGGCATCTCATTAGCTCACTCGAGACCAATGGCGAGTATAAACCAAACTTTCTGGACTATCAGACTTATCTGAGTTTCACGCCCAACAAACGCTGGAGCATCGACTTTATCGGCAACACATCAGACAATCATTACAACTTCAAGCCTCAAGACCGCGAAACCAAGTTCGGTACCATGGAGAATGTCAAATCGTTCAAAGTTTATTTCGACGGGCACGAAAAAGACCTTTTCCGCACCTATTTCGGCTCTCTTGGCATCACCCGGCACTTTGGAGACTCCACCTCTATATCGCTTTTGGGGTCTGCCTACCATACAACCGAGTCTGAACGCTATGACATTCAGGGACAATATTGGCTCACCCAGACAGAGACTGCGGAAAACCTCGGCGTGGGGACCTATTTTGAACACACCCGCAACTACCTCAAAGCCCATGTGGAAAGCATCAAGCTTATGATGAAACACACGACCAAACAACACAACATTGAGGGAGGGTTGACCTTTAAAAAAGAACACGTGGAGGAATTATCTACAGAATATGAAATGCGCGATTCGGCTGGATACAGCGTGCCCCACACGGGTGAAGACCTCAATATGATTTACTCTCTGCGCGCCAAAAACGAATTGAACGCCAACAGGATAGAGGCTTATCTACAGGATATTTGGCGATTCCGTTCGGCAGGGGAACACACGCTCTTCACCCTCAGCTACGGCTTGAGGTTTGCCCATTGGAATTTCAACAAAGAGTCTATTCTCTCCCCCCGCATTTCGTTGGGCATCATCCCCCCTTTCAATCACAACATGACTTTGAGGTTTGCTGCCGGTCTTTATTATCAAGCACCTTTCTTCAAGGAATTGCGTGACACGTCTACCGTAAATGGCGTTACAAATGCGTGCCTCAACGACAAGATAAAAAGTCAGCGCTCCATACACTTTATTGCAGGCATGGACTATCGGTTTACAATGATGAATCGGCCCTTCAAGTTTACAGCCGAAGCCTATTACAAGTTGCTCGACAATCTTATTCCATACTCTGTAAACAACGTGAAGGTGGTGTATTATGGTCATAATATGGCAAAGGGGCACGCGGCAGGCATAGACCTGAAACTCTTTGGCGAGTTTGTGCCCGGCACCGACTCGTGGCTGACATTCTCACTGATGGATACCAAAATGAAGCTCAACGGTGTGTCCATCCCCATGCCCACCGACCAACGCTATGCCGTAAACCTGTTTTTCACCGATTATTTTCCTGGGACCACTCGCTGGAAGATGAGTCTGAAAATGGCGCTGGCAGACGGTCTCCCCTTCTCTGCACCACACAGGGAACTGGAACGAAATGCTTTCCGTGCCCCGGCATACAAACGTGCCGACATCGGAATGAGTTTCCGATTGTATGATAATCAAGACCGGAGCCGCAAGAGCATCTTTCGCAATGTCTGGGTAGGTGTAGATTGTCTAAACCTTTTTGGAATTAACAACGTGAATTCCTATTATTGGGTAACCGATATTACCAATCAGCAATATGCCGTGCCCAACTTCCTGACGGGACGGATGTTTAATGCCAAAGTACAATTTGAATTATAAGATGGAAGGGGCATCGCATAACTAAAGTATGCTACGGGAACTACCCCCATACTTTATTCCATAGTCCTGAACATCAACGATTTGATGCCCATGACAAGTAACTGCATCGAAATCTTATATTTATATTCCTTCAAAGACGTTTCAACAGTCTTTGCTCCGTAAGAAAAGCCCTCTGTGAATCTGTATATTTGGTCGCATCCCACTTGCCTATGGTTTCGGCAACAAACTGAGAGGCGGACTCGTCTTGGAAATCAACCGACAGATATAGGTTTATCCGCAACCGGAGCATACTGGTGCTGCGGAGCTTCGGTGCAATTGTCCGAAGCGCTTTGGCACACTCGTCCAACGGCTCGCCCAATACCTTGGCTGCAAGATAATGGGCCAAAGCATAGGCAGCCTTATCAGCCGGCATAAACCGCTTGCACCCTTCCAAAGCACGACGCAAGGTTTGCATCTCTGCCATGGTCAGGCTTCTTGCCACCTCGTGTTTGGCTTCATCGCCTAATTCATAGAGCAACTTGTATGCACAGTCCATAAGTTTCTGCACGTCGCCGTCAACGTTGACTGACTTCTCCTGTCGTCTGCCCACGGGCTGCACATAGTCAGGTTTCAACTTGGCCGCCACCACGGATACTCCGGGTATCTCCACTACGAGGTAGTCTCCTCGCTTGTGGGGGAGCTGTTGCACAGTGCCCACAATATCCTTGAACACCCCATCCATGATCTTAACTTTCTCGCCTTTCACCAACCGTAATTCCTCGGGACGATAGTAATTGAGTGCAATCTCAGGCAATGCCGTGATGCGCATGAAGTTGTCCATGTCTTCATCCCGCACTATGATGGGTTGGTAACCATCTCCCACACGCACGGTACGCAAGAAAATATAAGGATTGTTACGCGTAGAATGTTTGTAATCAAAGATTTCACTTTGAGTAGCTCTCACAAAGACAAGCCCGTGGACGGCAGGCTTCAGCACTCGCTGCTTATGCCCTCTGTGATTGGAAAGGGCATATTGCATGGGGACATAGACTTCATAGCCGAGCATTCGCAGCTCGTCCCTCACATCAAGTTCTTTCTTATAATTGGCAGAAAGAACATGCCATTTCCTATCTTCCGTCTCGGTTGTCTTGAATTTATCCATCGATATTGATATGCCTAACGTTACACAATGATAACTAAAAAATTGATGGAAAACAAATATTGTGTACTTTTATATGCTTTAGCCTACATCCGAGAGCTAATCGCACTGAAAAAGGTCACGTGTATAAATCTTAGATGCCACGTCGTCAAGAACGCTATCATAGCGGTTGGCAATAATGGCATGGCTTTGACGCTTGAATTTATCGAGGTCGTTCACTATTTCGCTTCCAAAGAACGTCGTACCGTCTTCGAGGGTTGGCTCATAAATGATTACCTCAGCACCTTTGGCCTTGATACGTTTCATCACTCCCTGGATGCTGCTGTGACGGAAGTTGTCACTGTTGCTTTTCATCGTCAGTCGATACACTCCTATAACACATCTATGTTCTTCGGAGGCATCAAAAACTCCACGATCGCCATAATCATAATAGCCGGCCTTATGCAACACTTGGTCTGCAATAAAATCTTTGCGCGTGCGGTTACTCTCCACAATGGCCTGAATCAAGTTTTCGGGCACATCTTCATAATTAGCCAAGAGCTGTTTGGTGTCTTTCGGTAAGCAATAGCCTCCGTAGCCAAACGATGGGTTATTGTAGAAATCGCCGATACGGGGGTCAAGACTCACGCCCTTGATGATGCTCCGGGTGTCAAGTCCTTTCACCTCCGCATAGGTGTCAAGCTCGTTAAAATAGCTCACCCGAAGTGCAAGATAGGTGTTGGCAAACAGCTTCACGGCTTCAGCTTCCGTGAGTCCCATGAATAGGGTTTCTATGTCTTGCTTGATGGCTCCCTGCTTCAGCAGGTCGGCAAACAAGTGTGCCGCCTCATCCAAACGAGCATCTCCTTCCGGGCGTCCCACGATGATTCGGCTCGGATAAAGATTGTCGTACAAGGCCTTGCTCTCACGAAGGAACTCCGGCGCAAATATGATATTATCTGATTTGAACTTTTCTCTTACGCTTTCCGTGTAGCCCACAGGAATGGTTGACTTGATGACCAAGATAGCATTCGGATTGACCTGCATCACCAACTCTATAACCTCCTCGACATGACGCGTATCAAAATAGTTTTTCACAGGGTCATAGTTGGTTGGTGTAGCTATCACCACAATGTCGGCAGCTTTATAGGCCGAAGCCCCATCAAGCGTTGCAGTGAGGTCAAGGTCTTTCTCCTGAAGATACTTTTCAATGTATTCATCTTGGATTGGCGACTTCCTTTGATTAATCATGTCCACTTTTTCCGGCACTACATCCACTGCCATAACGTGTTGATGTTGACTCAAAAGAGTGGCTATGCTCAAACCTACATAGCCAGTTCCTGCCACTGCAATATTATACTTCTTCTTTAACATGGAACAATCTCGTTAAAAATAAAATACTAATGTCTATCCTTGTAAAAGGATTTGAGAGGTTAGGAAAGCCAACAATTGCTTCGCTCGCCTTCGAGAACTGTTCTCGGATTTGGCGAAAAGAGCGTACACCTCTCCTCTCGATTACACATTTCGTCCTTGCGTTTAATGACTCAAAGATTCTTGATACCAGTCGTACAATTTCTGCACGCCTTGCTCGATCTCCACCCGATGTGTCCATCCCAGCTTGTGGAGCTTAGTCACATCTATCAGCTTGCGCGGTGTTCCGTTGGGTTTCGTTGCATCCCAAGCCACTTCACCCCCGAAACCAACGGTCTTAACAACGAGGTCGGAAAGTGCTTTAATGGTGAGTTCCTTGCCAGTTCCCACGTTGATATGGCAATTACGAATCTCGCCCAAGCTGGGAATTGCGCCGCCACGTCCTTCAGAATTGTTACGGTCCACCACACCATCGGTCTTCACTCCATAAAACACCGAGGAATATTTCTCAATGCCTATAATATCCTTAAAGTCCACATTCAGCAACACATGAACAGAAGCATCGGCCATATCCTCACTCCAAAGGAATTCGCGGAGCGGACTGCCATCTCCCCAAAGTGTCACCTGGTTGTCTTCAATGCCATAGAACGCCAAGGCTTTCAATATCCGTTCCTTGTCATTATTCCCATCGACATTCTCCTCACCAATTTGTTCTGCCAACTTCGATGGCGGGTTAATCGGCCGCTTGTTCATATCCACACGAATGGCGTCCCAATTGCCATCATGAATCAATTTGGCCAAATACACCTTGCGCATCATAGCCGGCAGCACATGAGAATTTTCGAGATGGAAGTTGTCGTTGGGCCCGTAGAGGTTGGTCGGCATCACTGCAATGTAGTTGGTGCCGTATTGGAGATTGTAGCTTTCGCACATTTTCAGCCCGGCAATCTTTGCAATGGCATACTCCTCATTGGTGTATTCCAAAGGCGATGTCAGCAGTGCGTCCTCCTTCATGGGTTGCGGTGCATTCTTGGGATAGATGCAGGTAGAGCCCAAGAACAACAGCTTCTTCACGCCGTGAAGATAAGCCTGTTCTATCACGTTGCACTGTATCTTCATGTTCTGCATAATGAAGTCAGCACGATAGAGCGAGTTGGCCATGATGCCACCCACAAAAGCGGCCGCCAACACCACCGCATCGGGCTGCTCCTCATCGAAAAACTGCTTCACCGCCGCTTGGTTGGTCAAGTCCAACTCCCGATGACTGCGTCCCACAAGATTGTGGTATCCCCTTGCCTCAAGATTCCTCCAGATGGCCGAGCCCACAAGACCGTGATGTCCGGCTATATATATTTTTGAATTCTTATCTAACATATTATCTTTAAATTTTAATTCTGATATATCATATAATGTATATCACGCAAAAAGGATTTGACCATTCGTGAGCCATATAATAACCTGCTCACAAAAGCGCTTACACACTGCCCACAAAATGATCATAGTTATTGGAAACCATTGTAGAACAGCTGCGAAACCAACAGCAGCTGCTGATTTTTCTACTGCCTCCATAGAACCATGAGAAAAACCCATGATTTTCCTCTATGCGTTCTACTTCACGATACCCTTCTCCAAATATTCCTCAAGGTTGACACGCACTCTGGAGGCTGCATCGTCAGCAGCAACTTTTTTCATATCGCTGTCCACCATGATCTTGATTAATTCCTCAAAACTGGTTTTAGACGGGTTCCAACCCAGTGTAGCCTTAGCCTTTGTAGGATCTCCCCAAAGGTTGACCACGTCTGTAGGACGATAGAAGTCTGGACTCACCTCAACGAGAACTTTGCCTGTAGCCTTGTCTACTCCTTTTTCGTCCATGCCCTCGCCTTGGAATTCCAATTCGATACCTACATGCTTGAAAGCATGATAGCAGAACTCTCGCACACTATGCTGCTTACCTGTGGCTATCACGAAATCCTCCGGTTTGTCCTGCTGAAGCATCAACCACATACATTCCACGTAATCCTTGGCATATCCCCAATCGCGAAGCGACGACAAATTTCCCAGATAGAGCTTATCCTGTTTCCCCTGTGCTATGCGTGCAGCGGCCAGCGTAATCTTGCGTGTCACAAAGGTTTCGCCACGACGCTCACTCTCGTGATTAAACAAAATGCCATTACAGGCATACATACCGTAGGCCTCGCGATATTCCTCCACTATCCAGAAACCATACAGCTTAGCTACAGCATAAGGGCTGTAAGGATGGAACGGCGTGTTTTCGTTCTGGGGAACCTCCTCCACTTTGCCATACAACTCAGACGTAGAAGCTTGGTAAACACGACAAGTTTTCGTCAGTCCACACACACGTACAGCCTCCAGTATACGGAGCACACCAAGGGCATCCACGTCTGCCGTAAATTCAGGAGCATCAAAGCTGACCTGTACATGGCTCTGTGCTGCAAGGTTATAAACCTCCGTTGGTTCAATCGTTTGCATCAAAGAAACGATACTCATGGAGTCGCTCAAGTCTGCATAGTGCAGATGGAACTTCGGCTTCCCCTCAAGATGGGCGATTCGTTCGCGATAATCTACTGACGAGCGGCGAATCACACCATGCACCTCATAACCTTTTTCCAACAACATTTCAGCCAAATAGCTGCCATCCTGTCCCGTTACACCTGTAATCAGACCTACACGCCTTTTTTCCATTTTTTATATATAATTGATTATTTACTGTATCTATAACGGGCATAATCCACATTATATTATAACAAAGAAAATATTTTCCGTTTTGTCAGTGGACAGCCTTATATCTTCTCAGCAAGAATAATGCCATTCTTTCTTGCTATTATTCTTAGCACGGGACTATCCGTTCGTGAAAAGCATTCGTTAAAACATTGGTCGCATTTATACAATAAAAAGTCGGACTTCATAATGTGAAGACTTTATAATAATATGCATGAACATTGGCTTTGTCGTTGATTTTTAGTAATTTTGCGACTCAAACATATGAGCCACAAGGCATTTAAACCATCACAACACATGGCTAAGAAAGGCAAAATCAGGATACTTTTTATTTGTCTCGGAAACATTTGTCGCTCTCCTGCAGCCAATGGCATCATGCAAAAAATGGTCGACCAACGAGGCGTTACACAGCAATTTCACATTGATTCAGCCGGAATAGGCAACTGGCACGTAGGCGACTTGCCCGACGCCCGTATGCGACGTCACGGGCAGGCTCGAGGCTACGACTTCACCCATCGTGCCCGACAGTTTGACGCTATCACCGACTTTGATCGTTTCGACATCATCGTCACTATGGATGAAGACAATTATCACGCAATTACACGCATGGCGGGAAGTGAGCGTGAACGAAGAAAGGTGGTCCGCATGACTACCTATCTGAAACAGCACCCACAGGCCATAAGCGTGCCCGACCCCTACTATGGCGACGGCAGCGATTTCGAATTGGCGTTAGACTTGATAGAAGACGGATGCAAAAACCTTTTGGAAGAATTGACGGACAACGCTTTCACAACCTCCAGATGCGTTTAACCAGTGATACTTCGGCGTTCAGCCGAATGACCATAATATATACACGATTCATTTAAGACTCCCACTGATGTACAAATTGATAATTCTCGATTTCGACGGCACCATCGGCGATACCAACAAAATTATTATCGACACCATGCAGGCCACACTTCGCGAACTGAGGCTCCCCATGCGCTCACGTGAAGAGTGTCGCAAAACCATCGGACTGCCCTTAAAAGAAGGTTTCCGCTCGATGATGCCTCTCACGGATGAGCAAAACAACGCCTGCTTTAATACCTACAACCGCATTTTCGACGAAAACAACAAGACTGTCAAGGTAGACATATTTCCCGGAGTGAAAGAAGCCATTAAACAATGGCACGATGCAGGCGCCATCATCACACTGGCCAGCAGTCGGGGCCATGCCTCCTTGGCAGCCTTTGCCGAACAAATGGGACTCTGTCAATATATCTCGCTGATACTCGGGGCAGAGGATGTGGAAATTGCCAAGCCCGACCCCTACCCTGTATTGAAAACCTTAAAGCATTTCAACATTGCCCCTAAAGACACAATGGTGGTGGGCGATATGAGCTTTGACATCCTCATGGGTAAACGGGCAGGATGCCACACTTGCGCAGTGACCTATGGAAACGGCACCAAAGAGGAGCTTCGGGCAGCCGGTGCAGAACAGATTGTCAGCTCCTTTCTCGACATCAAATAAAAACACAGACATTCTATACGGAGTGAATGTAGAATAACAGAAATATATTCTTGGTAAAACTGACAAGAATACATGACAAAAAGCAAATAACAGACTCTATTAGATCTTGTCGATATCTACATATCCATGCATCACCGCATAGATTGTCAGTGCAGAGACACTCTTCATACCGAGCTTTTCCATGATGTTCTTACGATGGGTAATAACGGTGGTCAGCCCAATATTCAGATGGTCGGCAATCTCCTTATTGATATATCCCTCTACGATAAGGGCGAGGACCTCTATTTCTCTGTCAGTCAAAACTTTGTTAGACAAAGTCTTGGGCATGGGTGGCAGATTCTTGCCATAAGCATGAGCGTGCTGCTCAAGCACTAGAAGAGAGCGCACGAGTTGGTCCTCGGGAACATTGATGCAAAGACAGTGGAAGCCACTGGGCTGTGTTGCCGGGTCGTTGCTCGTGGTGAGGACAATGGTTTTATGTTGCCTGCAGAGGAAAAACTGACGATGGGCAATAAGGATACCCTGGGCAATAAAGTAATGGAAGAAAGCGTCAGGGTTACTGTTTTCCAGTTCTTCAAACGATGCGAACGTATGCACGTCCATGATAGGAATAACGTGCTGAAGTATCTGTTTCAAACCCAACACCGATAGGACATTGGAATCAATGATTGCAATTTTCGGTCTCTCCATCATAACTTCACGCTGCTTATATCGACCAGATTATTGACAATAGCATAGATGGTGAGACCGGCTGGGGAGTGTATCTGAAGTTTACGAGCGATGTTCCGACGATGGGTTATGACTGTGTTAATGGAGATGTAAAGATGGTCGGCTATCTCCTTGTTGGTCATACCTTGCACCAGAGCGATGACAACATCCTTTTCGCGGTCGGATAAAGTTTCCTGAGAGCCCGAATTGTTATTAATCATATTACTTATTTTCACACTTACGTCGTTCTGCTTCAACTTCTTTTCGAGACGACGAATTACAGGTATGAATATCTCGTCTTCTACGTCAGCATGTTCCTTGAGCCACTGTTCACAGTTGTATATCTCGTAAAGAGCCGCGGTGAGTTGGTTGTTATGCAATCCGTCGGAAGGCAGATATTTTATAATGATATTCTTCAGCTCGCTCAGCTGTCGGTCTATCTGTGTATGGTGTTTGGAAAAGGTCTCAATGTCGAAGCTGGGCGAGACTTTACCCTTTTCGAGTTCTTCCACATAAGGGAATACCGTCTTCTCCTCATACTCCATATGCTTGCGAATGCTATGGGCATATTCGTCAAAAAGCTTCAAAATAAGCAGGGCAAGACTGTCGTTTTCATCGAGCGCATCGACCAAAGAACGACGAATGTAGGGAAGCTCGAAGTCGAGATAATAAACATGGCTCGCCTTGAGATACTGCATAAGTGTAGGAATAGACAAGCGGTCTGCATCCTCATAGTCTCGATAACCGTTAATCGTGAAATTGATGACAGCAAGAAACGTATATGTGTCTACTTCCTGACTTTCACACACTTCTTTCACGGTCTTATCGCCAAATCCTAAATTGATACCAAACGACCCGAGACTCTGCAAAGTGCTATAATTGTCTCTGATGATGGAAATCAGTTTATCATCAGGCTCGTACATCTTATGATTCTTCATCCCTACTGAATATATGAGTGACTTACAAAATAACTAAAAAAAAACGATATGCCCAAGCGATTTGTTAAGCAATTTGTCTAACAAGCCAAACAATACCCACAAATGATGACTACAAATGGATCATAGCTAAGCAGTATTGCATAGGTGGGTTCTCGAGAAAGCACAGACAAAATTCAAGAATGTCCAACAAATAAATGTGCGAATTCCGCCTTACATAGGGAAAAAACAACATCGGAGCAGTCGTCTTATAGCCTTGCCCCGATGTTTGTTAGGAATACATATAGGGTCTAATGTGTCGGAAAACATGCTATAAAAAACACGTCATCGACCGCACTGTTCTTATATATGTCATATCAATATCGGTTGCCGCGTCCGTAGCCACGACGACCATCAGAATAGCCACCGCGAGGAGAACGTGCTTCGCGAGGACGGGCTACTGCCACATTAAGTACCTTCTCCTCAAATTCATTACCATTAAGAGCCTCGATTGCAGTCTGAGCCTCATCGTCGTTAGGCATTTCAACGAAGCCGAAGCCACGCGAGCGACCTGTCTCACGGTCGGTGATGATACGGGCAGAAGATACCTCGCCATAAGAAGCGAAAAGATTCAACAGGCTCTCATTCTGAGTGCGGTAGTTGATGTTTGAAACGAAAATGTTCATTACTTTTTTGTATTACAAATGTATTGGATAAATAAAAAATATACCTTTTAATTTTGGAATTCATCCACGTGGCGCATACTCCTCCTATTGTTTGCAAATGAATTTTCATCCCATCTGCCCATAGGCACTGCAAATGCATACACATATCAAAATTACCCGATGAATTTTAAAGACAAGAGGAAGGATATTTTTTATTAGGTATCAGAATGACATCGTTACTTCCCTCAAAATCCCGCTCGTCGTCCATCTAACAACAAGTTACAAGAAACTGCTTTTGAGGTCAATCGTTACGATGATAAATCTACTGCGAACAGTAAGAAAAAACATTGCGAAGAATAGATACTACAAAACCATTCGTTCTTATGGCAACAAAGGTATGAAATTAATTCCACACCACAGCAAGACCTTAAAAGTATTTACAATATTTTCCTGAATACTTGTCTTTTCATAACTATAACACCACCTTTCACCATACTTTAAGAAGTATATCAATTCACAAACAAAATGGAATCCAAACAAACGTCATCCATACACTTTCCCTGCTCTTCTAAAGGGAGCAACCCCTGACCTTGATAAATATTCGCATTTCGGCCGGACTCCATAAACTCCCTACTTGGAATTTAGATCTCATTTCCGTCTTATCAAGGCTCAGAAAAACATTTCGGGGCATCCTCAATATTGAGGATGCCCCGAAGCAATGGGTAGTAGCGCAATTTTTACTTAGCAAATGCCACAGAACGAGTCTCGCGAATCACCGTTATTTTCACCTGACCCGGATAAGTCATTTCGTTCTGAATCTTCTCAGCAATGTCATTGCTCAGATTTGTGCTTTCTTCATCGGTCATCTTATCAGCACCGACAATGACGCGCAATTCGCGACCTGCCTGTATAGCATAGGTCTTGGTCACTCCCGGATAGCTCATTGCTACAGCCTCGAGATCGTTGAGACGCTTGATATAGGCTTCCACAATCTCACGACGTGCACCGGGACGTGCACCGGAAATAGCGTCACAAACCTGTACGATCGGGGCCAAAAGTGTCTGCATCTCCACTTCATCGTGGTGCGCCGCAATGGCATTCACGATTTCGGGTTTCTCCTTGCAACGTTCGGCCATCTTTCCACCCAGCAATGCGTGGGGCAATTCGCTCTCTTCGTCTGGCACCTTACCGATGTCATGCAATAGTCCGGCACGCTTAGCCTTCTTTGGATTCAAACCCAACTCGGCAGCCATGACAGCACAAAGATTGGCTGTTTCGCGGGCATGTTGCAGCAGGTTCTGACCATACGAAGAACGATACTTCATCTTACCAACGATACGCACCAAGTCGGGATGCAAACCGTGAATACCGAGGTCGATGGCTGTGCGTTTCCCCGTCTCCACAATTTCGTTATCGAGCTGTTTCTTCACCTTTGCCACCACTTCCTCGATGCGTGCCGGATGAATACGACCATCGGCCACCAACTGGTGGAGCGCCAGACGGCATACTTCACGACGCACAGGGTCGAAAGCCGAAATCATAATAGCCTCCGGGGTGTCGTCTACCACAATCTCAACTCCCGTAGCAGCTTCCAAGGCCCTGATATTGCGGCCTTCGCGCCCAATAATGCGGCCTTTCACCTCATCATTGTCAATGTGGAACACACTCACCGAATTTTCGATAGCCGTTTCGGTAGCCACACGCTGAATAGTCTGAATAACGATTTTTTTAGCCTTCTGGTTAGCATCCAATTTAGCCTGATCCATCACTTCGTTCACATAGCTTGCAGCATCCAGGCGCGCCTTATCCTTCATGCTTTCCATCAAGCGCCCTTTAGCTTCTTCTGCCGACAGGCCGGAAAGTTCCTCAAGTTTTATGCGCTCCTGTTCCTGCATTTTTTCAAGTTCAGCCTGTTTTGCAGTCAGAAGTTTTTTCTCACTGTCCACACGTACCTGATACTGATCTATCTCCTGGCGCTTGCGTCCCAACTCTTCCTGTCGCTGGTTAAGTGTCAACTCACGCTGCTTCAGGCGGTTTTCGATTTGCTGAATTTTCTTATTCTGCTGCTGAGCTTCTTTTTCCAAGTCGCTCTTCTGATTGAGGTACATTTCTTTCACCTCCAACAGCTTCTTTTCCTTCAACACATCGGCTTCCTTCTCTGCCGAGCAAATTATCTGCCTGCACTTTCCAGTAATCACATACCTAAAGACGGCATAACCTATCAATCCACCTACGATCAAGGCAATGAGGATTGCTATAATAGTACTTATCATTAAATGTAAATGTTTGTATAATTAATATTCTTTGCCTCTTACTTCTTGTCAAGTTCGGATTCAATTTCAGAAGTCAACGTCAAAAGAATATCTTTATAAGGTTTGGTATCGTTACGGCTAAGCTGGCGTTCGTGCCTGAGCGCCAAGTCGATCATAGCAAAATACGTAATCTCCTTATTGCTCTTGCTACCCTTGAAATTAGCAAAATAGGCATTCATGAGCTCGTTGATGAGATCCGCACCCCTGCGATACAGCGCCTCGTCTTCCCTGGGAACACGAACCATGATCTCCGTATCGTAAATATGTAACCTTATATTTATTTTGTTTGAGTCTGATTCTGTCATCGCGTCCTATGATTTTTCACTCAACAGAGTGATGCATTTGTTAACGTCTCTGACAAGCCTGGCCACACGCTTCTTGGCTTCTTCAAGGTCTCCATCCGTCACCTCCAGCATTTTGGCCAACTTCAACATATCATAATCGTTACGGACCTGCTTCAACTGTGCTTCAAGCTGTTTCAGCTTGGCATCTCGCTCGTCCACCATCGCATAAAGGTTGCTATTCTCCTGTTTCAAATCATGATATTGGAGAATCATCTGCCTTACACGAGTAGCAAACGTGTTGATTGTCTTTTCAGTAGTATCCATCACGATTCAATTTTTGCAAATTTAAATCTTTTCAATGAGAATTGCAAGCAATTCGCCCTAAATCTTTGTATGATAAAAGAAAATGAGCAGTGTGGAAGAATTTCACATCCACTCTCCCATCCTCTTATTTTTTCTACTGAGCATCAGCTTGCTGAGCTGCTTTCGGATTTTTCTTGGCAAGCATCACAACCTGATATACAAAATCGGTCACCCATTTCTGTGAGAATCCCAACCGCTGGTTGTACTTGCGAACGCCCATAACCGACTTGATGACGCCTGCGTCGGTGAAGTTGTTTTTCGTAAATATATCGTTGACGGTCTTTTCCGTCATCGTATAGATGGATTTCTTAAAGATGGACGGCACACGCAATTTGAACTTCATGAGGTTACCGATAAGCATCATCATATCCTGTGAAAAATTTTGGAACTGTATCAAATATACCTGCATATCGGTTATCTTCTTGCAGTTTCTACGCACACTTTGGTCTATTTCCTTAAAAAAACTGTCATCAGCCCCATAGATTTCCATCATCATCTTCTTGCAGTATGCTTTCTCCCCCACGCCTAACTTGTTATTCCGAGTAGGAATCCGAAGCGTAGTCTTAAACATTCTGAGGTCGGGCAGCATGGCCAGATTGGTGATGCCCAACTGCGAGGCAAGTGCGGCTTGGAAGTAAATCCTTACCAGCGTCATATAATTTTGCATTTCGCCGGCTTTCTCCTCTTGGGGTTTCTTTCCGAAGAATTTTGAAAATATTCCCATAATAATTTTTGATTTCGAATAGTTTGAACATATAAATTTCTGCAAAAATACCATAATATCATGAGAAATCAAAATTTATTTAAATAAATAAGATGGCAACATCGGTCAGTTGTCTGCATAGCTTACGACCCATAGAACATTCCGCAGGGAAAAGCGAAAAGATATCCTTTTTGTTAAGAAAACATACCAAATTTCTGGCTTTTATTTTTTGCAATTTAGAGTGCAAAATGTCGTTATTGCCAGTTCTATGCCTTTATTCAACGACAAAAAACAATACAAGAAGCGCCAAAAGGCCTTAACTATCATGCCGAAACACGTTAACCGCAATCCAAGTAGAGCCTAAACGCTCGGCGGTGGAAGCCTAACGGCAACACCATTGAGCCTTAACGGCAACGCGTCTTTGTCAGGATAATCACAACAGCAAACCCCGAAATTCATAACATCCTGTCTATCCGACAATTACAAAACCTTGTTATTTTTCGAGTATTTAAAACAAAGATTTTAATGTTTTGAAATTCTCGCTGCATTTAAACGTGTTTGTAAATATTTTATACACGTTTTAAGCCCTTCTCTAAGATTAATGTTTTCAGTGAGCAACAGCACGCTGCAACGTACTCTATACGTTCGGCCATAGATGACACTGAAAACAACACACAAATTGTCCATACATAAAAAACATTGGGCGGCTGCTTAGCAAGAAGTGCAACTCATGAAAGACTGAAAACACGCTAAAATCGAACAAAATACAAATTAATGGAATATTTCTTCACTGCAAGACACAAAATATCAATTTAAATGTTTACCTTTGCGCGGTAAAGCCAAAGGCACACTATAATAAAGAACATTATACAGCATTAGAGAAACTTCACGACACTTCCTATTACTATTTAGCCACTTGGAGACCACTGAAGTCAATTATAAAAAATATAACAAAGCACAATGAAAGGAATAGTATTAGCAGGCGGATCAGGAACAAGGCTCTACCCCATCACCAAGGGCATTAGCAAGCAGCTTATCCCCATTTTCGACAAGCCAATGGTATACTACCCCGTGTCAGTATTGATGCTGGCCGGTATTCGAGATATACTTGTCATTTCCACTCCAAACGACCTTCCCGGCTTCAAGCGCCTATTAGGAGACGGACACGAATTCGGCGTACACTTTGAATATGCTGAGCAGCCCAGTCCGGACGGCTTGGCACAAGCCTTTATCATTGGTGAAGAATTTATTGGCGACGACAGCGTTTGCCTTGTCCTGGGCGACAATATTTTTCATGGAGCCGGTTTCACCCGATTGCTGCAAGAAAGTGTGAACACAGCAATCTATGAAGATGCAGCCACCGTGTTCGGATACTATGTGAACGACCCCGAACGATATGGCGTGGCCGAGTTTGATAGTGACGGCAACTGTCTCAGCATCGAGGAGAAACCCGAAAATCCCAAAAGCAATTACGCCGTAGTGGGCTTGTACTTCTACCCCAATAGCGTAGTGGATATCGCAAAGCACATCAAACCCAGCGACCGCGGAGAATTGGAAATCACAACCGTCAACCAGGAATACCTCGCTCGAGAGGCACTGAAGGTGCAGACGCTGCCACGCGGTTTTGCATGGCTCGATACGGGTACGCACGACAGTCTGTCGGAAGCAAGTACGTTCATCGAGGTGATAGAAAAGCGACAAGGACTGAAAATTGCCTGTCTGGAAGAAATCGCCTATCAGCAAGGATGGATAAGCCGCGAACAACTCATAGAAGACGCCTCCTCCATGGCCAAAAACGAATACGGCAAATATTTACTGCAATTGGCAGAGGAAGAAAAAGATTGAAAACAACATTATTTATATAAAAAACAATGGAAGAAAATAAAAAAGCAGAAGTAGATTTAGTGGCTGCACAGGAAGAGGAAAAGACTTCTATCGACTTTGCCACCATTTACACCACTCTTATCCTGAATTGGAAGTGGTTTTTGCTTTCCCTGATCATCTGTTTGGGTACTGCAGCTATTTATTTGCGCTACAAGACTCCCATCTATCAAGCTTCGGCTAAGCTTCTAATTAAAGACAATGATCAAAACAGCCGCCGCAGCATGATGCAATCTGCAACATTGGGACTGATTTCCAATTCAGACGGAATCGACAATGAAATGGAGATTCTGACCTCCCATTCCTTGGCACAGCAGAGTATTCGCGATTTGAAACTCTACGTGAACTATTTCACGGTAGGCAAGGTGAAAGCGCAACTCATATATAAGACACAGCCTATCAACGTAGATATGGACCCCGCTCACCTTGAGAAGCTGAATGCGCCCATCTCTCTGCTCATCCAGAGAGAAGGTAACCAATACCATATAACGGGTGAATATTATGTGCCCATCAGCGAGAATGAGGCCGACGGTCCTTTCGAATTCGACAAAAACATATCGAAACTGCCGGCTACCATCGGCACCCGCGCGGGAATACTGACATTCAGTCAAAACAGTATGACCCCCATGGAAGATGGCACCAGCATGAAGGTATATATCCAGTCTCCAAGATATGCCGCTTATAAATATGTGAATGAGCTAAGCGTGGCACAGACCAGCAAGTCGACCACCATTGCTCAACTTGTGCTCAATGACGAAAACCCTCAACGTGCCGTAGACTATTTGCAGCAGTTGGCCATCTGCTATAATCGGCAAGCCAACGAGGACAAGAATGAAGTCGCTATGAGAACAGAAGAGTTCATCAACGGCCGTCTGGAGAAAATTAATGCCGAACTGAGCAGCACAGAAGGGCAACTGGAAAACTACAAGAAGCAAAACAGAATGGTGCAGCTCGAAATGAGCGCTGCCCAGGCTGCGGGCAATGCCGATACTTATGCTCAGAAACTCAATGAAGCCAACACACAGGTGGCGCTCATCGACGAGATGAAGAGCTATTTGGACAATCCGGCCAACAAATTCCAACCCCTGCCTTCAAACGTCGGACTGACCGACCAGGCGTCTACAAGCCTCATCAACAGCTATAATGCATTAGTGCAAAAGAGAAACCTGTTGTTGCAGAGTGCCAGCGAGTCGTCTCCTTCGGTGATTCCCCTGACCAATCAAGTTGAAGAGTTACAGAAGTCTATCGGTCGTGCACTGACTCAGGCTCGTCGCAACTTGAATATTCAGCGCACCTCCGTAGCGTCGCAATTCAACAAATATCAAGGTCAGGTTGGACGGTCGCCGGAACAGGAACGTATGCTCACACAGATAGGCCGCCAACAGGAAGTGAAATCCGGATTGTACCTGATGTTGTTGCAGAAACGCGAAGAGAACTCTATTTCGCTTGCTGCCACAGCCGACAAGGGCAAGCTCATAGATGACCCTGCCATTGGTGGACAGATTAGTCCGAAGCGAGCTGTCATCATGCTCATAGCACTGGTACTGGGCCTGGCATTACCAGCCCTTATTCTGTTCCTTATCCAATTCTTCCATTATAAGATTGAAGGGCACAACGATGTGCTTCGTCTTACCAAGCTGCCCATTATAGCAGACGTTGCCGTGGCATCAGATACTGCCAAGACCAAAGCGGATATCGTGGTACACGAAAACAAAAACAACTTGATGGAGGAGATTTTCCGCTCCATGCGAACAAATATCCAGTTCATGCTGGAAGACAAAGAGAAGGTCGTCATGTTTACCTCCACCACTTCTGGCGAAGGCAAGACTTTTATCGCTTCCAACCTTGCCGTTTCATTCGCATTGCTTGGCAAGAAAGTCCTGCTGGTAGGTTTGGACATCCGAAGACCACGCTTGGCAGAATTGTTTGAAATTGAGGACAAGAATCACGGAATCACCAATCTGCTGGTCAAGGAAAATCCGACGTGGGATATGATTCAAAGCCAGATCATTCCTTCCGGAGTGAACAACAACCTTGAACTTCTCATGGCCGGCCCTATTCCGCCTAATCCCGCTGAGCTTGTTGCCCGCCAAAGCCTGGAAGAAATATTCACGGAACTGCGCGAGCACTACGACTACATTCTTGTCGACACGGCTCCTGTGGGCTTGGTAACTGATACCCTGCGCATCGGAACCGTTTGCGACACTACCGTATATATGTGTCGTGCAGACTACACGCCAAAGGAAAGCTTCGAGATGATTAACGGACTGGCCGCATCTAATAAGTTGCCCAAGGTGTGCATCGTCATCAACGGTATCGATATGTCCAAGAAGAAATACGGATATTACTACGGATACGGTAAATACGGTAAATACGGCAGGTATGCTCGCTATAACAAATACGGTAGATACGGCAATTATGGCTCAAGCTATGGTAGCTATGGTAATTATGGCAACTACGGCACATACGGTAACTACAGCAGCAGTCACTATAGCGACAAGAATGACGATTCTATAAAGAAATAATGAAATAAGAAACAGATAATGGCAACTATAGCAGTAGACTTTGATGGAACTGTCGTAACACACCGTTATCCGGAAATCGGCGAAGAGCTTCCGTTTGCAACGGAAACTCTTCGTATGCTCATCAAAGACCATCACCGTCTCATTTTATGGACAGTGCGAGAGGGGAAACTTTTGCAAGACGCCATCGACTGGTGTCATGAAAGAGGCGTAGACTTCTGGGCGATCAATCGTGACTATCCGGAAGAAGAGGTTGAGAAAAATAATCATTTCAGCCGTAAATTGAAAGCAGATTATTTTATCGATGACCGAGGAATTGGTGGACTCCCAGACTGGGGACAGATTTATCAAATCATTACCCATCACAAGACCTATGTTGAACTTATCCGTGAAAGCATGGGACATGTTGCGGAAGAGACTATGCCACGTAAAAAGCATTGGTGGCAATTCTGAAGCGAAGATGCAATAAAACGAGCACCAAACTATAGCAATGGTGCTGACGATATAGAACAAATTGAGGTTGTTTTGCTTACCATGACTATACAGTGTAAGCAAAACAACTTGCTTTATAAGGCCTCATAAAACAAAACAGCAAATGGACAAGAAAGATTTACGTATTATATTTATGGGAACTCCCGAATTTGCCGTCGGGACGCTCAGCAAACTGATTGAAAACAACTACAACGTGGTGGCTGTGGTCACACAGCCCGACAAACCCATAGGACGCCATCAAAACGTGCTGCAACCCACTGCTGTGAAGACATACGCATTGCAACACGACATTCCTGTACTGCAGCCCGTAAAGATGAAAGATCCTGCCTTTGTAGAGCAATTAGCTGCATACAAAGCCGATATACAAGTGGTAGTGGCTTTCCGTATGCTGCCTGAAGTGGTATGGGCCATGCCGCGTTATGGTACTTTCAACGTTCACGCAGCACTACTACCCCAATATCGCGGTGCAGCGCCTATCAATTGGGCTATCATCAACGGGGAAGTGGAAACAGGCGTCACCACGTTTTTTCTTGATAAGAATATAGATACAGGTCGAATTATTCTTCAGAAACGCTTCCCAATACCCGAAGATGCCAACGTGGAATATGTGTACGACGGCCTCATGGCCCTAGGGGCCGATATTGCCATGGAGACCCTCGACCTTGTTATAGCTGCCAATGGGGACATACCTTCTACCGACCAGGCAGAATGGGCTGGCAGCTCCACACCACTTCATGACGCCCCCAAGATTTTTAAGGAGACATGCCGAATAGACTGGAATCAGCCGGCCAAAAACATCTATAACTTTATCCGTGGGTTGTCACCGTATCCCGTAGCATGGACTACTATCAATTACGACAGTAAAAAACCTACGACACTTAAACTGTATAGCACCGACAAAACCAACAATTCATGTGAAGGTAATGCACCAGGAACTATTAGGACAGCCAAGAAACGTATGTATATCGCCTGCCAGGATGAATGGCTGGAAATCTTCGAGTTGCAGCTGGCCGGCAGAAAACGCATGGTAACATCCGATTTCCTTAATGGCAATAAAGATATAGAAACGGCGATATTGAAATAAAAAATGGCGAGGAATAAAACGGCAACTCCTGGAGTATCTGACATTGATACCCCAGGAGTTGTCAATTTATCTATCGGTTTGCCCGATTCAGTCTACCAATAAATGGTTATTTCTCCTCTGGCGAGAACTCTGCATCTATGATAAGATGCACCTCGTTACCGACAATATCCGGGAGGAATTTAGGTCCAAGCCCGAAGTCAGTACGTTTCACTGTCCCCGTAAGGCGGAAACCGGCAGTCATCTTTCCATTCATCGGGCTTTTTGCTTTAGCAATAAACCACGCATCAAGCACTATGGGCTTGGTCACACCCCTCATAGTAAGATTACCATAAATCTTTCCCCTATTTTCAGACTCTGCAACTATCTTCGTGCTTTTGAAAGTCATTGTCGGGAACTTCTCTACATCAAAGAAGTCAGCTGTACGTAGGTGCTTGTCACGTGCCGCTATACCCGTGTTCACGCTCGAAGTCTTGATAGTAACATCAATCTTTGTATCCAGCATTTTCTCGCCGGCAGCATTCACCGTCACATCAAAATCTCCGAAATAGCCGCTCACAAACGACACTCCACCATGCTTAACCTCGAAGCCAATGCGTGTGTGATCCTTATCATTTATCCATCTTCCTGTCTGTGCATTGCCGACCATGGCCGTCATCAATGCAAAAAACAATAGTATTTTTTTCATCATATAGTTATTTTTAATTGCGCACAGTTCTATAGTTAGCCTCTTAGGGCATCATTGTGGAATCATGCGTGCGCCATACCATTATCCAACAATATTAACAATGCAAAGTTAATATTAAAATTCTAATATCAAACAATGTTGGCCATTTTATTTGTAAGAAATACAAATAGCACCGTCATAAAGCAACACGAATACACGATTCTCTCAATTCTATCATCCAATAGAAATAAAAAAGGTGGAATCGAATAAACGAAGTTCCACCCTTATCTTATCCCAATTGCATTATTCTGGAATGAATCTCAATGTGTAGCCCAGCTGCTCCGCACCCTGGTAATTTCCGGGATAGGGCGTTTCATATTGCGGTAATGACGAATCCGAGAAGCAACTGTTATTGCCTATACCGCGATGCCAATAATCGAAGTGAGCAAAGAGTTGATCGTAGCGGGTTAAGTCGCTCCAATGCATACGCGTATAGTGTAGCTGATGGTTGTATTGCAGCTCATCATAATGAGACAGCGAGAAGCTCACCATGCCCTGAGTCTCTATGTGCAAGCGTGCACCGGTCTTATCATTAAACAAAGTCATGTCACGCAGCGACTGATGGTCACCATAGGTCTGAGGATGGATATTCTCATCTATCATTCCGTCTATACTTGTCTCATAGCGTCCAAGATAAGACCCCGTTTGTCTGTCTCGGTAATTAGACCAAGGTCCTTTTGCATAGTATTCCACTCGCTCAAATCCCGGAGCGAATTTCATGCCAATACCCAAACGACGAAGTCCTCGGCGCTGGGGAACAAACTGCACTTTCATGTCTACCACACCATTAGGATACACCGTATAGTTTACCGAATAGTTTGTTTTCCATCCCTTGGCAGTCATCCCTATGACAGCATTGTTGCCCGACTTGGCAAGAGGCGATGTAATCTCATAACTCTCGATTCCTGTTGTGGCATAATTATAGCCATGTGTGCCATCGTTGTTGCCGTCTTTCTCATATTGTTTCGTGTCCGTGTCGTTATCTATACGTCGGAAATCGTTATACTCCGGAACATCATACAACAATTCATGTCCTTTATAAACATAGCTCATCAGCGCCCCATTTTGGTCGAACTCCACAGAAAAACCATCACCCGTCACCCTGTTGTTTTCTATAACAAGCCGGCCCTTTACATCGACAGCAGGAAGAACGGCCTTTCGCGGCTGTATGATGAATTGTTCGTCGGCAAGCCGATAGCCCTTTGTCGCCCAAGAATAATCCCTGTTCAGGCATAAGCCAACCACAACCGTATACTCAGCCTCATCATCGGCAGGTAATGTAAAGGGGATGTTTACTCTACCCGAAGCGCCGGGGGCAATATCAAGACCATCGCTCAATTTGCCATCCTTAACCTTACGGCCATCCTTTCTTATCTCATAGCTAAAATAAAAACAGTCTCCGAGATTGGTGAATGGATAGTTATTACGCACAGTCACCTGCATGGCTGCTGCATCGAAATCGGTAAACTTTACGTGTTGATATACCTTTTTAATTTCTGTGAGTTTCGTGGTCCACTCCCTGTCCGGACGAATGATTCCATTATCGAGAAAGTTGCCTTGGAACGCTTTGTCATTAACCTGGTGATTGTCAAAATACGGGTCATAATCATAGCCTGCCGTATAGTTGCGAAAACCATTTTGAGAGATGGTGTCTCCCGTTTGCAGTTTCTTTACATCATAAACTGCCTGGTCTACCCAGTCCCACACGCACGCACCGACAATGCTCTTGCTGTTTTCTATCACCTTCCAATAATCCACGAGATTACCTACCGCCTGTCCCATTGCATGGGCATATTCGCACATGAAGAAAGGTAGACCGTTTTTACCGTTTACCAGCCTACGCGCCGACCCAACGCTTGTGTACATTTCCGAATACATATCTGTAGACCGTATATCTTCTGAGTTGCCATGACAATGCACAGGGCGTGAGTCGAGCTGTTTCACCGCATTGCGGCAAGCAATCATATTGTCTCCACGACCATTTTCATTACCCAGTGACCAGAAAATTACAGACGGATGGTTGCGGTCGCGCTGCACCATGCGCTCGTTGCGATCTACAAAGGCATCGCGCCAATCCGGATTGGCCGTCAACCCCTGGTTGCCATGACATTCCAAGTCAGCTTCGTCCATGCAATACATTCCAATCTCATCCATCATTGCATACATCTTAGACTGACGGGGATAATGGCTCGTTCGCACCATGTTGATATTGGCACGTTTCATCAGACTCAAATCCTTCATCATCACATCTTCGGGCACAAATCTGCCAAAGCGCGGATCAACGTCGTGTATATTAGTACCTTTGAAGAATATCCGTTTGCCGTTAATCGTGAAGTAGTGTTCGTCACCCTTGTCGTACAACTTAATGTTGCGGAAGCCATATTTAGTAGAAAACACCATTTCTTCTTTCCCCTTCTCTAACTGACTAATGATGACGTTGTAGAGATATGGCTGTTCAGCATTCCACGGGATTAATCCTGAGAGAAGACCTGTGGAGAGAGTCAAATTCGCCGTTTTTGCATTTATTTTTACTCGTTGTTCTGCCGTTGCCACAACCTTGTCCTGTGCATCGGTCAGTTGCAAACGAAAAGTCTTAGTGGTTTTCTTTCCCGAGCGATTATCAATATCGAGAGCCACTTTCAGATTTCCTGCCGTAGCATCGGCACTTTGGTTATCAACTGTGATATAATGGTCTCTGACAAATGTTTTCGGAACAGCCACAAGATAAACATCCCGATGGATTCCACTCATGTGCCACATATCCTGCCCCTCCAGATAAGAGCCGTCACACCAGCGATAAACCCGCACCGACAACTGGTTGTTGCCAGGTTTCACCATATCGGTAATATCAAATTCGGCATCATTATTGGCGCCCTGCGAATAGCCAACAAATGTGCCATTCACATACACCGTTGCTGCACTGTACACACCATCGAAATGAATGAACACCCGCTTGTCTTTCCACTCGCCCGGCATACTGAACGTTCTGCGATAGAATCCGGTAGCATTGTGGTCTACAACACCATGCTCCGTAAACCCTTCTCGAGCGTATGGAGGCTCATTTTTGAAAGGGTAGCTCGTGTTGACATAAGTGGGAAGGTTGTATTTACCCGTCATCTCCCAATTCATCGGTACTCGGATATCGTCCCAACCGGAGTCGTCCAGCGATGGCGACTGCCACTCTGTTGGGCGCGGTCCCTGTGGTGTGCCGGCCACCCATTTGAACTTCCACGTTCCATTTAGATCGAGCGTCATGGCATGAGACGGCATTTTCCAAGCGTGATGAAAACGCTCATCTGCTTTAAGTGCACTGGTAGAGGCATACGGAATATAAGTAGCATGCCCTTTTTCCTTGTTCACCCCCAAAACATGTTGGTCTGCAATCCATTGCATATCCTGTGGTTTCTTAACCTCCACCTTCTTCGCCATGCTCATGGTGAAAGCCAGAGAAAGTATCAAAGACAAAGATAAGATTCTTTTGTGTATCATCATTGTATTTGTGTTTATTGAAAAAAGTCGTTTGTAAAATTGTCTGAACCTGTTTACGATCATTTGCCGTCGGAAGCCTGAGCCACGAGTGGCGATCTATCCTGTCATCGGGATTGAGCAAAAGAGTCTGATTAGATTGTTCAACAACAAAGATAAAAAAAAGATTTCCTTTATTCCAAATACGCTCTAACATTTTCATGTGCATATCAGGAAATGACACGAAATGATACATTCTTTTCAGAAAAGGCGACATCAGCTTTCTGTAAATCCGTAATCATTTACATTTTGCATGATCTATCATCATTGTTTTTAAATGGATTTACAAGCCACCTGAGCAACGAACATCAAACGACAAATAAAATCAAGTTTTCCCAGTTCTCACGTGAGTTTAGAAAATACCATCCATTGGCATATTAGCGCCCTCTTCCCTATAACATTATACGCATATTTATCTCCGACTCTGTTGTGTGTTCGTTTCACTGTATGTAAACATTAATTACCATTTTCGAGTGATTATTTTCTCGGCATCTGGAACAAATAAGGCTATGTTTCTTCCTTTATCATCAGCCCGTGCAACGCAAAAAATGGGAGGTCATTTGATTTTCTATCCTGTCATGCCATGGCGAGGCCTTAACCGCAGTATGGTATGAATTTAACGGCCTTGCGGTAAAGCCCCTTTCGCCATGCGGTTGAATATCAACCGCACAGCCATTCAATATTCAACCGCAAATGATAAAATCTTGTCCGAAAAAGCAAAATGTCGGAACTGTCTGATTATCAACCAACTATGGATTGACATGAATTTTGCGTATTTCGAACGGTTGCAAGATCATTTTTGAATAAGCGACGTATAGAAAGGCTTTTGTAAAGAAAATTTTGATACTCAATATCTGTGGATTTTATTAGGAAGCCAAGGCTTGAGTCCATGCAAATTAATACTTATTAGGGGGCACATTTTTGATGATTACCCTATATCTTATCTTCATTCATGGTCGCCCAATATCTATGGCGTCATTCCTGCCGGTGCAACTTCCGTACCTACTCTTCCGCAACGTAATCCGCATTTATCAATACATAAAATGGCACGAAATTGTATGTCAGTTACACGTTTAATTCGTATTTTTGCCAAAAGATAAAACAGAAGTAACATTTTAATCCTGCAGAATTAAAGCTATGAACAAAAGGAAAGTATTGACTTTACTGCTCATTCTCTTCTCAGCAGCACAGACCTTTGCACAAGTCAATTTCAGCCAAATAGCCGAAGGAATGGCTCAAGGCCTCATCAAGCATTTTTGGGGCGCTAACTTCCCCGGCTATGAGCAACGCTACTATTTCAATTATGGCAGTGACCTTAGCAATATGACCACTGTCAACTATTGGCCGGAGGCCCACGCCATCGACGTGATTATCGATGCCTACCAACGCACAGGCAACAAAACCTATTTAGATTTATATCCACTCTGGTGGAAAGGGATGCCGGCACACCATAAATCCAATAATTCCAAAGACCCATGGTGGGCAGAATACGTAGACGATATGGAATGGATGGTGCTTGCACAAATACGTATGTTTGAAACCTCGGGCAACACCATGTATATAGAAAAAGCACGGCAAATGTACGACGACTGGATATGGCCTACCTGGGGACCGAAGGACGAAGCGCCTTGGTATGGAGGCATCACTTGGAAAGTCGATGTCGAGAAAACCAAAAATGCTTGTTCCAATGGACCGGCAGCCATCATTGCAGCCAAGCTATACATCAACTATAAAAAGGCAGGATTTAAAGGCGGGAAGTCACGTGAGACCTATCTGAATGAGGCAAAAGCCATCTACAAATGGTTGCGCGACAACCTCTATGATAAACGGACCGGAGCCGTCTATGACAACATGAACAGAAGCGGGAAAGTCAACAAAGCTACTTTCACCTATAACAGTGGTACGTTTATAGGCGCAGCAGAATGGCTCTATCGGATAACCGGAAAACAACAGTACATGGCAGAAGCCAAACACGCAGCCGACTACGTTATCAACAGCCTGTCGCACAACAACAGTGTTCTAAGCGATGCCCCCAATGGAGACGGCGGCCTCTTCCACGGTATCTTCTTCAGATATTTTGCGCAGCTCATCAACAATCCGGATCTGGACTCCGCCAGTCACAACAAATATGTGAACTATCTGACAAAATGTGCAAACGTAATGGCAGAAAACGGCATCAACAAAAACACCATGCTATATGGCGGACGATGGTTTAAAGCTCCTGCCGACAACGAGCCCGTATGCCTTACCGCACATCTCACGGGCTGTATGCTCATGGAAGCAGCCTGCGCCGTTCAAAAAAAGAAGAGGTGAATAAAAGAAGGAAAGGATGCTGTCGCAGCATCCTTTCCCTTTGTCAATCATAGTGAAAAAACACACTGTTTTTTCTCAATGTATTGCCTAATCCTAAATTAACTAATTACTTTCATAATTAAAATTAGACCTATAGCTCATTTTGCAGGCTGAAATCTGCCTTGTTTTTCGATATTTACTTATGTTCCAGCCGTTCAAGCAAGCTTCAACACAAAATTGACGATTCGAATTGCTCAATAGCTCATTTTGCAGGC
>JBMNUU010000029.1:0-36149 GCA_050946435.1 Prevotella sp.
ATCCGTATATGGGCAATTCTGTCTATAATGGCATTACTAAGGCATCATTGGCCTCAATCTGATGCCTCACGCACGCGTAACAATTAAATTGGTTCGAGCAAACGGATTCGCTGCGAATTTGAGGATGATGTTTATCATCTTTTTACCTTATTGTGCGGGCAAAGATAGGTGTGGCAGACTGCAAATCACGAATATATTATATGAAAGAACACTAAAATCCGTATTTCTTTGACTTATATCAAAAGAGAAAGCCTATCGAAATATTGCTCGAAAGGGTGGGAGAGTCCTGACTTAAATGAGTACTTTGCGGGGGCGTGTATGATTGTTATCGCCCCCTGAAAAGTGGTATCAGGGCACCGGATTGTGGGTGCCGGACGACCGTGTATTTACAACTTCATGCTGATGCCCGCATACCATGTGGCTCCGTAGACCGGCGCATACATGAAGGCAGCATTGTCGGTGTGCTTCTCGTCTTGCACATAGCCGAGGATATTCTTCCCGCCGGCATAGATGGAGCATACACCGAGCCGTTTCGCCACGCGGGCGTTGAAGAGCATGAAAGTGTTGGTCTCCTTGATTTTCTCGGCAATTTCGTCGTCTTTCATGTAGTCGATGTACATCTTGCCTTGCAGCGAGCCGTTCACGGTAAAGGTCCACGTGCCCGGTGTATATTCGAGATTGAGGTCGCCGGTCATGGCCGGGAAGCGAGAGATGTGTTTGCTGGCCTCGGCATACGGGGTGTCTGCCCAGTCATCGCGCACATGCTTGTACCTGCCCTGATTGAAGGTCCAGCCCAGGGCGGTTCTGAAGTCCTTGAAGGGATTCCACTTCACGCCGAGCTCAATGCCCTGCACATAGGCGTCGTCTTGGTTTTGCCACTGATAAGTGTAGCCCAGTTTCTTCACGTTGTCATCGGCTGGCACAAACTCTATCTTATCGTTTAGGTTGGTGCGGAAGAGGTTGGCGCTGAGCTGATAATCATTGCCATAATAGTCGGCGGAGAGGTTGAAGCTCACCGCACGCTCACCTTTCAGGTCGGCAGACTTCCATACGCGGGGTGAACCACTGCATAGGTGGAGGTCCTCGGAAAATCCGTAGGGAGCGCGGAAACCCGTTCCCACGTTGGCGCGGAGCACGAGTGCGGGCGTTATTTCGTATTTCAGTGCCAGTCGGGGGTTGAAAGTTGTCTCGTTGAACTTGGCTTTGGGGAATGTGCCGTCAAACACTTTTTCATCTGAGGCGTATTCTTCGCTGGAACTGTGGATGTCGAAACGCAGACCGGGAACGGCTACGAGGCCGGGGAGGATGGTCCATTCATCCTGTACAAAAACGCCGAACTCGGCGGCGCGTTTCTTGCCTACGGAGGTGTAGGCCGTGCCGTGATGGGGATCCTCCACATCGTTGATGCAGTAGAGTCCGGTCTCGCGCAGCCGGGTGAAGTAGCCTTGCACGCCGCCTAACAGCGTGTGGTTGGGCAGGTGTGTGGTGAAGGTGAGCGAGGGGGTAAAGGTGTTTTCCCGAGCCACGTAGGGTCGCATCATCTGCACGTCGGGCGACGCATTGTCGTGCGATTCCATGTAGTCGTTTAGAAACGTGTCGTTGGTAGCGTTGCGCTTGTGGTGAACATAGGCGGTGGAAAAGGCCAGCTCCGAGTGTTTGCCGATAGGAAGGTTGTAGTTCATATCGGCCGATAGACGGTTGGTGGTGATGTTTTCGGTGCCTTGGGAGAAAGGATTGAGATAGAGATCATCGGTCAGGGTGCCGCCGGCACGATGCTCTTCCATCAGCTTTCCGTGGAGCACGAGCTTGTCGTTCTTGGCAAACGGATGGAAAAGATGCAGGGTGAATCCCATATTGGTGAGCTGCGAGGCCACGCGGTCGGACATGTCGTCCTTGTGCTTCACCTCGTCGCGCGTCTCGCCGTCTTGCGTCTCGTCTACGGCGTCGCCTTCCGTGCGCTGTGCGAAGACGCTGAAGCCGATGTTGCGTTTGCGCATGGAGGCCGATGCGTTGTAGTTGCGATAGCCGAAATTGCCAAACTGCACGTCGCCGCTTACGCTCGGTTCATACCCCGGACTCTTGGTGATGATGTTGATGGCGCCGGCCACCGCACTGCTGCCATAGAGGGCAGAGCCCGCCCCTTTCACAATCTCCAGACGGTCTATATCATTGGTTCCCATCTGGCTGAGGCCGTAGACGCCGGCCAGTCCGGAATAGATAGGCTCGCCGTCGATGAGCACCTGAGTATGCTCGGCACCCAATCCCTGCATACGTACCATGGAAAAGTTGCAGAACTGGCATTGCTGTTCCACGCGGATGCCGGGCACGCCCTCGAGAGCTTCGTATAGATTTTGGGCATTTTTGTTCTTGAGGGCTTGCGAGGTGAGCACCTCGGTGCGGATGGGTACGTCTTTCAGGAAGTGCTGTGTGCGTGTGCCGGTTATGACCACTTGGTCGAGATCCTGCTCGTCTTCTTCCATGAGAAAATAGACTTCTGTGCCCTTGTTGCGTTCCATCACGACTTTGAGCTCTTGCGGCTTGTACCCTACGAGGCTGGCGACGATGGTCTGTTCGCCCACGGGCAGAGGGGACAACTGGAAATGTCCCGACTTGTCGCAGTTGGTGATGAGTTTGGTGCCTTTCACTTGAATCTGTACATAAGGAAGGTGTTGGCCTGTGGTTTTGCTTTTAACGTCGCCAAACAGCATGGCGTCAGTTTCCTGCCCCATGAGTGCAACGGCACAAAACAGGGTCAACATGGTCGAAAGTAATCTTTTCATTCTGTGTTAATGTCTATGATTTAAAAGAAATGTTTGATTTCGGATGCAAAATTAGCGAAAGCGGAATGATGCGACAATCCCCAAAACTCGGTATTCTGACCAGCTACCGTTGTGTTCTGGCTAATCATAGACAATAGGTTTTCGGATAAAATGGATGGTGTTTTTACAGTATTAGGAATAAAAAACCGCCGAGACGAAACGTCCTGGCGGTTTATTGTAGGTTGTATTGTCGTGTCGTCACATACGCAGCAGTGTGGATTTACCGCCGGTATGAGAGACAGTCTTGAATCCTGGGTTACAGAATTTCCTTGATGGCTTTCTCGACCTTTGCGAGGTCTTTTGTAGGCTCAAAACGAGCGACAACCTCACCCTCGCGGTTGATGAGGAACTTGGTGAAATTCCACTTGATGTCGCTGCTCTTGCGCCAGTCGGTGCCTTGCTTGTCGTAGATTTCTACGAGAACGGGTGCAATCTTGTGCTCCATATCAAATCCCTCAAATCCCTTTTGGTCCTTGAGCCATTTGTAGAGAGGCAGGGCATTCTCGCCGTTTACCTCGCTCTTCTTGAACTGTGGGAATTCGGTACCGAATTTCAGACGGCAGAACTTGGCAATATCCTCGTCAGAGCCCGGAGCCTGACCGCCAAACTGGTTGCAGGGAATGTCGAGAATCTCGAACCCCTTGTCCTTCAAACGGCCATACATGGCTTCAAGTTCCTCATACTGAGGAGTGAAACCACACTCAGTGGCGGTGTTTACAATGAGCAGTACCTTACCTTTATACTCCGATAGCTTCACTTCGTTGCCCTTCTTGTCGAGCAGACTGAAATCATAAACTGTATTCATGTTGTTATAATTAATGGATTAAATTAAATATTGATTCGTTGTTTGTTACTAACAAATTTAGTAGATTCTCGTGACAAATGGAGTGTTTAGGGTAAAGTATTAACCATACTTAACCGATGAAGTTGTAATAATTACATATGTTAAAATAAATGCACCTATGGCCGAACGAAACAAATATTCGGAGTAAAAAAGAGGTTGGTGCAGGATGCTACCAACCTCGAGGGATAGATTTCGCTTCCAAAAAAATATCGCGAAACCATCGAAAAACTGTAGCAAATATAGGTTTTCTTTTTGAACAAAGCAAATAATTTAGCAGATTAATTTGTTTTTTAACACTTGCAATCTTTGTTTCTGCTAATTCTTTCTTACCTTTGTGCATAATTGAAAAAACAAGGGGCAGATGCCCTTTTTATAATAACAAAGCTGACAGGCCTGGTCTGTGAAGATGTCGGACCTGTCTTTCCGTTTAAAAACATCAATTAAAACAAATTCATAAACCTATCTTGTATTAGTATGAAACATTTATCGACATTGCTGGTGGCGCTGCTTCTGCCACTGACGGCCCTTGCCCAAAGCTGGGACGAGGCTCTGTACAAGCAAATTGAACAGAATATCCGTGTGCCACAGTTTGCCGAACGTGAATATAATATTACGCAGTTCGGTGCTTCTCCTACAGCTTCGGCCGCCAAAAACCAGAAGGCCATCAACAATGCCATCCGCATGTGTTCGAAGAAAGGAGGTGGCCGCGTTGTGGTGCCTAAGGGCAGGTGGTCTACAGGTGCCATTCGCTTGCGCAGTCATGTGAACTTGGTGGTTGAAGAGGGAGCTACGCTTAATTTCGTCTTCGACCGTACGCTGTATCCCCTTGTCAAGACCTCGTGGGAGGGACTGGGCTGCTGGAACTATTCACCCTGTATCTACGCTTATCAGGAGACTGACGTGGCCTTGACAGGAAAAGGCACCGTCGATGGTAACGGGAGCAACGATACATGGTGGCCCATGTGTGGAAAAACGGTCTATGGATATGTAGAGGGCCAGACCAAGGAGGCACAGACGCTCGGCTCGCGGGCAAGACTCCTGAAATATGCGGAAGACGATGTGCCCTGGGACGAGCGCAAATTTGGCCTGGGGCATGGGCTGCGTCCTCAACTGGTCAACTTCGTGGAGTGCGACGGCATTCTGGTCAAAGACTTGAAGCTGGTGAACTCTCCTTTCTGGGTGATTCACCCCTTGCTGTCGAAGAATATCATCGTAGACGGCGTCTATGTGCACAATGACGGGCCGAACGGTGACGGCTGCGACCCCGAGGCTTGCGACGGTGTGCTGATTCAAAACTGTACGTTCGACACGGGCGATGACTGTATCGCCATCAAGAGCGGACGCAACAACGACGGTCGTTTGTGGGGCCAGCCGTCACAAAACATCATCATCCGCAATTGTAAAATGATCGACGGCCATGGTGGGGTAGTCATTGGGTCGGAGATTTCGGGCGGCTGCCGCAACGTGTTCGCTGAGAACTGCTATATGGATTCGCCCCATCTCGACCGCGTGTTGCGCATCAAGACCAACAACTGTCGTGGCGGACTGATAGAGAACATCAGTATGCGGAATGTGACGGTGGGGCAGTGCAACGAGGCGGTGATGCGCATCAACCTCGACTACGAGCCCAAAGAAGCGTGCTATCGTGGATTTGAGCCGACCGTGCGCAAGGTCTACATGGAGAATGTGACGAGCAAAGAGAGCAAGTATGGCGTGCAGATTATCGGTCTGAACAACATCGAGAATGTGTACGATGTGACGGTGAAGGACTGCCATTTCGAGGGTGTTTCCAAGAAACCGGTCAGCATAAGCGGCAAGACGCGTAACATCAAGTTTGACAATCTGTTTATCAACGGCTCGCTTGTGCTCAGCGAGAGCGACCGCCCCTACCGCAACTACTCCCAGTGGATGGTAGCCTCAGAAATGAAGCGGGTGCCCCGGAGCTACTTGCTCGACTTCTCCAAGAAGCCCAAATGGAGTTATGTAATGGGTATCGAACTCGAGAGTATGCTCGACACTTACCTCACCTACAAGGATGCCGCCATACTCGATTACCTCAAGACTTATCCCGCCGAGATGATTGACGAGAAAGGCAATATCAAGGACTATAAATATAAGGACTTCAACCTCGACAACGTGCGCACCGGCCGTTTCATCTACCGCATGAACTGGATGGAGCCGCAAAAGAATCTCAACAAAGCTGTGAAAACCCTGTTTAAGCAGCTCGAGAATCAGCCTCGCACCCAAGAGGGGGTATGGTGGCACAAAGCTATCTATGCCAATCAGGTATGGCTCGATGGCATTTTCATGGGACTGCCGTTTTACACAATGGCTGCTCCTGCACTGAAAGGACAGAAAAAAGCTGAGCGGAAGTACTGGCCCGACGCCGTCGACCAGATTGTTAAGACCGACGCCCGCACCTATGATGCCGCCACGGGACTGTGGAAACATGCGTGGGACGAGACCCGCACCGCATTTTGGGCAGACAAGGTCACGGGGCAGAGCAAGCACACTTGGGGCAGGGCCTTAGGCTGGTACACCATGGCCATGTTGGAGGTGCTTGATGTGTTGCCACAGGATTATGCACGGCGGGGCGAGGTGGTCGACCTGTTCAGGAAGGCCATGACCCAGGTCGTGAAATACCAAGACAAGAAGACGGGAGTGTGGTATGACGTGCTCGATGTTCAAGATTCGCGCAATTACTTGGAGGCCACCTGCTCGTCGATGTTTGCCTACTGCCTGCTCAAAGGCTCCCGTCTGGGCTATCTCGATGCCGGTTTCAGAGAGGCGGGTGTGAAAGCCTACAACGGCATTCTCAAGGAATTTATCAAAGTGAACGCCGACAAGACCATCTCGCTCACCCAATGTTGTGCGGTGAGCGGACTGGGCCCAGCCCCCGGCCCCTATGTGAAGAAACCCAATTTCAAGCGTGACGGCTCTTTCGACTATTATATGAGCGAGCCCGTGCGCGACAACGATGCCAAGGGGGTGGGCCCGTTTGTGTGGGCGAGTCTGGAGATGGAGCGATGAGGACCGATGGACGCTGAGTATTTTTCTGCCCAACGTGGGCAATAGTTTCCGCCCGATGGAGTTATTATCTAAGGACGGAGTACGCCCCGGAAACCATCAGCGGACCGGTCTGCTTCTTCCATCCCACATTTCCCCAACGCCTAAAACAACGGATATGATTATCAAAGTGTGTGGTATGCGCGATGCCGATAACATTCGCGAGGTAGCAAAACTCGATATCGATATGATGGGTTTTGTCTTTTGGAAGGACAGTCCTCGGTTTGTCCGGATGATTTCGTCGCAGGCGGGCATCATTCCCGATTATAGTGAGGAGCGTCTGCGCAGGTCTGCCGGCCAGGAGGTGCAGCCTTTAGAAAAGCCTCGGCGTGTGGGCGTGTTTGTGGACGAGATGCCGCAGACCATCGTGACACGTGTATACAACTACGCCCTCGACTATGTGCAGCTGCAGGGTGCGGAAAGCCGTGAGATGATAGAGAACTTGAAACGCACGCTCATTCCCGACATTGCTCCCCACATCAGGGTCATCAAGGCCATTAGCATAGTATCTCGTGAGGATTTGGCGAAGTGTAGGACGTATGAAGGAGTGGCCGATATGTTTCTGTTTGTTGGCCGCTGTGGTGAAGCTGTTGACAGTGATACTTGTTTCGATTGGAGCCTACTTGAGGACTACGACGGACAAACGCCCTTCATCGTGGGCGGGGGCATAGGTCCCGACGATGCCGAACGCATCAGCAGCATCCGCCATCCACAGTTTGTCGGCGTCGATTTGAACAGCAGGTTTGAAACGGAGCCGGGTGTGAAGGATGTGCGCAAATTGGAGGATTTCATCGCCCGCCTAAGGCAAACGCCTTCTGCTGAGGCTTAGCCAGCAGGAAAAAGATAAAGCGTCGCTATTGTAAAGCGTGTTCATCTTTGATTGGCTGAATACTCATGAAAAAAGCGGACGTACGAGCCGTATGTCCCTACAAGGTGCATAGCCCAGCAAGCACCTGCTGGACTCTAAATTCTTTTTATTTTATACGTATAGTCCTCACCTATTTCCTGCTGGGGGTAAGTCAGACAAATCAGATCGGTCCGACTTTTTTTGCCCCCGTTCTCATTTCACGGCCGGCGGCAGGTCGTCACGTCTGCTGCCCCAGGAGTTGTTGGGCGTCGGTCCCATCACCAGCCGCAGCGTGCCGCCCTGCGTGATCATGTTGTGGGTGATGTAGGTTTTTGTATAGGGCCGGCCATTCCATGTGGCGCTCTGAATGTAGAAATTCTCTTCGGAGACTCCCTCGGCCTCAATGATCAGGTGTCCTATTCTTGCCTTTTCAAACATGGGTGTGCCCAGGATGTAATAGGGCGTGGCCGGGCAGACTGGATAAAAGCCTAAGGCGGAAAAGACATACCATGCGCTCATCTGTCCCGCATCGTCGTTGCCCGAGAGTCCTCCCGGCACGTCGAGATATTCCGTCTGCCTGATGCGGTGCACCCATTCCTGCGTCTTCCATGGCTCTCCGGCCCAAGCATAAAGATAGGGGATGTGGTGACAGGGTTCGTTGCCGTGCCAATAGAAACCGCTTTGGTCCTGTGACATCCGGTCGTCATGATGCAATCCGCTCAGCGTGTCCAGTTTTTCTATAAACCGTTCTCGGCCTCCCATCGCCTCCATCAGGCCGTAGACATCATGGGGCACAAAGAAGGAATAGTGCACCACAGCGCCCTCGGTGATGAACGGTACCCGTGAGGTGAAGTCTCGATTACCGAGCCACCGCCCATCCTCATGCCGTCCGTCGGCCCATCCCGTGTGTGGGTTGATGACGTTGCGCCAGTTTTGTGCACGCTTCATCAGGGCAGCATAGTCGTCGGTCTCGCCCAAGGTCTTGGCGAGTTGGGCTACGCAGAAATCATCGTAGGCATACTCAAGGGTGCGCGACACCTGCTCATGGGTGTGGAAAGCCTCCATGACTGAATCTTCGAGAGGAATGTAGCCATAGTGGAGGTAGCTTTTCAAGGCCCGACGCCCCATGCCGTTTTGATATTCCGCAAAAGTCTTGGGACTGTTAAAAGCATTCTTGCGCAAGCCACGATAAGCTACCGAAACGTCAAATCCCCGATTACCTTTCACGTAGGCATCAGCTATCACCGATGCGGCGTGGTCACCTATCATAGCCGAAGTGTACGAGTTCCAACAAGGGAAAATGGGCATCCAGCTCCCCTGGGTATACATCGTGGTCAGGCTCTGCATCATCTGTTCGACACGGTCGGGGGCAATCAGGTTGAGCAGAGGGAGCTGCGCCCGAAAGATATCCCACATTGAAAAGTCGGAATAGGTCTGTGCGGTGATGCCCTTCTCAGTAGGAAACCAACACACTTTATCGTCCAGCCCCGTATGTTCTCCCTTGCCAAACTGTGGTGCGTGCCCGTCGCGATCGCTGATAACGCGCGGCAGGAACGATGCACGATAGAGTGCCCCGTAAAAGCGGTTTATACTGTTTTCATCGTCTGATTCCACCTCTATGGTTTGCAACCGTCGTTGCCAAATACTGTCCAGAGCCAGTTGCGTACCCGGAAAATCCCAGCCGGAAATTTCTTTCATGTTTTCCATGGCGCCCACCAAATCATTGAAGCTGCAGGCCGCCTTGGCCAGCACGGTGTCACCGGCACGCGCGTCAAATGTGACAAAAGCCACCGAGTCTTTTACCCCATAGGCCTTGAACGGACGCTGAAACTGCACCACAAACCAACCGCTGAATCCCGCTTTCTCACCCCATCCCTGATAGATGCGGTGTACGGGGTTATAGCCCCATATACGGTTTCCGGCCGAGTCCACCGTAACAAATCCCTCCCCCTCGTCGCTGTTGGGATGGACAACGATATGCATCTCGCCCGACTGGTCGGGGATGAATCTGAAAATGGCACTGCGGCTGCGCCCCGTCATTTCAGTCAGCAGATGTTCCTTGGGCAGCTTGACCGCATAATAATATGGATGCGAAACCTCATCCTCGTGCGCAAACGGCGTGGCCCGCTGGGTGGCTTTTAGGCGCAGGTGACCCATCATTGGCATCAGGGTGAACGACCCGTAGTCTTGCGTGCAACCGCCCACCAGCCAGTGGCTTGCACGAAATCCCTGAAAGAGCGAGTCGCGGTAATAATAGGGTGCCACACATTTCTGTTCGGTGTCTTGTGTCTGGGGTGTCCAAAACGTTTGTCCGTGAGGCTCCAGCACCGCCGGCAGGGTCTGTCCGTGCTCCTCCGACCCCTTTCCGTAACGTGCCGGCGATGAGGTTACGGCGTAGTCGGTACCCACCATCGTGTTGATGGCTCGTGTGCGGTCCATCCATTTCTGCCGCTCGCTGGAGGGCTTGTCAGACGGTCTCACCATCTTCTCACAAGTGCTGTCATTTGTCAGCCGATAGGAGGCGGAATGGCTGATGCGGGAAGGCGCATAGCCCCCGAGGAGAGGGGCGCAGTTGCGGGCATTGGCTATCGGAGAGGCATCGCAGTCCAGGCCGATTTGTTGGTTGGTGTTGTGTGAACATACCATCGAGACAACGAGCACGACGGCCGTGAGTATCAAAATTCGTTTCATAAAAGAGGCCTTTCCTTGAGTGTATGAAGCATAAATATAACGGGAGAGACGGTCTGAAAATTGTGTAAATGAAGTTGAGATTTCGGAATGAAAATCTTTTCCATTATTTCTGGTCATCCGAATATTTATTATCGATTAATTCATTCTTGAAGTGCCTTGGCTCTTTTCCGTTTTTTTTACGACAGATTGCTTGGGCTGCTCAAATATTTTCCTTATTTTTGCAATCAAGTCAAGGCGTTGCGGCCCAGTTGACATTCCGCCGTCTTGATGCCTATCGCTGCAGGGAGCATCGGGGCTTCGCTGTCCCGAGATAGGGCCTGGAAATATCACAACCTTATAGATTTATATAAACTTAAGCAATTTGTTCACATGAAATTTAAACCGTTACCCGTCAGTCTGTGTGCATTGGTCATTGCCTTAGCACAGGCCTTACCTGCTGCTGCCCAAGAGCAGGTAAAGAGCACGTTCAACAGCGACAATGTCATTCTCCCATCGTCCCAGTATACCCCCTCGGAGCCTTACACGGCCGATGTGTGGGTGTTCAATGAGAATCGCAGATATGAGGACCAATACTATAACAAGATATGGACAACGCCCGATGACGACGCCTCCGGCCGCAAATGGTACGACCCTGCCTATGAGCTGACCGACGGTAGCATTGCGTGGCAGCAAGCCAAAGCCCCGTTCAGTTCCGATGCCTACTACAAGGACCAGCCTTCCTTCCAATGGGTCAATGTTGATATCATGGGAGAAATGTATATGCGCCGCACTTTCACCATCGACAAGCCAGTGCAGAGGGACATCTACCTCGCTTGCGGGCACGATGATGCTCCCTCGGAATGGTATATTAACGGTGAGCTTGTGCACAAGGTCGCCGATGGATGGAACAACGACGAGACGGTGTTGCTGACTCCCGAGCAGAAGAAACTGATCAAGATGGACGGCTCGCCAAACGTGCTGGCCGTACACGTGCATCAGAATTGGGGCGGCGCCTTTGCCGATTGCGGACTCTACGAGGCCGACATGACCGAGTCGAAGTATTATCTCGCTCCGGTAGCTTTCGGCCCCTGGTCTTGCAAATATTATCTGCTGAACTACAATGAAGACCTTGCCGATGCCGAAGCTGCCAACTGGGCTTCTCCCGAAGAGGACGAAAGCGACTGGATAGCGGGCGTTGGACCGTTTAGTAATGACGACAATATGTTCTACACCACGGAATGGCCGAGTCAGGTGCGTCCCATTCTGGTTCGTCGCCACTTCAATCTCACGGCTGACGACCTCCAGCAAATCAAGGACGGCCAACTCCAACTCTCCTGCAGTTACGACGAAGACCCCATCGTGTATATCAACGGTGTGAAACTGTGGAGCGCTGCGGGATACAATGACAACGACTATGCTGTATATGTTGTGCCCGAGGAGATGAAGCAGCAGTTAAGGGAAGGCGACAACGTGCTGGCCGTGTCGTTGAGACAGGGCGATGGCGGCGGACACATCGACTATGCCCTGGCCCTTGTAAGAGATTATGTGCCCACATCTATCGGCCAAGCCTTCTCCCAAGTTGGCAGCAGGGTAGGGGACGGACGGATTTACAGCACGACAGGTGTTTATCTCGGCACAAACACACACAACCTGCCAAAGGGAGTTTATATCGTGGATGGCAGGAAGGCCGTCATGGGAAATTAAGCTAAATCAAAATGTTTAAGAATAAGAATATGAGAATTAAAGTCCTTGTTGCAGGATTGCTGATGTCTGCAACGTTCACTTATGCACAAACCACAGTGGTAGACCGACCCGAACTCGGGACGAGTTCCAATTACACCAATTTCCGGGCTCCGCTCAAGGCTGCCCCGCTGCTCAAGCTCCCCGTTGGGAAGATTCAGCCCAAGGGCTGGTTGCTCCGATGTCTGGAGTTACAGAAAAACGGACTGAACGGTAAACTTGGAACAATCAGTGCCTGGCTCGACAAGAACAACAACCAGTGGTTGTCTGATACGGGCGATCATGGCTGGGAAGAGGTGCCTTACTGGTTGCGTGGCTATAGCAGTCTGGCCTACATTCTGAACGACGAAGAAATGATCAACGAGGCAAAGACATGGTTTGAGGCCGTGCTGACCAACAAGAAAGACGACGGTTTTTTAGGTCCGCGCAACTATGAGAACGGCAACCCCGAGCTCTGGGCGCAGATGGTGATGCTCTGGGCGCTCCAAACCTACTACGAATACAGTGGTGACGAGCGTGTGCTGACAGCCATGACCGACTATTTCAAATATGAGTTGACCGTGCCCGAAGATCAGTTCCTCAAGGGGCTGTGGCAGGAGAAACGTGGCGGCGACAATATGTGGAGCGTGGAATGGCTCTACAATATCACGGGCGACGAGAGTCTTTTGCCGCTCATAGACAAGCTGCACAGAAACACGTCCGACTGGGCGCAGGAGAACACGTTGCCCAACTGGCATGGGGTGAACGTGGCACAGGGTTTCCGCGAGCCGGCTACCTATTATATGTATAATGGCAAACCGGAGATGCTTCAGGCCACTTACAACAGCTTCAATATCATGCGTGAACGCTATGGCCAGGTGCCGGGCGGTATGTATGGTGCCGACGAGAACGCCCGTGCGGGCTATTTCGATCCGCGACAGGGAGCCGAAACCTGCGCCATTGTGGAGCAGATGGCCAGCGACGAAATCCTGATGGGCATCACGGGCGATCCCTTCTGGGCCGACCATTGTGAGGATGTGGCTTTCAATACCTATCCCGCAGCCCTCACCAAGGATATGAAGGCGCTGCGCTATATCACGTCGCCCAACATGGCCATCAGCGACGAGAAGCTCCATGGACCGAGCATCGACAACAATCTGCGCGGTATGCTGTCCATGAGCCCCTTCAGCAGCCGGTGCTGCCAGCATAATCACGGGATGGGATGGCCCTATTACACCGAGCACCTTGTCATGGCCACCACCGACAACGGACTGGCCACCATGCTCTATGCGGCAAGCGAGACCGAGGCTAAGGTAGGAGCAGGTCAAAGCGTGAAGCTGATCGAAACGACCAACTATCCGTTTGAGGAATCCGTGAAGTTCACGCTTGAAACGGAGTCCCCCGTGACTTTCCCGCTCTACCTGCGCATCCCTCAATGGGCTGCCGGCGCAACGGTGACGGTGAACGGCGAGGCGGTATCAGCCGCCAATGCAGAGGGAAAATATGTGCGTATCAACAGGGAATGGAAGAATGGCGATGTGGTGAATCTGCACATGCCAATGACGATTTCCACCCGAGTATGGCAGCAGAACAAGGCGGGAGTGAGCGTGAACTACGGTCCGCTGACCCTCTCGTTGAAGATAGACGAGAATTTCGAACAGCACGACAGCCGCGACACCGAGTTTGTGCAAGACGATTCCCACTGGCAGGAGGGCGTGGACGCATCGCTGTGGCCATGTTATGTCATCAAGCCGAAGTCGGCCTGGAACTATGCCTTGAAGGTGGACGACAACAATATGCCGATAAACCTGAAGATAGAGAAAAAGGCCTGGCCTGCCGACGACTATCCTTTCACACTTGAAAACGTGCCCCTATCGTTTACGGCGGTGGGCAACGAGATTCCCTCGTGGGGGTATGATGCTACGGGCATGACCGACCTACTGCCGACGAAATATGCCAAGCGCAGCACGACTGACACGCCCATTCGTCTGGTGCCGATGGGAGCTGCCAGACTGAGAATTTCGTTATTCCCCACAAGCAAGGACACGAAGTGATGACTTGGTTGTAAAGAATAGAAAATAATGACCAACAAAAATCCCCAAGCTATGCAATGGTAGCTTGGGGATTTTTATTGGTGTTGCCTCTTGCTTTTCATCGGTCGGCCGCTCCTTCTTGTCACTTTGTGAGAGAGCAGCCGTCCTGTTTGCGTTGTTGGCTTCTTAAAATCTGAAGTCGAGCTGCACGTCAAACATATCGTAGTTGTGCTCGGCCAGCGAGCGATCGTTCACCCGAGCATATTCAGCGTTGAGCTGTACATTCTTGTTGAAGACATAGTTGGCGCCTACTTCATAGCGGGTCTTGCTGTCTCCCCATGAGCCCGAAGGACGATACATATCATAGCGAGCCTTGGCATAGAGCTTGTGTTTGATGACCGGTGCAATAACCAGGGCATACACACCGTCGGCCTTGTTGCCTAAGGCCTTGTTGACATCGGTTTTGGACAAGTCGGCCGAACTGTTATAGGTCGTCTTGAAAGCCTTTCCGGTGGAGTGGATATACTCGGAGCGCACGGTCCAGTCGTCAAACTTATATTCGCCGGAGATAGCATAGCGGTGCTGGGGCAGACGGCGAATGCCCGACACGGTGTTACCCTGGTTGTTGGTCCATGTGCCCTTGCGGCTGTAGGAACCTTCCGACCCGAACACGCCGAGACGCATACCTGCGACGGGCATCACCCATACGCCGCCGATGATGTCTTTCTGCTGTCCCACGTCTTTGGTGTTGATGCCCTGACCGTTGAACACGCCCACCTGATAGTGGAGCAGGTTGCGGCCGTTGCTGTTTTTGAGGAAATCACCCTGCAGTTGCACACCGATGTCGCGTCCGTTGCTCGAATGCATGCCCACGCGGTCGGTGAAGTGAGACAGTTTCATGATGATTTGGGCATAACTCATGAATCCCTGGTCGATGGGGTTCATGGGGTTTTCAAATGAGAAGGGACGCTTAAACTGCCCCACCTTCACCTTGAGGAATTCATATTTCTGCCATTCTGCGAAGGCATCCACCACTTTGGGTGAGCTGCCCAGCGTGGACGTATTGCCGTTGAACTGCAATTGTATTTTCCAATACCAGTCGGTAGCGGCGCGCCCGTCGAGGCTGATTCGTCCCAAGCGGATATTGAAAGAATTGGACTTGGCCCCCTCTTGTCCGGAATATTGATACTGCGTCATGGCATATCCCGAGAGTTTCACGTTGTTAATCCATGTGGTGGGCTTGTTTTGTGCGCTTGCCGTTGTCATCACCATGAGCCCCAGCAAGGCCGTTATTGTTCCCTTTTTCATTGAAAATTAGGTTTTATTTGAAAGTTGTAAATCATTAGGGTTGCCGCCCGTCAGCGGTCCCGGCTTTCGCCTGTCGGGGTGCAAAGTTAAGCATTTTTATATATAATGGTAAGCGTTTGCCTTTGTTTTTTTGATGGAGATACAGGCAGAATCGTTGAAAATAGAAATCAATTCAGAATAAAAAGTACTAACTTTGTATCAAAATAGGATAGGGCTGCTATTGGCCGTTTCGCAGGAGTTTTCGTGCTCCCCGACATCGAGCCTGTCCGCACCGGATAACATTTTTATTAAAACGAACACAGTATATGCAATCAGATCATCATCAGCTGCAATTTTCCGACAACATCAGGCTCATCGCCTTCGATGCCGATGACACCCTCTGGGACAATCAGACCCATTTTGAGCGCGTGGAGCGCGAATACTGCCGCATCCTTGCCCCATACGGACGAGCGGAAGCCGTCTCGGAGGCGTTGTTCCATGTGGAGAGCGCAAACATGCCGCTGCTGGGCTACGGCTGCAAGGCCTTTACCCTGTCGCTCGTCGAAAACGCCGTGAAATTCAGTAAGAGTCGGATTGCGGCCTACGACATCCTGCGCATCGTGGAACTGGGCAAGACGTTGCTCTCGCTCCCCGCTACGCCGCTGCCCCACGTGGTAGACGCGTTGAAGGCGGTAAGGGCCATGCGAAAATACAAGTTGGTGGTGTTTACCAAGGGTGAGCTGCTCGACCAGCAAAACAAACTCGTGCGTTCGGGCCTGACCGATTTCTTCAACGACATTGTTGTCGTTGCCGACAAGACACGAGATGAATACATCCGCCTATGCCACATTTTCGATACCGACGTGAGCCAGTTGCTCATGGTGGGCAACTCGTTTAAATCGGACATCGAGCCCGTGTTGCAGCTTGGCGGCTATGCCGTCCATATTCCGTTTCACACCACATGGCAGCACGAGAAGGTGGAGGAATACGAGCACGCGCACCTCATACGCTTGGAAAGCATACAAGATTTGCCCGGTTGTTTGTTGTAAACTTTCAACCATTTTCCGATGATTATTTTCGAGGCATGTAGCGTCAAAAGGGCTATGTTTTTCTCCCCATAGACGGTCCGAATGACTCTAAAACGGCTGGGCTGCTGCGGTTTCGGCCTTGTCATAACATGGTAAGGCCCCAACGGCCGTGCGGGGAAGGCTCATCCGCACTGCCGTTGAGGCTTTCATCTCCACCCTTTTCCTTCTGACTCGTATTTTTCTTGACAAACACCCCTCTAAATTTCGCGAATTTAAAAATCATATTATTTTCCGTCTGAAATTCGTAAAATATGCGTAATTTGTAGTTTGCTGATAATCAGATGTTTATAAAATCTTTCCTTTTGGTTACTATTTTACCGTCTGCGGTTTACTATCTAATGGCAGGACGAGAATACCCTAACCGCTGTGTGGATGAGTTCCTTTCGCACTGCCGTTAGGTCGTTGCCATACCGCGATTAAGGCTTTGCCACAGTATGGAGGAATTCAAATCATAAAAAGCCGACTTGTTTTTGGGTTGTGCGTGATGAAAATAAGGGTAAAACATAGCTCTTTTTACTCTGGATGCACCAACATTGAATCATCGAAAAAGAGTCATTCATATTTACAAATCCGCAGTCGGTGACAGTACGAAAAGTCGTTTGCCCCTTATGAGACATGCCAAATGCGACCCTTTCCGTTGTTTTATCGTGAAAGACGATATATTCATTTTGTCGCACAATCGCTTTTGCCTGCTGCTAAATTTTCATAGCTTTGCAAAAAAATGAAGCAGACATAAGAGGAGAGACTTTGCTCTTGTCCGGGGAGGTGTGGCGGACGTTGTGATTAGATGCCTTTACGAAAGCACCGTATGCGGAGAAGTATGTACGGTGGTGTGGGAGGTTGATAAATACAAAAGTAGGAGGTAAACACCTATGATTGGTGTTTATCTCCTACTCGATGTAAGGTGGGGTTCTATTTTACGACAAACTTCTTTCCCTCGGCCACATAGATTCCGGGCTGCAGGCTCACGGCGCTCGGCGTGCCGGCCTTGAGTCTGAGAGTGGCCACCTGCATGCCGCGAATGTCGTAAACGGCGAGCTGGCGGTTGGCGTTGGCAGTGAAGGTCAGCGTGCCGCTGCCCACCTCGATTTTGAGCAGATGGTCGTCATTGCCGTTGATGTCGGTGATGCCGGTGGTGTGGTTGTCTTCCACGGCTTGGATGGCAAGCTGCAGCGGCGAGCCCTTGGCAGCAGAGCTTTCATCGGTGGCGAAGGTCTCAATCCATGCCCGGAACGGATAGAACTGAGCCCATTGTTCGCCGGCTTCGAAATTGCCGGTGGAATAGAGATTGTTTTCTGCCACATAGTAGATAACGTTGCTTGGCTTGGCAGCATCCTCTATCGATCTGCGTTCCGTTCCGCACATCGTACCCTTCATTTCGTGTTTCACTGCGGTACCTTGGCTGTGAGCGGGTTGATAGGTGTCGTCAGAGGTAGCCACCCATTTTAAAAAAGAATCGTTATAATAGCAATCGTGAGGTGCAAATTCGCGCTTTCCCTTGTAGATGTTCGCTTCCTCATCATAGTAATTCGTGGCTACGGAATTTGCCATCTTCCCTACACTTTCATCATTAGTATATATGCTACGATACAAGGTTTTCATTTTGTAATAGACGGAACCTTTTGAGGCCCTGATGCCCGCAGAGTTCCATACCGGTATCTTGACGATGTAGCCCACGCCATCCTCGCCTGACGTGTATCCGGGATTGAGCTGGATAATCAAGGGTTCCTGCGACACCAACTCCGTGCTGGCAGGTTCAAAATTTGCCACGCCTTTGTAGTCGGTGCCCTCCCCGGTCTCGGTTGCATTTATGAAATCGCTTTGCTGCATTCTGTGCGCCGTGAAGACCTTGTCTTTTTCTTTTGGCTGATACTCATCCGTCTCGGCCTGCAAATGATTATACTCGTCGTAAGTTACACCGTATATTTTTCCATCGGGGAGAAAGAAAAGATAATCATCGCCCTGATAGTAAGACCCATTTATCAGCGGTATTTCGAAAGGCGGCACAAACGTGGTATAGTTTTCGCCCGTTTGGGGGAAAGTGTCTTTGCGTTTGTAGATATAGTGACAACTTTTCGTTATGACCGGGACGTAAGGATCTGCATCTTCTGGTCTCAGATTATCTTCATCATAAATTTCGGCAAGCTTCTTAGAAAAGACCCCTGCATCGTAAAAATCATCGTGATCGACCAATCCGATGCAGTCTATGGGCCACAGCGCATAGAAAGGCTGCTTGTCGATGATCTCAATGTCGCCAAGCGGTGTGGCTACGCCCGCAGTCAGGGCCAACCCATATTCTGAGTACAAGTTTTGCACCTTGATGGTCACATTCTTTACCGGAGCGGCCAAATGCTCATAACGGTATTCGCTTTGGTCATTTTTTTCGGTTACCTCTTGATACGGCAGATACACCAGAGCATTGGTTGCCAACGGCTGGCGCAGCTTGTTCAATTCGTCTACAATGGTCATGCTCTTTCGATCCGCACCGCCGAAGTCGATTTCCAAAAGCTCCAGATCGAGGTTCAGGATATATTTCATTTCGCACACGGGGTTCGTCTTATAGCCTGCCGCTGCCTTTCCCTCCGTGCCGCAAGCAGCCTTGCGCTTTGTGATTTCGGTTTGGATGGCTTCCAATATTTCGCCCACGGTGAATTTGGCCCACCAGCCTCCCGCCGTCTTTCCGACAACTTGCACCACGCAAAAGTCGTTGAACTTATCGTTTTTGTCGGCTTCGGCATTCTCGTAAAAGGTGCCGTCATGGTCGTACACCTTTGTGAATGTCACCATCAACTCTTCGGGAGTTCCATTGGGGCGATCCTCTTTTGGCTTGGTTTTATCATCGGTAAATTTATGATTCAAGTCATAGTCGGGGAGCAGTTCTTTGTTCAATGGGGTGATGGGGTTGAAATAATTATCAATCATTATGTTTTTTGCTGGGCGGGTTGGTTCTTGCCCTTTTGCCTGCTGTGTGCCGCAAGCAAGCAGCACTATGGCGATGAACTTTGCCATGTGGCTTGCAATGTTTCTGATTTTTTGTTTCATAGCTCTATTTCTTTATGATGATTCTCTATGATGTTGCTTTAATGTTAGAAAATAGATGGAAAGTGACCCGCTTCGCTTTCAAGGGCATCTTCATTGTCCCATGGGTCGTCTTCATCTTCCCATTCGAAAAAATCGGACTCCTTGCTTGCACCCATGTGTGGCTGGCTATGGCCACTGCCGGCGAGCATGGGTTCGCAGCATGCGTTGATCACAGTTATGCGCGGTGATTCGTATTTTACTTTTGTCATGATTGAAATTTATTGTAGTTTAATTAAAATTATTATCTAACCCAACTCTCTTGCTTACCCTCTCGACAACCGTTGGGCAACTACTGTTTTTGCATACAGCAGTATGAACAGCATCTACGCCACTCTTTTATATGCCGATGGGGTTCATACTGTATTTATTTTGCAAAAGTATAAAAAGTACTTGTAATAATTACAAACACATGCTTTAATCTTTTTTAATTTTCATATATTTTAACATGAAGAATTGCGTTTTAACAAAAATATTTATAGCTATTCTGTATTGCGTAACTCAATTTCATGGAATGTGCCCTGAAACAAATGGGCGTTTGTTTTTTGTGTGTCATTCTCTTTATTGAGAGCTCTGTTTATACTAATTGCCCAATTTTTCGCCGTACCCCCACAGGCATCATAGGTGTATTCTCGATATAAAATTCTTATGTTGTATTGGAGTGATGGCCACACACAATTCAAACTTGTATTTGATTTCTTGCTTCATAGAGGAGAGAGGAAAGGTGTCTGGCGAATCTACTACCCCCTTCATAAAATCCTCCTTTTCCTTTTTCCTCAGGGCATTTTTGCTTATATTTGCAACTATAAGAAACTGTAAAAGCATGAGAAGATTCCTTGTCATATTCTTTATTTTCTTTACTTTAATCTCCTGCGTGCAACAGCCTCGCAAATATGTCATCGGCGTGTCGCAGTGCAGCATCGACATCTGGAGAGACAAGCTCAACCGAGAATTGAAGACGAGCGAGTATTTCAACGACTCCATAGAGGTGCGGCTGGCATCGGCCAACGACGACAGCGAGAAACAGATAGCGCAGATAGACAAGTTTGTTGATGAGGGTGTGGACCTGCTCATCGTGGCGCCCAATCAGTACAATTCCATCACCCGGGCCGTGAATCGTGCCTACGACAAAGGCATCCCCGTGATTCTTTACGACCGCAAGGTGAATTCCGACAAGTACACGGCCTTCATCGGCGGCGACAATTACAACATGGGTAAGACGATGGGACGGTTTATCGCCCAACAGCTCAAGGGACGGGGCCGTGTGGTGGAAATTCGCGGTCTCGACGGCTCGTCGCCTGCCGTGGAGCGCCATCGTGGTTTTACAGACGGGCTCAAAGCGTTTCCCAACGTAAAAATAGTGGCCTCGGCAGCCGGCAACTGGAAAGAGGAGAGCGGCGCCCGGGCCATGACTCGCATCTTGGCCGAGACCGGGGACTTTGACTATGTCTTTGCCCACAACGACCGTATGGCCTGGGGAGCCTACAAAGTCTTGAAGCAGAAAGGGGGAGACGTGAAGGCGAAATTCACGGGCATCGACGGACTGGCCACGAAGGGCGGCGGTCTGGAGCTGGTGCGTGACGGCATATTCGAGGCGTCCTATCTCTATCCCACCAAGGGCGACGAGGTCATTGCGCTGGCCATGCGCATATTGCGCAAACAACCTTTCAAGCGCGACAACCCTCTCACGACAACTATCATTACCCACGACAACGCCGAACTGCTACTCATGGAAGCGAAGGACATGGAACGGCAGAACGCCAACCTCGATGTGATGCACAAGAAGGTGGATGCCTATTTCAGCCAGTACACTATGCAGCGCGGATTCATCGTGGTGCTCGTTGCCGCCTTAGGGCTCATTATTGTTGCCATCTTTCTGACCTATCGCGCCTACCTCGGCAAAGCCAGGCTCAGCACGCAGTTGTCCGACAGCAACCGCGAACTGCAGCGACTGAACGACGAGGTGAGAAACATGACACAAGCCCAGCTGTCGTTTTTCACCAATGTGAGTCATGAGCTACGCACGCCTCTCACGCTCATTGCCGACCCCGTGGACCGCTTGCTGGAGAGCGGAGACATCCGCGACAACGAGCGACGGTTGCTTCAAATGGTACGGCGCAATGTGCACGTGCTGATGCAACTGGTCAACGAAATACTGGATTTCCGCAAGGTGCAAAATGGCAAGATGAAGCTTCACCTCACCCGCTTCTCCCTCGGCAAAGCTCTGCGAGAATGGTGCGGGGCCTTTGATGCAGCCGCCGAAAACAGTCACATCAGCCTGAAGATGGAGAGCGACATCGATGACGACACCATCATTGCCGATGCAGAAAAGCTTAATCATCTCTATCAGAACCTCATGAGCAACGCCCTGAAATACACGCCGGCAGGCGGAGTGGTCACTACGACGCTCGGACGGGAGGGCGACCGCTACGTCATTCGTGTGAAAGACACGGGCGTGGGCATCGGGGAGAAAGACCTGACCAATATCTTCGGGCGTTTCTATCAAGCCCGGGGAGCATCGGGGGGAACAGGCATCGGTCTTGCCCTGGTCAAGGCTTTGACAGAATTGCATCACGGCGAGGTGAGCGTGGAGAGCGAAAAGGGTAGGGGTACCTGCTTCACCGTGAAGCTCCCCATGCGTCAGGAGGGCGAAGTCGGGGAGACGCCGATAACAGCGCCAACGATTGAGATTCCCGATGCACAATATAGCACCACACAGGTCAACGTGGAACGCCATTTGGAAGATGTGGTGTCGGCCGAGGAAATCGACAAGCCCGAGATACTGGTCATTGACGACAATAACGACGTGCGGGCCTACCTCAAGATGATATTGAACGACCACTATCACGTGAGCGAGGCTGTAGATGGCAAGAGCGGACTGAGTCTGGCGCGCAAGACCGTGCCCGACATCGTGGTTTGCGACGTGATGATGCCCGTGATGGACGGACTGACTTTTACCCGGGAACTCAAGACCTACACGGCCACGAGCCACATTCCCGTTATCCTGCTCACGGCGAGGTCGCTCGACGAACAGATGGCTGAAGGCTATGAGACGGGTGCCGACTCGTATATCGTCAAGCCGTTTAGCGCTAAGGTATTGTTGGCCCGTATCGCCAACCTGCTGAAAAACCGTGAGCAGCTGCGGCAACGGTTTGCCGGCGGTGAGGCGCAGGCTTCCCTCCCGAGTACGCCCCAAGCTCCCTCGATGGCTGCCTCACGACCGACTTTAGGCGACCGTGACATGACGTTTATCGCCCGTCTGCGTGACATTATCCAGCAAAACCTCCACGATTCCGACCTCAGCGTGGAGCATATCGGGGAGGAAATCGGACTGAGTCGTGTGCAACTCTACCGCAAGGTGAAGGCGCTCACGGGGCACTCGCCCGTGGAACTCTTGCGCACCGCCCGTCTGCAACGGGGTAAAAAACTGCTTGAAACCACCGACCAGACCATCTCCGAAGTGGCTTATGCGGTGGGCTTCACTTCGCCCTCTTATTTCACTAAATGTTTTAAGGACGAGTTCAACATCAGCCCCAGTGAACTTGTCGGCTAACCTCGGCTGGGGGGACAACTGCTGCCAGACGCTGCAAATAATCGTTCATCTACCCGCAATTATGTTACATGAAACATATTTTAGGGATAGATGAACGATATTTTTTATAGGCCTATCCGTCTTCTATTATATATTTGCCGGCAGAAAACCAGAATACTAACATTAACAATTAATCAATGGAAAACCTAAGAAAAATCCTATTGAGTATCATGCTCATCATGGTTTGTATGGTCGCCAGTGCTCAGAAGACGGGAGCCTCCGGCACCATTGTCGACGAAACCGGTGCGGGTGTCATCGGGGCTACAGTCATGGAAAAGAATTCCGCTAACGGCACCGTGACCGACCTGGATGGTCATTTCACGTTGGAAGTGAATCGCGGGGCGACGCTTGTCATCTCCTACGTCGGCTATAAGACAATTGAACTTCCTGCCGCCGAAGGCATGGCGGTGACCCTCAAGGAGAATGCCAACGACCTGAACGAAGTTATTGTGACCGGTTACACCACTCAGCGCAAGGCCGATTTGACCGGTGCGGTGTCGGTGGTAACCACAGACGGATTGAAGACCGCACCAGATGCTGACCCTATGAGGGCGTTGCAGGGCAAAGTGCCCGGTGTAACCATCACCAACAATGGCTCTCCAAGTGGAACGGCTACCGTGCGTATAAGAGGTATCGGCTCTTTTAACTCGTCCCAAGAACCTCTTTATATTGTCGACGGTGTTCCACTCACTACGTCGATGAACACTTTCAACACCAACGACATTGAAAGTATGCAGATACTCAAGGATGCCGCCTCGGCCTCTATTTATGGTAGCCGTGCTGCCAATGGCGTGATTATTATCACGACAAAACAAGGCAAGAAAGGTGATAAGGTGAAAGTAGATTTCTCTACGAATTTAACGGCACAGTTCTACAGCTCACAATCGAAAATGAAATTGCTTGATTCAAAGGGCTACGCAACGGCGATGGCGCAGGCTGCCCTGAACGACGGTATAGACCCCGTGGCTTATGCCAGCAACTATGGACTGGATTTGAACGCAAACGATGGCTTCGGCATCAGAGTGTGGAATCCGGAAACGAAGCAATATCAAGACTACACAGTGAACGGCCTCTATGACGGCTATATCAACAGGAAGCGCACAATGCTCCTTTCGAATACAGACTGGGTTGACGAAATATCTCGGGTGGGATTTTCGCGCAACTATAATGTGTCGCTTTCCAATGCCGGTGAAAAATCGACAACGTTGTTCTCTTTGGGGTACAAGAAGAATGACGGTATCTTGAAATATACCAATTTCCAAACGTTCTCCGCACGATTGAACAGCAGCTATAAAGTGAACAAGCTGGTCTCTGTTGGCGAGAACTTCACCCTCTCCTACACCAATCAGGTGGACTGTGCACCGATGGAGAATGCCTTGAAAATGTCACCCACCGTGCCTGTCTATGAGATAGACGGGACAACCTTTGCCGGTCCTGTGGGGGGAATGAGCGATAGGCAAAACCCTGTGCGCGAGGAATATCACAACAAGGATAATCACCTTGATTTCTGGCGACTGTTTGGTAATGCTTATGTGGAACTGAAGCCCATTGAAGGGCTGTTGTTTAAATCGAACTTCGGCTTGGACTTCACAACCTCATTTATCAATGCTTTAACGCATACCTACGAGTCGGACGTCGTCAAGAACAACATCGCAAAAACCGATTTGGGGCAGACGAACAACACCAACTATACGTGGTCGAACACACTGAACTATATGTTTGATATTAAAAAGGAACATAATTTCTCTGTACTGTTGGGCTCTGAAATCAATAAACAAACATTTGTGGATTTCCATGCTTTGTCAGAGGGATATGCCTTGGAAAATACCGATTATATGTGGCCCAATGCTGCCACAGGCACGATGCGCAACACCGGAGCAAAGGTGGGATACAGGCTGGCCTCATTTTTCGGTAAAGTAGATTATAATTACCGAGACTTGCTCCTCGCCTCGTTTACGCTGCGTCACGATGGGTCTTCACGTTTTGGTAAGAACCACCGATGGGGAGATTTCCCCGCTGCATCGCTGGGATTCCGTATTTCACAATTGATGAAGGAAGAATGGATTGACGACCTCAAGTTGCGACTGTCGTGGGGTAAGACCGGCAACCAGGGCATCGACAACAATGCCCACTTTGGACTCTATGTAGCCGATTACGGACTCGATCGCGTGACTTCCACGGCTTACGATCTTTATCTCCAGGGCTCGGGAACATTCCCATCAGGCTATCGTGCCACACAGATAGGCAACGAAAACCTGAAGTGGGAAACAACGACGCAGTATAATGTCGGAATAGACTATATGTTCTTTGGAAATACGCTCTACGGAACAGTGGATGCCTACATCAAGAATATCACCGATATGCTCATTAATCCGGCATTTTTGGCCGTGATGGGTGAAGGCGGCTCCTCCTGGTCCAACGGTCCTTCATTGCGAGACTGGGGTATGGAGTTTACACTGGGCTATCGCAAGGAACTCGCTTGTGGATTGGGTATCGACGTAAACGGAAATATCGACTTCTTCCGCAATAAGGTGACCACGCTGCCGTCTTCTACCACCGGCTCCTATGCCCATACGACGAAGGAGAACTTAGTTGAGGCCGGTAAGCCTTATGGTTCAATGGTAGGCTACGTGGTCGAAGGAATTTTCCAGAATGAGGAAGAAGTGCTTGCTTCCGGTCAGGTAAACGCTCGTGTAGGCGGATTGAAATATGCAGATCTCGATGATAATAACGTTATCGACGCGGATGATCAGACTTGGATTCTCGACCCGGTACCGGCCTTCTCTTACGGTCTCAATGTGGGGCTGAGCTACAAGAATTTTGATTTTACGATGTTCTTGCAGGGTGTGGCCAATCAGGATGTCTACAATAATCAGAAGTTCCAGACTGATTTCTGGAGCATTGTTGATGCCGGCTCTAACAAGGGCAGCCGCCTGCTTCAGGCATGGACTTCCGACAATACAAGCTCCACTATTCCGGCGCTGACGACCAACAATACTGCCGACGAAGGGCGTGTGTCTTCTTACTATGTGGAGAACGGGTCTTATTTGAAACTTCGTACGCTACAGGTAGGCTATAACCTGCCACGCACGTTGATGAACAAACTGAAAATGTCGAATGCAAGGCTTTATGTTTCAGGACAGAATCTGTTCACGCTGAAGAGCAATAGTCTTACTTGCTCCGACCCCGAAAACCCAAACTGGGCCTATCCATTGGCCACATCTGTGTCGTTCGGACTTCAAATTGGATTTTAATATTATCAAAGTCATACAAAGTCATGAAAAAAACATTCATTTCTATTATATTTATTTGCCTTGGATTCTCATTGACCGGTTGCAATGATTTCCTGGATTACACTCCTTCTGCAGTCGTAGATGAAGATAAGGCGTTTTCAGATCCCAACAGTATGGTGACCAGTGCCTATGCTATGCTTGGTGACTGCTGGTATACTTACCCGTTTAACCTCTGGCCTTATGGTGACGTTGCTTCAGACGACTGCCTAAAAGGAGGATTCGGCATAACCGACACCGAATACCATCCTGTGGAGGTGTGGTCATCGCTTACGCCAACCTTAGGGCCGCTCGATGAGTTGTGGTATCGACTTTATTGTGCCGTGTCACGCTGTAACCGAGCTTTGCTCTCACTCGATCAGTATGGTAATGAGAAGTTGGGGGAAGAGCTAACCAAGCAGCGCATCGCTGAAGTGAAGTTCCTGCGCGCTCATTTCTATTTCAAGTTATTGCGTGTCTTTCGTAAGATTCCATGGATAGACGAGGAGGTTTACAAAGAAAAAACGCAGGAGCAGACGCCCAATGATGCCTTGTCCTATGACCAGTTGTGGGATAAAATCATCGCAGATTTCCAGACAGCCTATGAGGTGTTGCCCAAAGAACAAACTGATGGCGGACGGGCCAACAAGGTGGCGGCAGCAGCCTATTTGGCTAAATGCTATTTGGAAAGAGCTTGGGGAAATGGCTATGAAGACAGCACCGGCGTGGACTTCATTAACAAGGATTATATGAACAAGGTGGTGGAATACACGGATGTCGTTGCTAATTCGCAGTATGGCTATCTTGAAGACTACGGAGATATTTTCTTGCCGGACTATAAAAACAGCAAGGAATCTATATTTGCCGTGCAATGTTCAGACTATCAAGACGACCATACCACATTCGGTCGTGCCAACTGGTCGAACACGCTGAATGGCACATGGGGTATTTGGTCATGTGGATGGGATTTTCATAAGCCATCACAGGATTTCGTCAATAATTTCAAGACGAAAGACGGGCTGCCGGATGAAGCGCAGGGCAAGGTCCATAACAGCTATCCTATCAATGGTGCCGCTAATGCTCAGAAATGGGATCCAAGACTTTTCCATACAGTAGGAATGCCTACATTCCCCTACAAATATGAGGAAGCCTATACCCTTACTACAGCAAACTCCCGCACTCCCAATACCTATGGCTATTATACTTCTATGAAAGAGGTACCCCAAAGATCTAAGGGAGAAACCTATAACACACCCTGGCAGGCCTTCCCCATGAACGAATATGTTATTCGCTACACAGGTTCGATGCTCGACCGCGCGGAGGCACTGGTGGAATTGGGTAGGCTTGACGAAGCTCAAACCATTATCAATGCAATAAGGCAACGGGCTGCCAACTCTATTGACAAGCATATAGACTATGCAGCAGACCAATGCGAAATAGCACTCTATCCGAAAAACTATTTTGCCAGTAAAGAGGTTGCAAGAGAATGTGTGAGACGTGAACGGCGCATGGAACTGGGTATGGAGCACGAACGATTCTTCGACCTGAGACGTTGGGGCATTGCCTCAAAAACGCTCAATGCCTTTTTCGAGCGTGAGGCTAAAGATTCCTATGACGGTCAAGATTATGCTCAATATTATAGCGATGCACATTTCACGCCACAAAAGAATGAGTTTTTCCCCATTCCCTACAATCAGCTTTATTATATCCCCGGACTGTATACGCAGAACAGAGGTTATTAATAATGTGTAGTAACGACTGCTAATAAATGACTTGGTAGCATAAGACATAAAATCGGTTGATATGAAAAAAAATGTAGTTATTATCTTTCTCCTGATGCTCGTCATGGGCTCTTTGCATGCGCAAACCACGCGTTTCCTCAGTGATAACCACGTGATGCAGCGTGTACCCACCAATGCTAAATACCTGCTGCTGCCCGTGGAGGAGAGCCGGGAGAATGACCATATACGGGTGATTCAGAATTGCAAGGTAGTGAAGGAATTCAACTGCCGATTGGCTGCGGACAAGACTGACTACTTTGTGCCGCTCCAACTCGATGAGTTTGCCGAGGGAGAAATCTTGCTCGACATCACCATGGCACGCGGCAACGCCGATGCTGCGGGCGGACAAACGTCGCTCAAGGACTTCGTCTGCTGGAAACAGATGAAGACATCTGACGAATTTGACACGCAAAACCGGGAGAAATTTCGCCCGGTCTACCACCACACGCCACGCTACGGATGGATGAACGACCCCAACGGCATGTTCTATAAGGACGGCGTTTGGCATCTCTATTTCCAGCACAATCCCTACGGATCGCAGTGGGAGAACATGACCTGGGGCCACTCCACTTCACGCGACCTGATGCACTGGACGCATGAAGCCAACGCTTTGGAGCCGGACGCCTTAGGCACGATATTCAGTGGGTCGGCCGTTATAGACAAGAACAATACGGCAGGATTTGGACGTGGTGCCGTTGTGGCCATGTACACTTCGGCCGGACAGAGTCAGACACAGAGTGTAGCCTACAGTACCGACGGTGGAAAAACGTTTACGAAATATGCTGGCAACCCGGTGATCGTGTCCAACACGCGCGACTTCCGCGACCCCAAGGTGTTTTGGAATGAGGAGATCGCCCAATGGAATATGATCCTTGCCGAAGGTCAGCACATGAAGATCTATTCCTCATCCAATCTGAAGGACTGGACGCATGAGAGCGATTTTGGCGAGGGCTATGGCTGCCACGAGGGTGTGTGGGAATGTCCCGACCTGCTGAAGATAGGCGACCGCTGGCTGCTTATCTGCAACATTAGCCAAGGTTCAGCAGCCGGAGGCCCGGCTACGCAGTATTTTGTCGGCACCTTCGACGGTCACAAATTCACGAGTGAAGGTTCTCCCGAGAAAGCCAAATGGATGGACTGGGGCCAAGATCATTATGCCACCGTCACCTTCAGCAATGCTCCCAACGACCGTCATGTAGCGATGTCGTGGATGACCAATGGCCGATATGCCAACCAAGTGCCCACCAAGCAGTATCGTTCGATGAACGGTTTGCCGCGCGAACTCGGTCTGTTTAGCTATGAGGGAGAAACCTATTGCAGCGTGAAGCCGACGCAGGAGGTGATGAACGCGTTCGCGTCGAAGCCTGCCAAACGTCTCAGCGAGGCCTGCCGTGTTGATGTTCGGTTGCGCAACAACACCGTTATCGCGCTATCCAACGCTCAGGGCGAGACCGTCACAATGACCTATGACGCCAAGAATCAAACCTTCGAGATGGATCGGACCAAGAGCGGAGACACGAGTTTCTCAAAAGATTTTACTATGGTGACCAAAGCTCCGACCTACGGAAAGATACGTACGCTCCGAATTTTCATAGACAAAAGCAGCATCGAAGTCTTCGATGCTGATGGGAAAATGGCCATGTCCAATGTGGTCTTCCCGTCGTCCCCCTATACTCAACTCAGCGTCAAAGGTGGCAAGGCCCGTATTTACGATCTAAAATAGGCAGATATCTCCGATGAGAAAAACCGTATGACATCTTGTAAAATCGTTCATTCGCAAGTATTTCTGTTTTATTGAAACAAAAATCGGGTAGGATGAACGATTTTTCAGCGCCAGTCTGCCCCGAATATGGTAATTTTGCAAATGAAAATTAAATCAATCTTAAACTCAAAATAACATTATGAGCAAGACTAATAAATTCGTTTTGATAGCAATCATGCTTTGCTTCTTCGTCATAGGCTCCTTGCATGCGCAAACCACGCGTTTTCTCAGTGAAAACCACGTGATGCAGCGTGTACCCACCGATGCTAAATACCTGCTGCTGCCGGTGGAGGAGAGTCGGGAGAATGACCATATACGAGTAATTCAGAATTGCAAGGTAGTGAAGGAATTCAACTGCCGACTGGCTGCGGACAAGACCGACTACTTTGTGCCGCTCCAGCTCGATGAGTTTGTCGAGGGAGAAATCTTGCTCGACATCACCATGGCACGCGGCAACGCCGATGCTGCGGGCGGACAAACGTCGCTCAAGGACTTTGTCTGCTGGAAACAGATGCAGTGCACCAACACGTTTGACACGCAAAACCGGGAGAATTTTCGCCCGGTTTACCACCACACGCCACGCTACGGATGGATGAACGACCCCAACGGCATGTTCTATAAGGACGGCGTGTGGCATCTCTACTTCCAGCACAACCCCTACGGGTCGCAGTGGGAGAACATGACCTGGGGCCACTCCACTTCACGCGACCTGATGCACTGGACGCATGAAGTCAACGCTTTGGAGCCGGACGCCTTAGGCACGATATTCAGCGGGTCGGCCGTTGTAGACAAGAACAATACAGCAGGGTTTGGACGTGGTGCCGTTGTGGCCATGTACACTTCGGCCGGACAGAATCAGACACAGAGCCTGGCCTACAGCACTGACGACGGAAAGACGTTTACGAAATATGCCGGAAACCCGGTGCTCATGTCCAATGTGCCCGATTTCCGCGACCCGAATGTCTTCTGGAACGAGGACCTTGGCCAATGGAACATGATCCTTGCCGAAGGTCAGCACATGAAGATCTATTCTTCGCCCAATCTGAAGGACTGGACGCATGAGAGCGACTTTGGCGAAGGCTACGGCAGCCACGACGGTGTGTGGGAATGTCCCGACCTGATAAGGATGGGCGACCGCTGGTTGCTGATTTGCAACATCAACCCGGGAGGACCATTCGGAGGGTCGGCCACTCAGTATTTCATCGGCACTTTCGACGGGCACAAGTTCGTGTGTGAGGATGCTCCCGAGGAGACCAAATGGATGGACTGGGGCAAGGACCATTATGCCACCGTCACCTTTAGCAATGCTCCCGACGGCCGCTGCGTAGCCATGCCATGGATGAGTAACTGGCAGTATGCCAACCAAGTGCCTACCAGGCAGTATCGCTCCGCCAACGGATTGCCGCGCGACCTCGGCCTGTTCAGCTATCGCGGCGAGACCTATTGCAGCGTGAAACCGAGTAGGGAAGTCATGGACGCATTCTCCGCGAAGCCCGTCAAGCAGCTCACAGAGGCCTGTCGCATCGACGTCCGACTGCGCAACAACACCGTCATCACGCTGTCCAACGCTCAGGGCGAGAACGTCACGATGACCTATAATGCTGCCAAGGAAACTTTCGAGATGGATAGGACAAAGAGCGGCGATACCAGCTTTTCCAACGATTTCGCCACGGTGACCCAAGCCCCGACACGTGGGAAAATACGTACGCTCCAAATCTTCATAGACAAAAGCAGCATCGAAGTCTTTGACGCCGATGGGAAAATGGCCATGTCGAACATCGTCTTCCCGTCTTCACCCTATACCAAACTCAGTGTTAAAGGCGGTAAAGCCCGTATTTACGACCTGAAATAGGCCGCTAATTGTGCAAAGCAATGATGCGTCATGCGGACCGACAAAAGACTGACATCTTAGTCGGGATAAACCACAAGACGATGCGTAAAATCGTTCGTCTGCAAGCATTTCTGTTTCATTGAAACAAAAATCGGGTGGGATGAACGATTTTTTCGGTCTCAGATCGTTCCTGACATGATAACTTTGCAAACGAAAGTCAAATCAAACTTAAACTCAAAATAAACATCATGAGCAAGACAAATAAACTCGCTTTGATACCGGTAATGCTCTGCTTTTTTGCCATGGGCTTTGTAGACCTTGTGGGCATTGCGTCCAATTTTGTGAAGGAAGACCTCTCGTTGAGCGATTCCGTGGCCAATGTTCTGCCTTCGCTGGTATTCTTCTGGTTCCTCTTTTTCTCTGTTCCCACAGGGGTATTGATGAACAAAATCGGGCGAAAAAAGACAGTATTACTGTCACTCTTGGTCACCAACGTCTCTCTGTTGCTGCCCATCTTCAGTGAAAACTTCTATGTGATGCTCGTCTCTTTCTCCCTGCTGGGCATCGGAAACGCCCTGATGCAGACCTCACTCAACCCCCTGGTCTCTACCGTTATTAAGGGAAACCTTGCCGCCACGCTTACCTTCGGTCAGTTTGTGAAGGCCATCGCATCGTTCATGGCACCCTATATCGCCATGTGGGGAGCGTCGGCCACTATCCCGACCCTCGGTTTGGACTGGCGTGTGCTGTTCCCCATCTATATGATTATCGGTGTGATTGCCACCCTACTTTTGGCTTCCACGCCTATCGAAGAGGAGATGGACACCCTCGCTGATGGTGAAGACAACTCCGTGGCAAGCCATTTTTCCAAAGCCTTTGGGCTTCTCGGCACGCCGGCCGTGCTGCTGAGTTTCCTCAGCATTATCTGTCATGTGGGTATCGACGTGGGTACCAACACCACAGCTCCAAAGATTTTGATGGAGCGGTTGGGTATGACATTGACCGAGGCCGCCTTTGCCACGAGCCTGTATTTCATCTTCCGTACGGTCGGCTGTCTTACCGGAAGCTACTTCCTGCGTATCGTGAAGGGCCGCGTATTCTTCATTATCAGCATCACGATGATAGCTTTGGGTATGCTTGGACTGCTTGTCGGAACATCCGAGCCGGTGCTCTATACGGCCATCGCCTTGGTGGGATACGGCAACTCCAACGTTTTCTCCATTGTGTTCTCACAGGCACTTCTGTCTGTGCCCGATAAGAAAAACGCTGTGAGCGGCCTGATGATTATGGGTCTTTTCGGTGGCACGGTGTTCCCTCTGCTCATGGGATTTGCCAGTGATGCCATCGGACAGATTGGGGCTGTAGCCGTGATGGCTGTCGGCGTGGCCTACCTCTTTACTTATATTCCTCGGGTAAAACATTAAAGATGTTTGTGAGTGTGTTGCGCTCGCAGATATTTCTTCAACCCGACAAAGCCAATATTTAAAAATCCACCTAAAAACAAAGATATGGAACGTTATATAATAGGCCTCGGAGAGGCTTTATGGGATATGCTTCCCGAAGGTGCCAAGCTCGGCGGAGCACCCGCCAACTTTGCCTATCATGCCGGCCAGTTTGGTCATCCGGCCATGGCCGTGAGCGCATTGGGTAACGACGAATTGGGCGATCAAACTGTGAAAGAGTTGGACAAAAAAGGTTTGAAATATATCATGCCCCGCGTGGACTATCCTACGGGAACGGTAGGTGTGGAGCTCGACGCTGCCGGCGTGCCCACCTACGACATCAAGACGAATGTGGCGTGGGACAACCTTCCCTTTACGCCTGAAGTGGAGGCGGCTGCACAAAACTGCAGTGCCGTGTGTTTCGGTTCGCTGGCGCAGCGTTGCGAGTCGTCGAGAGAGACCATCCGAAAGTTTCTCGAAGCCACACCCGATGACTGCCTGAAGATTTTCGACATCAACCTTCGGTCCAATTTCTACACCAAGGAGGTTATCCAAGACTCGTTGAGGCGCTGTAACATCTTGAAAATCAACGATGAGGAACTGGTTGTTCTCGGTCGCCTGTTCGGTATTGCGGAGCTTGACTTCGATAACAAATGCCAGACGATTCTCAACAAATACAACCTCGAAATGCTTGTGTTGACCTGTGGCACGCAGGGCAGCTATGTGTTTGCGCCGGGCATGAACAGTTTTTTGGAGACGCCCAAGGTGAAAGTTGCCGATACCGTTGGCGCCGGCGACTCGTTCACCGGAGCTTTCACGTCGGCCATTCTGTCGGGCAAGTCCATCAGGGAAGCCCACGAACTGGCGGTGAAAGTGAGCGCCTACGTATGTACGCAGAGAGGTGCGATGCCCGTGCTTCCCAAGGAGTTTACGGCTCAAATCAGCGCATAGACGAGACCATCCGCTATCAAACGCCCCAACGATTCATGACCATCGTTGGGGCGTTTTACATTTATTGAGGACGAATCACTGTTTTCTCGCCCAAAAGGCCTACCTTTGCATAGCATTTTAAAAAACTAAACCAGACATGATACAAAAAGACGTCTACCTGCCCTCCAAACCCCGATACGAAATTCTGGACGGGCTTCGCGGCGTGGCTGCACTGATGGTCATCCTCTTTCACATTTTCGAAACCTATATTCCCGTTTTCGGCACACAGCACGTCAATCACGGCTATTTGGCCGTAGACTTTTTCTTCGTGCTCTCGGGCTTCGTCATTGGTTATGCCTACGATGACCGCTGGAATCGCATGAGCAACTGGGCATTCTTCAAGCGTCGCTTGGTGCGTCTCCATCCCATGGTGGTTGCGGGAACACTCATCGGAGCCGCACTCTTCTTCTTTGGCGCGTGCGAGGGATTCCCGTTGATTGCCAAGGTGGAGCCTTGGAAGTTCTTTCTGTGTCTGTTGTTGGGACTTCTGATGATTCCCGCAGGACCGGGATTGGACATTCGGGGGTGGGGCGAGACCAATTCGTTCAACGGCCCCAATTGGTCGCTCACGCTCGAATACATCGGCAATATTCTCTATGCCTTCGTGCTTCGTAGACTGCCCAAGGCAGCTCTGGTCGTCCTCACCGTCGCAAGCATTTTTCTCACACTTGACATGACGATGGGGTGGGATGTGTTCGGACTTTTCGATGGTCCCAAATATGATGTCATTGGCGGCTGGAGTCTCACGCCCGACCAAATCTATATTGGCTTTGGCCGCCTGCTCTATCCGTTTCTCTGCGGATTGCTGATTTCGCGCATCCTCCCGAGCCGCATGACCGAACGCAATCCGAGCGGAAGCCCTCTCGGCGTGCGCGGAGGTTTCTGGTGGGCGTCGCTCATCCTCGTCGTTCTTTTTGCCATGCCGCAAATCGGCGGTAAGTCGGGCATTGCCGACGGATTATATCAGGTTGTTGCCATCGTGATCATGTTTCCCATCGTTGTGCTGATAGGAGCCGGCAGCAAGACCACCGACGAAAAGAGTAGAAAATGGTGTGAGTTTCTCGGCAAAATTTCCTATCCGCTTTATATCACCCATTTTCCGCTGATATATATGCAGATTGCTTGGGTGGAGCGAAACCTCGATGCGCCGGTGTGGCATCACATCGCGCTCAATGTGGGCATCATTCTCTTTGCTGTTGGTATGGCTTGGGCCTGCCTGAAACTCTATGACGAGCCGGTGAGGAAATGGCTTAAGAGCAAGCTGTTTACAAACATCAAGTCGGGTCGGTAGGCCCGGCTACAAGCTGTTGGGCCGAGATGTGTCTATAGCCTTGCAACACCATCTTGTAACCTTTAGCATCACGCCCATGCCCGGCACTTCCTTGAGCAGAAAATAGCGCTTGTTGGATCGCACGAGTTTGCCGCGCAAACCCTTCAGCGGGCCGTGCGTGACGATTACGGGTGTGCCCGATTTGAGTTTGGCTTGTTCCTCGCTGATATATTTTTTCATGAGAATGTCGGGGTTGCACATGGCCATGAACTCAAACATCTGGCGGGCGGGAATCTCGTAGAAGTCGAAGCTCCCACGTTCTTTTCTGATGACGCTTATGGGGTAGGGTATCTCCTGAATAATCTTGCGGACGGCCTGTTGCCCAATCGTATTCTTGACAAACAGAAGATTGCGCACCACCGGCCGCAACACGTGTTTGATATGGTTTTTGCGGTCTTCAATATCAACGTATTCCATAGGAATAAACACCACCAACCCCTTGTCTTTCAGACTTTCAGCAATTTCCTGCTGCTTGATGGTGAACAGTTGCAGGGCAAACCAGGGAATATCGTCGGTGGCGTCGGCCTGCGCCAAAACGTCAGGCTCCTTGAACGAAGCGGTGTTTTTTGTTGTTTTCCTCAAATTCGCAGCGAATCCGTTTGCTCGAACCAATTTAATTGTTACGCGTGCGTGAGGCATCAGATTGAGGCCAATGATGCCTTAGTAATGCCATTATAGACAGAATTGCCCATATACAAATA
>JBMNUU010000030.1:0-32807 GCA_050946435.1 Prevotella sp.
CTTCTAAAGCCCTCCGCAAGGAAGGTCTCGTTCCATGTAACCTTTATGGTGAAGCAACGGAAAACGGCAAACCGGTTGCTTTGGCTTTTGCTTCATCTTTCAAAGAGCTCCGCAAGCTCATTTATACCCCTCATATCTACGTCATTAAAATTAATATTGACGGAGAAGCCCACACAGCTATTATGAAGGAGATTCAGTTCCATCCGGTAACAGACGCTCCCTTGCACGTTGACTTCTATGAGGTGAACGACGCGAAACCTATCACTATTGGTATTCCAATCAGATTGGTAGGTCTTGCACCGGGTGTTCGTGACGGTGGCCGTATGAACATCTCTATTCGTAAGATTGACGTTACCGCTCCATACCAGCAGATTCCTGAGCGCCTTGATATCGACGTTTCTGAATTGCAGCTTGGCAAGAGCATCAAGGTTGGCGATTTGCACTACGAAGGTCTTGAGTTTGCAACAAGCAAGAGTGTTGTTGTTTGCTCCGTCAAGATGACTCGCAACGTAGCTCAGGAGGAAGAGGAGGCAGCTGAAGAAGCAGCCGCAGAAGAGGCAACTGAGGAAGCAGCCGCAGAAAAACCTGCTGAAGAAGAGTAATTCTCTGCAAATGGACAAATTTTTGATTTGTGGCTTGGGTAATCCCGGTGATGAATACGCGGGGACGAGACACAATACTGGTTTTATGATATTGGACGCTTTTGCTAAGGCGTCCAATATCTGTTTTGAAGACAGGCGATATGGTTATGTGGCCGAGACCTCTATCAAGGGACGCAAAATCATATTACTGAAGCCCACGACATTCATGAATCTCAGTGGAAATGCCGTGAGATATTGGCTCAACGAAGAAAAGATTGACCAAAGCCGACTGCTTGTTATCAGCGATGACGTAGCCTTGCCGCTCGGCGATTTCCGGCTGAAGGCCAACGGCAGCAACGGCGGACACAACGGGTTAGGACACATCATACAACTCATCGGCAATAACTATGCCCGCCTCCGCGTGGGAATCGGCAATGATTATCCGCGTGGCGGACAGGTAGACTGGGTGTTAGGACACTATTCGGAAGATGAGATGAAACAGCTACAGCCCACGTTTGACACCTCCATTGAGATTATAAAGAGCTTTGTGCTTCAAGGCATCGATAACACCATGAATCAGTTTAACAAACTGGGTAAACGCAAGAAAAATGGCTAACAACAAATCTAACCTTCGGCTTCCGAAGTATGGAGAATCGGCACGTATCGACAAATGGCTATGGGCCGCACGCATTTTCAAAACTCGGACAATGGCATCGGACGCGATAAAGAACAATCGCGTGACGATAGACGGAAACAGTGTCAAGCCAAGCCGCAGTATTAAGGAAGGTGAAGTTGTTAGCGTCAAGAAACCGCCCATTACCTATTCTTTTAAGGTCTTGGCGTGTATAGAGCAACGTGTAGGGGCTAAACTTATACCCCAGGTCTATGAAAACGTCACAGATCCCAAGCAATATGAGCTCCTGGAAATGAGCCGTATCAGCGGATTTGTAGACAGAGCCCGCGGCACAGGGCGACCCACTAAGAAAGATCGGCGAGCCATCGATGCTTTCATCGAACCTGTTATGTTTGGATTCGATGATGATGATTGGGAAGATATAGATTAATCTTTCATCCTGCATCCGATATAATAATATAACAGAAATACACAAAATAATTCAAGCTATGACCAATATAGCCATCTTCGTTTCGGGCAGCGGCACTAACTGTGAAAATATCATCAGATATTTCCAAGGCAATAAAAACATCCATATAAAGCTCGTTTTGAGCAACAAAGCCGATGCATACGCATTGGTAAGGGCCCAAAAACTCGGAATAGAGACACGTGTCGTGCCTAAAGCCAAATTCAATACGCCCGGCCATCTTCTACCTATTCTCGAATACTACGACATCAATTTTATAGTGCTTGCCGGCTTTCTGCTGTTTATTCCCGACTTTCTCATCGAGGCATTCCCCCATCGTATGATTAATCTCCACCCAGCTCTGCTCCCTAAATATGGAGGAAAAGGGATGTGGGGACACCATGTTCACGAAGCCGTGAAAGCTGCAGGAGAAACCGAAACAGGCATGACCGTTCACTGGGTGAGTCCTGAAATTGACGGGGGAGAAATCATTGCGCAATACAAAACGCCCATATCTCCAGACGATACGGCCGATGACATTGCAGCAAAAGAGCACATTTTGGAGATGAAATATTTTCCGGAAGTTATCGAAAAGATTATTAAAGGACAATTATAAAGCACCTCTCCTAACGGCTATAAAGCTTTTCTTTGATGCTATGAAACATTTATCTTAGCAGCTATAATTACAATCGGAGCAATTTCGCCAAATCTACGAAATTGCTCCGATTGCTTTTTCTATCTCTCTTTATTAAAACATCCGACCATGTCCGCCAAAGCCATGCGATCCATGACCGCCGCGGTAGCGACCTCCTCTTGATCCCGCTCCGGACCTATTCATACCCCGACGGCTATCTTTCGTGCCGAAGAGGTTGAGCCTGTAGTTTACATGAAGCATCACATAACTATTGATAGCATTGTATTCGGTGTCACTACGTTGCATTGAAGATATGCTTCTGCTGAGATTACTTTGGTTCTGCAGAATATCGTAGAACTGCAACATGATGGTCAGTGGGCGCCCCTTTAGCAAGCTTTGGGAGATTTGTGCATTCCACACCAGCTCGTTTGTATTCAGCGAGTTGTCGTTATATCCACGTCGACTGTTCATATGTATGTTTGTGGCTACTGTTGTCCCCCATGGAGCAGAAACATTTAGATTCATACCATAGGCAAACTGCCATGTATCCATGTCGGCTGTTTTCTGAAGCTTGTTGCGCGAGTGGCGATAGTTCAGCGAGCCATCCAACTCCACCTCAAGCCAATCATTACGGTAGCTTCCCGCCAAGCGTTCCATAAGATTCAAGTCCTTCGATGTGTTCTTTTCCGAGTCAGCATGTTTGTTTAAATTCACATAACCCACGTTGTTAGAATAGTTCATGTGCGTAAAGGTGTTAATATTCCAATAGCCGGCGGTATCCAACGGAGTATTGAACATAAATGCACCACTCAGATTCCAATCGCCATTGATATTCTCAGGACGTGTGATACGTCCACCCGTCTGTTCGTTGTACGTCACCTTATTGCTAATTGAGTTCTGCGTTGTAGAGAATCTCAAATGGGTCATCAATGAGCGCTGGGTTGCCTCAAAATAGCCATTGTAGAAGAAACGGAAGTTCTGTGTAAACGAAGGCTTGAGCCCTGGATTACCTGTGGAGATGTTCAAGGGGTCGGAGTCGTCATAAATATCCAACAACTGATTGATGCCTGGCTGTGAGGTGTTGGCCCGGTAATTGATGCGAAGGTTGGATACTTTATTGAATCGATAACGGAAATCAAACGTAGGCGATATGTTAAACACATTGCGGGTCGTGTCTACATTTACCCCCTGATAGTTCTGAACGTATTTCGAATATTGCGGTTGCGCCAGCACACCAGCATTCAACTGATATTTCTCACGAATCATGCGGAACATCAATTCTATATCGTGCCTGTAGTTCTTATATTCAGAGAAACGACTCAAATCTTTATCCAAGTAATCGGGATAAGGCGAACTCAAACGATCCAAGTAACTATCCCACCGACGGTAACCGGCATCTATGTCAGAAAAGAAGTCTTCGCCAAGATTAGAAAAGTCGTAAGTCGAACGATCGCTCTTGTTGTAACTGTATCTAAATCGATAGCGCAACTGCAAGAACGTGGCTCTCCACAAAGGCTCACTATAGGTAGCCTGTAATCTGTAACTCCAGTTCTTGCTGGGTGTAACCGTATATCTATTGGTCTGATATGTTGAATCCGCCCCCAACATATTTTCTATTTGATACAGATGTACGTTGTTAGTCGATAGATTTTTGGAATCTCCATCACCATAGTCCACGTCTGCTCTTAAAGTAACGTTGCGTCCCTTATTGTTAAGCCTCCGGTTAAATTGCAACATTGCACTGAAACTTTTATTATCCGAATAGCTTATTCCGTTACGGTTGCGAGAGTTCACCATCAGACTGTCTTCGTCCAACATATCCAGCGACTCCTGTGAGAGCGGATCCGTCACATATAAGTACGGGTCAGCGTTATACGATGCCGACCGACTGCTTGTCAAGCCATCGTTGGTATTAAAACTTACTCGTGGCCTAAACATGATGTTGGTCAATGTGTCGGGCGTCCATTCTATACGCGCCTGTGCATTCCAATTGTTTCCACGCGAATAGTTCTGATTGAGACTGTTTGAGAACGAGCCGTTCTTACTCACAAAATTCTCTGAAGAGTTCTTGCTAAGCACATCTCCGTCGTTATGGTTCCATCTCACACTGCCATCAATCTTCAGCGTGTCTTTTATCTCATAGTTCATGTTCAGCCCGGCCATCTTCGAAGCGTTCAGTCCTCTGCGTCCTCGACCGAAACGGCCGCCTCTTCCGCCGAATCCCATATTGTTCACATTGTTGGCGTTGCCCATACCAAATATGCGCATCTTACTGTTGAAGTATCCGCCAAACATTCTGGCCGCATACCTGTCTTTGTTTCCAACACCCGCGTCAATATTACCCATGAGACCCTTGTTCATGCCAGGCTTCACACCGAAATCAAGCACGGTCTCCTCCTCGCCGTCATCAATTCCGGTCACTCGAGACAAGTCACTCTTTTGATCATACGATTTTACCTTGTCAATGATGGAGGTTGGGATGTTTTTCATAGCCGTCTTCGTGTCTCCGGTCATGAACTCCTTCCCGTCAATAAGGATTTTCTTCACCTCTTTGCCATTAATGGTGATCTTACCGTCATCATCCACCTGTGCTCCGGGCAACCGCTTCACCAACTCCTCTATGGCCGAGCCCTCGGGAGTTCGATAAGCCGCACTATTATATACAAAGGTGTCCTCCTTCACACTTACTTTCAGTGCCCGTGCCGTGACCTCAGCTTCTTTCAGCATCACCGCGTCCGTATTCATCACCACATTCCCCATGTTCACGTTATGATTGGACTCTATCCGCACCTGTTTGTAGGCCGTAAGATAACCAATGCTCGACATCTTGAGAATATATCGACCATTAGCTGGAGCATGGAGAACAAATTTTCCATTATTATTAGAGATTGCCCCTGTAACAAAAGCAGAGTCCAACTTCAAGAGTTGCACCGTTGCCATAGGCACGGTTTCCTTAGATTCGCCATCTACCAAAGTTCCAGTTATCTCTCTTTTCTGAGCCCCTACTACAGTAGATATCAACATCAGAATAGTAAGGAGAATACCTTTTTTCATACTTTCAACAAGCTATAGTTAAATCATAGTTTACATTTTTAAGACGCTACAACTGCCTTTTGGTTTAATCAAAAGGCCAAATTTAATACAAAAAGTAAGCCGTCCAACCATCATATCACGTCAAATTTATAGAGGTTTTCAAGTATTTTCTATCCCAATCTCACCTGTAATCAACAATATATTACTATCTTTGCTTACACATTTATAATAATTCGTTTATTCATGAAAAGATCTATTACAGCCATCCTCTTAATGGCTTCAATGAGTGCAGCATCGGCCCAAACAAACGTGAGTACATCCTTTCAAAGTCTTGAATGGGGGGCTCACAACTCGTCAGGAGCCGTTGTCGATTTGAACAACGATGGCTATAAGGATTTGGTATTTGCCGGCATATCCGCCATAGAGACCAATCCCGGAGGCATACAAGCGTACGAGAGAACCCGTATGGCACATGTCATCCTTTTTGACCAGGCCACCAAAGAATGGAAAATCGTAAATCATACGTCACCCACTTATTTTGACGAGATTGGAATAAACGTTGCTGACAGACCTTCTATAACCCCCTGTGACATCAATCAGGATGGTTTGATGGATGTAGTTGCATTCGAAACTCCGGGGCATAGCTCTACAGACCAGCCCTATACAGACCACATCAGCAAAGAGGGCGTATTCTTAGGCAATGGAGACGGTACGTTCAGCAAGGCCGATCTCACCTTTGTCGACTCATCAGGGAATACGATAGATTTTGATATTCATTCTGTTTTGTCAGCCGATGTCGCCGATTTCAACAACGACGGATTACTCGATATCGCTTGTGTGGGATATCAAATGGTGCCAGGCGTGCTTGCAAGTTCTCTCCCCGAAACCAACGTTGTTCTGTTCAATCAGGGCGGAGGGAAATTCATGGTGTCGCACTACCTAACGGATGATTATGTCAAGACCTACGGACAAAACGGGCGTCCTTATCATTTGGACATCGCACAAGTATACGCCTATGACTTTAATAATGATGGCTATGTTGATTTTCTCACTGTAGGAACTTCCAACAACTACGCATCTCTTGGTGTAGGCGTTGGCAACAGCACCCATATTACAGAGCTTTACCTGAACGACCCACAACACCCGGGCCAGTTCCGCAAGCAGAATATCTACGATTCCGAACAATGGACAACGCCCCTACCCACTATATCGGAGGGTGGTGTGGCTATCGCTGACTACAACAATGACGGTGTGCCCGATTTGTTTTTATCGGGTTGGACCGGTTCCCGCAGAGAGTCATATGTGTGGGGCGTTTATACCAATACCTTAAAAGACGGACTTGCTAATTTCTCCTATTCCGGCAAGAACGGACTTTCCGAAATGAGAAATCAGAACAGCGTTAATACACAATACGCAGCCATGGACTGGAATGGCGACGGTGAATACGACATTTTCAATCAAGGGTGGTCTCCCAGATTAAGGACTCAAACGGCTTTCATCAGTACCGGTGATGGCAAAGGCAAGTTTACCGAGGCACATCGCATAGCAGGCGTTTCAGAGGGTTGCGTGCTCTTTGCCGATTGGAACGGAGACGGAACAAACGATTATGTCATGCTGGGTCAAACGGAAGATCGGACCTTATTGGATGTCAACGGCTTCTCCCAAGTGTTTGCCGCCAGCGTTAATCCTAACACGAAAGTCACCCGTCCTGATGCTCCGGCCTTGAATGTGCCGACCGTTCAGGGTAATCTGGTTACGCTTTCTTGGAAAGATGCTACTACCTCTAAAAGAAACGTCACCTATGAGTATTATGTAAAAAACGCATCGGGAAACATTGTTGCAGGTGGAAATGCGTTTACGGATGGTAAACTTGACGGTATTCGTAAGGTGTCCACTCCGGGAAATGCTTATAATGCCAGAACTATTACATTGTCCTTACCCAAAGGAACTTATACCTACGGAGTGCAAACGGTGAACGCCGCACTCTTGGGCTCTGTCTTCGCCATCGGCACTTTCACCGTCTCAGACACCAAGGCACCTGTCCTCAATCCAGATATGCCTATTGAGAAGGACGATACAGAAGTATCAGGAGAGACATTCTCAAATCCAGTCATAAACGGAGATGCGCCAGACCCTACAGTTATTCGCGCTGCCGATGGCAATTTCTATCTCTTCTCAACAGGTGCGAATATATTCAAGTCGGAAGACTTCGTCAATTGGAAATCCAATGGCAATGCCTTTACCGAAGCCACCAGACCCACATGGGGAACAAACGGTGCCGGTATATGGGCTCCCGACATTAATTACATCAATAATCAGTATGTCCTCTACTATGCCATGTCTGTATGGGGCGATCCCAATCCCGGCATAGGTGTTGCCGTTTCCGAAAATCCCAACGGCCCATACAAGGCTCCTAAGGGTTCTTCAGGTAAACTGTTCAGAAGCAACGACAGCAACATTCGTGTGGGAAACAGCATCGACCCCTTTTATATAGAGGACAACGGTCACAAATATATATTCTGGGGCAGCTTCCAAGGTATTTTTGCCATCGAACTTGCTGATGACGGACTATCGGTTAAAGCCGGTGCCAAACCGATTGAGATTACTCAGCAGCATAACAATTGGACGGGCTCTGCTATCGAAGCCATTTATGTGGTTAAGCACGATGGTTACTTCTATCTCATAGGCTCCCAAGGCAGTTGCTGTGAAGGTTTAAACAGCACCTACCATTTGTCCATGGCGCGTTCGCGCGACCTGCTTGGCCCCTATGTGAATAGAGCCGGCAATAAGACGCTCTACGATAATTATTCAGGATTGCTCTACGGCAGTGAGGACGTCAAAGGGCCCGGCCACAATGCAGAGTGGGTGAAAGACGGCAACGGCAACTGGTGGATTCTCTTTCATGGATATGATGCCCACGATGCCGATGCAGGAAGGAAAGTCTGGCTCGATAGAGTGTATTGGGGAGAGGATGGCTGGCCTTATATGAAGAATATGAAGCCGAGCCTCGAGCAGATTCGTCCTGTGTTCGATGCCTCCACCGGCATTGAGACTCTGGAAGATGCAGCTTATAACAGCCAAAAGAACATCCACATATCGGAGTATGTCAAGGATAATCTGAATATAACGCTGAAAGACGGAGGAATCTTCAGCTATCGCGTTGTGGACCCCAGCGGCAAATTATTGACTAAAGGCAAAGCCCAAGGTGAAGCCAACATCGACTTCTATGCCGTTCATGAGGGACTGTATATTGTCAGTGTAACCAGTAAGACCGGCAAACTTAGTCGCAAGGTGGTGAAATATTAAACCACCAGCGAGCCTCCCGAGTATGCGTATAAATAGGGAAGATATGGCACTAAACACATTTCATCCCTATTGATACGCCAAACAAATTTCTATAGCCTTATGCACCAAAGCGTCATTATATCAAAAAATATAAATACGGAGCTTGCCACAGCTGTTTCAGATTGTGAACACGACAAACTCTTTGTGTTGGTAGACGATACGACATCAGACAAATGTTGGCCGCTTTTACAAGACCACCCAAGTCTCAAAAACGCACAACTTATCACCATCAAGTCCACCGACACCCACAAAAATCTCGACTCCCTCACCCACGTGTGGCAGGCATTGCAAAAGGGCGGGGCCACCCGACATTCATGTATGGTGAATCTTGGGGGCGGCATGGTCACCGACCTGGGGGGATTTGCTGCCTCAACCTTCAAGCGGGGCATCAATTTCATCAACATCCCCACCACCCTATTGGCTATGGTCGATGCTTCCGTGGGTGGTAAGACCGGCATCAACTTCGGCGGTTTGAAAAACGAGATTGGCGTGTTCAGCGATGCCCGAGTTGTCATTCTCGACACTGCGTTTCTGCAATCGCTCGATGCTCAAAACCTTCGTTCGGGCTATGCCGAGATGCTCAAACATGGGCTCATCTCCAACGAGAAGCACTGGGCTGAACTCCTACGCTTCGATTTGGATGCTCCAGACTTCGAACTCTTGAAGACCATGCTGGCAGAATCTGTACGGGTAAAAGAAGACATTGTCAGGGAAGACCCCACAGAGCATGGCCTGCGAAAGGCGTTGAACTTAGGACACACTTTCGGCCATGCTTTCGAGAGTTTTTCTTTCAAAGCCGTTCCAGACTCTTCTGGCAGATCGCAAGCCGTCCATCCTTTGTTGCATGGCTATGCCGTGGCGTTCGGACTCATCTGCGAGCTTTACCTCTCGACCATCAAACTGGGTTTCCCTTCCGATAAGATGCAACAAACTGTTCGCTTCATTCGTGACCACTACGGATCATACAACATCACCTGTAACGACTATCCCGAACTCATTGCTCTGATGATGCACGACAAGAAAAACACCGCTGGCATCATCAACTTTACGCTCTTGGGAGACATCGGAGACATCCGTATCAACCAAACCGCTACACAAGAGGAGATAAAGGAGGCCCTGGACTTCTTTCGGGAAACATAGATTTAATTCAAAATTCACAATTCATAATTCACAATTAGGCTGCGCGGTGACAATTGTGAATTATGAATTGTGAATTTTGAATTGCCATCGCGCCGGCTTGCCTGTTTCCGTCAATGGTATCTTCGAAACATGGACATATTCACGTGGCACCCAATATTTAGGGAGGGCATTCATGCAAACTTCCGATACTTGTGCCATATCCGTTTCTTCGGTGAGCATCACCATCTTTTCGCCAAACTTTTCTGAAGGGGCTTTTGTGATAAGGAAAGGCTTTTCCATGAAAGGCCGGAGCATTTTCTCCACCTCCTCAATCTGAATTTTGATGCCTCCGGAAACGATGACATTGTCCTTCCGACCCAATATTCTAAAGCCTTTATTGGGCAGAAGTTCCACCCTGTCATTGGTCACCAGCAGTCCGTCGTGCACCAACGGCGCATCAATCACGAGACATCCCTCCGTGTTCACACTGACTTTCACCGTATCAAACGGCCGATACCAATCACTTGCATCGGGCCCATTGAGCCGTCGCAGGGCTATATGAGAAAGTGTCTCCGTCATACCATAGGTACTCCAAACATGGTTTGGAAACGTCCTGAGCTGTCGGGCCATGCGCTCGTCAATGGCTCCGCCCCCTATAATCAGATGGTCTATGCTGCGCAACCAGTCGGCTTCCTCCGGCACCTGCAATGCGTTGTAAACCTGCAAAGGCACCATGGCGGCAAAGGTGATACGTCCGTGTTCCCGATATTCGGCAGGGAGGTCGACATAAGGATGCCCCGACGGCGGTACCGTCACAAGCTGCATGCCACGTTCCAGGCTCCTCACCACCATCATCTTGGCCCCAATATAGTCGAGATTCATGCAGAGCAGTGCCGTATCTTTCGCGGTCAGCCCCAGAAAATCACAGGTCATTTTTGCCGAATTGAGCATACGCTCTTTTTCCACCAGCATCGCCTTGGGCTTGTCCGTAGACCCACTCGTGTGCACCGTCAGGCTCTTTTCCTCATTCTTCCATTCCTTTAAAAACTCATCCAACAGCATTTTGATCGTTTTTAATCGTCCATAGTTTATCACCCTTAATCTGCAAAGGCATATCGATATTGTCGGTATAGAGCAGTCCCGTACCCAGTCCTTGCGGCATCGTTATGCTCGGACCGTACAGCTTTGCACACAACTGTGCCACCGCGTTCAGTCCGACATTGCTTTCCAATGCCGACGTAATCCACGACCCGATGCCACGTTCCTGCGCAAAGGTTATCCACTCCCGAGTACCCATCATGCCACCGTGCAAACTGGGTTTCAACACGATATAGGCCGGATGTATCTCGTCCAACAGCCGCTGTTTCATCTCCGGCCGATTCATCCCGATGAGTTCTTCGTCGAGCGCAATGGGCAGAGGCGATTCCCGGCACAGTCTTGCCATCTCGCGCCACTGGTGCTGACGGATGGGCTGCTCGATGGAATGGATATCATATCGGCTCAGTTCCTCCAAACGGCTCATCGCATTTTGGGGAGTAAACCCGCCGTTGGCATCCACCCTGAGTTCTATCTGCCCACGGGAGAAATGCTCTCGGATATGCTTGATAAGCGCTATCTCTTTCTGCCAGTCGATGGCTCCTATCTTGAGTTTCACACATCGGAAACCGGCCTTCAGTTTTTCTTCCATCCGCTCATACATCTCCTCAAACGTGCCCATCCACACCAATCCGTTGATGGTGATGCCTTCTTCGCCTCGTGAGAAAGGTGTATCAAAAAGCGCGGTAGAGCCCCGGGCATCAATCTGGACAAAGGCGGTTTCAAGTCCGAAGAGAATGGATGGGTAAGGACGCAGCATTTCATAGGGTATACCACCCGTCTTTTCAACAAACGCACACACTTTGTTCAGCATCTGTTCATAGCGTTTGGCCGGCATGGCATCGCTGCTTAAATCGGGCAACACCGAACACTCTCCAATACCCACCACACCATCCTGTTCGATGCGCACATAGTAGGAGTGATGCGTGGTATACACTCCTCGGCTTGTTCCGGCCGGTTGCTTAAAATGGAGCACTTTGTCTGTATATGTTATTTTCATAGTCTTTCTTTAATATATTGATGAGGTCATGCCCCATACACAACACGATGAGCGGCAACTGTTTTCAGCCGCCTCATCATCGCGTCTAAACACAAAGATACGGAAAACTTGACAGGTTAGACCTGCTTTTTTGTTTTTTTCACTTTAGCACCTTCCAGAAGACTGTTCCACACCTCTAACCCGACTCCCGACAACGGCGATCTTAACAATACTGTCATAGACAAATACATTTATTGTGGAATCTTGCTTTATAGCCAACTTCTCTTTAACTATATTCCATGCTTCATTTTTACTTATAGTTTATTGTGCCACTACATTGACAGTAAACAACAAGAAAAGCAGGACATTTAATAATTTAGCGCACTTCATAATATTTAATGTTTTTATTTTCTGACAATTCAGATGAGTATGTAAAACTAAAATAACCATATTTTCTCACATCATCGGTAGGCTTTCCACTATAATCTATTACCTGTCGTTCTATCACAACATTATAGGTAGTCTCCTTAAAGCTATTCAGCGTATATGTAAGGTCATAATTGCATATACAGTTCGTATTTATAGTGGACATTTCCGTAATAAAAATGGTATCATTCTTATAGCGGAATTTTGTTTTTATAATACCATCACATGAGAAACTCGCATCCTGATGAATGAGCAACAGCTTTTCGTCAGGTTTCGCTTTCAAATAAAAAAAATCTTTGGAAACAGAAGTTTCATTTGGGATCATATTGTCTGTTACAAAACCTTTTGTTCTTTTACTATTGTTCCCCTCTATATATCCCTTGCATCCGGAATAAGTAAAATTTGATAATGCCGGATTCGTATTGGAGAATGACAAATCATCTGAACTCTCGTTGCATGATTGAAACAACAAAGGAATAACCCCTATCATAACAACAAATGGAAAATTAATAAATATTTTCATATGTTTTCTTTTTAAAAAGTTAATAGTTCTACTGCTTTCTTCTCGGCAGCAATTAGATTAATTTTTATAAAAAAATATATCTTAACTTACCCCTCCTTTTAATTTTAAAGTTATCATTGCCGGTTAGCGAATTTATAAGTAAGTGGGCAAAATTAGTTTATACAAAATATTTCTTGCCATTTCTCGTTTTATGATTTATGGGAAAGCCAAAAGTATTGGAGTTGACAGAGGCGGAACGCCTCTCACTCGAAAAGGGATTCCGTTTAGGCGACAGGCATTGTTTCCGTATGCGTTGTCGCGCTGTGTTGCTGAAAGCGGATGGTCTGTCATCAGCTGCGGCGGGAGCGCAAACGGAAATGAGCCACGTGAGCGGAAACGCTTTGGCGGATATAGGAAAAGGGCTGCATATAAACTTCTCTAAACATGTCGCTTAATTATGATTAGTTACTTAAAAGTTGTGCATAAAATACCTTTATTTTCTTTTCCTTAGAGGTTATGAACTCATTAAGTCCAAATCAAATATATGCCTAATCTCTACAACAAAAATCGTTAAAATTATTGAGTTACGCAAGAATTTCCCTAAAAAAATTATATATATATCACGGCTTTTTCACTTAGCACCCTCCGGGAGACTGTTCCATACCTCAAACGCTGCTCCCGACAACGGCGACAGCCATCGTGCCGCCTCGTGCGGCGTTATTTTTCGGAGCTTTCGCTACGTGCACGGAACAAATGATTATTCTGTCAAGAATACTTCACTGTAAAATAGTCTTCTTTTCTCTCTCCTCCAGCGTGCGAAAATGGGAATAGCAAGCATAAGAATCCGAAAAACACACCGAAAATTCTTTCTCCCGTTGCGTTTAGGCTTCTATCATGATGCGTCTACGGCTCAATCGCAACACGGCTGAGCCCCAACCATCAGGCCTATAAAGCCTAAACGCCCTGCGATGAGGTATTAATCGCAGGGCGTTTAAAAAACTTTAATTATCTATTTCCATATCAAAATTGGCATCAAGTTGTGAGACAGGGCGTTGCAGAAAACTCTTCATTTAGAGCGTATTTGTAGCCAACAACACTTCGTTTTTAAATACGCGATTCTATAGAAGGCTTTTGTTAAATATTTTCTACATTTTCCGTCCCTGTTTCAGAACAACTCAACACCTCCTCAGTCCACCCGCATGGGTAGCGGACTGAACGTATGGTTTACCGGGCCGTGACCATGTCCAATGGCCAGGTCGGCGCCCTGGGCCAGGGCTTTGTGCAGATAAGTGACACCCTTCTCCACAGCCTCGACCAGCGGCTCGCCCATCGCCAGATACGTAGCTATGGCCGATGACAAGGTACAACCTGTGCCATGGGTGTTTGGCGTGTCTATGCGCCTATGGGTAAACCGGTCGATGGTTATTCTGCCGTGGGCATCAAACCGATACAAGCGGTCTTCCATTGTGTCGCAATCCTCATCGTGTCCGCCCTTGATGAGCACCGCCCCACATCCCATGTCGAGGATGTGGCGAGCTGCATCATCACGTTCGGCCATAGCAAATACGTCGTGCCCCACCAGTTGCCCGGTTTCCGGCAAGTTGGGAGTGAGCAGCGTAGCCATAGGCACGAGGCGTTTGATTAGCAATTCTGTCGCATCGTCCTTCGTAAGACGACAGCCCGAGGTAGACACCATTACAGGGTCGAGCACCAGCGGGACATCAGCATAGTCCGACAGGCCATGGGCTATGGCGTCTATCGTTGCGCGGTTGCCCGTCATGCCAATCTTGACAGAACGGGGTGCGATGTCGGTCATCACGGCATGAATCTGCGCCTCTACCACCTCGGGGAACACGGCTTCGATGGCCGTCACCCCCATGGTGTTCTGCGCCGTCACGGCAGTGATGGCAGCGGCGGCATAGCCCCCAAGGGCCGAAATAGTCTTGATGTCAGCCTGGATGCCAGCCCCGCCGCTGCTGTCGGACCCGGCAATGGTCAGCACGGGAATACAATGGCGGCTCATGCGTCCTTCAGTTGTTCAATGATGCTCTCAGCCACCTTCTTGCCCGACATCAGCATACCGCCGAAGATAGGTCCCATGCGTGGCGTGCCGCCCACAGCACTCGATGCCATGCCACAGACCCAAAGGCCGGGATAAATCTCTTTAGTGCCTTCCACCACTTGGCGCTCGCCTTCGGTGACATCGAGCGAACGCTCACCCATGACACCACCGGTAGCCGTGTTGAGTTTGGCTCCGTTCTTGCGGGCTACGGTCTGACACACTTCGCTGTCGTGTCCCGTCCCATCGATGACGCATTTGGCCATGACATTCAATGGGTCCACGTGCAACCCCTCGCGCAGTACAGGAGTCCAGTTCACCACCACTCCGCTCACACGGTTATCTTTATAGACCACATCCTCTACCGAATAGCAGTTGAACACCGTTGCTCCGGCATGCACAGCATGATAGAGCAGTCCGGCCGTGCTCTCCACCGTGTCTATGGTGTAGAGCTCGTCCTCGTATGGCTCATAGTTGATGCCAAATTCACGGATGATAGGCATGGCCTCTTCCTGAATCACGGCCTGGTTGAACATCATGGCACCACCCCACATACCGCCGCCGGGCGACAATTTACGGTCGAACAAGGCCACACGAAGTCCGGCTTTGGCTAGGTAATAGGCGGCAACAATGCCCGACGGGCCGCCGCCCACGATGGCCACGTCGAGGTTTAAGTTCTTTTCCAGCTTGTCATAGTAGGTGCTGATAATACCTTTGGAAACTTGTGTCTCAATCATTGTGTGTAATATAAATTGATTATAAGGTGGAATTCTATAAATCACCACCGTTAGTGTTCATTTTCATTACGTAGGCCGCGTCTTGGCATCTTGCAGTCTTTATCTTTCGAAAACTGGCTGTCAGGCTGCCAAAACTTATTTTTCAGACCTACCTCAAAAGCTATTTGTCGATATCCTCACATTCACCCAAGGTGTGGGAGATGCGTGCAGCACAGAAGTTTGGGCCACACATGGAGCAGTACCGGCCCTCCTGCGGGTTACCGTCTATGTAATATTGTCGGGCCAGTTCGGGATCGAGTGAGAGATTGAACTGGTCGGTCCACCGGAACTCGTAGCGTGCTTTAGACAACGCGTCGTCGCGCACGGAAGCCCCGGGATGTCCTTTAGCCAAGTCAGCAGCATGGGCGGCAATCTTATAGGCTATCACCCCCGTACGCACATCGTCCCGATTGGGTAGTGCGAGATGCTCCTTAGGAGTGACATAGCAAAGCATCGCCGTGCCATACCAGCCGATGGTTGCGGCACCAATGGCACTTGTGATGTGGTCGTAGCCAGGTGCAATATCGGTCACGATTGGTCCGAGCGTATAGAACGGCGCGCCATGACACTTCTCTATCTGGCGGTCCATATTCTCTCGGATCTTGTGCATGGGCACATGGCCCGGACCCTCGATAAACACTTGGACGTTGCGTTCCCACGCACGTTCCACGAGCTGTCCCATAGTGTCGAGCTCGGCAAACTGGGCTGCATCGTTGGCGTCGCGCGTGCTACCGGGCCGCAGACCGTCACCCAAAGAGATGGCCACGTCGTATTGCTGACAGATGTCGCAGATGTCATCAAAGTGGGTATAGAGGAAACTCTCCTGCTGATTGATGATACACCACTTAGCAATGATGCTGCCGCCACGACTCACCATTCCCGTGAGACGGCTTTGGGACAGAGGTACATTCTTCAACCGTATGCCGCAATGGATGGTGAAATAGTCGACCCCCTGCTTGGCCTGCTCTATCAATGTGTCACGGAAGAGTTCCCATGAGAGGTTTTCTATCTTGCCTCCTGCTTTCTCGAAGGCCTGATACATCGGCACTGTTCCTACCGGCACCGGACTGTTGCGCAAAATCCATTCGCGCGTCTTGGTGATGTCTTTCCCCGTAGAGAGATCCATGATGGTATCGCCACCCCACTTACAACTCCATACCGCCTTCTCGACCTCCTCGTTGATTCCCGACGACATGGCCGAGTTGCCGAGGTTAGTATTGATTTTCACCAAGAAGTCGGTACCGATAATCATCGGCTCGGACTCGGGGTGATTGACATTGGCCGGAATCACGGCACGACCGGCAGCGACCTGCTGTCGCACAAACTCGGGAGTGATGTGGCTCTCGATCCCCAGTTCCTCACAGTTCATGTTCTCACGGATAGCCACATATTCCATTTCCTCGGTGATCACGCCTTTGCGTGCCCAGTAGAGTTGGGTGCCGGCGCCGCGGCGTTCTATCCAAGGCTTACGCAGCTTGGGCAAGCCACGGCTGAGGTCTATCTCCACATTGGGATCGCTGTAGGGGCCCGACGTGTCGTAAACCACAACAGGGGCGTTGGGCGTGGTGTGGCGCTTGCCATTTTCCACCGTTACGGTAGGAGTCAGCTTAATACGGCGCATCCCTACGCGCAGGTCGGGATACAAAGTGCCCGACAAATAGATTTTCTCCGATTTCGGATAACTTATTCTGATATTATTCTCCATAGTTGATAAGGGTTTGCATAGCTAAGGTTGGGTTGGGAGCATTGAGCACACTGCCACTGACGGCGATACCCTCCACCCCCACTTCGGCGAGTCGGGGCAGGTCGGCCTCGGTTATCCCGCCGATGGCCACAAGGGGCAGGGTGATACCCTCGGCACGCATCTGACTGATAAGCCTGCGATAGCCGTCGAATCCCAGAAGGGGAGCAAGATTTTTTTTGGTGGTGGTGAAACGCAGCGGTCCACAGCCGATATAGTCAGCTCCCCAAGCGGCCAGCTGTCTGATATCCTCGATGGTGTTGGCCGTGCCGCCAATAATCCGATCATGGCCAAGGAGCTGGCGGGCCTGGTCCACGGGCATATCGAGTCGGCCCAAATGGACGCCGTTGGCACGGGTGGGCTCCACCAGGTGCACACGGTCGTCGAGAATCAGCGTTGCTCCATATTCGTCACAGAGACAACGAGCCTTCAGAGCCACGTCGATCACGACATCGTCGGCAGCGTTTTTCATGCGCAGCTGCACCCATCGGCAACCGCCGGCCAATGCCATCCGGATGCCTTCCAGATCGTCGAAGCGCGCGTTGCGATGACTGATAAATTGTACATTCATTGATATTTCATTTTAGGATTGTCATCTTGCCTTGGAACGGCAAACAAATGCTGAGAACTGTGGCAAGAGACGCGAAAAGGATATAAAAATGGGCGCGACCGATAAGCACCAAGAAAAAAGAACCTCTCCTAAACGACAATTATTTAAGAGAGGCTCTTCCACGATAAACGCGAGTGATTCGCAATTCCTACGGCAGCATTACCTGCATCAGGTCATACGGGTCTAATCTCAGCTTGCTTCCATAAGCACAGCACCCCTCTTCCGGATCCTTTCCGAAGTTCATCAATAGCAAAGTTAGCCTTTTTCTTTTAAAGAGAGAAATAATCTTCAATAAAATTGTATCTTTGTCATCAGATTTTAATATGTATCGAACTATGAAAATCATCGTTATCACCCTTCCTGATTTTATTGTGGGCGAAGCGGCCGTCATCGAACAGCTGCTTGAACACGGCGTGTGGGCGGTGCACCTGCGCAAACCGCAGTCGGACGCCTGTGACATGGCACGGCTCATAGAGGAAATTCCGGCAGCATACAGGCCGAAGCTCGTGCTTCACGACCATTTCGACCTATGCGCAACCTATGGGCTGAAGGGGGTACAGCTGAACCGACGGAATCCTATCGCTCCGGAGGGGCATCATGGGTCGTGCTCAAAATCGACACATTCGATAGACGAATTGAAGGCTGCCAAACCACTGACGGATTATGCCTTTCTCAGTCCCATATTCGATAGTATCTCCAAACAAGGCTATCGCTCGGCTTTCTCGGAAGGCCAACTGAGACAGGCCCAGGGCGAAGGCATCATCGACACACGTGTCATGGCCTTAGGTGGAGTGACGATGGAAAAGCTGCCACAAGTGGCAGCCTACGGTTTTGGCGGTGCCGCCATGTTGGGCGACGTGTGGAATCATGCGCAAGAAACCGGCTTTGAACATTATTTGCAACGCTTGCAACAATGGACCATCAGCCAAGGAGGGGGATGAGGGACGACTCTCCCGAAACAGCAAGTCCGTAAAAAACTAAAGTCCAAGGACCTTTCTACGATTCTTTTTATTATCTTTGCAATAGCAACATCTAAAAAAGAGGACGATAATGAATATAGAAAAACAAAAGACTATTATAGAGCAACAAGAAGGCCTGTCCAACACGTTGGGTATGGAATTTTTGTCAACCCCCGAACCGGACACTTGCATGGCCCGCATGAAAGTGGACAAGCTCAATCGGCAACCGTTTGGCTTCCTTTCGGGTGGTGCTACATTGGCTCTGGCCGAAAATCTGGCCGGTGTGGGGTCGATGTCGCTATGCCCCGAAAAGATAAGTGTGGGCATCAATGTGAGTGGAAACCATATCAGTACGGTATTGGAAGGTGATACTGTAACGGCTTACGGCAAATTGCTGCACCAGGGCAGGACGCTGCACGTGTGGCAAGTAGATGTGAGAAACTCCATCGGCAAACTTGTGTCTACCGTCCAAGTAACCAACTACGTGGTGAATCCGAAAAAAGACGACCAGCGCACCCAGGCTTCCAAAGGCGAATAGAAAGGGAAATCAGTGGATAGAGAACCAGAAAATTATGCATATTATAGGCTGCCCGGACAGCATGGCTACACATTTGTGGCACAGACACGGGAGGAGCCAACGATACTTGATTCGGTAACTGAACTCAATGGGCGCGAGGGGTTTGTGATGGCCCCCTTTGCCGTTTCAGAGCAACACCCCGTTTTGCTGATGCATCCCGACGTGGTGGAAACTCACGAGATTGAGACGCAAACCCTCCATGAGAGTTCTCCAACTGCCGTGACAGAACAGGCCACGCAAAAGGTCGCCTATGCGGCAGATTTCAACAAGTTTCACGCTGAAACGCAGACGGGGAAGTTTGATAAAATTGTGCTTTCGCGATGCGCTCAAGTTGCGCTACCCAACGGCACAACTGCCAAAGCGCTTTTCGAGAAAGCCTGCACCCTCTATCCTCAACAGTTTACAGCCCTTGTCTCCATGCAGAAAGCCGGCACATGGCTCATGGCCACGCCGGAGGCGCTACTCGACGGCAGGCACGACGAATGGCACACGATGGCAGTGGCAGGCACGATGAAGCGCGAAGCGAGCACGCATGACGTGGCGAAAACAGTGTGGTCGAAGAAGAATAGAGAGGAACAGCTCTACGTGAGCACCTATATCAAAGAGATCTTAAACCAATATTCGGACACCGTCTCGGAACACGGCCCCTATACCACAACAGCGGCCCACCTGCTGCATTTGAGGACGGATTTCACATTTAGGCTGAATGATGCCGGCAATATTGGCACACTCATAGAAGCCCTCTATCCCACCCCAGCGGTGTGCGGTATTCCCAAGGAGGCGGCCCGCGCGTTTATAACCGCTCACGAATCAGTCGACAGGAAATATTACAGCGGGTTTTGCGGACCACTATCCCTACAAGGAGAAACGCATCTATATGTAGCCCTAAGGTGCATGGAAATGCTCGGCAACACGCTGAGACTTTATGCGGGAGGTGGCATTTTGCGAGACAGCGAGATGAAGTCAGAATGGCAAGAGACCCAGACAAAGATGCAAACGATGCTCCGTTTACTCAACACCCAACCCTAAACGCAATGTACTCTAATAAAGAAAATGTAAATATACTTACCGCCCTGCTGGCGAAATGGGGCGTGAACTACGCCGTCGTATGTCCCGGAAGCCGAAATGCCGCCATCGTGCACAATCTCAACGAGTGTCCCAGCATAGAGTGTTACCCGGTTACTGACGAGCGGTCGGCAGGCTTCTTCGCCTTGGGATTGAGCCAGATAGAAGACGAGCCTGTCGCAATATGTGTCACGTCGGGGTCAGCCTTGCTCAATGTGGCGCCCGCAGCAGCGGAGGCTCTCTATCAGCATCGCAAACTCATTATTATTTCGGCCGACCGACCGGCCTGCATGATCGACCAACTGCAAGGGCAGACCTTGCACCAGCCCAACGCCTTGCACGACTTTGTCCGTAAGGCTGTAACCCTGCCCGAGCCTCACGACGACACCGAGCACTGGTATTGCAACCGACTCGTGAATGAAGCGCTCATCGAGATGCAACGCGGCGAAGGCGGTCCTGTTCACATCAATGTGCCCATTACTGAGCCTCTGTTCGATTTTTCCGTCGATGCGCTGCCCGATGAACGTATGATTCAACTGCATCAGGCGCAAACCGACTTCTACGGATTGACAAATATCGCCAAGGACTTTAAAAAGGCCAAACGGCCTATGATTCTCATTGGCCAGACCAAACCGGAAAATGTGGAGTTGATTCAAGAGTCACTGCTCACTCTGGTGAATTATGCCGTTGTGCTCTATGAAAAACTGGCCGACAGAATCATCTGCGAATCTCTGCACATTGACGAGATGCTCATCAAGATAGAGGGAGAGGAAGAAAAATACATGCCCGATTTTATAGTATATATGGGTGACACCTTTGTAAGCAAACGACTCAAACAATTCTTGCAGAAGGTGAAAGGGGCGCGTACGGTGGTTGTTAACCTTGACGGCAAACTGCACGACGTATTCATGAATGCCACAGATGTGCTACAATCCTCCATTTACGACACCATGGCAGCCCTCGCCATGGCTGTAGAAGGTAAAAAGCCAACGGCTTTCATGCATCGCTGGGAACGTCTGGGTGATAAGTGCATAAGACGCTGTTCCAATTATATTCCCGACTTTTCGCAGATGGCTGCCGTGCGTGCCCTCTTCGACCTTACGATAACAACAGACTGTGCCTATCAATTTGCCAACAGCATGGCTGTGCGCTTAGGGCTCATCTGCTCACACTCCTATCTCTACGTCAATCGTGGTGTAAATGGTATAGAAGGCAGTCTATCCACAGCCGCCGGATATGCCTGCGACATCAAAGAACTGGTGTTCTGCGTCATTGGAGACTTGAGCTTCTTTTACGACCAGAACGCATTGTGGAACAACAACATTAAAAACAACCTCAGAATCATGCTGCTCAACAATGGCGGAGGAGGTATTTTCAGACATTTGCCGGGGCTGGAAGATAGTCCGGCCAGGAATGCGTTGATTGCTGCTGAACACCTGACAACGGCCGAGGGAATATGTGAGGAAAACAATGTACAATATTATGCTGCACACAACGAGGAAGAACTGGGCGAAGGGCTAATGGCTCTGACAGATCCGGACAGTATGCTCCCCGTTCTCCTGGAGGTATTTACCGACCCGGAAGAAGATGATCGTGTGTTGCAAGATTACTTATATGGAGACAAGAAAATGGTAAATTGAAAGAAGAAATTAAAGGAGTCGAGGAAGTCTGAGAAGCCAAGAGGCATTGGCACAACAGCGCATCGGTCGACAACCGACTTGACCTTAACCGCTTTTACTTCCCCAACTCCGTCAATTTCCACCAATAACAACTTAAATATAAAAATATGACCCAACGTAATTGGAAACCGATAGAAGGCTTCGACTTCAAGGAAATACTTTTCGAAGAGTATAATCACATTGCAAAAATAACCATCAATCGGCCACGCTACCGTAATGCTTTCACCCCAAAAACGGTGATGGAAATGGGACAGGCCTTTACGTATTGCCGCGACTGTCTGGATATTCGCGTGGTAATATTGACCGGTGCCGGCGACAAAGCCTTCTGCTCGGGAGGCGATATGCACGTCAAGGGCAAAGGTGGATATGTGGGCGATGACGGTGTGCCCCGGCTGAACGTGCTCGATGTGCAGATGCAGATTCGCCGACTGCCCAAACCGGTCATTGCAATGGTCAACGGCTATGCCATTGGCGGCGGCCATGTGTTGCACGTGATGTGCGACCTCAGCGTGGCTTCCGACAACGCCATCTTTGGACAGACCGGACCCAAGGTGGGCAGTTTTGATGCAGGCTTCGGTGCTAGCTACCTGGCTCGCATCGTGGGGCAGAAGAAAGCACGCGAAATATGGTTTCTCTGTGAACAGTACTCCGCTCAGGAGGCATTGGACATGGGACTGGTCAACAAGGTAGTGCCGTTCGATCAGCTCGAGGACACCTGCGTGGCATGGGCGGAGACTATGATGGAGCGCTCGCCACTGGCCTTGCGCATGATGAAGGCAGGATTCAATGCCGAACTCGACGGCCAGGCAGGTATTCAGGAACTGGCAGGAGACGCCACCATGTTATACTACACACTCGACGAGGCTCAGGAGGGTGGCCGCGCCTTTCTCGAAAAGCGTAAGCCTGACTTTGACAAATATCCGAAATTCCCATAACAGACCACTTTGGACACACTGTTACTTGCCTCTCTGCACCAAGAACTCTGCATGGATTGCTCATAACATACCGTCCAGTCGTGGTTATTATTTATTAAATACAGCGACACTTTGAATACTTTTTCGTAACTTTGCACGTTAGAAAGAATATATTCGAATAGCTTAAAATGAACATTTTAGAATTGAGTGAGCAGGAGATTGGCCGTCGCCAGAGCCTGCAAGAGCTAAAAGATATGGGTATCGACCCATACCCAGCCGAAGAATTTTCCACCAACGCATTTTCCATAGACATCGTAAACGAGTTTAAGGACGAGGAAAAGCGTGAGGTTGTGATAGCCGGCCGCATGATGTCCCGTCGTGTGATGGGCAAGGCCAGTTTTATGGAATTGCAAGACAGCAAAGGCAGAATCCAAGTCTATGTCACCCGTGACGATATCTGTCCGGGAGAGGATAAGACCTTATATAACAAGGTATTCAAAAAACTATTGGACATTGGTGACTTTATCGGCATCAAGGGATTTGTGTTCCGTACACAAACCGGCGAAATTTCTGTTCATGCCCAAGAAATCAAACTTCTGAGCAAGAGCCTGAAACCTCTGCCCATCGTGAAATACAAAGATGGTGTGGCCTATGACAAGTTTGACGACCCGGAGCTGCGTGCACGTCAACGCTATGTAGACTTAGTGGTAAACGACGGTGTGAAAGATACCTTCAAGAAACGTGCCACCGTGCTCCGCACCATGCGTAACTTCTTTGACGAAGCCGGCTATACCGAAGTGGAAACCCCAACGTTGCAAAGTATTCCCGGAGGTGCGAGTGCACGCCCGTTTATTACCCATTTCAATGCGCTCAACATCGATATGTATATGCGTATCGCTACCGAGCTCTATCTGAAGCGACTCATTGTAGGCGGTTTTGAGGGCGTATATGAGATTGGAAAGAACTTCCGCAACGAGGGTATGGACAAGTTCCACAACCCGGAGTTCACCTGTTTGGAGTTGTATGTTCAGTATAAGGACTACAACTGGATGATGAGTTTCACCGAGCGTATGCTCGAAACAATATGTTTGGCCGTGAACGGCACCACTGAGGTGAAAAACGGAGACCATGTCATTTCGTTCAAGGCTCCTTATCGCCGACTGCCCATCCTCGATGCCATCAAGGAGAAAACAGGATTCGACCTCTCTGACAAGACGGAGGAAGAAATATACAAGATAGCCAAGGACGACTTGAAACTTGAATCGGTAGACGAGACCTTTGGCAAGGGCAAACTCATCGATGAAATCTTTGGCGAATTATGCGAAGGCACGTTCATTCAGCCCACCTTCATCATCGACTATCCCGTAGAGATGTCTCCCCTGACCAAGATGCACCGCTCAAAGCCCGGACTGACCGAGCGCTTTGAACTGATGGTAAATGGCAAGGAGCTGGCAAACGCATATTCCGAGCTCAACGACCCGTTGGATCAGGAACAGCGTTTCATCGAACAGATGAAGCTGGCCGACAAAGGTGACGACGAAGCCATGATTATCGACAAAGATTTCCTGCGTGCGCTGCAATACGGAATGCCACCTACATCGGGCATCGGCATTGGTATCGACCGTCTGGTTATGCTGATGACGGGCCAGTCCAGCATTCAGGACGTGATGCTCTTCCCACAACTCAAACCCGAAAAAAAGATGCCACAGAGTAGCATCAAGGAATGGGGAGAGCTTGGTGTGCCGGAAGACTGGGTATATGTTTTGCGCAAGGCTGGGTTCAATCTCATCTCCGACATCAAGGACGAAAAGGCCCAAGGCCTGCAGCAAAAGCTCGGAGAGATTGTCAAGAAATACAAGTTAGGCTACACCAAGCCTTCCGTTGATGAATTTCAATCGTGGATTGACAAGGCAAGGAAAGAATAAAAAGATTATAAAGTAAAAAGCAAAGGAAGGGACAGAGGACAAGAAAGTTCTGCAAGAAGGCAAAGAAGTACTGCAAAAGACAAGCTGATACAGACGTCGGTCAATGCACATGGAAGGGCAAAGGCAGGCAATTTGAAGGGTTGTTCTTATTACTTTTTCACCTTTTTCCCCTTTTTCCTTAACAACTATGTTCAACATCGGTAAGATAGCAATCATAGGAGGCGGGTCATGGGCCACGGCCATTGCCAAAATAGTGGTGAATAATACGCACCACATCGGATGGTATATGCGTCGCGAAGACCGCATCGAAGACTTCAAACGACTTGGGCATAATCCGGCATATCTTACTTCTGCACTTTTTAATGTGGATGAAATATTCTTTTCGTCCAACATCAACAAGATAGCGAAAGCATACGATACACTGGTGTTTGTCACTCCATCGCCATATATCAAGAATCATCTAAAGAAGCTCAAGACGAGCATACGAGACAAGTTTATCGTCACGGCTATCAAGGGCATTGTGCCTGAAGACAACCTGATTTGCTCGGAATACCTCCACGAAGTCTATGATGTCCCCTATGAAAACCTATCGTGTATTGGGGGGCCCTCACACGCTGAGGAAGTGGCACTGGACCGCCTGAGCTACCTCACCGTAGCCTGTAAGGACCTGGTAAAGGCCAAGGCTTTTACGGATGTATTGGACTCCGATGTTATCAAGACGAAGGTTTCAACCGATGTTGTCGGTATCGAATACGCTTCTGTTCTGAAGAACGTCTATGCCATTGCTGCCGGCATTTGTAATGGTTTGAAGTATGGCGACAACTTTCAAGCCGTCCTCATGAGCAACGCCGTGCAGGAAACCAGCCGCTTCCTCAATGCCATTCACCCCTTAGACCGGCAAATTATCGACAGTGTCTATCTCGGAGACCTGCTCGTGACGGGTTATTCCAACTTTTCGAGGAATCGGACCTTCGGCACTATGATAGGCAAAGGATACAGCGTGAAGACCGCTCAGATAGAAATGGAAATGATTGCAGAAGGATACTATGGTACCAAATGCATGAAGGAAATCAATCGCCATCTACACGTCAATATGCCCATACTGGATGCCGTTTACAACATATTGTACGAGCGTATCAACCCCAAACGAGAGATAAAGCTTCTGACTGACTCCTTCAGGTGATTCCAGCCTCAAGGGGAACAGAACCGTATGTAGAGATAACATCATTCAGTCTGGAGGCTTAGGCTATATCAACGGTGCTACTCAACAAGCACTTGATAAAAAAGATGCAAACAGATTTCTCAATGTTTATTGCAAAGGAATTATTAACAACAATTTTAAATAGGTGAGAAGAAGGATAACGGCAAAGCACGAAAGGAGCAGACTAAGGCCTTCAACTCCTTTAACTTCTCCCAAATCCTTTAACTCCTAACGAGAACAATGGAAAATATAAAATTAGACATTACAAAGGCCGAACAGTTCCTCAAGGCAGGTACTGTGGCAGGTTTTGAATCAAAAGCTAAAGCCGCTCAAGAGGCACTCGAAAACGGAACGTGCAAAGGTAACGATTTTCTCGGTTGGCTTCATCTCCCGACAGAGACCACAGAAGACTTCCTCAATGAGGTGCAGGCTGTGGCAAACACACTGCGAGAAAAATGCGAAGTGGTTGTTGTGGCAGGCATCGGCGGCTCATACCTCGGTGCACGCGCTGTCATCGAGGCGTTGAGCAACAGCTTTGCATGGCTTGTGAACGACCAGAAGAATCCTACCATTCTCTTTGCCGGCAACAACATTGGCGAGGATTATCTCTACGAGCTGACCGAATATCTCAAGGGAAAGAAGTTTGGTGTTATCAATATTTCCAAGTCGGGCACTACCACTGAGACCGCCTTGGCATTCCGTCTTTTGAAGAAACAATGTGAGAAACAGCGTGGCAAGGCAGAGGCTAAGGATGTTATCGTAGCCATCACCGACGCCAAGAAAGGCGCAGCCCGTACTTGTGCCGACAAAGAAGGATATAAGAGTTTTGTCATCCCCGACAATGTAGGAGGTCGCTTCTCCGTTCTCACTCCTGTAGGATTGCTGCCCATTGCCGTTGCAGGATTCGACATCAAAGCACTCATCAAGGGCGCTCAGGATATGGAAAAAGCTACCGGCAAGGACGTGCCTTTCGCCGATAATATTGCCGCTCAATATGCCGCAACACGTCAGGCCTTGTACACACAGGCTGGTAAGAAGATTGAGATTATCGTTAATTTCCAACCCAAACTGCACTTCATGTCAGAATGGTGGAAGCAGCTCTACGGTGAGAGTGAAGGAAAAGACAACAAGGGAATCTTCCCTGCTGCCTGCGACTTCACAACCGACCTGCACTCCATGGGACAGTGGATTCAGGATGGCGAGCGCTCCATTTTCGAGACTGTACTCTCCATCGAGGCTGCCAACCATCGCTTAGATTTCCCCTCTGACGAGGAGAATCTCGACGGATTGAACTTCCTCGCCGGCAAGCGCGTGGACGAAGTAAACAAGATGGCTGAACTCGGGACAAGACTGGCTCACGTCGACGGCGGTGTGCCCAACATCCGTCTCAGTGTTCCTCAGCTCAACGAATACTACATAGGACAGATCATCTACTTCTTCGAGGTGGCCTGTGGCATCAGCGGTTTGCTGGAAGAGGTTAATCCCTTTAACCAGCCCGGTGTTGAAGCCTACAAGAAAAATATGTTTGCACTGCTCAACAAGCCCGGCTATGAAGCAGAAAGCAAGGCCATCCAGGAGAGACTGGCTCAATAAATTCTTATCATCTTCCTGTCATAACGCAGACAGGATGATGACTTTATAAACAACAACTGTGGGTGTAGTTTCAATTACACCCACATATTTTATGATATATGAGCAATATTGCAGATGCCGTCAGGGCATACAACAAAACGTGGAACAATAGTGACGCAACACTCTCAGGAAAACAAGAAAGACGCTTCGCGCCTCGCTGCGTGCTGTTTGATATGGACGGGGTGCTCTACAATTCCATGCCTCATCACGCTATAGCATGGCAAGAATCGATGGCACAATTCGGCATAAAAATGACTGCAGCCGATGCCTACGCTACTGAGGGAGCACGTGGAATCGACACCATACGCCAATTTGTTAAGCAACAGAAAGGAAAAGAGATTTCGCTGGAAGAGGCTCAAAAGATGTATGATGTAAAAACTACAATATTCCATAACATGGGAGAAGCGCCCATCTTTGACGGTGTAATGGAACTCATGCAGAAAATAAAAGATGCCGGACTGCACATCGGCATTGTCACCGGTTCAGGCCAGCGCCCGCTTATCCGCCGTCTTGCCAACGACTTCAAAGCCTTTCTCAGCGAGAGCGATATCATTACGGCATACGACGTAAAACGTGGCAAGCCCCAGCCCGACCCCTATCTCATGGGACTGCAAAAAGGCGGCAATTTGAAACCTTGGCAGGGAGTCGTGGTGGAAAATGCCCCCCTTGGGGTGCGCGCCGGAGTGGCAGCCCAAATATTTACCGTAGCCGTTAACAGCGGCCCACTACCCGACCAGACTCTACTCGATGAAGGAGCCAATCTGCTCTACCAGAGCATTACAGACTTCTGCAACGACTGGGAACTGCTGCTCGACAGCCTTTAGTTTCAACTATCGAGCATTCCCTACCTCTTCAATATCAAAACATTAATAACATAAAAGTAGTTAACCAAAATACCCATTATCCACATAAAGCATTATATTTGCAATAAGATATGAGGTTAACTTATCTTTTTATTCTTCTCCTGGCATCTATCTATGCTGCTGCTCAAGAGCCCGACAAGCCCTTGAAAAAACTTGTCGTAGCCGACATAGAGACCAAAGTACCTATCCGAGACGTTATCGTAATAACGGAAAACGGCTATCAAGACACCACTAACTATCGTGGTATCTGCTATATTCCAGAAACCTTCGACACACTTACGGTCTATAAAGCTGATTATCTTACCGAAAAGCTGCTACGTAAGGAAATCAAAGATTCCACCTTTCTCATACCCAACAACAAGCGCATCAGTGAGGTAACCGTATGGGGTAAGGACCGCGCCACGCAACTCCAAGAAAACGCAGACAAATGGAGCAGACAAAACGGACAGCTGCCCGACCCCGGCGATGCTGCTGCCGCCACATTCGACTTTGCCAAAATGCTCGATGCAGGCTATCGTAAAGACCAGAAAACGTTGCGAAAAAATCGCAAGCTATTCAAAAAGATGGATAAATACGATGATGACCCCATTATAGATGCCTATAAAAAGGAAATAGAAAAGCGGCGTTTGGCTGCTGAACGAGCTAAGAAAATAGAAGAACAGAAGGCTCAACTGAAACAAGATGGACAAAAAACAATTGAAGAAAAGAAACGTCTGACCGAAGAAATAAGGCATAAAATAGAAAAATAGAACATACGAAATGCGCCCGGGAAACGGTCATAAGACCATATCCCGGGCGCTTTTTTGTTTATACACTACTCTTTCTATATCAGCACAGCCGTACCGCTGGCCGTCACCATGAGCATCGAATTGGCCTGTCCAATAGTCTCATAGTCTAAATCTATGCCTACAACAGCGTTGGCGCCTAAGGCTCTGGCATGTTCCATCATTTCGTCGAGCGATGTGTTCTTGGCCTTGTGCAGCACTTTTTCATAGGAACTGCTGCGACCACCAAAGATATCGCGAATGCCGGCAAAAAAATCCTTGATGGCATTGGCTCCGATAATGGTCTCCCCCGTGACGATTCCCTTATACTCTAAAATAGGATGCCCCTCTATCTGGGGGGTTGTTGTTAAAATCATTTCCATAATCTTTATTGAGTTTATATATTAGTAAGATGTGCCTTGACAGTATCCGTCGTGATGCAGCCTTCGACTAATCGTTACATAACGAACCACACAAGTAACATCAGCCTGGAGACAAGCCTTACAACGTGATCTCAGCCGACCCGAAGCAACGATGATGATGCTCATCGTAGATCACACAAAACTGACCCGGAGCCACTCCGTGAATCTTATCTAAAGAGTGGACAATGGCTGAGCCGCCATCCTTGCCCGGTTCCTCCTGCGAGTGGGGCACAAACAGCTCCACGTAGCCGGGATGATATTCGGGCGTATGGCGAATCTTGAAAGTAATGGGGATGCAGCCGTCGGGAATTTTCATATCTCCCCAACCAGAGGATGTGGGCTTGGCCGTCGGAGCTTCGGTGAGCCAGTGCAAATCATGTATTTTGAAGTCTTTCTTATACGCTGTCTCCGGGTCATAGCCATGGCTCACATACAAAATATTACGCTCCACATCCTTCTTGATGACAAACCAAGGGCCTCCGCTCAAGCCAAGTCCCTTGCGCTGTCCTATGGTATGAAACCAGTGGCCCTTGTGTTCGCCAATCTTCTCTCCCGTTTCAAGTTCTAAAATATCACCTTTCTGCTCACCCACATAGCGACGAACATACTCGTTATAGTCAATATCTCCGAGAAAACAGATGCCCTGCGAGTCCTTGCGACGAGCATTGATAAGATGTTCACGCTCGGCAATCTCACGTACCTCGTTTTTCTCATAGTGTCCTATGGGAAAGATGGCCTTTCGCAACTGCCAACCCTCTATCTGCGCCAGAAAATCGGTCTGATCCTTCACAGGATCGGGACTTGTGGTGAGCCACTTTTTGCCATCAATCCATTCCGTCTGTGCATAGTGGCCGGTGGCGATGAGGTCGTATTCGTGGCCTATCTTCTCGTCAAAAGCACCGAACTTAATCAGGCGGTTGCACATCACGTCGGGATTGGGCGTAAAGCCTGCCTTCACCTTGTCCATCGTGTACTTCGTCACCTGGCTCCAGTATTCTTTATGGCAGTCCACCACCTGCAATCTGCATCCGAAACGAGCAGCGACAGCCGTTGCCATCTCCAAGTCCTCCTCCGACGAGCAGTTCCATTCCTCCTTCTCCTCCGGTCCTATCTTGATGTAAAAACAATCAGGATGAAGGCCAAGACTGGCCAGCTCGTAAACCACCACCGAACTGTCCACCCCGCCGGAGAGCAGCACGGCAATGCGTTTGTTTTTCAATTCTTCTATATTCATATGTGCAAAAGTACTCTTTTTTACCAAGTGATTATCTCACAATCTATCCTGTTTTTCCTCCTTCTATTTGATCGTTAAAGCGTCAACTAACAAATGCAATATTACAAATAATATTTGTAAAACTCATGCTTAGTTAGGAAATTTTATTTTCCCTTGAACCTTCTGTTAACTCTACGTGACGCTATAAAAACAATCATATTAGGACACCTCTGCAAAGTATCACCGACTCGCCACGCCGTCCCCGTGGCCGAAAAGAGTTGCCGATCGCTGCCCGAAAGCTACAGTTCTGGCATCTTAACCCTTTGCTGCGTCTTGGTTCCGGTAACAAAATGAGGCCATCCGTCTGCACCTATTTTCAACTCATGGAGTACCGGCTTGCGACCTTCTTTATATTTGCCCTCCTCGTATGCATGACAGAGGTAATACATTCTGCCGGAAGGCGTTACGACCTGAGTACCGTGACCTGCCGACTGAAAAACGACACCATCACCCACAAGGATAGGATTGCCTTTGTATTTCTCGTAAGGTCCTGTGAAAGATTTCGACCGCGCCACGCGTACTTCATAGTCGCTCTTGGGACTGCAGCAGTCGCGCGCCGCATAGAGTATATAGAAATACTCGCCCGACTTGAAGATACTCTCACCCTCCATGCCTATATTTTCCATATCGGCCAGCAGTGATACCGGTGCGCCTTCGAGATTCAACCCGTCACTTGTCAGCCGCTGAGCCAGCAACTCTATAGGTCGTTCCGGATTGAGCCCGTAGGCCTTATAGACTACCCACAGCTGGCCGTCAACCTCAATGGCGTAAGCATCGATGGCCTCTTTGTCGCAGTCAAGCAACATACCATGGTCTACATACGGCCCTTCCGGTCGGTCGGCAACGGCCACGCCAATGCATGATATGCCGTCGCTTTTGCGTTTGGCTGTGTAATAGCAAAACGTTTTGCCCTTGTGTTGAAACAGCTCCGGAGCCCAAAAAGCGCCTTTCGTCCATTTTGGAAAGCTGTTAAAAATATGACCAACAGGGGTCCAATCGACTAAATTATCTGATTTAAAGATAGGATAAACCGGCTGTGCGTCTCCGGAAGTTCCGGCCGCGTAATACGTTTCTCCGACCCGAATGACCGAAGGGTCGGGCACATCCATATTGATCACAGGATTTTCATAATATTTTGTAGCACATGAACCGGTAAAGATAAGCATCAATGCCGATACAAAGAAACGATAAGTCATTTTCATGTTTACTAAAATTTGACGGTTACGAATTTATTTTTTTGGAGAGCAACGAAGACGCTTACGGTCATAAGCGTCGCTCATGTACGAAAGAGAACAAAATAATCCTGAAATCCGAAGCAGATTCCAGGATTATTCTTATTCATAAAAAGCAAGACGTGGACTTACCTTACAGGGTAAGCAGGTCTTACATAACGGGCGGCACGAAGATAGCGTACACTGCGCTTTACTCCCTCAAGAGGAGTAATAGAGCCGTCGGTATCCTCAAGTTCCACCACATAATCTTGCAAGCCGATGAGCCTGGCCTTGCGGAAAATAGCCTCGAAATTAACCATCCCGCTCTCTCCTACTTCATATT
>JBMNUU010000031.1:0-32707 GCA_050946435.1 Prevotella sp.
AATACTTACTCGGTTGTGTCGTAGCACCAAGTTAAGTGAAAATCCTGACATATGCAAGTCTTTCCAAACAAATGTTTGTCAAGGACTTGCATTTATAACAAATAATTAAGCTGCGAATTTAAGGAGTTCAAGAAGATAAAAGTAAACGGCGACGACGCTGACCCTCTCTATAAATTCCTCAAGCAACAAAAAGGGTTTGCCGGTTGGGACGAGAGCCACAAGCTCTTCCCCGTCCTCGACAAGATGCTCTCTGAGGCCGATCCCAACTACAAAGAGTCTGCCGACATTAAATGGAACTTCACCAAATTTCTTATCAACAAGAAAGGACAGGTCATCAAGCGTTACGAGCCAACGGAAAAAATAGAGAACATCTGCAACGACATCGAAGCGCTACTCGCAGAATAGGAAACAAACCGACACCGTCTCTGCGTCTCTGCACGAGTTCCTCCCAACGATATCCGGCATGGTACACGGGAAACGCCGGGGTAAAAGGAAGCCTCTCCCCGCCCCTACTTTGGCACAAAACTTGTTATTATCTTTCCCAGAAATATAGTATAAACAATTTAAAGTCACTCCAGTCACGGAGAGAAGAAGGAAAAATATGGAACACACAAAATGTTTAATTATAGGTAGTGGCCCTGCAGGCTACACAGCTGCACTCTATGCCGGCCGTGCGAACCTCAACCCCATTGAATATTGCGGTTTGCAAACCGGCGGACAGCTCACCCAGACAACCATCGTGGAAAACTTTCCCGGCTACCCCGAGGGCGTAGACGCCAACCAGATGATGATGGAATTCCGTCAGCAAGCCGAACGTTTTGGAGCCGACATACGCGACGGCATCATCACAGACGTGGACCTAAGCAAAAGGCCCTACGTAGTAACCACCGACCAGGGCGACCAACTGGAAGCCGACACTATTATCATTGCCACAGGCGCATCGGCCAAATATCTTGGACTGCCCGACGAAAAGAAATACAACGGGCAGGGTGTCAGTGCCTGCGCCACGTGCGACGGATTCTTCTATCGCAAGAAAGTGGTGGCCGTAGTAGGCGGTGGAGACACGGCCTGCGAGGAGGCAATCTATCTCGCCGGGCTCTGCTCTAAGGTCTATGTCATCGTTCGAAAGCCTTATATGAGAGCTTCCGACATCATGCAGAAACGCGTGAAAGATAACCCGAAAATTGAAGTCCTTTACGAAACCAATGCCGTAGGGCTCTATGGTGAAAACGGCGTAGAGGGTGCACACCTCGTTTACCGAAAGGGCGAGGCCGACGAGAAATCCTACGACCTGCCCATCAACGGGTTCTTCCTGGCCATCGGTCACACGCCAAACACCGACATCTTCAAGGGTAAGCTCGACATGGACAAAACCGGATACATCAAGGTGCAGGGTAATACCCCACGCACCAGCGTGGAAGGCGTCTTTGCTGCCGGCGACTGTGCCGACCCCCTGTACAAACAGGCTGTCGTAGCTGCCAGCTCTGGATGTAAGGCTGCCCTGGAGGCCGAGCGATTTCTCAACTGCTAAACCATATAGAGTCGCACAAAGACTGAGGGCAACACATCCATAAGAGGGTGCCAATATGGCGTACCCTCGAAAAGTTGGATATTCAATGAAATAACAATTCCTCTATCATAGTAAGCTCGGTATCATACCGGGCTTTTTTTGATGGCTTTAACACGGGAAATATTCTTTACAAAAGTACCTTCATAATTCGCTCATTTAAAAATAATCTTGCTTTCGCCCGAAATATGCGAAAATAACGAAAGTTTATTATTCCCTGATAATCAGAGCGTTTTGTAAACCCGCCATCATCTCCCCAATTTCTTTACCTGCGATTGCATATCAAACGGCAGGGCGAAAACGCCTCAACCGCCATGCGGATAGGCCGTTGCCGCACTGCCGTTGGGGCTTAACCATAGCGCCGTTATAGCTCCGCCATAATATGAGAGAATACAAAAATGCAGTATCGTTGCTTTTCCAGGCAATTCAAGCTGACTGTGAGCGCTGAAACATAGCCCTTTTTCGTCTAAATGGGCTGAAAATAATCTTTAAAAATTGGTAATGCAATTTTACACCGCAAGGTATCATCACGGAATGAAAGACAATCGCACTAAATCCACCACATTTCGACCAAAACAGACGAAGCCAGCATCCATGGGAATGTATATATTGCGCATCGATATATGGTTGTGGCTCATATTCGATATAAAAGTATCATATTGATTATAGATTATTTCTCTAACCTTACTTTTTGTTCTGCTTTTTTATTATCTTTGCACAAATTATTATAGATACAAAAGAAATAGTTCTATGAGACAGAAGAAATTTATTTTGGACGAGAAAGAGCTTCCCACACAGTGGTACAACATACAGGCCGAAATGCCAAACAAACCTCTGCCCCCGCTCAATCCTGCCACCAAGCAGCCCATGAAAGCAGAAGATTTGGCTCATATATTCAATCTGGAATGTTCAAAACAGGAACTCGACCAAGAACACGCATGGATCGACATTCCCGAGGAGGTGCAAGAGAAATATACTTTCTATCGCTCGACGCCTCTCGTGCGCGCCTATGCCCTTGAAGAAGCCCTCGACACTCCTGCTCATATCTATTTTAAAAACGAATCCACCAACCCTCTGGGCTCACACAAGGTAAACTCTGCCATTCCCCAATGCTACTACTGCAAACAGGAAGGCATAACCAATGTCACCACCGAAACCGGTGCCGGACAATGGGGTGCAGCACTCTCCTACGCAGCCAAACTCTACGGACTGGAAGCGGCCGTATATCAAGTGAAAATCACAATGCAGCAAAAGCCCTACCGTTCCATCATTATGCGCACGTTCGGGGCGACCGTTGAGGGGTCACCCTCCATGTCTACCCGGGCAGGGAAAAATATCATCACCGCCGACCCACATCATCCCGGCTCGCTCGGCACGGCGATCTCCGAGGCCATCGAACTGGCTACCACTACACCGGGTTGCAAATACACCCTTGGCTCCGTGCTCAACCACGTAGCCCTTCACCAAACCGTCATGGGACTGGAAGCTGAGAAGCAAATGGAAATAGCCGGCGAATATCCCGACAAGGTGATTGCCTGTTTCGGCGGCGGCTCAAACTTTGGCGGCATTGCTTTCCCATTCATGCGCCATGTCTTCGACGGCACCCACAAGAACACGGAATTCATTGCTGCCGAGCCCAACAGCTGCCCAAAACTCACTCGAGGAAAGTTCGAGTACGACTTTGGCGACGAAGCCGGCTACACGCCCCTGCTGCCCATGTTCACCCTTGGGCACGACTTCAAACCGGCCAACATCCATGCCGGCGGACTGCGCTATCACGGAGCGGGCATGATTATCTCCCAGCTCATCAAGGACGGATATATGAAAGGTGTTGACATTCCGCAGCTGGAAACCTTCAGCGCCGGTATGCTCTTTGCCCAAACTGAGGGCATCCTGCCCGCCCCCGAAAGTTGCCATGCCATCGCAGCCACCATACGCGAGGCCAAACAAGCCAAGATTGAAGGCAAAGCCCCAGTGTTGTTGTTCTGCCTCTCCGGCCACGGGCTCATCGATATGCCGTCATACAACAGCTATATCAATGGCGACCTGACCAACTATACCGTGACTGACGAGGAAATAGAAAAATTTCTCGCCGGCGTGCCCAAGATGTAAATCACGACACATCATTATGCAAATGCCCATCTCATCCGTTTGGACGAGATGGGCATTTGCGTGTCTGATAATACACAGAAAGTCTAAACCTTCCGTATAATCTCCCTACCAACCTGAAGTGCCTCCATGTTGAGCGGAATCAAGTCATGGTGACGTTCAGGCAGGGTCTTATACAAGGCCTTGCCCACACCGTCGTCACTTACTACGGAAGCGACTTTCAGCAGTCCGCCGAGAACAATCATGTTAAACACTTTAGAGTTCTTCATTTCCGCCGCCTTATCCATAGCATCAATACGATAGATGGTGATGTCGTCACGGTGTGGCGTTTCCATAATACCGAACCCGTCGTAAATCAAGATACCACCCGGCTTCACCTTCGGCATAAACTTGTCGAGTGACGGTTGGTTGAGTACAACGGCAATGTCATATTGGCTTAGGATAGGAGACGATATACGCTCGTCACTCACGATTACGGTAACGTTGGCCGTTCCTCCCCGTTGTTCCGGGCCATAGGCGGGCATCCACGTCACTTCCTTGTCCTCCATGAGGCCTGAATAGGCTAAAATCTTACCCATCGACAGAACACCCTGTCCGCCAAAACCTGCTATAATGATTTCCTTCTTCATGCTATTTCAGATTTGTGGTGTCCTTGAGGTCACCCTTTTCGTATTCAGGAAACATATTCTCGCGCATCCACTCGTTGGCCTTCACGGCCGGGAGCTTCCAACCGCTGCTGCAAGTGGACACAATCTCCACCAATGAGGAGCCAAGGCCCTGCATCGATGCTTCAAACGCTTTGCGAATGGCTTTCTTGGCCTGTCTGATGGAAGCCACTGTATCCACGCTCTGACGTGTCACATAGCAGGTGCCGGGCAACTTGGAAGCCAGCTCGGTGATGTTGAGCGGATACCCATGAAGATCGGGGTCGCGCCCATAGGGGCACGTCGTGGTTTTCTGCCCGATAAGCGTGGTGGGAGCCATCTGTCCACCCGTCATGCCATAGATGGCGTTGTTGATAAAGATCATAGTGATGTGCTCGCCTCGATTCAGCGCATGAATGCTTTCGGCCGTGCCGATGCACGCCAAGTCGCCATCGCCCTGATAGGTAAACACGAGTCTGTCCGGCCACACGCGCTTGATGGCTGTGGCCAGAGCCGGCGCACGCCCATGAGGGGCTTCCTGCCAGTCGATGTCGATATAACGATAGGCAAACACTGCGCAGCCTACGGGTGAAACGCCCACCGTTTTTTCTGCCATACCCATTTCCTCGATGACTTCCGCCACCAGTTTGTGTACTTCACCATGCGAACACCCCGGACAGTAGTGCATCGGGATGTCGCTCATCAGTTTAGGCTTGGCGTAGACCAAGTTTTCCGGAGCTATAATATCATTATTTACCATTGTTCAATAATTTAGATTCCAGTGCTTCTATGATTTCCTGCGGAGTGGGTACAATACCTCCCAAACGTCCGAAATGTTCAACAGGCAATGCGCCATTGATAGCCAGGCGCACATCCTGTACCATCTGTCCGGCATTGATTTCTACCACAAGAATACCTTTCTTATTCGCAGCCAGGGCCATCAACTCCTTTGATGGGAACGGCCAGAGCGTGATGGGACGGAACAACCCCACCCTGATGCCTTGCTCGCGACAGATTTCCACACTCTTCTCGGCAATGCGCGATGCACTCCCAAAGGCCACAATCAAGTAGTCGGCATCGTCACACTGCTGCGTCTCGTAGCGCACCTCGCGGTCTTGAATGTCTCTATACTTTTCCTGAAGCTTGAGATTGCGCTGCTCCATGATTTCCGGACTCAGCTCGAGCGAGGTAATGACATTGGGACGGCGGCCTTTTCTGCATCCCGTACTTGCCCAGGGACATTCCTTCAGTATTTGCTCCTCTGTGCGCCGAGGCTTCATCGGTGGCAGCACCACCTTTTCCATCATCTGCCCAATAATGCCATCAGACAGTATGATGACGGGATTGCGATAGCGGAAAGCCAGCTCAAAGGCGAGGTCTACGAAATCGGCCATCTCCTGCACGGAGGCCGGAGCCAGCACAATAACGTTATAGTCGCCGTTGCCTCCGCCTCGTGTGGCTTGAAAATAGTCACCCTGACTGGGCTGAATGGTGCCAAGCCCGGGACCTCCCCGCTGCACGTTCACAATGACGCCCGGCACCTCAGCACCCGCCATATAGGAAATGCCTTCCTGCATCAGAGCCATCCCCGGGCTCGACGTCGTGGTAAACACGCGCTTGCCGGCGCCACCACCTCCATACACCATATTGATGGAGGCCACTTCACTTTCGGCCTGCACCACCACCATGCCAGTGGTTTCCCAAGGTTTCAGCAGCGCCAAGGTCTCGATAATCTCGGTTTGAGGCGTGATGGGATAACCGAAAAAAGCATCGCATCCACAACGCACCGCCGCATGGGCAATGGCCTCGTTGCCTTTCATCAAAATTACTTCATCATTATCCATTGTCAGTCCTCCACCTTCTTACGATACACCGTAATGCATCCGTCAGGACATACGATTCCACAGGAAGCACACCCGATGCAATCATCAGGACGCGCAGCCTCTACATACGCATATCCATGTGTATTCACTTTTCTGTCTGCCAGGGCAATGACATTTCTCGGACACGCCACGATGCACAACGTGCATCCCTTGCATCGTTCGAAATCCACCACGATGGCCCCTTTTATCTTGCCCATACGCTTTTTGGTTTTTAATATTGTTCAAGGGTTATAATAATCCTTACAATAGAAGTTCATAATATTTTCGAGCATCTGGCGGGCCTCTACCGCCGGACTGTTCGCGTCAAGCCTGATTGCTTCAGCATAGCTATTCATCGCTGCGGCAAAATCCCCTCTCCTGCGATGCTCATTCCCTTTAAGATAATATTCATGAGAGGTCATTTGTACTTATATTTCTTGCATTTTCATATATACAAATATAATTATGAATCAATCTTTTTAGTCTACACGTCTCTTGTTTTTAACGATTTTTACACGAAAAAAAACAAAACTTGCACATATAAAAACTATTGTGCAAGTTTTGAAAATGATTTGTTAGCTTTCGCCCTCGATATTTTTGCCTATCAACAGGACTGTAATATTAGGCTTGTTTTTCCATTGTTCGCATAATACCTACTGCTTCTGTAACGCTGGGCACATTCTCCACATGAATGAGACGACGCCCTCGGTTGTCCTTGAAATTGCATCGGCGGGGGTTGGCCATGACATATTTGATGATGCACCCGAACACGGGACTCTGGTAGAATGGGCTCGCTTGGTTGGAAACAAACTGCAAATTCATCATGCCCTGCTTCAGCGTTATCTTCTCGCAACCCAGCCGCTTGCCCACGCGTCTGAGCGCAACGACCTGCATGAGTTCCTCGCCCTCGGGCGGTACCGGACCGAACCGATCGATGAGCCGATGGCGATAGGCCGAGAGTTCCTCGTCATCCTCAATATTGTCGAGCTCGCGATAGAGCAACATTCGCTCACTGCTGCCCGGCACATAGGCATCGGGAAAATACATTTCTAAGTCGCTCTCCACCGCACAGTCTTCCACAAACTCGTCACCAGAAACCTCTCTCCCCTCTTCGAAAGCTTCGGAATAGAGATCGGAAAACTCGTCATTACGCAATTCGGTAACGGCTTGGCTCAATATCTTCTGATAGGTTTCGTAGCCCAAGTCTTCCATAAAGCCGCTCTGCTCGGCTCCCAACAAGTTGCCTGCACCCCGTATATCCAAATCTTGCATAGCCAGATTGAATCCGCTACCCAACTCCGAGAAGGCTTCGAGCGCTTCCAATCGTCGACGCGCCTCGGGCGTGAGCACGCTCTTGGGAGGGGCGAGCAGGTAGCAGAAAGCCTTACGATTGGAACGACCGACACGTCCGCGCATCTGGTGAAGGTCGGAAAGTCCAAACCGATGGGCATCATTGATGATAATAGTGTTGGCATTGGGGATGTCGATGCCGTTTTCCACGATGGTCGTAGAGAGCAGCACGTCGTAGTCGTAATTGATGAATCCCATGATGATTTTCTCCAACTCCTCAGGCGACATCTTCCCATGGCCAATGGCTACACGGCAATCGGGGATATATTTGTGTATCATATTGGCAATCTCCGGGAGATTGGAGATGCGGCTGTTCACATAGAACACCTGTCCGTTGCGACTCATCTCGAAGTTGATAGCATCGGTTATCACTTCGTGGCCGAAGGTGCTCAGCTCCGTGTGGATAGGGTAACGGTTGGGTGGTGGCGTGCGCATGATGCTCATATCACGTGCACCCATCAGTGAAAACTGCAGCGTCCGGGGTATCGGCGTGGCCGACATGGTGATAGTGTCGACATTGGTCTTCAGCTTGCGGAGCTTCTCCTTGGTACTCACTCCGAACTTATGCTCCTCGTCAATGATGAGCAGCCCGAGGTCGTGCCACTTCACACGCTTACCCAACAGCTTGTGTGTGCCGATAATAATGTCTATCTTTCCGGTTTCGAGATCATCCAACACCTGTTTGGTTTGCTTGGTGGAGCGTGCCCGCGAAAGGTAGTCCACACGAACGGGAAAATCCTTCAGCCGATCGCGGAAAGTCTGGAAGTGTTGGAAAGCCAGCACCGTCGTGGGCACGAGCACAGCCACCTGCTTGGAATCGCAGGCCGCCTTGAACGCCGCACGCACCGCAACTTCGGTCTTGCCAAAGCCCACATCACCACAAATCAAGCGGTCCATGGGTTGGGCCCGCTCCATATCGGCCTTCACGTCTTGTGTGGCTTTAAGCTGGTCCGGCGTGTCCTCATAGAGGAAACTCGCCTCCAATTCATGCTGCATGAAGTTGTCGGGACTGAACGAATAGCCTTTTTCTTTACGTCTCTTGGCATAGAGACGTATCAAATCTCGTGCTATATCCTTGATGTGCTTCTTTGTCCTCTCCTTCAATCTCTCCCATGCCCCCGTACCGAGCGTACTCAGGCGTGGAGCCTCTCCCGCATTGCTGCTCCGATATTTGGATATTTTGTAAAGTGAATGAATGGAAACATCTACCTTGTCGTTATTCTGGTAGATAATGCGAATGACCTCCTGGTAAGAGTCCGCTCCATTGGCTTCTCCGTGTCCATTTCCAGAAGGGGGCGTCGGATTTGTTATCGGCACCTTGATAAGTCCGCCAAACTTACCGATTCCGAAGTCTACGTGGACGATGTAGTCGCCCGGCTCCATCTCTCGAAGTTCTTTCAGGGTGAGCGCCATCTTCCCTGCCCGCGCACCGTCTGACTTGAGGTTGTATTTGTGGAAACGGTCAAATATCTGATGGTCTGTGAAGAAGCACACCTTCAAGTCGTTGTCGGCAAAGCCCTCGTGGAGCGTACGGTCAACAGGCGTAAAGTCGATTCTCGACCGTTGCGCATTAGCCCCCGAGCGTTCAAGGTCGCCCCCCATCTCGTCAAAGATGTCGCGCAGGCGTTGCTGTTGTTTCTTGCTATCGGCTAAAATATAAAGTTTATACCCCTGCAACAGATAGTCTTCAAGCGTCTGCCGCAGCAGCGTGAAGTTCTTATGAAACAAGGGCTGTGCACTGATGTGGAAAGAAATGGAGGCGTCGGCAACTTTTCCTGTAGGCGAGGCAGAGCCAACGGCACCGTCCTCCCTATCCATCGCTTGTCTATTCTGTCTTCCTGAGAGGTTGGGAGAGGATAAATTCACCTGCTTAAACCGCTCTACATCGGCTGCAAACTGGGTTGAAGAGCACAGTGCACTCTCCTTGGTCATCTCACGCTGGATTTGTGCCTGTTCCATCTCTGTAGCCCCTTCCATACGTTCTGTGAGTGCCTGCGTGGAGAATCCCTCGTTATATATGCGTTCTATAACATCGCGAACATAATCCATATCCTTGACAACGATCACCGTGTCATGGGGTAAAAATTGCAGAAAGGGTATTTTGTTGGATACAAGCGTACCCAATTCGGGCACAATATCCACCTTGCTAAGTTTGTCTTTGGAGAGCTGATCTTCTACGGTAAACGTGCGTATGGTATCTATTTCATCACCAAAAAAGTCTATACGAAAAGGGAGTTCACTGGAAAAGGAATATACATCGAGAATACTTCCACGCACAGCGAACTGTCCCGGCTCATAGACATAATCTCTCTCTTCAAACCCAAGATCGCGCAGTCGATGTTCCAAATCAGTAACATCAATGCTTTGCGATGTTTTCAACGTGATGCGACGCTCGTCCAAATGGGCTTGAGACACAACAAGTTCTGCTACTGCCTCCGGATAGGTCACGATGAAAAGCGGCTCCTCCAGAGTATCTTTTTCCTCGGGAGTAGAGGTGTCCGGAGTGTCTGCAGCGTAGGAACTGCGAAGTCTGGAAAGCGTTTCGGTACGAAGAATTTCATTGGCAGCATCCCTTTGTCCATATTTTACAGCCCTCCGATAGCTTGAAGGGAAGAACAGCACATGCGCGTTTCCCTTCTTTTCAGAAGTTGCCGGGGAATCCTGGGAGTTGCCGGAAGTGTTCAAATCATTATAAAAATAGCCGGCCTCGTCGGCATCCTGTAGAATAAAAACGAAAGGATGTTTTAGTTTTTTAGCAACAGAAGCAAAAAACATAGGAGCGGAAGAGGCCACAAGTCCCCGCAGGAAAATGCTTTTTACATGTTTATTTTCCAGTAGTTTCACGAATGCCCCGCCTTGCGGAAGCATTGCGTACAGTTGTTGTAAGTCTTGTATAGTCATTTAACGAGAAGGCTGCATACTGTTTCGTCCGGCTTCTCCAAGTTCCTTTGGAGAAGGACATATAACTGCCATTCCATTGGGCCGAGACCGTAGTAGCGCCTGAAGTCTCTAAATTATATATTATCTTTACTTAAAAAGGCTATGAGAGCATTGTTGCTTCCATGCCTTTTCGTATGACCGTCACGGTCTGTCGGTATAATCGCCTGGGGCGGATGATTGTCGTCTTCCTACCCTTTCGATACAGCATTCCTGTTCTCGGGAGGAATTAGGAGAGCTTTTTTGTCGGATATTTACGAAACCATCCATCCCATCGCAGACGGATAACGCCGAACAAAGCCTCACTAAAAATACCCCCACTCATCTTGCTTGTGCCTTCCCTACGGTTGACGAATACCACAGAAACCTCCTTGATCTTAAAGCCAATTTTATAGGCTGTGTACTTCATCTCAATTTGGAAAGCATATCCTTTGAAGCGAATCTTGCCGAGTTCAATGGTTTCCAACACACGCCGACGATAGCAAACAAAGCCCGCAGTGGTGTCGTGTATGTTGAGACCTGTGATAAATTTCACATATCGTGAGGCAAAATAGCTCATCAGCACACGTCCCATAGGCCAATTCACAACATTCACTCCCGTGATGTAACGCGAGCCTATGGCCACATCGGCGCCCTCATCATGACAGGCGGCATAAAGGCGAGGCAAATCGCTGGGGTTGTGACTGAAGTCGGCATCCATCTCGAAAATATAGTCATACTGGCGTTCCAGTGCCCACTTAAAGCCTGCAATATAGGCCGTACCCAAGCCTTGTTTGCCCGAACGCTCAATGATGAAAAGGCGGTCAGCAAACTCTGACGCCATCAGACCATGCACTATCTGTGCCGTGCCGTCGGGACTGCCATCGTCAATAACCAGAATATGGAAACACTTATCCAATGAAAAAACGGCACGGATAATCCTCTCCATGTTTTCCTTTTCATTGTATGTGGGTATGATAATTATCGAATCACTTTCATGCATAGTTGTAAAAGAGGACTGGTTTCAGTGAATACAGTACAAATCAAACACCACCAAGATGATTTGGAATGGTCGAAATGCACCCTGCTTTCTGCAAAATTATAAAATAATTAGGTAAATGCCATGCTTATGATAATATTTATTGGTCATGATTTTCCACATAACCCTGATACTCGGGAATAAGCCCTTGCATCACCACCTCATAACTTTTGTTCTTCAGGTAATCTATGTTCTCCCTCCCTTGTGCTATCGGCTCAATAGGCTTATGGATGGTCAGCGAAAGCGGATGCCATTCCACCCAATGCCCGTCTTTCATCCGAGGCATCACGTTGAACGAGCCGTTGATGGTGAGCGGGCATACCGGCAGACTCAGTTCGTCGGCCAAAGCGAATGCTCCACGACGGAAAAAACCCATATGCCCGGTAAAGGTCCGTGCGCCCTCAGGAAACACCACCAACGACATTCCCTCGTGCAGTATCTTGCGAGCCTCATCGTAGGTATGCTTTATTGCCGATGTTCCACTGCGGTCTACAAAGATATGATGGGCTGCCTGACAAGCTACGCCTACAAAAGGAACCTTACGAAGCGCCTTCTTCATCATCCATTTGAAATTACGATTGAGAAAACCGTAGATGATAAAGACATCAAAAGTGCCCTGGTGGTTGGCCACAAACACATACGACTGGCCCTTAACCAGATTTTCGCGCCCCTTTATCTTGATAGGCAGAAAAAGCAAACGAATGGTGAAACGCGACCAGATCTTTCCAGGATAATAACCCCAGAAATGGCCGTCGCCTAAAAAACAACCTGCTATCGTGACAATGGCCGTGAGTATTGTTGCCACGAGAAAAAGGGGAAGGAAAATGAACAACTGATACAGTCTGTAGAGATATTTCATGATTTTGCTTTGTGTAATGTGATGACTGCAATCTCCCCGGAGATGCCAATGCGAAACGGAATTAATGCCCCTACGCTGGAAGCGACATACAAGGCCTTGTTATCTTCTTTGAAGAGGCCATAGTCATGTTTATATTTCAAAGCGGAAGGACGGAAGCCCATCAGTGCCACCTGCCCACCATGCATATGTCCGCTCAACGTGAGTTGTACGCGGTTGCTGGGCTTGATATGTTGTTCCCATGCCTCGGGATTGTGTTGCAGCATCACCACAAAAGCTCCCTCGTCCACCTTATCCATTGTTTTGGAAAAGTCGGCACGGGCAGGCTTCTCAAGATTCTCTTCTCCGGCAATAACAATTGAATCTCCACCGCGATAAATCGTCTTGTGTTCATTGAGCAGCAACTGCCATCCACACTGTCGTTCCCGAGAAATAATCTCTCTGCAGTTGGCCGCTTCTATTGCGGGGTTTTCATGAATATATTCACTGTAATCGTGGTTTCCCAAAACCGAAACAACACCGTCTTTGGCCCTCAGCCCTGCAAGCTGTTGCTGCACGGGATCCAGTTCCTTGGGTCTAAGATTCTGCAAATCACCCGTAAAAACGATGAGATCCGGTTGCTGCGCATTGATGCTGTCGAGCGCATTTTGCAGCAGTCTGATACCGTTTTTGGAAAAACTACCCACATGGGCATCGGAGAACTGCACTATTTTATACCCTTCGAAACTTGCGGGAAGGTCGTCGAAGTATAGGTCTATATGCCTTACGTCCAACTTGCGAAACCCTAACGTCGAACCGTATATAATGGAATACCAACAAAATAAGATAAGGAAGATAGCTGCAATATTGCCCCAATTGTAACGAATGTGAACTAAACGTTTCCACACCAGTCCCGCTGCCGAGCACAAAGCAAAAAGCATTTTGGGCACCACGTATAATCCCATGAGCAGAAGATAGACATTGATTATCCTTATGTCTTCTGGTATGAAGTTACGGTTCAAAGCCAGCACAATCGTATAAACCAGCATAGCCACTGTCGGCACCCAATTCAGCACACGTCTCCACCAGGGTTGCTGATGGCGGCGTTTACGCATGATCCATTCTATATAGAATTCAGGCAATAGAATGACGAGAACGACTAATAAAAAAATTCGTGCTATCAAGAGATTTGTTTTTTACGTGTTTGAAATTGAAAATAATAAGAAATAACTTTTAGTTTGGGACGCCCCCGGTCAATATGGAAGAGGCTTATCACCCCTCCCCGAGCCTGAATCGCAAGGCCTCGCCGAAGTAATCTTTGTCAATATATCCGTCATCATAGACCAGATGACCGTTACAGAAGGTCTGCCTTACCTTCCATCGGTATTGCTGTCCCATCAGCGGACTCCACCCGCATTTACTTTCTATTATCTCGGGAGTAACGCTCCAAGGCTCTGTTTTCCGCACAATCGCAATATCAGCCTTGTATCCCTTGCGAAGGAATCCACGTTTGCTTATCATGAACAACTGTGCCGGATGATGTGCCATGAGCTCCACCAGCCGCTCGATAGACAGTACACCTTTGTCTACCAATGTCAGCATGGAGACAAGCGAAAACTGTAGGCTCGGCATTCCCGATGCCGCTTTGGCACAACCACCGACCTTATCTTTCATCTCGTGCGGTGCATGGTCTGTGCCGATGGCCACAATACGCCCATCTGTCAAAGCCTTGCGCAGAGCCTCACGATCTTCCCTGCGCTTCACCGAGGGGTTACATTTAATGAGTGCTCCTTTCGTTTTGTAATCATCATCACAGAACCATAGATGTGCCACGGTGGCTTCTCCTGTGATTTGCGGCAGAGGATTGCCCGAGCGACTTGGCTCGAAGAGCGACAGTTCGCGGGCTGTGGTCACGTGGGCAATGTGCAGATGGGTGCCAAAACGACGCGCCAAATCCACCGCCAACGACGACGAGGCATAGCAGGCTTCGGCCGAACGGATAACCGGATGCCATACAATGTCGGGATCATCACCATGCTGCCGTTTTATCTCCGCCATGTTTTTATTGACTGTCGCCGTGTCTTCGCAATGTGTCATCAGCGGAAGGTCCAGATCGGCGCAGGTCTTGAATATGCGTTCGAGAGACTCCCTGCGATCCACCAGCATATTTCCCGTTGACGCACCCATAAACAGTTTGACGCCGGGGAAGCGTGTTTTGTCGAGCTCGGCAAACAACCCATAGTTTTCCCTGGTAGCTCCAAAAAAGAATCCGTAATTAACGTGGCTCCGGTCAGAAGCCATCTTTATTTTCTCGTCCAAAGCCTCAGCGGTCGTCGTCTGCGGCTTGGTGTTGGGCATATCAAGAAAAGACGTCACCCCGCCTGCAGCAGCTGCTCGCGTTTCGCTCTCCATATCAGCCTTGCGGGTCAGTCCCGGTTCACGAAAATGCACGTGCTCGTCGATAACGCCCGGCAAAACGAAACACCCCGTGGCATCCACGAATCGTTCGCAGTGTTCACGGGGATCATACATTCCTTCTACAATATCAGAGATGTGGTCATCGTCTACAATGACGGTGCCCCTAAAAGTTCTACCTTCATTGACAATAATGCCTCCATCAATGATTGTTCTCATAATCCAATAAATTAGGGTATATGTCTATTCTGTTGAGGCAGAAGGCTTCTGGGCAGGAATCTGTGAGTCGTCCGGAGATGTTGCCATCTGGTTGGGTGTCGGACCGTCCATAGGTGGGGCAACAGAGCCTGCCGGAGTCTGCTGAGGCATATCTTGCATCCCGTTCATGATGTTCTGATTCTGCTGTGCAGCCTCATAGTATTCTTTCACATGGATGTTGTTCTTAAACTTATCGGTCGCCTTGCTCATAATATCTTCTATCCAAGCATCCAACATCGGCACTTCATAGCGACTAAGACAAGTATTGATAAACACATAGGGACCAAGAATGTTGTCAAAATTATCCGTCACAAACGTGGTCACAAGGTCATCCATCTTTTTATTAATGTTAGCATCCTCTGCAGCCAACTGGGCATTGACCACCGTCATATCCTTGCCGTTCATGATAGCCTGGTCGTGGCGATGCACTAAGTCCATACTCTGATTCATCAGCTGTGTGAACTTTTCACGGAATTCCGACAACTTGTCGTTCAGCGGTGTACCCGTGACGCTCTCCTGCGTATTGTCTATTTTGACGAATATCTCGCCACTTTCAAGCACCACTGGCAGCCCTGCATTGTCGTCTACAAAGATATTGGCTATACGCACGGAATCTATAGACCCCTGAAATTGAAAATGCCCATGCACCACGTCGCAAGAGTCGATATTTTTTAATACCGTATCCTTATACACTTTCAAATATAACTTTTGCCCATCAAGCATGGAAACGTTTGACGAGCCGGAGATGCTATATGTGTCGGCACACGACGCAAGGGTTAATATACTGATTACTGCGTATAAAACTTTATTCATAAAACGATGTTTCTTCAAGTCACACAAAGATAATATCTATTCACGAAGCATAAAAAAAAATTATGCTATTTAAAGATATATCCTACTCTTTTATATTTTTTTTGGAAAGTTCGTGATCAATACGATGGACGGTATATACCTCTATAAGCGCCGCTATGAGCAACACCACAACCCACTTATTGGCCATATAATTGGCATAGTCTACAATGTTGGAAAATAGGGGACGAAAAAAGCCGAACACGTTGTCAGCCATCAGGATACCGGCGATGACAAATAGGATGTCGGCCAGGCTCTGGATACGCTTCAGACGCCTAATCGTGAGGTCACGCCCTTCATACGACTGCATGATCTGCATCACGGCAAACATCAGTGCTCCCACGAGAAACACCCAACAGGCCACACGCTGCTGCCATAACAAGGCGAAGCAACCGGCACCAACAACCATTAGTGCACCACCCGCCAGGAAGATGATACTCTGAATTCTACTTAACTGTTTCATTGATTTCGTTTGCTTTTGCCCGTGCTTCGTCAGTAGTTTTTTGATCGGTACTCAGCACGTAGATGTCCTCATCATCGGCTTTCATAAAATAGCGCTCGCGGGCAATCTTCTGAATAGCTTTCGGATTACGTTTCAGCTCGTCCAAGGCCTTCGTCGCTTTCTCATTTTGAAGGTTGTATTTCCTAATCTCGTCCTTCAACTGCTCAATCTGCAGATCATACTGTATGCGCTTCATGAAACTGTTTTCATCGACGAACCCAACCACAGCCACACCGATAACAATTGTTATCAGGTATTTATACCGTGCCAGAATGTTCCACATTTTAGGAATTTTGCTGCCCATAACGCCTTCGCTATTAACATTTGCAAAGTTAATGCAAATAGGCCGAAACACAAAAGAAAAGACAACTTTTGTTTTGCCCTTCAGCCAAAAGGCGCTATCTTTGCAACAACTAACAATCAGACTTACATTATGGACAACTACATAGTATCGGCCAGAAAATACCGTCCGATGACGTTCAGCTCCGTAGTCGGCCAAGACTCGCTGACCACTACGCTGAAGAATGCTGTCAAGAGCGGAAAGTTGGCCCATGCCTATCTGTTCTGTGGGCCGCGAGGAGTGGGCAAGACCACCTGTGCCCGCATATTCGCTAAGACCATCAACTGCGAACATCCCACAGCCGACGGCGAGGCCTGCAACGAGTGCGATAGCTGCAAATCGTTCAACGAAGGCCGCTCGATGAATATCTTTGAACTCGACGCTGCCAGTAACAACTCGGTGGAAAACATCAAGACGCTGATGCAGCAGACGCAGATACCGCCTCAGACCGGACATTACAAAGTGTTCATCATCGACGAGGTTCACATGCTCTCTCCTTCGGCCTTCAACGCTTTCCTGAAAACCCTCGAGGAGCCGCCGGCACACATCATCTTTATTCTCGCTACCACAGAAAAGCATAAAATACTTCCCACCATACTGTCACGATGCCAGATCTACGATTTTGAGCGTATGACGGTACCTGAGATTATCGACCATCTGAAGATGGTGGCCGAGCGTGAAAATATCGCCTACGAAGAGGAAGCACTTAACGTTATCGCTGAAAAAGCCGACGGAGGCATGCGCGATGCACTCTCCATCTTCGACCAGGTGGCCAGCTATTGCCAAGGCAACATCACTTTCCAGAAGGTATTGGAAGACCTGAATGTTCTTGATGCAGACAACTATTTCAACATCATAGACCTCGCTTTAGAGAACAAGGTGAGCGACATTATGGTATTGCTCAACAACGTCATTGCCAAGGGATTCGATGCCGGACACCTCATCAACGGGTTGGGCTCACACGTGCGTAATGTCATGATGGCCAGCGACCCGCAGACACTGCCACTGCTCGAAGTGAGCCAACGGCAGCGACAGAAATATCAGGAACAAGCCAAGAAATGTCCTAAGCGTTTTCTCTATCAGGCACTGAAAATCATCAACGAGTGCGATGTGAACTATCGCCAGAGCAGCAACAAGCGGCTTCTGGTTGAGCTCACACTCATACGCGTGGCACAAATTACCCAACCTGACGACGAAGATGCCGACGGGGCGGGGCGTAGCCCCAAGTATTTGAAAATCCTGTTCAAGAATATCAAGAAATCTCAGTCCAAAACGGCCCAGCAGGTAGCCGGGGCTGAGCAAACAAAAACGGCGGCAGCAACAAAAGCACAGACAGCTGCCGCACGGCCCTCTACACCCCATCCTATCGGCTCCGCACAACGTACAGCCACAACAACCAAAAGTCTCGCGAAGCCCTCCGCACCACGCATCAAACTCAAGAACATCGGCACCACCTTCAATTCTCTGAGGCAAGGGCCCAAGCAACCCGATTATATCGTTACACAGCAGGCCGACACCAAGACCGTAGAAAACAACAACAAAAAATTCACCCAGGAACAACTTGTCATACAGTGGACCCTGATGTGTAACCGTATGCCGAAACACTTAATTGGGTTGACTTCCCGCCTAAGAAATATCGTACCGCACATCGTGGATTATCCCAACATCGAAGTGGTAATTGATAATGAGATTTTGCTCAGCCAAGTCAACGATATCAAGGGTAACATAGCGGCCACAATGAAGAAAGCCCTGGGCAACAGTCAGATAACCGTCAGTCTGAAACTTGCTGAAGTCAGCAGTTCGCGGAAAGCCTATACCAAGCGTGAACTGTTTGACGAACTGAGACGGAAAAACCCCGCCATCGAAAAACTGAGACTCAACTTAGGGCTGGAACTCGCCTGATGACTGCAGCTACCCGTTCCTTGTGTAGCCAATTTTCACTTCTTTTTCCATGCGAACATATTCCATGAAAAATACGAACAAATAGGCTCTCAGATTTCGTGTTTTCCAAAACTCAAAACCATTTCTTCAAAATACACGAAAATTAGCACTTTTTTACAACTCTCTGACACTCAATAACTTGCCTTTTTTGCACTTCATTCCTCATCCGCTCACCCTTTAATTTCCTTGCGACTAAGCCTTAATGGCACTCGCAAAAGGCTATAAACACCGTGCGGGAAAGGCTTAGACGCATCATGAATCGGGCTTAACCGCAACACGGTTAAGCCCTTATCTCAAAAAGAGCAATGTCTTTCTTGTCTGAAAACGGATAAAAAACACGTCAACCTCTGATTCTCCATTCTATTTCGTCAAAAAAGAAGCACAAGTTTACTGTAATGTTTTCTTGACAAAAACAAGCTGTTGCAATCGTTTGGAAGCGTCCACAGATTGCTGCATCAAATGAGCGGCATTCCAAACTCCCGACACGCTTTCCTCATATCCTCGGGCCAAATGCTTGCCTGAATCTCACCGATATGAGCCTTGTGCAGCATGATCATGCACAGACGACTCTGGCCAATGCCGCCACCGATGCACAATGGTAGCTGGTCATGAAGCAACTGTTGGTGGAAATAAAGTTTCTCGCGATCTTCCTTTCCTGTAATTCTAAGCTGTCGCAACAATGCCGTCTTGTCCACGCGTACACCCATAGAACTTAACTCTATAGAGCGCTGCAATACGGGGTACCAAATCAGAATGTCGCCATTCAGGCCAGCCTTGCCGTTCTCTGCCACTGTAGACCAATCGTCATAGTCCGGTGCACGGCCGTCGTGCTTCTCGCCATTCGACAACTCTCCGCCGATACCCTCTATAAATACGGCCCCGTATTTTCTGCACACCTCATCCTCACGCTCTTTGGCCGAGAGGTTGGGATAGGCGTCCAATAAATCCTGACTGTGTATAAAATGAATGGTATTGGGCAAGAAAGGCTTGATTTGAGGATAGCGCTCGCAGGTAAGAAATTCCGTACGCAGAATTGCAGCATATATACGCCGCACCACATTTTCAAGAAATGCTATGGTGCGTTCTTTCTCTGTGATGACGGCTTCCCAGTCCCACTGGTCCACATACAGAGAATGAAGGTTGTCCAGTTCCTCGTCGGCCCGGATAGCATTCATATCGGTATAGATGCCATAGCCGGGCTCTATATTGTATTCGGCTAGCGTCAAGCGCTTCCATTTTGCCAGCGAGTGTACCACCTCGGCTCTGGCCTCGCCCAAATCCTTGATCGGGAAACTAACCGGGCGTTCCACACCGTTCAGGTCGTCGTTGATACCCAGCCCCTGCAACACGAAAAGCGGAGCCGTGACACGGCGCAAGCGCAGCTCCGTGGATAGATTCTGTTGGAAAAACTCCTTGATTTGCTTGATGCCCTGTTCGGTTTCGCGCATATCGAGCAGCGCGGTATACCCTTCCGGTTTTATCAGATTGCTCATTCTATATACTTTTTACTATTTAGATGCAAAGTTAACTAATAATTGCTATACTGCAACAACATTAGTTGATTATTTTGCAAAATGATATGTTTTCAAACCTTTACATTTCTTTTTGCTCGACCGTGCAATTATTTTAACGATGTGTGCTCCAACAATTTCGACTTCATGTCATACACCCTGGACACTCCTCTCAGCCCATCATCCATATGTGTTTTCTAAAATAGAATGGTCGGCCTATTGCATTTGCCCCTCATCTTTACATATATATTATTCCTCGCATACTTTTTTCCTCTTTGTCTTTGTGTTTCCCGAAATAATTATTATTTTTGCACATATTTCATGACCTGGCCTCGTAGCTCAGTTGAATAGAGCACAAGTTTCCGGAACTTGGTGTCGCGGGTTTGAGCCCCGCCGAGGTCACTATGAAGCCATAGCTTCACCATTATCTTTTTCCTAAAATATGAACATCACTGAAAGATTTATTAATTACACCAAGTTTGACACACAGTCGGCAGAAGACTCCGACAGTGTTCCCAGTACCCCCAAACAACTTATCTTTGCAAAATATCTAAAGGAGGAACTCGAGGCTGAAGGCCTGAAAGATGTTGAAATGGACGACATGGGCTACATTTATGCCACATTGCCTTCCAACACCAAGAAAGACGTTCCCACCATAGGATTTATCTCTCACTACGACACAGCACTCGATGCCAGCGGTGCCGACATCAAGGCACGTATCGTGAAAAACTATGACGGTGGCGACATTGAACTTTCGCCCGGCATCATATCTTCTCCGGAGAAATTTCCAGAACTATTGGCCCACAAGGGCGAAGACCTTATCGTGACCGATGGGACAACTCTTCTCGGAGCCGACGACAAAGCTGGTATTGCCGAGATCGTACAGGCCATGTGCTATCTGCGCGATCACGACGAAATAAAGCATGGGGATATTCGCATAGCCTTCAACCCCGATGAAGAAATCGGCATGGGTGCTCACCACTTTGATGTGGAGAAATTCGGTTGCAAATGGGCATACACTATGGATGGAGGCGACATCGGCGATTTGGAATATGAGAATTTCAATGCTGCTGCAGCGAAGGTCCTGATTAAAGGCGTGAGCGTGCATACCGGCTATGCCAAGAACAAGATGGTGAATGCCAGCCGACTGGCCTGCGAGTTCAATAGCCATATTCCGGAAACAGATATACCTGAAACTACTGAAGGCTACGAAGGCTTTTATCATCTGCTCAGCATTGACAGCCGATGCGAAGAGGCCAAGCTTAGCTATATCATTCGTGACCACGACCGCAAAAAATTTGAAGACCGCAAGGACTTCATCGAGGATATCGCCAAGCAGATGAATGAGAAATATGGCGAGGGAACGGTAAGCGTGGAATTGCGCGACCAGTATTACAACATGAAGGAAAAGATTGATCCTAATATGTATGTGATAGACATTGTGCTGAAGGCTATGCAGGAAACCGGTGTAACACCGAAGGTAGAGCCTATTCGCGGAGGTACCGACGGAGCCCAACTCTCATTCAAGGGTCTCCCCTGCCCCAACATCTTTGCCGGCGGGGTTAACTTTCACGGTCCCTACGAATTTGTTTCCGTGCAAGTGATGGAAAAGGCCGTGCAAGTCATTACGAAGATATGCGAAATCACCGGAACATTTAACGATTAAAAAAGGACAGCTCCCCCAAGCCCCTCCAATACAGAGGTGCCACCACTCGGACCAGTTGGGAAGCAATGTATTCGTAGAGCTTTCTCCTTGTGTTTCTTTCCATACGCTATAAGTTCCAAGCTCTCTTCGCTTCTTCCTATATTCCTGCTGGCAACACCCCACATTTAAATGTGCTTGGGAGGAAACCTTTCAGGAGAAGCCTATGGCAGAACTTCCCGCCCTTATCAAAGACCTGGCGCTGATTCTTGTTGTTGCAGGAACAGTGACTTTGCTATTCAAATGGCTCAAACAGCCACTTGTCTTAGGTTACCTTGTAGCCGGTTTTCTGGTGAGTCCGCACATGCCCTACACCATGCACGTGATGGACAAGGCCGACATTCAGACCTGGGCTGACATCGGCGTAATGTTTCTGCTGTTCTCTTTAGGACTCGATTTCTCGTTTAAAAAAATTCTAAAGATGGGCATATCGCCCATCATCGCTACGATGTCCATCATCTTCTCGATGGCCCTGCTGGGCGTGGGGATAGCCCATGCCTTTGGCTGGAACCAGATGGACAGCATCTTCTTGGGAGGAATGCTGGCCATGTCGTCCACCACCATTATATATAAGGCTTTCGATGAGATGGGGCTTCGGCACCAACGGTTTGCCGGACTAGTGATGAGCGTTCTCATTCTTGAAGACATCCTCGCCATCGTTATGATGGTCATGCTATCGGCTCTCGCCAATGGACAAAGTCCGGACGGCGGACAGATGCTCGGCTCCATCCTCCGCATAGGCTTTTTCCTAATCCTATGGTTTGTTGTAGGATTATTTGTTATCCCGTCTTTTCTACGCGCCACCCGAAAGCTCATGACCGATGAAACTATGGTCATTGTGGCACTCGGTCTGTGCTGTCTCATGGCATGGGTATCCACTACTGTCGGTTTCAGCCCTGCTTTCGGAGCGTTCATCATGGGCAGCATTTTAGCCGAAACGATAGAGGCCGACCAAATCATTCGGTTGGTAGAGCCGGTGAAAAATCTGTTCGGCGCCATATTCTTTGTATCGGTTGGCATGCTCGTCGACCCTGTCATCATTGTGCAATATGCCATTCCCATCCTTATTTTAGTGATTACAATTCTACTGGGACAGGGCATCTTGGGCACGGGTGGCTTCATGCTCAGCGGGCAACCTCTAAAGACGGCCATGCGATGCGGATTCTCCATGGCACAGATTGGAGAATTTGCCTTCATTATTGCATCACTGGGGCTGTCGCTCGGTGTAATCAGTAGATTCCTTTATCCCGTCGTCGTTGCCGTGTCAGTCATTACCACATTCCTCACGCCCTACATGATTAAATTTGCAGAGCCCTGCTACAACAACTTGGAGAAACGACTTCCCAAGCAATGGCTCAGGCGGTTAAACCACCTCGGCTCAGCACAGGTGAACACACCTCAGGAGCAGAGCAACTGGCAAAAGCTGCTGGGGAAGGTTGCCGTCAGCACGCTAATCTACACCATTCTGTGCATTGCTATCACCACGCTGATGCTCACTTTCTTTCTGCCTTTCGTCCGCTCCATCCTGCCCCATTGGTGGGCTAATGCCGTCTGTGGAATCACCCTGCTTGTCATCCTCGCCCCCCTCATGCGTGCACTCATCATGAAACATAATCGCAGCGAAGAGTTTAAGTCGCTATGGATAGAGAGTCGTATCTCTCGCCTGCCGCTGATATTCACCGTCTTAGTGCGCATCGTCATTGTGGCAGCCATTCTATTTTATATCTGCAATTACCTGACACAATTTGCAAATGCCATCGTCATCACACTGGCTCTGACACTTATTGTACTCATCGTACTATCGCGCAATCTCAAGCGCCGTTCTATCCGACTGGAGCGTATGTTCGTCAAAAACTTGCAAAGTAGGGACATCGAGGCACAAGTGCACGGGCGTCGGCGTCCACTCTATGAAGGCAGGCTGCTCGACCGTGATATTCATATCTCCGAGTTTGAGATACCTTACAACTCTACGTGGGCAGGGGAACAACTGCAGCAGCTGCGTTTCAGAAATCGGTTTGGAGTACACGTGAGCAGTATCCTTCGCGGTCGGCAGCGCATGAATATTCCCTATGGAAAGACGATTGTGTTTCCGGGGGATCGACTCCAAGTCATCGGGAACGATGATCAGCTGAACCAATTTGGCAATGCCATGAAAGAGGAGCTCGTACCCGAGGACGAACATATTGAAGATCGGGAAATGAAACTTCAGAAATTCATCCTTTCCTCCCGTTGCCCGTTTATCGGCAAGACATTGGAAGAAAGCGGCATCCGCAACAAATATAACTGTATGGTTGTGGGTATCGAAGAGGGTCAAACCAACCTCACAATGATTAATCCCTCGCACATATTCAAACAGGGGGATATTATTTGGGTGGTAGGCGAGCGCTCGTCTTTGAAACAATTGGCTGCAGTGAATTGATATCCCTCTCATTCAGAACACAGACAAATATAAGAAAATGTTATCCGTCAACATGATATCCAGCTTGCAAAATCCAAAATTAAAGAAACTTGTAGCACTGCAACAGAAGTCCTCCGAGCGTCGCAGGGAGGGCCTGTTTGTTGTGGAAGGCGTACGCGAGCTTATCCATTGCGTTCGGGCAGGATACGATATAGAGGCCTTATTTTGTTGCCCGGAGATTCTCAGCACCAATCCTGAAGCTCCCAATCTCACGGCCATAGCTCAGCACGCACCCACTTTCGAAGTCACCAGGGTGGTGTACGAAAGGATTACCTATCGCGGCACCACAGAGGGGGTTGTGGCCGAAATTAAGGTTAAGGGCAAATCGCTTGACGACCTTCAGCTTCCCGACAACCCCTTAATCGTGGTATTGGAGAGCGTGGAGAAGCCGGGAAACCTCGGTGCTGTGCTCCGCAGTGCAGACGCTGCGAAAGCAGATGCGGTCATTGTATGCGACTCACTGACCGACCTTTACAATCCCAACTTGATTCGCAGCAGCATTGGCGCCATCTTCACGGTGCCCACAGTGGCCTGCTCCTCCGAGGAATGTATTGCCTTCTTGAAAAAAAATCATGTAAAAATTCTCACGGCACAATTACAGGATTCCGAACTCTATTACAACTCCGATATGCGCCAAGGAATAGCTATCGTGATGGGCACTGAATCTACCGGTCTCACCAATATATGGCGCAAGGCGGCCGACGCACACATCCGCATACCCATGTTGGGGCAGCTGGACTCACTCAATGTGTCGGTAAGCGCTGCAATTCTGATGTTTGAGGCCGTGAGACAGCGCAGCCTTTAAGGCCAAGATATATTGTCTGAGACCCAAAAACATCCTTAATACAACACAGAAATGAAATCAAGAACTGACGAAGAATTACTCTGGAAAACACTCGACAGCGAGTATATCATCAAGCGTCCCTGGCTCACGGCACGCCGCGACAAGGTGGAATTGCCTAATGGAAAAAGATTCGACGAATACTATGTATTGGAATATCCCACATGGGTTAACGTCATAGCCATAACTAAGGATGGGAAGATGATCATCGAACGCCAATACCGTCACGCCCTCGGTGTGGTATCCACAGAGATCGTGGCCGGTTGTGTGGAAGAGGGAGAGACTCCGCTTGAAGGAGCCAAAAGGGAATTGGAAGAGGAAACAGGCTACACGAGCGGCACATGGACAGAACTGATGACCATCTCGCCCAACCCTAGCACCATGACTAACCTCTGCCATTGCTTCTTGGCAGAAGGCGTAGAGCAGACCGCCGAGCAGCACTGGGATGCCACCGAAGACCTTGAGGTGTTTCTGAAAAACAAGGAAGAAGTGCTTGGCATGTTACAACAGGGACAGTTTTTCCAAGCCTTGATGATTGCTCCTTTGTGGAACTATTTCGCCAATTATGGTCGCGATATGCTCCTGAAAAAAGGCGTCACCCCTATTCCACGCCAATCAACGGGTGGCGGCGAATAGCAGGGCAACAATCTTTTCTCCGCCGGATTTCTTTAGTCCTCTAATACCACTGGACGGCATTGCTATAACCGCTTCGCTTATCGTATTTCAATGCATCGGTCAGCGTTGCAGCATTGGCACGGAAAGAGAAATTGTAACTTGTGTATGGTGCCAACACTACCGAGCAGCTCATATTAAAGCAATGGAGGTCGCGCTGCAATGACGCGGTGGTCATGGAAATCTCTTTGTTCTCAAAATCATATCCACTGGAGAAGCTGATGTTCCATCCATCACTGATGCGCAAGTTTCCGCTTACATTCAACGTCTGCGTAAATTTATAAGGATAACGCATCTTCTTTTTATTGAACTTACCGCTGGTATTCTCACGCATCGTAATACCGTAGCCAAAGGTCAGCGACCAAGGCATGGAGAAAGCCATATAACCATCTTCGTCCGTGCTGGCTTTACCACCTCCACTTTTCTTTTTGGCACCTCGCTGCCCTTTTATCATTTCATCGTCGACATTGCTCTCTCGATCTATGTCGATACCTTCCTCTTCGTTTCTGTCCTTTACATCTTCGCTGTCGTCTCCACCACCAAACCATTTCCTAATCTTTTCGGGATTCAGTGTAAACGAGAAGTTCTGCGACATTCCCTGGAAGCGGCCAAAACGTCCCGCTCCCCACTCCGTGTGATCTCCGACATAAGGATTGCCGTTCTCATCGAGTTCGTAGGCATAGGTGGCAAATACGGCATTCATGTTAAACGTATAGTTCTTCCACCATTTTAATCGAAGGCGCATGGAGAGGTCGCTCAGCGGATGCCTTTCGGCAGCCATATTGTATGACATTGCAAAACCCAACTCGTCGATGATGCTCACCTTCTTGATTGAATCCTCCTTATTCTTCACCTTCATCTCAATGTTATTGCTCACATCCCACGAAATGCTTCCCGTGCGCCCCTTGCCGGGAACTCCATAGAGTCCGTTGGAATAAGGCGAATACTCCACTAACGACACATTACCATCGGCATCAGTTTTCTGATAGGTTTCATAATAACCATAACGTGACGAGCCAAAGTCGGGCGCATAGCTGAAACTTATCTGTGGTGTGAAAACATGTCGCACAACCTGTATTTTCTTGCCGAATATCTTAGGATTGGGAATGAAAGTACCGTATAGCTTGGTGTTAGCCGACACGCTCATGTTCCAGTTGTAAATGTTGTGAAAGCCATACGTCGTGTCCGCCACCTCTGTCTGGCTGGCCTCATCCCATGATCTCATCACCTTACTGGAAGTCATACGGTCGGTGAAATTGAACGAGGGGGTTATGTTAAGACAATTAAACAACGTAAAGTTGGCATTGATAGGAATATTATGTTGCATTCCGTTGCGCCAATCCTTAATGATGTTGGAATGGAACAACTGGTCTTCCTTGGTGTTAATTGAATTGCTCAGATGTCCGGTATAACTCATTGATATCTTCTCGTACCAACGCTCCTTACCAGCCATGTGCTTACGGCGGAAAGGGTAAAAACGGCTAATGGAGATATTCAAATCGGGCAATGTCATAGCGATACTCGAGTCACGCATATTCTGTGAGAGGTTAGCTGAGGAGCTGAGCGACATCCCAATGCTTGAAAAAGTAGTGCTCCAACTCACCGAAGACGTACGCGTGGACTGTGTCATGGCCTGTGGATTGTACATGCTCGTCAGATTGTTGCGCTCATAACTCTGTGATGCAAAGTTCACGCTTGCCGACAACGTACTGAACGGATTGGCCTTAGGGTCCTGCCGATGGCTCCATTGCAGTTTGAAACTCTTTTGCTGCTGATAGTCGGGCATGCCCTTATCTCCCGTCTTAGTGTTCTGAAAACTTGCAAAGAAAGAGCCACTGTATTTGTAGCGCTTGCGATAATTGCTGGCCGCCGAAATTCCCCACGAGCCCTTGGTATATATCTCGCCAAGCAACTTTAAGTCCCATTTATCGCTCATTGCAAAATAATATCCTCCATCGCGTAGATAGAAGCCACGACTGTTTTCATCGCCATAGGTAGGCATGATGAATCCGCTGGAATAACTTTTGGTGAATGGGAAGAAGCCGTAGGGAACGGCCAAAGGCAGAGGCACGTCAGCCACCACGAGATAGGCCGGTCCGAAAACCACATCCTTGCCGGGGCGCACCTTGGCTCTCGACAGTGCAATGTAGAAGTCGGGGTGTTCACGATCGCAAGTCGTATAGCGTCCGTGAGCCAGAAATATCTCACCATCCTCCTTGCGCTTGGAAATCTCACTCGTCAAGTATCCGTCCTCTTGCTGCGTATAGGCGTTTTGTATAAGCCCTTTCTTGGTTTTGAAGTTAAAGCTCATGGTATCGGTCTCGTACTGGTCCTGCCCCATAGAAAACACCGGACGCCCCTTGAGGCCCGTTTTCTCCGTGCTATCCGCACTTCCCGTGGCATGTACCAGACTACTGTCCAAACTCATATAAATCTTATCGCTCTTAAGATTCATATTCTCATAATCTACCACCGACGAGCCATAGAGATGTGCCGTATTTGTGCCGGCCACATAGACCAAAGAGTCTTGGGCTTGATACTTCACGGGAGCATCAATACCGTTTTTCTTCTGTCTGTTCAGAGAGTCCAGACGGATAGAATCATCTATCATCTTGTTGTGATGATAGATAGCAAGTTCGAGCGAGTCCATCTTGGTCGTGTCTAATTCCGCACTTGCTCCAGAGGGCAGCTCGAGTGAGTCTGTTTTCGATAAGTTCTTATCCAAGGAGTCGCTCGACTTCAAGGCATCGTTTGACTTCAACGTATCATTGTTCACGGCAACATGACCCATCCTCGGATAGAAAGACACATCGCTATCGGCCACAGCAAAGACTATGGCGAAGACCAAAAATACGATGGAAAACTTAGTCCTCATTTGGAGTGCAAAAGTACTTAATTATAGATTAAAAACCGAGCCTTTTCGCAATTTTAACTTTATCATTCAAACATCCTCTCCCACGCTTTGAAACGGTTCAATCCATCCTCTCCAAAGCGTGCCAAACTTTGCTCTGCCATCTCTATGGTACGCACCAATTCCAATTTGGATTTGCTATAGAATTTATCGGCGTAGCAGATTGCCTTTTCCTCCAAAGTTTCAGGCAGGAAGTCCTCTGCGGGCAGTGGAAGCTTGCCCGTTATGATGGCTTCCCGGCTCAAACCGGCCCCGGTGTGCCGTTCACACACCCGAGCATGGCGAGGATACCCCTCAGCCCTCAGCAAGTCGGCACCTATACGTCCATGCAGAAGATACGGCTCCTGACCAAAACATTGTATCCCCGGCGCGTCACATTTGAAAATACCAATATCGTGCAACATGGCGGCTTCTTCCACAAACTGCCGGTCGAGACGAAGGTCGGGATGAAGGTCACATATCTGCAATGCACGTGCGGTAACGGCTCTGCTATGCACCAATAGGATGCGTTTCATCTCGTTATCCTCCGGATAATACTTGTCGATGAGCTGCATTACCCAATTCTTATTTTCCTTTGCTTTCATAATCAAAAACACATCCGCCCTCTCCTCCACCGTTGGAGAAGAGGGCGAACTTTATTATCATTTCATTGCGTTGCTCTTTTTCGAGGAGCGCAACTATTCATGCTCTCTTTCGATATAGGCAATCACATTGCCTTTCTGTACCTTTGAACCTTGCTTGGCATTAATTTCCACAAGTTTGCCTCCAAGGTCAGCCTTCACCTCTACAAATTCGCCCCAAGGAGCCTGAATATAGCAGAATGTGTCGCCTTCCTTGTAGTTCTTACCAATATAAGGCTCTACGGCCGGGGCTGCCTCACCGTCGCCCTGGAATTCCCAGAACACTTGTCCTTTGACAGGAGCCACGATGGCATCAGCCTTGGCGTGCTTGAATTCTGCCACTTGTTCCGGCGTCATGGTACCGCCAAGTTTTGCGTCCTTAGCCTTCTGCAAGTCGGCAAGCATATTTTTCTTAGCTTGTCCACTCTTATAGTTGCGATACTGTTCCGGATGCATGGCCAGCTCAAACAATTCCTCATTGTCCTGCCCATAATCCCAACCATTCTCGTCCATCTCCTTCTTGAAGTCGTCGAGGGCGTTCGAAAGCAGTGTGTGCGGATCGGCATCGGTAAACTCGTAGCCTTTCTTCTTGGCCAGCTTCACCAGTTCATCATCAATCTTACCGGGCACCTTACCACTCTTACCGAGAATCATACCCCACATGGCATCGTCCATCATGGCGTAGCGTCCCTTGCCCTGCTCCATCGTGAGGAGGTTGAAGAGTGCAATGTTCTTGGTGTATTGTGAGAATGGAGTAACCAATGGAGGATAACCCACGCGTGGCCATACATAAGCCACCTCGTCGAACAGCTTGATCAAGAGGTCATCTACGCTCAACTCGGACTCTCCCTTCTTCTTACGCAGATTGTTGATGGTGCCGTGAATACCGCTAAGGTCTGACATCATCGATCCCATCATACCTCCCGGCAGACCGCAGCCCAACAGGAGCGAACTCATAATCTTGTTGCCGGGATTAATAAAGTAACCCAACCACTCATCGATAAACTCCTGCGTCATGGCACGGGCCTTCATGTAGGCACTCATATTGATTTCCGGAACATCAAAGCCGGCACTCTTCAGCATACTCTGCACAGAGATAACATCGGGATGCACCTTGCCCCAAGACAACGGCTCGATAGCCGTATCAATGATGTCGGCACCATTGCGACACACCTCAAGCATAGAAGCCATACTGAGCCCCGGGCCCGAATGACCGTGATACTCGATAATAATATTGGGATGTTTGTCCTTGATGCGCTTCGTCAGCTGGCCTAAGAAGGCAGGCTGACCGATACCGGCCATATCTTTCAAGCAGATTTCCTCTGCACCGGCAGCGATCTCCTCGTCGGCCAAATGCTCATAATAGTCGAGCGTATGGACAGGCGATGTGGTGATACACAAGGTTCCCTGAGGCGTCATCCCGGCTTCCTTGGCCCACTTAATGGAGGGCGCAATGTTGCGGATGTCGTTCAACCCATCAAAAATACGAGTGATATCCACTCCCTGTGCGTGCTTCACCTTGTACATCAAGGCACGAACGTCATCAGGCACGGGATACATGCGGAGAGCATTCAAACCACGATCTAGCATGTGTGTCTTGATGCCGGCCTCATTAAAAGGCTTGCAGAAAGCACGCACGGCCTCGTTTGGATTCTCTCCGGCAAGGAGTTGCACTTGCTCGAAAGCACCACCATTGGTTTCTACACGGGAGAAACATCCCATTTCAATAATGATTGGAGCGATACGCTCCAGTTGGTCCTTACGTGGCTGGAACTTTCCGGAGCTCTGCCACATATCTCGATAAAGGAGACTAAACTGAATTTTCTTGCTCATTATTTTTTTCTTTCTGATCTTCCTGACAATTTCATAGTATCAGTCCGGCTGATACTATGACTGACAAGGTATATAACAACCTGACTTGCAAAATTAGATAAAAAAAATCAAAATAGCGAGCAAGATGCTGTTTTTTTATTCATTTATAACTATCTGTGCATCATTGCAGAGACAACCGGTAAGCACGAAAAGGATTCGTTTTTTCACCAAAAATAATATCACCATCCAACAACAAGTCTGCTACACCGTGACGCCCATGTCGACAGACGGCTAACGCAGTCCATGATTGAGAAATCTGGTCTCGGCCATCTTCTCATATTTAGTGCCAGGCAGCCCATAGTTGGCATAGGGATAGATGCTGATACCGCCACGAGGCGTGAATATCCCCGTCACTTCAATATATTTAGGCTGCATAAGCCTGACGAGATCTTTCATGATGATGTTCACGCAGTCTTCGTGGAAATCGCCGTGATTACGGAAGCTGAAAAGATAGAGCTTCAGACTCTTGCTTTCCACCATACGCTCTGCCGGAACATAGCTTATCTTGATTTCCGCGAAGTCGGGCTGCCCCGTGATAGGACAAAGAGAAGTAAACTCGGGACAGTTGAACTGTACCCAATAGTCGTTATCCGGATGCTTGTTCACAAACGTTTCGAGCACCTCGGGAGCATAATCCATACTGTATCGGGTCTTCGCACCAAGCGATTTCAGACCCTCGTTTTCTCTGTTTGCTGCCATAAAACTATCCTATGCTAAATACTTTCCAAATGCTATAGTCCACATCGTTATCGTAGACGTCTTCGTTCTCGTAACGCTTCAAAGCTCTAACCAGACGTATGGTCAACGGCAGAGCGACAACCTCGTATGCGGTTTTGAGCACCACCTGCCACAACATGAGCCAAGGAAGTTCCTCCGCAGGCACGACACCGGCAAAAGCCAACGGGAAGAAGATGATCGAGTCGCACGTTTCGCCAGCTACCGTACTCAGTATGGCACGAGCCGAAAAACGCCTACCGCCATCGCGAATCTTCATGCGACTCATGACATAGGCATTGGCAAAGCTGCCGACAATGAATGCTACGAACGATGCAAGGGCAATGCGAGGGGCCAAACCGAAAATGGCATGGAAGCCGGCATCATTGTCCCAATAGGATGCACCGGGAATCAAATCGCAGATGGCACCCAACGAGACGAAAAGGAAATTCATGGCGAATCCCGTCCAAATGAGCAGACGAGCCTTGCGGAAGCCCCACACCTCACACACGCAATCGTTGATGATGTAAGACACGGGGAACACGATGAGACCACCTGTAAGACTAATGGGACCTACTGCTATCTGCTTTGTTTCGAGAACGTTTGCCGCAATGAGACAAACGCAAAAGAGTATGCTGATAAGCATAAACAGCACACTCACTGTTTGCTTTTTACTTTTCATTTCTTGTTTTTAAAGAGGTTTACCAAGCACTCTGTTGGGGCTGCAAAGGTACGAAGTTATTTTGGTATTGCCGCATGCTCACCATATTTTCTTTTCA
>JBMNUU010000032.1:0-30853 GCA_050946435.1 Prevotella sp.
TCCACTATGCTTCAGACTGCATGACAAATATATATAAACGTCATAAATATACCGAATAATACCAGCCTGCAATTTGAGCTATTGAGCAACTCAATAAAAAAGTAGCCTGCAAAATGAGCTATACGCCAAATTTTATCGTATCTTTGTCACAACAAAATCTTCTGTGTATCATGGCTCGGCATATATTTCTTCTTATATTCTTTTCGCTTTCTTTTTCTGTGGCAAAGGCTTCCGTGTTTGATGAAGATTATTATTTTGCTAAATTGGACTCCCTGCTTGATTCCCAGGAGGAGCTTACCTCTCAGAAGCAGGCGCGTATCAATGCGATACGCAGTGGCCTGGAGGTAAACGGGCTCTCTCTGGAAGAGGAGTTCGTGATCAATCGACATTTGTATCAAGAGTATATTGCATTCAAATACGATTCCGCCTATAAATATGTGAACAGAAATATAGAGATTGCCCGTCAGACGAAAGATGTGTGGAAATATAATGTGAGCATGATGGAAATTGTGCATATTTTTAGTGTTGCGGGTTTGTTTGATCAGGCGAATGATTCCATCTCGAGGGTAAATCCATCACAATTGACGGGAAATGACCTTATCAGATATTATAGTCAGTACAGCGATTTGTATCTTTTCAATTCGGAATACACTACGGGAACGCCATTTTCGGAGCACGCCATTAGTTTGGCGCAGACTTATCGCAAGAAACTGATTGACGAGGGTGGGGAGAACTCTTTTGAAAAGGTGATGGGCGAAGCCAGTTATATAGCAGGGCAGGGAAATGTGAACAAGGGCTTAGAGATACTTTTCGACTATCTAAGGAAAAATCTGAAGTCCGGTGAGCGTGAATATAGCATTGTTACGAGTACAATCGCTTTTTTCTATGGAACGCAGGGTGACAAGGTGAATCAAAAGAAATACCTTTTGTTGTGTGCCATCAGCGATGTGAAGGGATGCATTCGTGAGAACAACTCATTGCGCGAATTGGCATCGTTGCTTTTTGACGAAGGAGACTACGACCATGCTTATAATTATCTGCAAGCCAGTATAGAGGATGCAGGCTTTTATGGGTCACGGTTGCGCAATCTTCAGGCATCACAGCTTATTCCTAAGATCGTAAAAGGTTACCAGCACCAACGTGCCAAAAATCATAATCGCATGATTGTGTTTATGATTTTTCTATCTATTCTCGTTGCTCTCCTTGTTGCTGCCCTTATATTCACACGATACTATCTGCTGCGATACCGTGAGGCTAACGAGAAAGTGCGTGAAGTGAACGAGCAGCTCCATGATGCTGTCAAGAAGTTGAAGAGGAGTAATGGGATGCTGGAGGAAAACAGTAAGATAAAAGAGGAGTATATAGGGAGATTCATGGAGTTGGCATCTGCATTTATAGATAAAGCGGAAGACCAGAGAAAAGGTGCTTATAGATTGGCTCGAGAACACAATTTTGCTGAATTGTATGATTATTTGAAAGGCACTTCTCTCAGAGAAGAGAGCAGCAAGAAATTCTATGGGAATTTTGACGTGGCTTTTCTTAATATTTATCCCGACTTTGTTGATAAGGTGAACGAGTTGTTACGTCCTGACAGCCAGATAGAGCCCAAGAGTGAAAGGCTGTCTACCGAACTCCGTATACTGGCACTGATAAGGTTGGGTATTACTGATAATCAGAGAATTGCCGATATTTTGCGTTCGAGTATAACAACCATCTATACTTATCGAAGTAAATTGAAGGCTCGCTCTTTATACAAAGACGATTTTGAAGCCCGTGTGGCGGCTATAGGCTCACACATTTCTTAATTTCGAAGGTCTGCAAGTTTGGGCTTTATGGCGCAGCAGCTGTAAGGGGATTATGATTGGCCTTACGGATTGACGTGTGAGGCTGATAGTGTGTCTTTCGAATATAGCCCAAAGCGACATTTCTACCGCTACATACCCACACCTTTTTCCTATTGGGCCCAACGACGTTCTTTTCCCTAACTCAGGTTTTGAAGAATTATAAACGGTCAATTATATTAACAAACAGCCCCCTAATTTTCGCTTATTTAAAAATAGGTTTGCCTTCGTTTGAAATACGTAAAATATGCGATAGTTTGTAAATGTTTGGCAATCAGAGCTTTTCGGCAAATGGCCTTTTTTCTCCTATTTTACCGCCTGCGGTTGAGTATCTCATGGCATGATGAGAAGGCTTCAACCGTAGTGCGGTTGGGCCTCTTTGGCACGGCCGATAAGGCCCAGCCATGTGATGAGAAGATAATAACCGCAGCAACCTTACGCATTTTAGAAATAACCGGGTCGGTTATGACGAGAAAAGATAGTCCTTTTTTCTCCAGATGTCTCGAAAATAATGATTAAAAAATGGTAATTAAATTTTACCATTTTAGAGAGGGCGCTTACTCAAATTCGGAATTAGAGACAACTTCACCGGATTTAGGAGGCGTCCGGGCGTGGTAGGAGTTTATACGTATGAACTTTATTTCCTACATGATATCTCCATGTTTTCAATCCCATTTGGAGTTGTACGGTTGTAATCGCAGAAACATAAGGTGCCACCGGTAGATACATACTGAACCCTTTTTTCAATATTTTGAAATGCGTCAAAGTTCAGCAAAAAGATATCAAAGACAGTTTACAAATTCTCTAAAAAATCCTTGATGGTCGTCTCAAAATGGTCTGAATATTGATGTTTTATGCATGTATCTTTCTGATTTTTCTTAGATTTATTAGAATCTACTTTTACATAAGTATCTGATTATCAGCATAAGTGTCTTTTTGCCTATTTTGATTTATATTTGCACTTGTTGAACATTTGAACTTATTCAGCTATCTTTGCATTATCGATTTGATGTTCAAAAAAACATGCATAAATCTTTGGGTAATTTTTTAGGTAGTTTAATTTTGTCAATTGTGATATGTCTGCCTGTGAAGGCCGCTATCATAACATTGTCACCTGATGGCAACGCTAGCGTTGCCATCAGTGTGGACAATGGTAAAGTTTACTACGGTCTGAAAGTTAACGGACAGGAGATTATCAAGTCCTCTCTTTTAGGATATGAACTCAGTGACGGACGTTTAAACAATGATTTTAAGATTGTGGGCGCTCGTCGTAATTCCCATGATGAGACTTGGGCAGAGGTTTGGGGAGAGGAGGACTCTGTCAGGAATCATTACAATGAGCTCGTTCTCGAATTGCAGCAGCGTTCCGGGAAGAAGCGAAAGCTAAATGTGGTGTTCCGTGTTTTTAATGATGGCATAGGTTTCAGATACATTATCCCGAGGCAGCCCAATTTACACCATATTAATATACAAGAGGAATCCACCCAGTTCGTTATGGGGCATGATGCCCAGGCATGGTCTATTCCGTCGAATCACACAGAATATTTTGAAGGGATTTACCGTAAATCGCTAATCTCGGCGAAAGACACAGTCTGCACGCCTCTCACTATAGAATACGCTCCTAATTTATATATGGCGATTCATGAGGCTGCACTCGAAGATTATGCAACGATAAATCTTACGCCCAGAGGAACGACGTTGCTTACGGCATTGACGCCTTGGAGAGACGGCATAAAGGTCAAGGCCGAGGATAGTGTGAAGAGTCCTTGGCGCACGGTGATATTTGGGAAGACACCGGGTGACCTCATCAATAACCGCGTGATGCTCAATCTGAATGAGCCTTGCAGGCTTGCCGATACGTCATGGATAGAGCCGGGCCGTTATATCGGCATTTGGTGGAGCATACATAAGAAAAAATACACTTGGGAGATGGGGCCTCGTCATGGTGCAACAACCGAGAATGTAAAGCGATATATAGACTTTGCGGCCCGTCATGGATTTAGCGGAGTCCTTTCGGAAGGATGGAATCCCGGATGGGGAAAGGGTGAAACGATTACCTATCTCAAGGCTTACCCCGATTTTGATATTGAAGAAGTGAATCGCTATGCCCGCCAAAGAGGAGTCAGGTGGATTGGCCACATGGAATCGTGGGGACAGAGCAAACTGATTGAAGCGGAAATGGATTCGGCTTTCAGCTGGTTTCATTCAATGGGAGTGAATACGGTCAAAACGGGATATGTGGGGCATCTTTTTGATGGTTTGGAATATTCAAAAAGCCAGTATGGCATACGGCATTACCGTAAAGTGATAGAGACCGCGGCCCGTCATCATATCATGATTGACAACCATGAGCCCGCGATGCCTACGGGTTTGCAGCGTACTTTTCCCAATTTGATGACTCAGGAGGGAGTGCGTGGGCAAGAATATAATGCATGGGACCCACGAGGTGGAAATCCTCCGGAGCATACATGTACGTTGCCTTTCACACGGGGGCTTGCGGGGCCGACAGATTTCACGCCCTCAATCTTTAACTTCTCCGAAGTGGTAAAAGGCACTCATCCTCATTCTACTATAGCCAAGCAATTGGCAGAGTTTGTTGTGCTTTACAGTCCGTTGCAGATGGCTGCGGACGAAATAGAAAACTATGAGGGGCATCCGGCTTTGAGCTTTATAGAAAGTTGCCCTACTACGTGGAGCAAAACGATTGTTGCCAATGGTGAGATAGGAAAGTATATCACCACCTGTCGCAAAGAACGTGGAGGCGACCGTTGGTTTATCGGGGCCATCACTAATGCCGATGCCCGCAAGATAGACGTGCCCCTCTCTTTCCTGGACAAGGACAAGTCTTATGTCGCAATGATATACGAAGACGGGGCAGACGCAGATTATGAGAGTAATCCTTATGCCATGAGCTTCAGGCAAGAGCAAGTGGTCTCTACAGACGTGCTGCATCTCAATCTGGCCCGCAGCGGAGGAGCTGCCATAAGAATTGAACTTAGGTGATAATCTAACCTATACAACATAACATTACAAATTACTAATTCAATGAGCATGGAAAGAACAAAAACGCTTTTGACTCGCGTGTGTATGCTTATAGCTGTCACACTATTTGCCCTTGACATGTCTGCACAATCTATTCACGGTAATGTGAAGGATAATGTCGGTGAGCCCGCAATCGGGGCTACCGTACAAGTTGTAGGACAGACAAAGGGGGCCGTTACCGACTTGGATGGAAATTTTACCATCGAAGCACAAGCCGGCGAAACCTTGAGAATCTCCTACGTAGGTTTTGATACCCAGGATGTTCCAGCCCAAGATGGAATGTCTGTGACGCTTAAAGAGAGTTCTTCAGAACTGGAAGAGGTTGTCGTAGTGGGCTATGGCTCTCTCGCCAAGAAGGAAATTTCGAGTTCTATCGTTCAGGTAGACAAGTCGCAGTTCAACCAAGGCGCCGTTACCGACCCTATGGAATTGGTGAGCGGAAAAATCGCAGGACTCAATGTTAACTCTACTGCCGATGCCAATCCTAACGCTCTTTCGTCCATTCAAGTACGTGGAGCCGGATCATTGAAGGCCGGCAACGGTCCTCTGATTGTCATCGATGGTATCGCCGGTGGTGACTTGCGCAATATCTCCACACAGGACGTCGAATCTATTACCGTGTTGAAGGATGCAGGCTCTGCTGCTATCTATGGTACGCGTGGTGCCAATGGCGTGATCCTTATTACGACCAAGCATGGATCCGGAGCCCAGGGCGTTGTCAACGTGACATACGACAGTTGGGTTGCCGCAAACTTTGCAAAGGGGAAACCGGATATTTTGAGTCCTGACGAGTTCCGCCGCAGTTTGAGAGGTAACGACTATGGCTATGAAACGGATTGGTATGATGCCATCACACGTGACGCCTCCTATAATGTCAATCAGTATCTCTCTATTGACGGTACCACTAAGAACGGCTTTTATGGTGCCAGCTTAAACTATAAAAAAGCCAACGGTCTTGATATAGCCAGCGGACGAGAGGAATATGGTGGCCGTTTCGTAGTTGAACAGCGAGTTCTGAACAGTGCTTTGAAGTTCAACTCTTCGTTGAGTCTTCGCAAGGTCCACGAAGATTACGGCAATGACGGTATGTTTGATACCGCACTTACGCTCAACCCCACACTCCCCATCTATGCTGCCGACGGCAGTTATTATCAGCCTACATCTCCAACTGGAATACATAATCCTGTCGGTGTGTTGAAGGAAAACGACAGCAACGGCGATCGCATCTATTTGCTCGGTAATGCCGATGTGCAGTGGACCATCCTCAATTTGGAGCACCATGCCCTGAATACGTCTTTGAGCTATGCCTTGCAATATAACGATTACAAGAACAACTATTATACGCCTATCGCTTCCAGCCAGTCTTATTGGGATGGTTATAGCGGTGAGGCAACAATGCACTATCAGAAGTGGTGGACAAACCGTGTTGAATGGCTCGTCAATTATACATGGACCATTCCTAACCATCAGCTCAAATTTGTTGGCGGCTACTCGTGGGAACGTAGCAACTGGGAACAGCAGGGCATGGCCAACCAAAATTTCACCTATGACTCGCCAAGCTATCAGGGTATAGGTAGCGGTACGGGATTGAAAGACGGCACAGCCAATCTTTATGCTGGCCGTTCCGAATCCACGCTCATTGGCTTCTTTGGGCGCTTGAACTATAATTGGGCTGATATGCTGTTTGCCTCGGTATCTTTCCGTCATGAGGGCTCTACTAAGTTTGGTAAGGATAAGAAGTGGGGTAACTTCCCATCGGCCTCTCTGGCTTGGGAAATGACCAAAACACCGGGCCTTGAGTCTCTTTCCGAATCATTCCAGAGTTTGAAACCTCGTGTTTCGTATGGAGTCACAGGACGTTCAGACTTCAGCGCTTACCAGTCCACTCCTACGTATTCGGCCAATGGTGCCTATTTGATGGACGGCCAGTGGGTAACAGGCTACGCCCCCTCTTCCAATACCAACTCTTTGCTGGGATGGGAAAAGAGTAAGGCGTTTAATGTTGGACTCGACTTTGAAGCTCTGAACAGTCGGCTTCGCGGTAGTGTCGAGTATTTCGACCGTCGGTCTGAAGATCTGCTATACACTTACACGGCTCCGCAACCCCCATATGTATGGGATAATATTCTCGTGAATGTGGGTACTACCAAGAACACCGGTGTTGAGGGCGACCTCAACTATGATGTCTTTGCCAAAAAGGATTTCAAATGGACCACAGGCATCAACTGGTCGTATGGAACAACCAAATTCATCAAGTTGTCCAACGATATTTACAAGGCTTCCTATATCGACTTATATCAGAAACCGGGCGTAGGTACCAATGAATATTTCTTCCGTATTCAGGAAGGTGGCAAGGTCGGCCAGTTCTGGGGCTACGAATATGCCGGTCACGACGACAACGGCAATATGCTTGTTTACAATAAAGATGGAGAGGCTGTGTTGACCACCAATGTAGACGCTTCGGATAAGCGATATATTGGCAATGGCGCACCTAACCAATTCCTTTCGTGGAACAACTATTTCCAGTATAAGAATTGGGATTTGAGTTTCTTGTTTAAGGGAGCTTTTGGCTTTAAAGTGTTCAATATGCGTAAATACGGTATGGGCTTGCAGCTCTGTGGAACAGACAACGTGCTTCGCAACGCTTATCTTGATGACAAAGACGTAAAGAGTGGCGGTGGTGTCATCTCTTCCTATTTCTTGGAGAAAGGCGATTATATGAAGCTTGACAATGTAACCCTCGGATACAACTTCGTGCCAAAGAATCGCACGCTGTTGGACAACATCCGGGTGTATGTTGCTGCAAAGAATCTATTTACCATTACCGGCTATAGTGGCAACGATCCTTCTATTGTTACCCAGACCGGTATTACCCCCGGAGTTGATTCCAACAGTGCTTACCCCACGGCAACACAGGTTAGCCTTGGCGTAACGCTCAGATTCCATTAATCTTAAACACTTAAATCTTACAACAATGATAAATCTAAAACAATATAGTTGGGCTGCAGCATTGGGTTTGGTTATGGGTTTCGCATCCTGTACAGACCTTGACGAGAAGGTGTACGACCGAATCGACGCCCCTGCATTCTATCAGAATGAGTCCAGTGTCAAAGGTGCTATCGCAACCATATATAATCAGGCTGGCAACTGTTTTGCTGAGCGATTTTATTTCCTGCAGGAACTTCCTGCCGACCAGATAGCCTGGCGTGTGTGGAATGGGGGACAGTGGGGCTATGATGAAGGTGAGAAATACGTACTCTCCACACAGACATGGACCTCAGAGTCTAAAATCATTAAGGATGCATGGACCAACTGTTGGCCTATGGTGGGCTTGGCGAATAGTATCATCAACGACCTGGAAACCATCGACCCAGCTTCGCTGAATATGACGAAAGCCGGTTTTGGGGCCTACAAGGCAGAAGCACGCACACTTCGTGCCTGGGCTTATTACAATATGTTCGAAGTGTGGGGTGGAGCCCTTCCTTTGAATGTTTCTTCAGATTCGGAAATCCCTGGCACGGCTGATGCTGATTGGGATACGAGTTGCAAGAAAATCTACGACTTTATCGCAACCGAACTCGATGAGAGCTGCAGCGCTTTGCGCAAAGAGGGTGGAGACAACACTACACGTACACGAGTAAATCAGGGTATGAATCGTATGCTTAAAGCGCGTCTGCTTCTCAATGCTCCTGTGTTTATCGGTGAAGACCGTTACGATGAGTGCGAGGCTCTGAGCAAGGATATTATCAGTGGTAAGTATGGCACCTACCAACTGGTAGATGACTATCGCACAATCTTCGACGAGAATAACAACACTTGTCCAGAGGTCATCTTCGCCTTTGCGTGTGAAGACGGGCAGGGAGCAACCAACGCTTGGACCAATGTGCGTAACATGACCATGTTGGCCTACAACTATGATTCTTATTTCAACGTAGACCAGTTCTCGGGTATCGGAGCATGGAACTGCTGTATCGTGGCTCCTTCGCACGACAATTCTGGAACTCCATTGGCAACGGGTGGAACCGACACGGGCGGCAAGAGCTTCATCCTCGACTATGGTGATAAGCTTGGCGGCGTATGGGATCGTCTGAACAACCGCGACGTGCGCAAGGCTAATTTCGTGTATAATCCTTCTACCGGCAAGTGGAAAGGCAACTTCCTGCGTGGAGCCATCAAGGCCAACTATGGTACTGGTGCACCGCTGAAGGCAGATGCCGACCGCGATGGTCAGGACCTCGTGTATGTGGACCAGTTCGGAACGTTCCAGAATCTCGGACGCAATCTCGAAACCGTGATGTCGCCTCGTTGGGGAGAGACTAATTCGGGCATCCGACTTGTGAAGTATCCTATCTACAACAACGGCGATAAATGTGCCTTCAAGGATATAGACGAGGTGGAATTTCGTTTAGCAGAGGCTTATTACAATGTCGCCGAATGTGAGATGCGCAAGGGAAACGCCAGTGAAGCCAAAAAATATGTAGATCAGGTGCGCAAGCGCTATTTCTCGTCCAGCGACTGGAACATTGTGAAAGATCAACATTCGCCCGGCTTCGACAGCTTCGACAACGATTGGATACTTTCTGAATGGGGCTTAGAGTTCCTCGGTGAGGGTCGCCGCCGCCGCACAGACTTGCGTCGCTTCAACAAGTTCACACAAGGTCAGTGGTGGTTCTTTGGTCGTGCAACCGAAGACGGTGTAGACTTACCGGCAAAGCGCAACACCAAGTATGAGTGGTATCCGCTGCCGGAGACAGCTCTGTCTGTCAACCCGGGACTTATTCAGAATCCTAATTATACAACCAAATAAAACTGAATTCCTATGAATAAAAATATAATCAGACTTGCAGCCCTCCTTCTCCCGTTGCTCGGTATGGTCAGCAGCTGTAGCGACAAGGATGATATTGTCTTTGACCACGAGCAAGCTGCTTTCGAAACTAAGGCCGACGCAATATTGATGGAGGCTATCATGCCTGCTTCCACATCGGCAGAAGAAGACGTCTATATCGTCGGCGCATTCAATGGGCTTGATGATAAAAATGTAATCGGTAACGAGAAATATAAGCTTGTTCCCTCTGATAGCATTGTCGAGAAGCGGGGAATTTATCTTAACCCGCACGATTTTGTAGATGGCAAGACCCTTGCCGACGGCTATCATTTTGTGTCGTCAGTACAGCGTAATGAAGTTTCGGCGCTGGGAGATACCATCATTCGTACCGAAAATCCAGCTGTGGGCACACGTACCAATGTGTATATTTCCAAGTGGGCTGCCTATTTCGACCCTGCACCGGAAGAGATAATCCATGACGGTTTCGTGGTCTATGTAGATAATCAGACTTCTTGGGATGCACTGACGCTCTATATGTGGGGCGACACCAACGACCTGAATGGCGGATGGCCAGGCATGACGCCTACGGGCACGGAGACCATTGATGGCACCACCTACACCTATTTCGATATGGGCGAAGCCAATACGGGACTCAGCGAAAACCTCATTTTCAACAATAACAATGGCGGTCAGCAACTTCCCGATTTCGCCTACACCATCGATCACGACGTGTATCTGCGTATCACCGATACCGGTATCGAAGAGCTCACCGAAGGTCCTAAGCACGATGGTTTCGTGGTCTATGTAGACAACCAGACCTCGTGGGATGCGCTGACGCTCTATATGTGGGGCGACACCAACGACCTGAATGGTGGATGGCCCGGTATGACGCCTACGGGTACACAGACCATTAAGGGTATTACTTATACCTATTTTGATATGGGCGAAGCCAACACGGGGCTCAGTGAGAATCTCATCTTCAACAACAACAATGGTGGCCAGCAGCTTGCCGACTTTGCCTACACCATCGACCACGATGTGTACCTGCGCATCACCGATACCGGAGTAGAGGAGATTGGTGGAAGTTCTGAGGAAGAACCAGATGAGCCTGTAGAGGAGACATTCAAGATTTTTGTTGACAACCAGACCGGATGGGATAGTGCCACGATGTATGTATGGGGCGATGCCGAGTTGTTCGGAGGGTGGCCCGGTGCAGCCGCATCTTCTACACAGGAGATAGATGGTGTGACCTATCAGGTATGGGAAATCGGTAAGGATGGCGCCACCTATCATCCTATCCTGAACGACAATGGCGGTGGCAGTCAGGTTGACTGTCCCGATGCCTTGACAGCAACTAAGGATTATTATTACAAGGTTACGGCCGAAGGCTGGACGGAGGTCACGCCTGCGAGCGCCAAGCGAAATCGTTGATTTTGCGTTCAAAAAACAAGTAATTGTTAGCATTAGAGATAGGATACTTGGTCAGAGGGTATCCATCTCTAATGTTAGATAACATAATTATAGCAAAGAACATGACTCATATATTAAAAGCCACATTGCTGTTCTGCCTGCTTCTCGGAATGCCTTCCTGTCTGTTTGCGCAGTCCGGAATATATCTTCGAGGTGAGGTGAACAATTGGAATGCCAATGCCGATTGGGAGTTCAAAGAAGAGGGCGGCGGCGTGTACACACTTAGTGACAAAACGCTAAGTGGAAATTTCAAAATAGCTGATGCCAAGTGGACTTCTGCCTGTAACTATGGTTCAAATGGTACCTCCATTTTTATGAACACAACATATAATCTGACGGGCGGTTCAAATCCTGCCAATATATCTTGTGGTTCATATACCTTCCACTGTAAGAGAATTATCTTAACAGTTGTCTCTGCGGAAGCCGCTACATTAGTCTTGGAGAGTGATAATAATGGAAGTAATCTCAAACAAGTATATGTAATCGGAGACAATAACAACTGGAATTACAACGACGACTCTGGTGAATTGAAACTCATCAATGCAGAAGATAGTGTTTTCTATGGACAAGTAACATTACCTGCAGTGAATAATCAGGAGTATGCCCAATGGAATATCTATCAGCAACTTGGTATGGGAGGTACATGGGGGCTTTCTTCAGATGCAACTTCTCCTGCCACGACAGGACAGCTAACTAAGAACTTGACAGGTAAATCTGCAGTTGCACCCGGAACTTATAAAATAACCTTTTCTACCAAAACCGGGAACTACACTATGGAACAGGTTCCCAGTGTGGCAACCCAAATGGTGGTCCAGCCTGAAAAGGTAACACTGGTGCCGGAACTCCCGGATAACGTCAGCATCCTGTCTCTTAACAATTCCCTCATATACTTTGCTCGTCAAGATACTATTTTCAACAATATTGCCAAAGCTATGGGGAAGTCTGCACACTGGACGACTCACAGTAATATAGGCAAGTCTCTTCACTTCCAATGGACTGAAGGCGATGACACGGGTAATAACGAAGAGGGACATCCGTCAGCCAAAACAATGATACAGACCGGTGCATGGACTCACATTATCCTACAGGAACAAACAGAAAGACCGCGTAAGAACTTTGAACTTTTCAAAGAGAGTGTCACAAATTGGGTGAATTTTATTCGTGAGAAGTGCCAGAATCCCAATGCTGTGATTATCGTCCCTGTTAATTGGGCTTTGCGCAATGATTTTGCCTCTTATCCTGAACTTAATAAAGTGCTTGAGGATAACTATCGCAAGGTTGCCCAGGAACTTGGAATCGTACTGGCTCCGGTTGGGGAGGCCTACGAGCTGTGTTATGAGAGGGAGGGAACAGCAGAACTTGCAACATGGTTTCGTCCAAATTCGGAAAATAATGGAATGACAGACGATCGTCATCCTTCTAAGAAATCCACATACATGACAGCGTGTATAGAGTATGGTGTCATTTTTGGAGAGGACCCTAACACTATCGCCTATGTGCCTGATGGACTTGATGCTGAAGAAGCTGCAAAGATGCGGCAATATGCTCATGATGCATTAATGAGTTTTACACAAGTCGTCGACCATCACAAGGGAACGGTTCAATTCGTCAATAAATTATACGACCAGTTTGGGATGGAAATGCATCCGCAAACCGAAAGTATATGGAATACCAATGGCGGTAATATCAATGCCAACGGCTTGTTTACGTCTCCTCGAAACATAGGAGAGTACACCGTAAATACTCAAAACGGGAGTTTTACAAGTACGGCAACGGTTACTGTAGCCAAAGCAAAAACAATGGTGGACGAGTTGCCGGCAATTACACTCGATGCAAATCAAAATGGCTTTACAGAGACTTTCGACATGCGCCCGGATGTTCCTATAAACAAATTGCCGGAAGGCTGGCGTATAGATCGTCAAATAGGTTCTCCACGAACGATTGGGCTTTTTGCACTGGCCAGTGACACCACAATGTATGTCCAATCTGAAGCAAACATCACTCTGCCTGCTAATGCCAAAAACGGAACATGGAGTTTTGGCAATGGGAACGACCGTGCTATCGGTGGTATCTCAACAGGGGTGAGCAATGCCACACGATGTGTAAATGTGTATGCTCATATAAAGAATGAAGTAGGGGCGGCTATTGACAATATAACGCTGTCTTACGATGTTGAAAAATACAGAGAAGGCAAAAATCCGGCTGGCTTTGATGTGCAACTTTACTACTCCTTGGATGGCATGAAGTGGGTATCTGCCGGTCCAAATTTTAATACACATTTCGATGCTGATAAATCTACCAAAGGCTATAGTGAAATTCCGGGTGTAACTGTAAATGTTAGTCAGTCTTTGCCCTTAAGCATTGCCACCGATGCCGATGTCTATTTAGCGTGGAATATTAGTGTAACAACGGGAACGACCTGCAATGCTGCACAGGCATTAGCTATTGATAATGTTAAGCTCGCATCATCAAGTACGGGAATTGATGTAGTTAGAACCCATCAGGAAAAAAGACTTAACGATGGCGCTGTGTACAGTATTTTGGGACAAAAGTTATCAAATTCAGATATACGGTCTTTAACTGAATCTGGCTATCATGGAATAGTTATTATTAATGGACGTAAGGTGATGATCAAATAATTCATTGAACATCATGTACGCTACGTAAAAGAAAAATAAATCAAGATGAAATCCTTTTCAATAGAAAAACTCTGTTTCGTGACTTTGCTGCTGTTGTCCTTTGGATATAGCGGCTCGGTACAGGCAGACTATATAGACGACATCAACGCTGATGTTTACGGCAGGGGGCAGCAAGTCATCTACGAGATGAACGTGGGCTCCTACACAGCAGAGGGAACTTTTGCGGCTGCCGAACAAAGACTCGACGACCTGAAACTTACGGGGGTAGACATTGTTTGGCTCATGCCCATCTATCCGAGAGGTGGTGGAATCGACAGTCCGTATGCTGCTACCGACTTCAAGGCTGTCAATCCGGCTTATGGAACAGTTGCCGATTTAAGGTCGTTTGTCGATGCCGCTCATGCTAAGGGTATGAAGGTATGGCTCGATTGGGTGCCTAACCACACGGCAACTAATGCCAAATGGGTAAGTTCACATCCGGAATATTACAAGACGAGCGGTGGACAGATGGTACATCCCAGCAACTATGGTGATGTGTATCAGCTCAATTACAATAATGCCGACTTGGTTGAGGCCATGAACGACTGCCTGAAATATTGGATTGATGTGGCCGACATCGACGGCTATCGCTGTGACTATATATCGAGTAAAGATATTCCTGTGAGCTACTGGCAGAACACCATTCCCATGCTCAAGAATTATAAGAGCGGAAAGGAAATTGTGATGTTGGGCGAGTCCGATTTCACTGATTCCAACAACATGCGTCTCCAGTCGGCTGGCTTCGATTACGACTATGCTTGGGGGTTCCAGACCAAATTGGAGAAGTATGGCGCTGCCGGGGTGTATGCCAATCCGCTGAAGGTGTACTGCACCGACTTGATAGAGGCTTCCAAACAGATGGATGTGGCTCGGATGGTATATGTCACCAGCCACGATATGAACTGGAACGAGGAGAAAAAGACGCTTAGCAGCAAGTACGGGCAAAACAGGTATTTGCTCACGGTGCTGAGCTACACGCTTTGGGGAATGCCGATGATCTACAATGGAATGGAAACTGGCGGCAATCAGGCGCTGAACTATTTTGAAGATACGAAGATAGACTGGACACAAACCGACAGCAAGATGCTGAATACCATCCGGACGCTGGCTGCGTTGAAGCACACGCAGACCGCCCTCCACGATGGGGCAAAGGCTTCGGACAATGCGTCGGTAGAATTCCTTTCTACAACCAATTCCAACCAGTACATCTTGGCCTATCGCCGTACTGCCGGCAACAGTGAGGTTATCGTGCTGCTCAATACGGGCACAACGGCGCAAACCGCATTGCTCACAGGCATCAACGGTACTTATAGCCAGTGGCTCAACAGCGAAAGCATTGCCAAGGGAGTGAGCCGCCACAGCTTCAATTTCACGGGCAATCTCAGCGTAAGTGTGCCGGCTAAGGGTTATTTGGTCTATGTCAAGGGCAGCTATTCTGAGGAAGATACACCGCCGGAGAAGCCTATTAGCAATCTTGTGGACAACGATGCTTATTCCGTTTATTATGAGTCGCCCGTCGACAATGCCACCGTATGTGGTTGGATGTGGGGCGATGTTCACAGTGACGGAGCTTATTATGCCTCCACCGGTTCATGGCCGGGCGACGAGTTCGCACGTGTGGGGATTACAACCGAAGGCAACGTCATCTACAAGTTGAAACTCAACATTACGGCCGATGACGATATGCCGGACAATATCATCATTACCGAAAACGGCAGTGATGATGCGCATAAAGTGGTGGATACCGCCCCTTTTGTTAATCACGGTTACTATATGAAAGGGCAATCGGTAGCCGTGAAAGAAGTTCCCACTTCTATAGCTGCAGTGGCTAAGAGCAGACGGACGGAAAGTAATGCCATATACAATCTGTCCGGCCAGCGAGTCGACAGAAGCTATCAGGGAATTGTTATTGCCCATGGAAAGAAATATATTCAGAGATAAATCTAACCACAACTGTATAAAAATCAATCATTTTTAGTTTTTAAGTTAATTTTAAAGGAGAGCCTTCGTGATGAAGTTTCTCCTTTTTTAGTACCCTGATACTGTCAAATTTTATAACTGTTTTCTGAGGCTTATTTCCGGACCATCTGGAGCAAAAAGGGCTATGTCTTCGCCCTCACCTTCGTTCCGTACAACCTAAAAGTCGCTTGTTTGTCAGGCTTTGTATTTCGCTATAATATGACGGAGCCCTAATCGAGGTATGGCAACGGCCTAACGGCTATGCGGCGACGGCCTTTTCACACTGTCGTTAGGGCCCTTTCGCACTGCCGTTCCATACGTAATCGCAAGTGACGCAATTGAGGGCACAAAGATGTGTTTTCGAAATGCACTGATTATCAACAAACTACAAATGTCGCAAATTATCGTATATTTCGAACAGAAGCATGCTCATTTTTAAATAAGCCAAATATGAAAGCCTGTTTGTAAAGATAATTACTTGCAACTAATCTTCTAAAATCTTGTTACATAGTAATAATAGGGGATGTCACGGGAAGGATGACAAATCGCTTTTAAATGGTTGAGGGAACGTGGAATGAGATAAAATTGATATCTTTGTAGTGATTTATGACGAGGTCAAAGAAATATAAAGGATGACGAATACAATAAGATATATTGCGGGTATAGCTATGTTTGTTGCTGCCATGATGGGCTCGACAAGCCGTGCACAGTCAGTGCAGAGACCGTCTAAAGAGTGGAAGGCCGGGACTGAGGTGAGTGCCAAAATGGTGGAGCGCACGGGTTTGGGGCAATGGTTTGTGCAGCAGCCCATCCCCGATGCGGTGTTTGCACGTATGCAAGGTAAGTCGTATCCCGCTGGGTGCACAATCCCTCGCAGTAGTTTGCGCTATCTAAAGGTGTTACACTATGATGGCGACGGACACGTCAGGATGGGCGAAATGGTGTGCAACAGGCTGATAGCCGATGATTTGGTATCGATATTTAAGGAGCTTTATCAGCACCGATACCCCATTCAGAGCATACGGCTGATAGATGATTTTGATGCTGTGGACGAGCGGTCTATGCGTGCCAATAATTCCAGTTGTTTCTGTTACCGCAAGGTGAAGGGGTCGAAAAAACTTTCTGCTCATGCACGAGGTATGGCGGTGGATATCAATGCTTTGTATAATCCCTACTATCGCAGGAGTCGGAGTGGAAAAGTCACCGTGCAACCTTCTAATGCCTTGAAATATTGCAATCGCTCAGCTTCTTTTCCTTATAAGATAGACCGCAACGACTTGCTTTATAAACTATTTATAAAGCATGGTTTCCGTTGGGGTGGAGCATGGCGTACGGTGAAAGACTATCAGCACTTCGAGAAATAAAAATTTCTTTTCCCCGCATCTCCTTGATGCAAGAGAGAATTTACCAGACTAAACAAAAAGAAAAGAGGACTTGTTTAGGGGCTCGAATGGATATAAAGATAGGTATATGCAACGATTTGAAGAACAAGAATGATAGGCACACCAAACTTAAATTTGATGTGTTGACTTTTGTGTCGGATTATGAAGATGCCTATCAATGCCCCAACAGATCCGCCAATGATGGCGAGTCCTAAGAGCGTAGCTTCGGGGATGCGCCACGCGTGCCGGTTGGCTTTGCATTTGTCGATGATGTAGGCCATCAATGTGATGATATTGATGACGGTGAGATAGTACATGGGTGCAATCGTGATTACTATTCACATTCTTTTAGAGTTCCCTCACATCGGCTGTTCATGTTTTATTTTTGTTACGTTTGCGCTTGGCCATGCTGGAGGCGTCTTTTACCATCTCCATACGCTCGAGATAGATGGGGCGATATTTGTCGATAATTTCCTGCAGCGATTTGCTTTTTGCATCCAATTCGGCGTATTCCTTGGTATTGGTTTGACCGTTCTTTTTGAGGTCGAGCATTCGATTAATATAAAATTTCTGTTGGTCTTCGGCGGCTTTCAGTTGTGTTCTAAGCCGAAGGAGACTGTTGAGAAAAGCTTGGGTGCGGTCGATATGGTCTGTGGGCATTGGGTTTACTTTTATGTGGATGTAGGGTGCAAAGTTAGATATAATTTTATTAACTTCGCTTCCTGCGGATATAAAATGTAGCAAACAGTATGAATTATTGGATAAGAGCGTATAATCATAAGCAATATCGTGTGGCGGATTTCATTCGGGACTATGGTTTCATAGATTGGGGAATGCGCAACCGATATGAGGTGGGCGATATCATTTTCCTGTATGCCACGGCTCCAGAAAGCAGACTGACGTTTATGTTGGAGGTAACGCGTGTGGACATGGAGTTTAAGGATACGGTAGACGACAGTGCTTATTTTATCTCTCAGCAGTATTACGATCAATGGCTGGCACGCAGGGAACAGCGGAAATACGTTAGATATGAGTTTTTGAAGGAACTCGACTCTCCTGCTCTGAAACTGGAATTCTTGAGGGAGCATGGGCTGTCGGGAGCTCCAAGAAGTCCAAGACGAATTTGCCCGGAGCTGGTAGATTATGTGATTGACCATTTGCAGTGATGAGGTAGCTCTCGGTCTTCGACCTGTTATGCGCCGTATGCTGAAATAAAAACCCCTCCCAATACGTTGGATGGAACGTAATGGGAGGGGTATATGGTCCCACAAAACAGTCGTGGGAATAATCACGAGAGGAGCTGTTTATTCTTCTTCTCTGTTTTGCTTGTCGATAGCTTTAATCTTTTGGTGTACAAGTTCTGCCTCGTTTTTCAGTTTCTGTACTTTCCGATTCATCTCATCAACGAGGCTGTTGCCTTTCTTGCTTGCGATGTTGAGGAAACCGAGGTTGTTCTCGTAGGTTATGATCTCTTGTTTGAGCTGGTCATAGCGTCTTGCCAAACGGCCACGCTCATTGTCAATGGCGTCCTCTCCACGCTTTGCTACATTCTTCAAATTGTTTTTGAAGTTGTCTAAGCGACGGCGGGTTACGGATATATGAAGATTGTCGTAAACCTTGTCGAGCACGTCATGATATTCTTTATAGATCTTGTCTTTTTCCTTGAAAGGCACGTGCCCCACGTTGTTGAATTCTTCTGTCAGCTCGTGCACTTTCTCCTGAGCATCTTCGGCCGCATTCTCTGCCAGTTCTTTCAGTTGGGCAATGATGCTGCGTTTCTTTTCCAGGTTATCACGTTGCTCATGGCGTGTGCCTGCATTGGCGGCGTTACGAGCCTCGAAGAAATGGTTGCAGGCCGTGATAAAGTCATTCCAAAGTTGATTTCCTATCTTCCTGGGTACATAGCCGATGGTCTTCCATTCCTTTTGCAAGGCAACCAGCTTGTCGCTTGTCGACTTCCAATCAGTGGAATCTGTTAAAGCCTGTGCTTGCTCTACCAAAGCTTTTTTCTTCTCTATGTTTTGGGCATACTCCTCTTTCAGTTCCTTGAAAAACTCTGATTTCTTTTCGAAAAACTCATCGCAGATGGCGCGAAAACGCTCGAAAATCTTGGTGTTCATCTTCTGAGGAGCAAAACCGATGGTCTTCCACTCTTGTTGGATGGCAATGATTTCCTTAGTGTGTTTTTCCCAATCGCCGGGACCGTTGTTCTCTTCTTGAACAATGGCTTCTGCCTTTTCGCACAGCTTCGTCTTCTTGTCAAGGTTTTCCTTTTCCTTGGCGCGAAGTTGTTCGAAGTGCTGTTGGTGTTTCTTGTTGATAACCGTGCTTGCAGCTTTGAAGCGTGCCCAAATAGCCTCACGCTGGTCTTTGGCCACCGGCCCAATCTCACGATATTGGACGTGCAGTTCTTGCAGCTGGTGGAAAGCGCTGATTACGTCGGGTTCTGCGTCAAGCCTTTCTGCGGCTTCACACAGTTTGGTCTTCATTTCAAGATTCTTTTTGAAATCATATTCACGTGCTTCGCGGTTGAGGTTCAGCAAGTCATAGAACTGCTCCACATAGAGCTGATAGTTGCGCCAAACCTCATTGGCCTCCTGTGCTGGTACGGCTTTAATATCCTTGAACTCTTGTTGAAGGGCCTTAAATTCGTTGAAGGACTTATTGGCTTCATCAGGAGAAGTTGCCATATTCTTGATTTTCTCGATGATTTCGAGCTTCTTCTTCAGGTTTTCTGCCTTTTCGGCTTCTTGCTTTTGGAATATCTTGGCACGCTTTTCCTTGATGATTTGCATTTCTGCCTTGAAAACATCTTCGGTCTCATCAGGTATATACTGATATTTCTCGGGGTCTCCTCCGGCCTCGAGATATTCTTTTTGGCGTTGCTCACGCTCAGCAATGTGGAATCTGTAGAAGAGAGATTTCAGAGTGTCAACTTCTTTCTTGTCGGGATTGTCCTCATTGGAGGCTATTTCCTTGACGCGGTCGAGCACTTCTTGTTTTGAAGCATAAACTTTTTTTTCGTCCTCATCGGAGGCGTCCTCTGTCTTTTCTGAGTCTTCTTGCACCGCCTCGGCAGGCTCTTCTACGGCAGGCTTGGCATCTTCAGCAGGCTTGCTTTCTACATTCTGTACGTCAGAAACTGGCTCGGCCTTCTTCTGCTCTTCGTCTACCATACCCTCTTGCAGGGCGTTTTCTTGAGAGTCCATCATTTAACCGTCTTTAGTTGATGAATTGGAATTTCTATGGTCATATTGTTGACAAAAGATTGGTAGTCAGCCAACATGACCTGCAATATTTAAATTTACAATTTGCAAACTTATATAAAAAAAACGTAAAACCCTAATAAAAGTTCTTTTTTTTACAGCTGTGGTTTATATTAGTCGCTTGCGACGCAGTATGACCCAACACAATGCACTGACCAGGAACGATATTGCCAAAGCGATGACAAAACCCCATTTGCTGGTCTCCATGCCATTTATGACGTTCATGCCATAGAGAGAGGCGATGAACGTGGCCGACATCATGATGATACTTACTGAGGTCAGTGTACGCATCACGGTATTCATGTTGTTGTTGATAATGCTCGAATAGGTGTCCATGGTCGATTCCAGGATATCGGAATATATGTTTGTGGTTTCGCGTGCCTGGGTCATCTCGATATTCACATCTTCTATCAGGTCTGCGTCCAATTCGTCCACCTGTAGCTTGAATTTCAGCTTCTGCAGGAGGTTCTCATTTCCGCGAATCGAGGTTATGAAGTAGGTGAGTGAGTCTTGCAAGCGCGACAAGCCAATAAGACTTTCGTTGTTCACCTCGTTATCCAGATTGTGTTTGGCCTTTTCGATGAGCGAGTTGATTTGCTTGAGTCGTTTCAGATACCATACAGCACTCGACAAGAATAGCCGAAAAGTCATATCCACATAGTCTGTAAATCCTTCGCCACGCTTCTGCTGAAAGGTAATGAAGTCAATCATCATGTTAGTCTCATAGAAACAAACGGTGATGGTTACATCCTTTTTATGGATGAGACCGAGGGGGACAGTGGAGTAGGGTGTGCGACTCCTGATTTCCTTCACGTATGGAATACGTAGGATAATGAGCATCCATCCGTCATCGTATTCGTAACGGGCACGCTCGTCAGTATCGCTAATGTCGTTGAAGAAATAGTCTGGAACGTCAAAACGTTCAACCAGTTCACGTTGGTCCTCGTCAGTGGGACAAGTCATTTGCACCCAGCAGTTGGGCTTCCATTCGGGAATTACCTTTAAGCTTTTCTCAATGTTCCAATATGTTCTCATTGTAGTTAATCTCCATGTATAAGATGTGTGTGGGGATTAACTCTCAGAGTGTAATCCTCACGCTAATGTTTACTGTTTTCCGCGTGATAATCGTCCATATAATAATTGAATATTAAAATAATGGTGCAAAGATAGTTAAAATAAATGGCAGAGCCAAACGAATGTGAAATAAAAAATATAACAAAGATGCTTGTAATCAACATTTGGGGAGTTGAAGAGACTGGTCTTAACTGTAACGCCTTTGCCTCTTCAACTCCCCCAAAGATTTATCTGGTCATGGACTTACTTTTCGGGCACTTCTTCCAATGCCTTGGTGAGCAGATTCCAGAACGGCTCGACCGAAGCCACTTCGCATCGTTCGCTGGCTGTATGAGGGCTTCGAATATTCGGCCCAAAGCTCACAACGTCGAGATTGGGATATTTGCCGAGAATGATGGAACATTCCAATCCGGCATGATCTACCTGAATAATGGCGTCCTTGCCGAGTTGCTCTTTGTAAATCTTCATGAGCATTTTCAGCACCTCACTGTCCGGATTGGGGTCCCAACCGCCGTAGCTGCCGCTGAATTCAACCTTCATGCCGGCCATATTAAAGCAGCTTTGCAGCTGTGTAGCGATGTATTCCTTCATGTCTTCTCGGCTCGAACGGGCAAGAATCTTGATGGCAGCCTTGCCGTTTTCGATGTCAATAATGGCCAGGTTGGATGAAGTCTCCACCACGCTGGGATAGGAAGGAATCATGCGTAAAACCCCATTGTGGCAGGCATAGATAGCTCCCACGAGATTGTCTTGAATCTCTTCGGGCAGCAGAGATTGCGGTTTTTCCACTTCCTCGGTGAAGAGTTCCACTTTATTCTCGATGGTCTTGAATTCATCTTCAATGGCTGCACGTTGCTCGTCAACGAGTTTCTTCAGTGCCTCAACATTATCTTTGGGTAGTGCCAGTACGGCTTCTGCTTTGAAGGGGATAGCATTGCGCATATTGCCGCCATGCCAGCTTGCCAGACGTGCGTCGAGTGTGGCAATAGCCTTGTATACCAAACGTACCATTTCTTTATTGGCGTTGGCTCTGCCTTCATGGATTTCCAGTCCGGAGTGTCCACCCCGCAATCCTTGCAGCGTGATTTTAACGGCCGCTTCTTGATCGTTTTCCACATCTTTATATTCCATTGTGGCAGTAATGTCGACGCCGCCAGCCGAGCCGATAACAAATTTGCCCCATGTCTCAGAGTCAAGATTCATCAGAATATCAGCGTTGAGTTCTCCTTTGGGCAAATCGTTAGCACCAAACATCCCCGTCTCTTCGTCGGCGGTGATGAGTCCTTCTATAGGACCGTGTTTCAACGTCTTGTCTTCCATGATGCCAAGGATGGCAGCCAGCCCCAGTCCGTTGTCTGCTCCAAGCGTTGTGCCCTTGGCATGGACCCATCCGTCTTCGATATAGGTCTCAATGGGGTCATTCTCGAAATTATGGTCACTTTCCGGGGACTTCTGTGGCACCATATCCATATGCGATTGCAGCAATACCGTCTTGCGATTTTCATAGCCGGGGGTGGCGGGCTTGCGCATCACGATGTTGCCGGCGGCATCCTTGAAAGCCTCTACGCCGACTTTTTCGGCAAAGTCGAGCAAATGTTGCTGTATCTTTTCCAGGTGTCCTGATGGACGCGGAATTTGCGTTAATGCATAAAAATTGCGCCAAACGGCAGCGGGTTGCAAATCTTTGATTTCACTCATAAACAGTAAATTTAAAAGTTAGTATTGTGTTTCTTTAGTTATTTCATAATCTAATTTCTAAAGCGGTGAATCCCTATGTCTGCAGTTTATTCTTCATTCCTTTGTTGAGAACAGATTGCGGAGGGGCGTTTCCTGCTCATAAAGTTGAGGGCCAGCCATGCATAGATGCCAAGCAATATTACCAGCAAAGTCTGAACACTATGTACAATGAGCACGAAGAACAATGCGTCGTTCGACGCCACACCATAAAGTATCAGCATGGTTTTCACTGCGAAATGCCAGGGGCCAGCTCCATTTGGTGTGGGTACGATTACGGCTATTGAACCTATGATAAAAGTTACCATGGCACAATCGAAGCCCAGGGAGGAGGTGGCCTCGAAGCAGAAGAATGTGAGATAATAATGCAGAAAGTAGCTTGCCCAAATAGCTAAGGTGAAAAATATATAAAGAGGTAAGTTCCTGACATGCTTTACGGACATCACGCCTTGAATCAACCCCTTGAACATTCCTTTCACTTTATTATATATAGACAGCTTTCTCACCATAAGATAGAGCAGTATCAGCACTGCTATCCCGCAGACGGCGGTCACCAGCCACCCTGTAGAGGTGAATCCCGCCACAATCTCATCCATGCGAGTACCTGTCTTTTGTAAGAATTTGTCGAATACGGTGAACTGTGTGAGCAGCGTAATTCCGATGATGATAACCACCAACAGGGAGTCGATGGCGCGCTCGGTAACTACTGTGCCCAATGATTTGGGGAAGGGCACGTTGTCCCAGCGCTTCAACACGCCACAGCGTGCAAACTCGCCTATGCGAGGTATGATGAGGCTTACGGCATAGGATAAGAATATGGAGTAGATCGACACCGAATGGCGAGGATGCTCTCCCAAAGGTTCCAAAGCCTGATTCCATCGCCAACCGCGAAACGCCTGAGCTAAAATGCCGAAGGGAAAGGAGAGCAGCATCCATCCCCAGTTCATTTCGTGCATCACCACGTGCTCAATACGCTGGAAGTCGAAATCACGATACATCCAGTAAAGAATGGCACTGCCTAAACACAACGACAGGGCGATCTTGAATATTTGGCTGAAGGTCTTTTTAATCTCCATTCGACTCACAAAGATAATGGAAATCACTTAAAATTCAAAAGAAATGCGGGTATTTTTACAGGGCTATGTGTTTCTCTTTTTCATAATATCCATATCACATCCGGGATTCGCACAAGAATATGCTTGCACGACAAACGTGAAGGGAATCTATTGCAGTTGCAATACGGTCGAGGCTATGAACGAGATACGCCATGACTGTGGCCCAAAGGGTAAATCCTCTGATGAGTAGTATATATGGGAAAAGCTGCAAAAAGGGCTTGATACAGGTCAAATGGGTTGACTGATATCAAGAAAACCGCTCTTTTTGGGGGTCTGAAGGTGAAATTGTTTGCGCACACAGAATAAAGTCCCTATCTTTGCAATGTCTTAAGGAAAAAGATTGTTTTCATATGATAACAGCCACAGAGGGTGGCACATTAAGGATAACAAAAAGGATAACAAGTAAAATTAAAGAAAAGAAAGGAAAAACTATGACAAGTATGACATTTCTTACATTAGCAGTTGTTGCTTTCGTAGCTGCCTCAGCATTGGCACTCGTAATGGACAACATGGTTGAGGGTAGAAAGTAAAACCCTCTTGTTTAAGACAATAAAGCACTTAGTGCTAATTATATAAAATTTAAGAAGGCTGGAATCGATTATGATCGGTTTCAGCCTTCACTTTTTATTTCTGTTTACAAAACTTAGGATTGCCGGATGAATTGTAGTTTATTTTTTGTATTTTTGCGGCATCAAAACAAGCATTCGGCATGAACAAAGTCAAGCCCAAAAAGAATTTAGGCCAACATTTCCTAACCGATTTGAATATTGCCAAACGCATTGCCGACACGGTGGATGCCTGTCCGGACATTCCCATACTGGAGATTGGCCCGGGTATGGGCGTGTTGACGCAATATCTTGTGGAGAAGCCGCGCGAAGTGAAAGCGGTGGAAATCGATGCGGAGAGCGTGGCCTATTTGCATGAGAACTTTCCCAAACTGAAGGACAATATCATCGGTGAGGACTTCCTGAAGATGAATCTTGAGGAAATATTTGGTGGCCGCCAGTTTGTGCTTACGGGCAATTATCCTTACGACATCTCCTCGCAAATATTCTTTAAGATGCTGGACTATAAAGACCTGATACCTTGTTGTACAGGTATGATTCAACGCGAGGTGGCATTGCGCATGGCCTCTGCGCCACACAGCAAGAGTTACGGAATCTTGAGTGTGCTCATCCAGGCATGGTATGATGTGGAATATCTGTTCACGGTAGATGAGGGTGTTTTCAATCCACCACCCAAGGTGAAGAGTGCTGTTATCCGCATGACGCGCAATGCTGTGACCCATCTTGGGTGTGACGAGACCTTGTTCAAACGTGTGGTGAAGGCAGTGTTCAATCAGCGCCGGAAGATGTTGCGTGTGTCGCTGAAACAATTGTTTACCAAGGAAACGATGCCCTCGTCAGATTTTTTCACTCGCGACATGATGACCCTGCGTCCCGAACAACTGAGCGTCCAACAGTTTGTAGACTTGACGAATATGGTAGACGAAGTGTTGTGAGATAGGTGTCAGATTTTGTTTACATCGTCTGCAAGGTATAAAATAATCATATAACGCTATATCATATAGTTTTCATCTTCCCCCATTTTTCAACAATGACCAGTAAATATACCCTCCTTCTATCCCAAATTTCGGCCCTCATAGAGGGTGAAAACGACGCAATGGCCGTGTTGTCCAATGTGAGTGCGGCTTTGCACGATGCTTTCCCTGAGCGGTTTTTCTGGGTGGGCTTCTATAGAGTGAAGAGCAAAGAGCTGCTGTTGGGGCCGTTTCAAGGACCGGTGGCTTGTTTCCGTATAGCGTATGGAAATGGAGTCTGTGGTACAGCTTGGCAGCGGGGCGAGACGGTTATTGTGCCCGATGTGGAACTGTTTCCCGGTCACATTGCGTGTAGCAGTCTGTCACGGTCGGAGATAGTGGTACCTATCAAGGGGCGGGATGGCAGCGTGAAGGGAGTTATCGATATAGACAGCCGCAATCCGGATGCTTTTGACAAGACCGACCAGCAGTATTTGGAACAGATTGCGACTCTATTATCCCGACAATTGGGTCTGTAGTCAGTGTGATGATATGTGTTTTTTAGATAAATTGTTGCAGTATCAGAAAATTATCGTTATTTTTGTAAGTAGGAATTATAATACTGTATGAATATGATAGACGTAAATGAAACCTTAAAGAGCGCCGAAGACAAGATGAACAAAGGCGCTAAGCATTTGGAAGAGGAGTTGGCTCGCATTCGTGCCGGTCGTGCCAATGTCGCTATAGTAGACGGCGTTCGTGTCAATGCGTATGGTGAGTCGGTTCCTTTGAACCAGGTTGCCACCGTGTCTATTGCCGATGCCCGTACCATTACGATTCGTCCATGGGACCGCAAGCAGATTGCTGACGTAGAGAAGGGCATCATGGACAGCGACGTGGGGATTACGCCTGAAAACAATGGCGAGATGGTAATTCTGCATTTGCCACAACCTACCGAAGAGCGCCGCAAGGAACTCGTGAAGCAGTGCAACAAGATTGCGGAACAGTACAAAGTGCAGATTCGCAATATTCGCTCTGAATACAAAGACAAGTTGAAGAAAGCCATCAAGGACGGCTTGTCTGAGGATTTGGAGAAAGATGCAGAAAACGATTTGCAGAAACTCCACGATAAGTATATCAAGGATATTGAGACTACTGTGGAGGCTAAGCACAAGGAAATAATGACTGTTTAATGTAATTCATAATTCACAATTTACAATTCACAATTAGCCATTCGGCGTGTTTTCTGCAGCGCGCACTTAATTGTGAATTGTAAATTGTGATTTTTCTTTTCATTACACAATTCCTTTATGAAGCTTTCTCATGACGATGTGTGTCAGTACTGCGTTAGCCAATTTTGAATTATGCATTACACGATTCTCCATCAAAACGTTCTCATGACGATGTGGAACTGCACTGCGTTAGCCAAATTTTGAATTATGAATTTTGAATTATGAATTGTTCATGCGTGGCTTAGTCATCAAAAATACAGGTTCATGGTACACCGTTAGGACAGATGAGGGGAGTATCATTGAGAGCAAAATCAAAGGAACGTTTCGGCTCAAGGGCATCCGGAGCACAAATCCGGTGGCAGTGGGCGACCGTGTCAAGATTGTTGTCAATGCCGAAGGTACCGCATTTATTACAGAGATAGAAGACCGCAGGAATTATATTATCCGCAAATCGCAGAATCTATCCAAGCAAAGCCACATATTGGCGGCAAATATAGACCAAGCCTTCTTGGTTATAACCATCAATTATCCACAGACTTCCACAACATTTGTCGACCGCTTTCTTGCATCGGCCGAGGCTTATCGTGTACCTGTCATTCTGCTGTTCAACAAGACCGACTTGCTTAATGAGGACGAACTACACTATCAGAAGATGATGGTGAATCTCTATGAGACCATCGGTTATGAATGTCATCAGGTTTGCGCCGTTGATCCGCAAGGCGAGGGTAGAGAATCTTTGGATGCGCTGCTGCCGCTGATGAAAGATAAGGTAACATTGCTGGCAGGAAACAGCGGAGTGGGGAAGTCGACGATGATAAATCATTTTATTCCCGATGCTGATGCTCGCGTGGCGGAAATCAGCGTCGCTCACAATCTGGGCATGCACACCACAACTTTCTCCGAAATGCTACAGCTGCCCGATGGCGGTTATCTCATCGATACACCCGGAATCAAAGGCTTTGGCACGTTCGATATGGAGCCGGAAGAGATTACGAGTTATTTCAAAGAGATCTTCCATTTCTCCAAGGAGTGCCGTTTCAACAATTGCACGCATACCCATGAGCCGGGATGCGCTGTGCTGAAGGCACTCGAAAACCATTATATCGCCGCATCCCGATACGAGAGTTATCTCGGTATGTTGGAGGATAAGGAAGAAGGAAAATACAGATAGCGGTTTTTTCCTCGCAAAGGGAAGAAGTAGGGGCAATCTCCGACAACCGTTTCCTACGCCCTGCTATCCAATAAGTCGGCCTCGCTTTATCTAACTATAAGCGAGGCCGACTTGTTCATGTATGTGCCAATTCTGTCCCCCTTGTACGAGGGGAACGAGAAACTCTTTAATGAATGCTAATGATATATTCACTCATAAAGCTGGCACCGGGCAATAGCCTGTTTATCAAATACTTGTCGCTGAAATCGCCTTCAAATTCGGCCCAGTCGTGAATGCCATACCAGGGTTCTATGCACACAAAGGGAGCATTCTTTCCATAGGGACTCCAAATGCCCAAAGCGGGGGTCTTGATGTCGAGCGTCACTTCTGCTTCGCCATTGGGATTAAGCAGTTCCACCTTACGAATCTGACTGTGGTCAAAGATGACGGCATCATCCTTGAAGCTGTCTTCCGTAAAGTTCCACACTCCTTTGTCGGTCTTGACGGATGCGTGTTTGCCCTTGTCTATACATCCCTCAACATTGCCAAAGAGCCGGATGGGGTCTTCGGTGTCAAAGCGCAGGCTGCCTTTCAGTGGCTCGTTGGGCAACTGCCCGGGCACGTTGAATGCCGGATGCCCGCCAATTTGGAAGAAGATAGGCTTGTCATCGGTATTTTCGACGTGCCATACCACATGAATCTGATTGCCCCGTAGCTTGTAGCTCACGCTGATATTAAAATGAAAGGGATAGTCCTTAAAGGTTTCAGGGGAATCGCTAAGTGCATAAATCACTTGCTCGTTGCCTTGAGCAATAAGTTTGAAGTCGGTGTCGCGGGCAAAGCCGTGCCGACTGAGATGATATTCCTTGCCGTTCAGTCGGTAGGTGTCTTTCCACAATCCGCACACGATGGGGAAGAGAATGGGTGAGCGGCGATTCCAATATGCGGGGTCGCCCTGCCATAAATATTCCTTACCGTCGGCATCTTTGATGCTTTGCATTTCTGCTCCATGAGCCGAAACTTCTACACAGAGCTGTTCATTTTTGATTTGTTCCATTATTTTTTAGGGTTTGGAAATTGCTTTGCAAATGTAATAAAATGACGGGAGCCGTACAAGTGTGGCACTCGATTTTTGCTCATGAATCCGTGTGTTGCCTATTTTGAGAGACGGTATTTCCGATATGCTATTCGTCTGTTGGCAACTGTTTTGTCTCGTTTTCCGATTCGCCCTCCTTTTTCCGATTCGTCGACTTTTTCGTCGGCATTCGTCGGTTTTTGCGCAGGGCTTCGGTGATTATCCATTGCAGTTGGCCATTGGTCGACCGAAATTCGTCAGCCGCCCACTTCTCCACCGCCGCCATTGTGGCGGTGTTGAGACGCAAGACAAATGATTTCGTAGTTTCCTTTTTGGCCATTTTTGTTTTATGAATTTATGGTTAGCCCCGTTTCCTTTTCCACAAAGCGCTGGGGCTGAAAGTGCTTGATTTATGTATTGAGTGTTCCGGCATTCACGACAGGCTGTGCCGTGTCATCTCCACAGAGCACTACCATGAGGTTGCTCACCATAGCCGCTTTTTTGTCATCGTCGAGTTCCACCACTTCTTCGTCAGCCAGTTTGGTGAGTGCCATCTTCACCATGCCAACGGCACCTTCTACAATTTTTTCGCGGGCAGCGATAACAGCATCGGCTTGCTGACGTCTTAGCATCACGGCAGCTATCTCCGGCGCATAGGCCAGATAGTTGATGCGTGCCTCTACAATTTTGATTCCTGCCATGTCGAGGCGCTCGTCGAGTTTGATTTCCAGTTCATGGTTAATCTCGTCGCCACCCCCACGTAGCGTCAGGTCGTCGGAGTTTCCGTTGTTATCGTAGGCATATTGCCCAGCGACCTGTCTCAGGGCAGCGTCGCTTTGTATCTGAACGAAGTTTTCAAATGCATTCATGATATTGGTCATGCTTGTTCCGATTGCCGGGCCTGCCATTGTCTGGGAGTCAATCTCAAACATGGCTTTGTAGGTGTCTTTGAGCTTCCATACCACTACGAGACCTATCATCACCGGATTTCCCTGCTTGTCGTTCACCTTGATGGGCTTTGCATCGAGATTGCGGGCACGCATAGAGAGCTTCTTGGTGTCGATAAACGGATTGACCCAGTAAAATCCAACCTTTTTGAAGGTGCCGATGTATTTGCCAAAAAACATCATCACACGGGCCTCGTTAGGCTCTTGACGGATGAATCCTTTGAGACAGAAGAGGAAACATAGCGTGAGAACTGTGTTGAGGATGCTACTCGGAACTTCTTCCATATCGATGCTATGGACTAACCCGGCTACGCAAATGACTGTGAAAGTCAAAATGATGAAGAAGGCCAGAAAGCCGTTGACCATAAAGCCTTTGAACTCATGTTCTTTGCCTTCGATGCTTGTTTTAGGAGTGTTTTCTTTATTTTCCATAATCGTGTTTTATTGTATGGTTTGTATCAGAATAATTAATATCATTTTGATATTACAAATATATTAGATTGATAAATATGTTGCAACGACTACAAACATTGTTTAACGTGAT
>JBMNUU010000033.1:0-30577 GCA_050946435.1 Prevotella sp.
TCTTTTTCCTCGCCGAGAGATGAAGACAACCTCTCGCTACGCTTCGAGAACGTCTTCATCTCTCGGCGAGGGTTACTCTTTTATTGCACTTCGTTTTGGAACTTGCACAAAATTATTTTTCCTTTTTTATTTAGTTTTTGCTTTGTTTTTATCTATTTTTCCTTTTCTGTTGGGCAGATATTTATCTTTTTTTTATGCTTGATGATTTAATAGATGTTGTTTCCATGTGAACTGATGTCACAGATTGGTTTACGATAAACCGTTGATTTATTGATGCCACAAGACACGTAATTGACTTTCTTTGATTTTTTCTTTGAAATCTGAAGAATTTTTGCGACCTTTGCCCCAAGTTTAACGATTGGATCGTGACTATATAGAAATCATCCACTTTTGGAAAAATCGCTCTTTTTTTGTGTTTTTAGTGTTTTAAATTTTATTAGGAACATTTTTAAGTTTTATACTTCATATTTTAATGTAAAAGGTATAAAATTATGCACAATGATAGGGTGTTTGTGCAATGATATGTCATTTTTAAACGAAAATATTTGCGTAATTGAATAAAATGTTGTTTCTTTGCAGCCGTTTTGTAGGAATTTATTAATTATTAAAAAGTTACAATCATGTCAGAAATTGAATCAAAAGTTAAGGCAATCATCGTTGATAAGCTTGGTGTTGATGAAGCAGAAGTAAAATCTGAGGCAAGTTTCACAAACGATCTTGGTGCAGATTCTTTGGACACTGTAGAGCTGATTATGGAGTTTGAGAAGGAATTCGGCATCTCTATTCCTGACGACAAGGCTGAGACTATTCAGACAGTTCAGGACGCCATTAACTACATTCAAGAGAACGCTAAATAAATAGAGCGTCGAATGTTTAGCGTTTTAACTAAAACGCTAAACTTTTACAGTTAATAAAGTTTCAATGGAATTAAACAGAGTAGTAGTAACAGGGCTTGGCGCCGTTACTCCGGTTGGGAACACACCTGAAGAGATGTGGAAGAACCTTATAGCCGGGAAAAGTGGTGCTGCTCCCATTGCTTCATTCGATACGACCAACTTCAAGACGAAGTTTGCTTGTGAGGTGAAAGACCTGAAGGTTAATGATTTCATTGACCGCAAGGAATCTCGCAGGATGGACCGCTGCACTCAGTTGGCTTTGATTAGTGCCATTCAAGGTGTGAAAGATTCTGGTATCGATTTGGAGAAGGAAGACAAGAACCGCATAGGTGTTGTTTACGGCATCGGTATTGGCGGTATCAAGACTTTCCAGGAAGAAGTGATGTATTACGGTCAGCATTATGAGAATGGACCGAAGTTCAATCCCTTCTTCATTCCCAAAATGATTTCAGATATTTCCTCTGGACAGATAAGCATACACTTTGGATTTCATGGCCCTAATTATGTGACAACGAGCGCTTGCGCGTCATCGAGCCATGCTTTGGCCGATGCGTTCAATTTGCTGCGTCTCGGCAAAGCCGACATTATATTGGCTGGTGGTGCTGAGGCAGCTATCTGCGACTGTGGCGTGGGCGGATTCAACTCTATGCACGCTCTTTCCACCCGCAATGAGGACCCCGAAGGAGCCAGTCGCCCGTTTAGTGCCAGCCGTGACGGATTTGTCATGGGTGAGGGTGCCGGTTGCTTGATTCTCGAAACTCTGGAGCACGCAAAGGCTCGCGGAGCGAAAATCTATGCAGAAATGGTTGGCGAAGGCATGAGTGCCGATGCACATCATATCACCGCTTCCCATCCGGAAGGACTTGGTGCCAAGTTGGTGATGTCCTCTGCACTTGAAGACGCTGGGCTGTCTATAGAGGATATCGATTATATCAATGTTCATGGAACGTCGACTCCGGTAGGTGATATTTCGGAAGTTAAGGCCATTAAAGACTTGTTTGGCGAGCAGGCTTATAAGCTTAATATCAGCTCTACGAAGAGCATGACGGGCCATTTGCTGGGTGCTGCCGGTGCCGTGGAGGCTATGGTGTGCGTGTTGAGTGTTCAGAACGACATCATTCCGCCTACAATCAACCATGCAGAGGATGATAAGGACCCGGAGATTGACTATAAATTGAACTTCACATTCAACAAAGCCCAGAAGCGTGAAGTGCGTGTTGCCTTGTCCAATACATTCGGATTTGGCGGCCACAATGCGTGTGTAGTCTTTAAAAAGTATGCTGAATAGAGTAAGTATGCTTAGCAATATATTTGATAGAATGAGGCTCTTTTTCCTTAAGGATAAGGAGCTTCGTTCTTCTTTGTATCGCATCATCGGCTTTTATCCGCATAATGTCAGCTATTACAAGCAGGCATTGATGCACAAAAGTGTGAAGCATCGCAACAAAAAGGGAAAGCCAATCAACAATGAACGGCTTGAGTTTCTTGGTGATGCCATTCTCGATGCAGCGGTGGGAGATATCGTCTACCGCCACTTTCCCAGAAAGAGGGAAGGCTTTCTGACCAATACCCGTTCCAAACTCGTACAGAGAGACACACTCAACAAACTCGCCAAGGAGTTGGGAATCAATGATTTAATATTGTCCAGTGGGCATAGTTGCTCCCACAACAGTTACATGGGCGGCAATGCTTTTGAAGCTCTTGTTGGAGCCATTTATCTCGATAGAGGCTATGATGCTTGTATGCGATTTCTAAAGAAGCGCATCCTTGCTCAGATGATCAACATCGACAAAGTGGCCTATAAGGAGGTGAATTTCAAGAGTAAACTCATTGAGTGGAGTCAGAAAAACCGGGTAAAGATAGATTTCGAGCTTTTGAAGGAAGGAAAAGATGAGAACGGAAGCCCGATGTTCTCGTATCAGGTGTTGTTGGAAGGTGTTGTCGGATGCAAGGGTACTGGATTCTCAAAGAAGGAGAGTCAGCAGAAAGCTTGCAAGGAAACGCTTGCAAGACTGAAACGGGAAGTACGCTTTATGGATGATGTTTTTGCTGCGAAGACCAATCGCACCAAAATGGAGGAAGAACCGGTAGAGCCACTTCCCGAAATAGATGAGACGAAGAATTTCATCATTGCCTCCGATTCTTCCGAAAAAGAGGAGTCTAAACACGAAACCGCTTTTCAGGAAAGAGTCTACACTGAAGATGAAAGCGCGATGGAAGAAGCTAATAATGAGCATGATGAAGACTTCGAATTGTCGGAAGACGATGATGATTCGAGCCTTGAAGACAATCAAGACGACGATATGGAAGACATCATTGCTGCTGCTGAAAACATGGCTTTCTCTGAAGAGGAAACAATGCATTGAGAATTGGAAAACAAGTCAGCAGCTTGTTTTCCAACCCTATTGCGGGTTAGAACAGTTGGAGAAGTTGCTGAGCGCAAGCCTCATTGCTGTTCTTTTTAGGTATCTTCAACTATATTGTTTTTTAGTTTTTGTTATCCGTTGGCATCCTTATCTTAAAATTACTAAATTATTATTATTTGTCAATAAATTAAGGTAATTTTGTATGCTTAACTGATATACTTTGCATCATGAATCTAACAAAGATAGCTAGTAAATTCTTACTGCCCCGTCAAAACGAGCTTGATAAACATTATACAAACCCGGAGGAATTGCAACGGAATGTGCTTAACTATCTGATTGACAAAGGAAGGCATACTGAATACGGGCACAATCACTTGTTGGGAGCTACTAAGACCTACGAAGATTTTGCCCAGAACATACCGATAAACACCTATGAGGAGTTGAAGGGCGACATTGAACGGATGCGCCATGGAGAGGCCAACGTGCTGTGGCCGGGAATTGTAAAATGGTATGCCAAGTCGTCGGGGACGACCAATGACAAGTCTAAATTCATTCCTGTAAGTCATGACGGACTTCACAATCTGCATTATAAAGGTGGGAAAGATGTTGTTACCCTGTATCTCCGCAATAATCCTGACAGCCGCATCTTTGACGGGAAATCGCTCATTTTAGGCGGAAGCCACTCACCCAATTACGATCTTAGCGATTCGTTGGTAGGCGATTTGAGTGCTATTCTCATTGAAAATATCAATCCGCTGGCCAATCTTGTGCGTGTACCGAGGAAGAAGACGGCTCTGCTTTCCGATTTTGAGGTGAAGCGAGACCGCATCGCCCGCGAATGTATAGACAAGAATGTCACCAACATTTCAGGTGTACCCTCATGGATGCTCAGTGTATTAGTGCGTGTCATGGAGCTTTCGGGCAAGAATCATCTTGAGGAGGTGTGGCCCAATCTGGAGGTATTTTTCCATGGCGGCATAGCCTTCACGCCCTATCGTAACCAATATGAGCAGCTCATTACATCCCCGAAGATGAAATACATGGAGACGTATAACGCCTCCGAGGGCTTCTTCGGCATTCAGGATGACCCTAATGACAAGGCTATGCTCTTGATGCTCGACTATGGCGTCTTTTACGAGTTCATACCTTTAGAGGAAGTGGGACAGGACGATGCCCACGTGATTCCACTCGAAGATGTGGAACTCAACCGCAACTATGCCATGTTGATTACCACCTCGTGCGGACTGTGGCGATATATGATTGGCGATACGGTGAAATTTACATCCAAGCGACCTTATAAGTTCTTCATAACGGGTCGTACCAAGTATTATATCAATGCCTTTGGCGAGGAATTGATTATGGAGAATGCCGAAAAGGGGCTGGCCTACGCTTGTGAACACAGTGGCGCGCAAATCAGTGAATATACGGCTGCTCCCGTTTATATGGATGCCAATGCCAAATGCTGCCATCAGTGGCTCATCGAATTTACGAAAGAGCCGGACTCCATAGAGCATTTTGCCGATCTGCTCGACCAGAAACTCCAAGAAGTCAATTCCGATTACGAGGCCAAACGGTCGCATGATGTTACCCTTCAGCATCTCGAAGTGGTGAAGGCGCGTCCCAATCTTTTTAACGATTGGCTCAAAGCCAAGCAGAAACTGGGCGGGCAGCATAAGGTGCCCAGGCTTAGTAATTCCAGAAAAAACATGGATGAACTGCTGGAAATGAACTGAAAAGAAAAGAATAAAGCGTAAAATCGAAAGGGAATCAAAGGGTAAAGGCTTAGAAGAAATATTGTTGTCAAGAAGCTAATAAGCAGCCAGTATTTCTTCCCTTTGTGCAAAATAGATTTGAAACAAGCTCATCCAAAGAAAAAATAATAGTTTCTCAGTATGGAAAAAGAAGGCAAAATAATACGAAAGATATTCGATGACGGAAGATTTTACCTTCTTTATCTTTTTCTATTTCTACTTTCAGGCTGTGCCCGGATGGGCAACCCGGATGGGGGATGGTTTGACGAAACTCCTCCGAAAGTGATCAGTACGACGCCGCAGGACAAGGGAGTCAACGTAGACAAACGCCATATCTATATCAATTTTGACGAATACATCACCATAGACAACCCTACGGAGAATGTGGTGGTATCGCCTCCACAGTTGGAAGTTCCGGAGATAAAGGGGAAAGGCAAGCGCATCAGCATCGAACTGTTGGACTCTTTGAAGCCCAACACCACATACACCATAGACTTCTCCAATGCCATCAGCGACAACAACGAGGGCAATCCCCTCGGTAATTTCACCTACAGCTTTTCCACCGGCGACCATATCGACACTCTCGAAGTGTCGGGCTATGTGCTGCAGGCGGAGAATCTGGAGCCGGTGAAGGGCATACTTGTGGGGCTATACGACAACCAATCGGACACCGTTTTCAAGAAGGAACCCATGCTTCGTGTGTCGCGTACCGACTCGCGAGGACATTTTATAGTGAAGGGCATTGCCCCCGGAAGCTATCGCATTTATGCCCTTCAGGATGTTGACGGGGATTATACTTTCAGTCAGAAGAGCGAGATGATAGCCTTCAATCACGATATTATAGAGCCGACGTTCAAGGCGGACATACGACAAGATACGACGTGGATCGACTCCCTGCACATTGCTTCCATCGAACGAGTGGGCTATACCCATTTTCTGCCCGATGACATCTGCCTCCTCGCTTTCAACGAAATCATGACCGACAGATACCTCATCAAGCAAGAGCGTGTGGAAGCCAATCACTTCACGTTGTATTACAGTTATGGAAATGGAGAACTACCCGAGCTACGCGGTCTCAATTTTAATGCAGACGATGCCTTTGTCATCGAGAGTTCTGAAAAAAAGGACACCATCACTTATTGGCTTCGTGATACGACGCTTGTCAATCAGGACACATTGATGGTGGAACTGAAACATCATATCACCGATACCCTCGGAGTGTTGCAATTGCAAACCGACACGCTCAAGTTACTGTCTAAACAGCCCTACGATAAACGCTTAAAGCAAAGGCAAAAAGAATATGAGACCTGGTTGAAGACTCAGGAGAAGAGGAAAAAGAAAGGCCAATCCTACGATTCCATCATGCCGCCGGAGTCGTTGAGACTCAACATCACGCCGGCCGGAGAAATGAACCCCGATGAAAATATAAGTATCATTTCCGAGGTGCCTTTAGTCGAAGTGGACACATCGCAGGTCCATTTATATTCCAAATCAGACAGTGCTGACGTATGGTATAGGGAGCCCTTCGAACTGCATCGGCGAAATTCCAGAACCTATATCGTCAAGGCTGCATGGAGACCACAAGTGGAGTATAGTCTGGAAGCCGACAGCGCAGCCTTCACAACCATCTATGGACAGGCAGCCAAAGCCGTGAAGCAAGGACTGAAAGTGCGCTCCAACGATTCGTTTGCGACATTGATCGTCACTTTGTCGGGCATAGATAAACCTGTCATAGGCCAACTTATGGATGAGTCAGATAAGGTAGTAAAGGAGGTTTACGCTTTAGACAATCAGTTGGAATTCTTCTATCTGAAACAGGGCACATACTATCTGCGCATCATTGTAGACGAGAACAACAACCAGCGTTGGGACACAGGTAATTATGATGAAGACTTACAGCCCGAACAGGTGTATTACTATCCTGAAGAAATAGAGTGCAAGGCAAAATGGGATGTAACGAGAACATGGAATCCAACGTCTACTATACTATACAGACAAAAGCCAAGCAAAATCACCAAACAGAAGACAGAGAAGAAAAAGTCGGTGACCAACCGCAATTTTGAGCGGGCTAAAAAGCTTGGCATCGAATATATCCCTAAAGCAAGATAGAATGAAGAAAAATCTCAAAATAGCTCTGGTGTTGTTGCCTCTCCTTTTGGGAAGCATCTGTGCCTCAGCGCAATGTTCATACAAAAACACGGCATTCAAGCCGGGAGAACATTTATCTTACAATTTGTATTTCAACTGGAAGTTTGTGTGGGTGAAAGTGGGCACGGCCTCTTTTTCTACGGTTAAAAGTATCCGCGAAGGTGTTCCGGCCTATCGCGGAAGTCTCATCACTCGGGCAAACAATAAATTGGAGCGGATATTCGTGCTTCGCGATACGCTCCTGTGCTACAATAGTCTCAAACTTGAGCCGCTCTATTACCGCAAGGGCGCACGGGAAGGCAAACGATATACGGTAGACGAAGTGTTCTACAGCTATCCCAACGGCAAGTGCAGCATACGGCAGCACAGGCAGCATCACGATGGTACGCATACTTGGAACAAGGCAACCTACGACGACTGTGTGTACGACATGATGAGTATTTTCATGCGTGCCCGTTCGTTCGACCCATCGGGATGGAAGAAAGGACACGACGTGAATTTCCCCATGGCCGATGGCAAAAAACGTTATCCCGCAAAGCTCCGCTATGAGGGAAAGCAAAACGTGAAGACCGATAACGGACATACTTACCGCTGTTTGAAACTGGCCTATATGGAAAATGATAAAGGGGAGGGATTTGAAAAAATCGTGGATTTCTACGTGACCGATGATAATAACCATGTGCCGGTACGTCTCGATATGCACCTTCGTTTTGGCTCTGCCAAGGCCTTCCTCGTGAATATGCGTGGCGTTCGAAGCCAGGCCGGCGCTTTAGTGAAATAAGGTGAAGCTAAAGCCATATTTCATCCTTTTTATGTGAGAAGGCTCGAGGACAGTCTGCAATAATACAATCTTCTCGCTCGCCTGACAGGGACACAAGAGGGCTCAGGTATGCTGCAGGTGGGAACATACGGCTCGTACGTCCGCTTACCATAATGATGATGATATCGAACTGGTCGGGCCCGTTAGTCTGGTCAGACGATTAGCTGACGTACGAGCCGTGTGTTCCTACCCGTGCACATGATTTATGCGTCGCAATAAATTTCTTTACAAACACCTCTTTGTGCTTCGCGAATTTAAAAACAAACTTCCTTCTATTCGAAAAACGAGAAATATGGAGATATTTGCAGATAGTTGATAATCAGATGTTTAGCAAATATCCCATGAGCGTTACAATTTGCTCACCCGCCGTTTGATATCGAACGGCAGGGCCACAAGAGCCTAACCGCTGTGCGAAAGGGCCTCTTTCGCGGTGCCGTTGGAGCTTAACCATATTGTCGTTAAGCCTCCGCCATGATAGGACGGAATAAAAAACCTAATAAACAGACGATTTTTATGTTGCGCGGGCTGAGGATGAGGGCAAAAACATAGCTCTTTTTGCGCTGGATGCACCGAAAAAAATGACAGAATTTTGGTTAATCTATTTTACACAAATGGTAACGTTGTGACGGAGAGGTTGCATCTTCCTCGTTACAGGCATCAGCTCTTCCCCGTCACAATTTTCTTGATATCGTTGAGTTTGTTCAGAGCCTCCACCGGTGTGAGATTGTTGATGTCGAGCCCCAATATCTCGTCACGCACCTGGGAGAGAACGGGGTCATCGAGTTGGAAGATACTGAGTTGCATCCCGTCGCGACTATCGGCGAGCTTCCCAACCGAGGGCTTTCCCACACTTCCCACTTCGGCATTGTCGGCCTCCAACTGCTTGAGAATCACGTTGGAGCGTTTCACGATGGAGCGAGGCATACCGGCAATCTCGGCCACGTGGATACCAAACGAATGTTCAGATCCGCCGGGCGTAAGCTTGCGCAGGAAGATAACCTTGCCGTCTACCTCCTTGACCGATACATTGAAATTCTTGATTCGTGCGAAATGCTTCTCCATTTCGTTCAGCTCGTGGTAGTGGGTGGCAAAGAGCGTGCGCGCCCGTGCCTTGGGCTGTTCGTGCAGATATTCCACGATGGCCCAGGCTATGGATATGCCGTCGTAGGTGGAGGTACCGCGTCCCAGTTCGTCGAAGAGTACCAGTGAATGTGAGGTGACGTTATTCAGAATGTTGGAAGCCTCCGTCATTTCGACCATAAATGTCGATTCTCCCTGCGAGAGGTTGTCGCTGGCACCCACGCGTGTGAATATCTTGTCGACCAAACCTATTCTCGCGCTCTCTGCCGGCACGAAGCAACCTATCTGGGCGAGCAGTACGATGAGAGCCGTTTGTCGCAGCAGAGCGGATTTTCCGGCCATATTCGGCCCCGTTATCATCATGATCTGTTGTTTCTCGGTGTCGAGATATACGTCGTTGGGCACATAGCGCTCCCCCATTGGCATTTGAGTCTCAATGACGGGGTGCCGTCCTTGATGAATGTCTAAAACATCACTATCGTCGACTATTGGGCGCACATACACATTGGATTCCGACACCTTGGCAAACGACAGCAGACAGTCTATCTGGGCAATGATGTTGGCATTGATTTGGATTTGCGGAATGAAATCCTGCATGGCGAGGATGAGTTCATTAAACAGTTGTATCTCCAATGCGATAATCTTTTCATCGGCCCCGAGTATTTTCTCCTCATACTCCTTGAGTTCGGGTGTGATGTATCGCTCGGCCTGCGCCAGCGTTTGCTTGCGAATCCAGGTCTCCGGGACTTTGTCCTTAAAGGTGTTGCGCACCTCTAAGTAGTAGCCAAACACATTATTGAAACCCACTTTGAGCGATGATATTCCCGTGTTTTCGGTTTCCCGCTGCTGAATTTCGAGCAGGAAATCTTTGCCGTTTTGCGATATGCTGCGCAGCTGATCAAGTTTTTCGTCGTAGCCGTCGGCAATAACGTTGCCCTTGTTGACCAGCAAGGGTGGGTCGGGATTTATCTCGCGAGCGATGCGGTCGCGCAGACTCTCACAGAGATTCAGCTGCTCACCGAGTCGTTTCAGTCTTTCGTTGTCGGCATGGAGACAAGCCGATTTGATGGGTTGTGTGGCCATCAGCGCATTTTTGAGCTGCACCACCTCGCGCGGCGACACCCTTCCTACAGCTACTTTCGAGATGATGCGCTCGAGGTCGCCAATGCGATGCAGCTGTTCGTCGACCACTTGTCTGAAGTCAGGGTGCTTAAAGAAATATTCCACGATGTCCTGGCGGCCTCGGATGCGCGCTGCGTCTTTTAGCGGAAACACCGTCCATCGCCGCAACATTCGGCCGCCCATCGGGGTTACCGTGCTATCGAGGATGCCGAGGAGCGATTGTCCGTCTTCCTGCATGGGTTGCGTGAGCTCCAGTGAGCGTATAGTAAACTTATCCATGCGCACATACTTATCCTCCTCGATGCGTTGCAGGGCGGTGATGTGGTTGATGCTCGTGTGCTGGGTCAGTTCGAGATATTGCATGATGGCTCCAGCGGCAATGACACCCTCGTGCAGATGTTCCACACCGAATCCCTTGAGCGATTTGGTACCAAAATGCTTCAGCAGCTTCTGCCGTGCCGACTGCTCGGTAAACACCCAGTCGTCCAGTTCGAAGATGCAGTGTCGGGTGCCGAAATAACGTTCAAAGTCTTTTTTGCGGTTGCGGTCGTAGAGCACTTCTTTCGGCGAGAAGCTGCCGAGCAGTTTTTCCACGTAGTCGTAGCTGCCTTGCCCGGTGAGAAATTCACCGGTCGAAATGTCGAGGAAGCTGACGCCACAGGCCGTCTTTCCGAAATGAATGGCCGAGAGGAAGTTGTTTTCCTTGTAGTTGAGCACATTGTCGTTCATGGCTACTCCCGGCGTCACGAGTTCGGTGATGCCCCGCTTCACCATTTTGTCCATCTCCGAGAGCCCTTTTTTGCCCTTGATGGCAGCCCGTTTCTTCTTCGGGTCTTCCAGTTGGTCGCATATTGCCACGCGTCTTCCTGCCCGAATGAGTTTGGGCAGATAGGTGTCTAATGCGTGGTGGGGGAAGCCTGCCATTGCCGTTTCGCCGGAGTTTCCACCATTGTTGCGCTTGGTAAGCGTAATGCCGAGGATGCCCGATGCCGTAACGGCGTCATCGCCGTAGGTCTCGTAGAAGTCGCCGCAGCGAAACAGCAGCACTGCATCGGGATGCTTCGCCTTCATCGAGAAGAACTGTCTCATCATCGGGGTCATTCCTTTATCTTTTTTTGCCATATTGTCTTGTTTGTTTTAAGAAGGGGGTATAGGAGTGTTATCGCCATCATCCGGGAATGGAGATAGGGATAAGGGTCATTTCTTGACGAGGTTGCCCAGTCCCGTGAGCAGGGCGCGTGCCAGTGGGTTGTTGTCCAGCGTTTCCTCTTCAGGGGTTTGCGGCTCGTCAACAAAGTCGTATTTGCGTGGGTCTTTTTCCACCACCTTGTAACAGGAGCGCCCGTGAATGCGGCTGCGTGTGAAGCCTGCCTCCTGCAGGGCGAATCCCACGTCCTGGTTAACGTGCTCTCCGGGTGTCCAGTAAGGATATTCCTTCATCAGTCGGTCTACGATGGTGTCGATGTCTTTGGCTTTCACCCTTTTGCCCTGGGGAGGGGTGGCATAGAGCATCGAAACCATTTTCACGAGGTTTTCTGCCTCTTGAAAGGGAGAGTTTTGTACGGCCATGGCTTCCCTTTCCTCATCGGTGAGGCCATAGTCGGCTCCGTTTTCTATTTCGGCCAGCAGTTGGGCGTAGAGCTGTTCGTAGGGAACGGGCGTCTTAATGTCTATGCGATGTCCAATCTCCACACACACCAGATGGGCCGCGCCGGCCGCATCGGTCATGGGATGGAGGTTGCCGGTGTTGGCGATGAAGGCCGAATAGTTGTTGCGTTTCTCGCTGGTGGTGCCGTAGGGAAATCTGAATACGGGTGTGCTGCGAGAGAAAAGATAGCGCATGAGCACTTCCTGGTCGATGTTGTCTTGGTAGAACTCGTCAATGCAAGTCAGCAAGTTGGTGGTGACAAGTTCGTGTACTTCGGCTGTGGAACGGAGTTTTACCTGGTCGGTGTAGTAGGTGCGCAACTCGGGGGGCAGCACGATATTGCAGAAAGAAGTCTTGCCATAGCCCCATTGTCCCACAATGACGGGTACGATAATGTCGCGTTGCGCCACTTCGTAGCCCATCCAACGGGCCACCATTTGGAGCATCCACTTGTGGAAACGGCTGCTCCAATCGGGATTGGTGGTGATGATGCGGTCGGCAAAGGCCGATACATAATCGGTGCCATCCCATTCTTCGAGCCCATTGAGCCAGGTCTCGGCCGGGTTCCAGGGAGTGATGAGGGTCGACTCGATATAGCGTTGGAGCAGCGTCTCGGTGAGCCCCACCCCATCGCGTCCGGCCTCCAGGATAATGGTGTTGACGGCCTCTTTGGACAGGGGTCGGTAATCTTCTGAGCCGGGAATGGCATACTGGGTCTCGCCGGTGAGTACGTTTCGCCGTAACTGACAGCGCGATTCAAGATAGGTCAGGGCATCCATACACTTTTTCTTTTATGATGACAAAGATAGGAAAAAGTCAAAAGGAAAAGAAAAAAGTATTGAAAAATAATGTGAAAAAGGGTGCAATTTTATATGTATTGCACCCTATAAGGGGTTCTTTAGTGTTTATTGGGGTATACGAAGTGTTTAACGCTTCATGACAGTGTAAACCGTGACTTGGCATGGTTACACTGCGGAGAGCGCTATTCCTCGGTATAAATCACTTGTATCATGGTTTGTCCCACAGCCTTGAGCGTGTTTTTGTCGATATGGTCCATATTGTCGTCAAGCGTGTGCCATGTAGGGCCGAAGGAGCTTTGGGTGCAGTCCGGATAGTAGGGAATAATGTCAATGCACGGTATCTTGGCAATCTGGTTGATGGGAATGTGGTCATCGGTAATCATCCCGCCTTCGGTCTTGGGAAAGTAGGAGCCGTAGCCGGCCTGACGGGCAGCTCGCCACACCTTTTTCACAATTTCCGGAGCATACTGCTTCGACATTCCTTCCTGAAAGAATCGGGCACCTTGTCCACCCACCATATCGAGCAGAATGCCGTAGCGGGGGGCGTAGCCTTGTGGCAGGTTAGCGGCAAAATAGTTGGACCCTAAGGCCCACGAGTTGCCGTCATCTGGTACGTCTGCCCACTGCGGAATGCCCCAATCTTCGGCATCAAAGCATACGAAGTCCACGCCTATCGAGAGCTTCTTCTCATCTTTTGAATATGTTTTGTCGTCCTTGGAGAGTGTCTCCTCGTCCTCTCCGGTGGTCGGGTCGGAGTTGAGCAGCCTGGCCAGTTCGAGCATCACGGCTACCCCGCTTGCCGCATCATTGGCGGCGAGGATGGGTTTGCGCCAGTTGGCCGAGTCGGGGTCGTTGTCTGCCCAGGGCCTTGAGTCCCAATGGGCACACAGCATAATACGTGTGGTGGCCTCGGGGTTATGACTTGCCATGATGTTCGTAGCTTTCAAGCTGGTGCCGTCATAGCCTTTCAGGTTGGCCTTTTGAAGCTCCACCTTACATCCATATTGCTTAAATTTGCCCACAATCCAGTCCAAACACTTCTCGTGTCCATCAGTATTCATGGCTCGTGAGCCAAAGTCGCATTGGGCTTGGGTGAACGCAAGAGCGGAGTCGGCATTGAATTCGGGACCTATAGGAGCCGTCTTTTCCAATTCGTTGATGTCTTCAATTCTGTCGGTGGAAGTCGAATGGCCCGGCCAATAGGCAATGGCGAGGGCTGCCACCGCACATATAATTCCAATCACAATGATGTTTTTTTTCTTTGATCTTTTCATTTTGATGAAACGTTCAAGTCGTCAGGGCTTTTTTGCTGGCCTGCACCATCGACATGACACGCAGCCAGTTGCCGCCCCATATCTTTGCAATGTCCTGCTCGCTATACTTTCGACGCATAAGGTGCAGGGTGAAATTGATGAGCTCTGAGGCGTCTGCGCATCCGCGTACGGTCCCATCGCCATCGAAATCGGTGCCGATTCCCACGTGGTCGATGCCCATAATGCTGATGGCATGCTCCAGATGGGCGATGGCATCCATAATAGTTGCCTCCCCCTGCTGACGCAAAAAGCCATGATAAAGCGTTATCTGCGCTACGCCGTCCTTCTGTGCCAAGGCGCGCATCTGGTCATCGGTGAGGTTGCGTGGCACATCGCATAATGCACGGGCATTGCTGTGGGAGCACACGATAGGGGTGCGGCTGATGTCCAATGCGTCGTAGAATGACTTTTCCGCACCATGACTTAGGTCGACCATAACACCCTCGTCGTTCATCCGCTGAATCACTTTCTCGCCGAATGGCGATACGCCGTGATGCGTGTTCTCGCCTCGGGCGCTGTCGCAAATGTCGTTATCTCCATTGTGGCAGAGGGTGATATAGACCACCCCTCGCTGTGCAAAGTGATGCACATTCGATAGGTCATGGCCGAGCGCCAAGCCGTTTTCGATGCCAAACATGATACTTTTGCGACCCCCGCGCTTGTTTTCATAGAGGTCGTTTGGGGTGCGGGCAGTGTTGATATAGAGACTATTCTCGTTCACAATCTCTTCCAGTTTGTCAAAGATAAGGTCGGCGTATTCGGTGGGTGACAGTTGGGTGGAGATGCCTTTAAGATGCGGATTGTGCTTGATGATGCCCGCAATATCCACTTTTTGGGCAAAACTTTCGCCTGTTTTGGGTTGTGGCAGATAGGCCACCATGACGACAGCATCCTGCCTGCCCTCGTGCATCTTGTGTAAATCGTATAGGATGCGTGGGTCACGATGGTCGAATTTCACACCCTGTGGGAAAAACATCGGGGTGTCGCAATGGCTGTCAAGCGTCAACATACGATCGTGGAGTTGCTTGGCTCTATGAAAATCGGTGGCCTGTGCAGCAAGCCATTTGAAGAGCTTCAGCCCTTCTTCTTCCAGCCATTCGGGATGCCATTGCACGCCCATGATGGGTTTAAACTCGCTGCTCTCCATGGCCTCGATGACGCCATCGGGTGCGGTGGCGGTAGCGTGGAATCTGTTTCCGGGTGCGCTCACAACCTGATGATGGAAAGAATTGACGGCAATCACAATGTCTCCAGCTTCCTTTTCCCCATCTTTTTCTGTGTTGAGGTCGAACATACGTACTGACCCGGTGGTACCGTCAGCTTCCTTTGCCCCATCTTTTTTTGTGTTGAGGTCGAACATACGTATTGACTCGGTGGTATCGTCATCTTCCTTTCCCCCACCCTTTTCTGTGCTGATATCATACATACGTACTGACTCGGTGGTATCTTCAGCTTCCTTTCCCCCACCCTCTCTTGCGGGATCGTTGCCACTAATGCTGTAGATTTCGGCAAGATGGGAGCCGGGAACGATCTTGACAGTATGTGTGGGCTGATTCTTGTCGGCGTCTTGCGAATGTTTGATACGTCTCGGGTGCCCCTCCACATTGGGGAGAGTGGAGGAAACATAGGCCATGTCTTGTGCCACCTTTCCGCCTAAGGCCACAGCCAGCATTTGCATTCCCCGGCAAATGCCAAGTATCGGAATCTGTCGGTTGTAAGCCAATCGCGTGATGAGCAGTTCGGGCAGGTCGCGCTTGGCATTGATATTGTGGAGTTCTGGAGCGGGTTCTTCCCCACTCCATAATGGGTTGATGTCTCCGCCTCCAGTAAGCACCAGACCATCGATGTGTTCAAGCGTATTGATGATGGCAGCCTTATCGTCTATCGGCGGAATAATGACGGGCGTAGCACCAGCCTTCACCAGCTGCATACAATAGCGTTCGCGAAGGGTAATATCGCCGTCTTCATAATTGGAAGTGATACCGATTATCGGTTGATGATCGGCAGAAGGAAAAGCCGCATAAAATTCTTTCAGGTGCGACTCAATGTCAAATTGATTCATATTATTCGTGACTAACAGGAATCTCTCGCTTCACACTTTGTTCTAGCGAGATGAGCGTCTCTGTGGATACCACGCCGGGGATGGTCTGAAGCTTGTTGTTCAGCAGATCCATAAGTTCCTCGTTGTCGCGGGCATAGGCCTTAATCAGCATGGTGTAAGGGCCTGTGGTGAAGTGGCATTCCACAATTTCGGGAATGTTTACAATACGTTTTACCACCTCTTTATACATAGAGCCGCGCTCCAAATTCAGCCCAACGTATGTGCAGGTGCTATATCCGAGACTCTTCGGATTGACGTCGAAGCCACTGCCGGTGATAACGCCGGCCTCCATCAGTCGTTGCACACGCTGGTGGATGGCGGCGCGCGACACACCACATTCAGCGGCTACGTCTTTGAAGGGGATACGTGCGTTTTTTGAGAGAATTGATAAAATTTTCTTGTCTAAGTTATCTACTTTTTCCATGTTTGTTGCTTAGCAATTTATTAATTTAGTGTTAGCAAAAATAGATAAATTCCATGATACAAACAACAAAATGCACGAATATTTTAAGTTATTCGTGCATTTTGTAATATAAAAGAAGTATTTTCAGGCTATCAGCCCCACCTTTTTATCTAATTAGACATCGGTTTGGGACAGCGTATCTTATTTCTCCGTATCCGATGTTGAAGTCTCTGGAGCCTCTATTCCAACTAGTTCCACGGTGAAAATCAGTGTTGAGAACGGTTTGATTTGTCCTGCTTGATGTGCCCCATAGGCCAATTCCTGAGGAATATAAATCTCCCATTTGCTGCCCACCGTCATGTTGGTCAATGCTTCTGTCCACCCCTTGATGACCTGGTTACAGCGGAAACTGTCGGTCTTCTTGCCGTGATGGCGTGAGGTTGCGTCAAAAACATTTCCATCGATGGTCTTCCCTTCATAAATCACCTCTACGGTCTGGTCGGCGGCCGGTTTGGGTCCGGATCCTGTTTTCAGCACTTTGTATTGCAGGCCGGAAGCCATGACGTTAACGCCCGGTTTTGTGGCATTGTCCTTGAGCCATGCTACATTCTCCGCCTTATAGGCTGCGTTTTTGGCCTCTTTGGCCTCCTGGCTCTTGGTTTCAAACAGTTCTCGGGCCGTCATCCCATTATAGATGGTGGTATCTTCGCTCACACCGGCAAGGAAGCCTTGATGGAAGATGGCAGCGCGTATGGAGTCTGGGGTGCCCTCCAGGTTTTGTTTCATGCTGGGCAAAATCTGGTTTTCAGCCTGATGAGCAATCTGTGTGCCTGCTATATAAGCATTATAGGCCGGGTCGTTTCCCTTGGCAATTCTTTCGTTGTAGCCGCGTATGAATTCTGCCATATATGCCGTGTCCACGTGCAATTGTCTTTGCAGATAATCCAGCAGGCCCTGCGTAGCCGTATAGCCGGCTGCAAAGCTCAGCGAGTCGCCACGGGACGACAATACCACCGGGGCGCCCATCTCGGTCTTTTGTTTCTTTTTATCCTTGTCTTTCTTTTTTCCGGCCTGTATGGTTGACACGGAAGCACCGGCCACGAAAATTGCCACAAGCAACAGGATTTTCTTCATTTTCAAATGGTTTAATCGTTTTGGATTCAAAAGAGAACCCCTCCTTATGGGCATTACAGCTCAGGAGGAGGGGTGTCTTTTATGTGAGGCGGTTGTTATTTGCCAACCTTTATAAGCTCAATCTTGAAGATGATGGTCGAGAATGGCTTGATGTCGCCTGCCTGACGCTCCTTGTAGGCCAGATTTTGTGGGATATAAACTTCCCAAACAGAGCCTTCGGGCATGTGTGTCAGCGCCTCTGTCCATCCGGGGATAAACTGGTTGGGCTGGATGGTCACGGCGTTCCGACCTTCCTTATAGGTGCTTTCAAACACTTTGCCATCGATGGTGCGGCCCTCGTAGTTTACAGTTACGGTAGTGGTATCTGTAGGAATGGCACCCTTACCTTCCTTGATAACCTTGTACTGCAAGCCCGACTTCAGAGTCACCACACCCGGTTTTTTCTTGTTCTCGGCGAGGAATTTCTCTCCGGCAGCCTTGTTTGGGCCGTATTCTTTCAGCATGGTTTGGGTCTTGATGGCCTCCATCTTGCTCTGTGCAATCTGGTTAGCGGCATCAGAAGTGAAAAGTCCCTTCTTGCCTGTAGCACCGGTGATGAATCCCGACATCAGGTTTTTCAGGGAGATAGTCTTCGTGGAATCAGTACCGTAAACCTCGCGATTGACGCCCTTAACGAGCTGGGTAGCAAGCTGCTGACCCACTTGGAGTCCCATGATATAGGCTGCTTTCTTCTTGTCGTCGCCCGCATTGGCACCTTCGTTGATGCCTTTTACAAACTCGTCTATGTAGGTGGTGTCGATAACCTGTCCCTGCTGGATGGCCTGACGAACATACTGTGACTGAACCAGGCCAATGGCGTAGCTCATCGAGTCTACATCCGATTTCAGGTCAGCCTTTGGGGTTGACGAGTTGCCACAAGCACTGAATGCTGCTGTGGCGACAGCCATAGCAGCCAAAACTTTCAAACTTTTCATTTGTTTCATTTGGATTTATTGGTTTCTATTTATATCACTTTAATCAGCTCCACATCGAAAATGAGTGTTGAGTATGGAGGAATGGACTGGCCTGCGCCACGTTCTCCGTAGCCCAGTGTATAGGGAATGAAGAAGCGATATTTAGCGCCTTCCCGCATCAGCTGCAGTCCTTCGGTCCATCCGGCGATCACCTGGTTGAGTCCGAACGTTGCTGTCTCACCGCGTTTATAGCTGCTGTCAAACAGTTGGCCGTTGATGAGTTTGCCCTCGTAGTGACATTCCACTTGGTCGGTGGCTTTCGGCTTGTTGCCTTTACCCTCGGTCAATACCTCGTATTGCAGTCCTGAAGGCAGGGTCACCACGCCTTCCCGCTTGCTGTTTTCAGCCAGAAATTTCTCGCCGTCGGATTTCATTTCTTTGGCCTGTGCTTCTGTCTTTTGCTGGAAGAAGTTTTGAACGGCAGCCTGTGCATCGCCATCGGTCATTGCTGCCTTACCGGCAAACACGTCCTTGATGGCTTTTGCAAAGTCGTCGATATTTAATTCTGTTGCATTCATTTGCTGGAGCTGGTGTCCGATGCTCATGCCCAATGCGTAACTTACTTTGTCCATTTCGTATGTCTATGTTAATAAATAATGTGCAAAGATACTATTTTAAATCGTTTAAGGTGGCATTATTGCCGAAAAAATATTATTTTTGTATAATAATAACAATCTATGGAGGATAAATGATGACAAAGAAAATTGTATTTCTAACGGGTGCCGGAATGTCGGTGGAAAGTGGTTTCAAGACCTTTCGAGGCAACGATGGGTTGTGGGAGAACTATCCTGTGCAGCAGGTGGCGTCTCACGAGGGCTGGCTGGCCGATCCTACGTTGGTCACCAATTTCTACAACATGTTGCGCCGAAAGCTATGGAACGCCCAACCCAACGAGGGACACAGGCTTATCGCCGAATTGGAGAACGACTATGAGGTGTCGGTGCTGACACAGAATGTGGACGATCTGCACGAGCGCGCAGGCTCGTCAAAAGTGATCCATCTGCATGGCGAACTGAGCAAGGTTTGTTCTTCCGACGACCCCTATGACGAAGAGTATATTCAACAGCTAACGCCGGAGCACAGCGATGTGGAACCCGGAACGAAGGCAGGCGACGGCTCTCTGCTGCGTCCCTTTATCGTGTTCTTTGGAGAGAGTGTGCCCATGTTGACACCTGCAGCCTACGAGGCTCGCAAGGCCGACGTGTTTGTTATTATCGGCACGTCGCTCAACGTCTACCCTGCAGCAGGGCTTGTGCGTTACACCAAGCCGGGCTGTCCGATATATCTCATCGACCCCAATGCGGTGCCTTTCGACACCATGCCCAATTTCACGCATATTCAGAAAGGAGCGTCAGAGGGTATGCGCGAACTCGTGGAGTTGCTTAGGAAATAAGCCTTCTCAACCTTGTTTTAAAGGGAGCAAATATTGTATTTTTTATGACATAAGCTCTCGTAGAATTCGCGTATTTTAAAATTATAAAATCTTAGTTCAAAATACACGCTGTATTCGCGCTTTTGCTAAATGACTGACAGTTAGTTGTTTAAGCAACTGCGCGATTTTTTCATACCGTCTTACTTTCTTTTTCGTCTTACCTCTACTATCTTATCGCAGTGCGACAACGGCCTATCCCCATGCCCGTGGCGGCTCAACGGCACTTTGGTTTGGCTTTAACGGCGTTGCGGTTAAGCCCCAACCGCAAATACACTGTAATTTTCTGATGCTGCCGATGCAATATTTTTTGTATTTCTTTCCTATTTCTGTGCTAAAACAGAAAATTTCGACGACACGTTTATGGTGAAGTTTTTTTTACATCTTGTTTTTGGAATTAACTTTTTCGCTTGTCTTATCCTTATTCGGACGATGTTCTGTGCGATAAGAGTTAACATTCATTTTCTTTTCTTGTTTCAACGCATGAAACGCTTTAGGTAGCAGATTTTAGCGTAATGCTACCATAATGAGCGATTATGTTGATTTTGCCTTGTTCTTGCTATTTTTTATGCCTTAAAAGATGATTTTTCAAAGTTCAGATACATTTAACTTACATCTATCCTACTCCGCCCTACCCCACCCAACTGCGACAAAAAGGTGAAATGTTTATTATATATGAATTTATTTTAAAATATATGTTATAGTTATGAATTCGTAATTGCTGTATTATAGCTATATAATGATAATTAAATGATATTTGTAATTGTTTATTTGAAAATAAAACTTTACACTTTTTTGTCGCACTTACGTTTTTATATACTTTTTCACCTTATTATATAAGGTAAGTTAAGGTTTAACGGAGCGTCTTGATTGGCCTGATAATTCTGATTTGTCCAACGATTCCGACTGGTCTGACTGGCCTGACGATTCCAATCATCATTCCGATATTCACAGTTATGAATTATGAATTTGATGGCTCCCATGCGATTTAACCGATATTTTCCATATCTTTGCATCATATAATACCGGAACAATGAAAAAATCTCTAATTATTTCTTTTGCCGTGCTTGCCATGTTGCCGGCTGTGGCTCAGAAACGAGCTTTCACGATAGAAGACATCTATCGTGTGAAATATGTCACTTCACCTACCGTCAGCCGTGACGGTGTGTTAGCCTATGGTGTAACGCGCCAGGATCTCAAAGCGCAGAAAACCTATAGCAATATTACGGTGCAAGCCCCCGAACCGGGGTCTGCTGTGAGTTGGGTTAAAGACGAACCTCAGCAAATCACCACCGACGACAAGAGTTTCTCACCCTTCTGGTCGCAAGATGGGAAGTGCCTCTACCATCTGTCGTATGCCGATGGTACAACACAAGTGTATCGGTATGAGCATGGGCAGTCGGTGAAAATCACCGATTATGCGCTCGGCATTCAGGGACCAGTGCTCTCACCCGACGGCAACCTTATTGCTTTTGCCGCTGAAGTTTTCCCGGAGATAGGCGGAGCGGACGGAAAGGCCAACAAGTCGGCGATGGAGAAAAAAGCAAAGAATCCCATCCAGGCCCACGTGGCCGACGAGCTGCTCTTCCGCCACTGGACCGACTATACGGACGGCAGATACTGGCACATCATCGTGTATGACATGACCAAAAAGACCTACACCGACGTTACGCCGGGCAAGTTCCACAGTCCGGTGTTTTCGCCTTCCGGCCCTTCCGGCTTCGTTTTCTCGCCCGACTCAAAGGAAATATGCTATCTGAGCAATCACGATGACCACCCGGAGGCCTCGACCAACTGCGACCTTTGGATTGTGCCGGTGACGGGTGGCGAGGCCCGCAACATCACGGCGGAGAACAAGGCCTGGGACGGTAGTCCTCAGTATTCGCCGGACGGCAGATACATCGCCTATCGCTTTCAGCGCACGCCGGGCTACGAGAGCGACCGATTTATCTTAGGTCTGTACGATCGGAAGACGGGAGAGAAAAGAGTCTTGACCGAGCATTTTGACAACTGGGTGGACAGTTACAAATGGGCGGATGACTCCAAAAGCATATACTTTCTGGGCGAGGAGCGTGGCTATGAGCCGCTATACCAAGTGTCGCTGCGGAACAACAAGATGACGAAGTTGATTGACAATCGTGCCATAACGAGCTTTGACGTTGACGCTCGGGGCAATTTCTATTACACCTATTCGACCACAGGGCGCCCGAGCGAACTGTTCAAGGCTTCAACATCGCGTCCGAAAGGCGTCTCCAGTGCCTCCCATAGGGAGGGCATGAGAAAAGGATGGTTTGAAACAGCGGTCACCCACCTGAACGACAGTTTAGTGGAAGTGGTGGATTTCCGGCCCTCCGAGCAGATGTGGGTCAAAGGTGCTGAAGGCGACTCGATACACGTGTTTGTTGTGAAACCGCACGGTTTTGATGCCTCTAAGAAATATCCGTTGGTCATCAATGTGCACGGTGGACCGCAGATGCAATGGATGGACTCCTATCGTGCTGACTGGCAGGTGTATCCCGGAGCGGGTTATGTGGTGGCTTATCCCAATCCGCACGGGTCGACAGGCTATGGGCAGCAGTTCTGTCGTGACATCAGCGGGTCGTGGGGCGGTAGACCTTATGAAGATGTGATGGCGGTGACCGATGCGCTGGCACAATTGGAATATGTGGACTCCACGCGCATGGGCGCTATGGGATGGAGCTACGGCGGCTATTTCATGAACTGGCTGCAGGGGCAAACCGGGCGCTTCAAATGTCTGGCTTCGATGATGGGCCTATTCGATCTGGAGGCCATGTGGGGCACCACCGAGGAACTGTGGTTTCCCAATTTTGACCTTGAAGGACAGCCCTGGAATTCGCCGTTATACAAGAAATGGAGCCCTTCGGAATATCTGAAAAACTTCTCCACTCCGACCCTCATCATCACGGGCGAGCGCGACTATCGTGTGTCGTACAATCAGAGTCTGCAATATTTCACGACGCTGCAAACGCTGGGCATCCCCAGTCGACTGATCATCTTCGACAACGATGGCCACTGGCCCAACAGCCTGAAGTCTATGCCGCTCTACTACAATGCTCATTTGGAGTGGTTTGAGAAGTATCTCGGCGGTGGTGGTGCACCTTGGGATACGAAGAAAATGGTGATGGAGAATCCATACGAAACGTCAGATAAGTAACTCAACACAAGGGCTTCAGCATTGTTGGGGAATGGTGTGGAGAAGCCTGTTCTCCATATCGTTGCCGGCGTGGTGAAGTCTGCAGATGGAGAAATGATTTCACCAACAATAAAACTCAACAATGATTTGGCTGTTTTCTTATAAAATAGTATATTTGCAAATGCAATCCTTTCATGCTAAAAGGGCATAAACAGGGATGTTAACTAAGAAACGAATCGCTATGGCAAGACATCCGTTATGGCATGATGAATACTGGCTGCTCCTCTTGCAACTCTACCTGAAACGGCCACGGGGCGTGAAGCCTTTGTATGGCAGAGCGCTGGTGAAACTTGCCTTGGAACTGCACATAGAGCCCAGCTACCTCTACCAGCAGATGTTCAGACTCAGACAGCGAGAAACTCCTCGTTTGCAATGGCTGTGGGACACTTATGGCCGTAGGCCAAGGATATTGTCGAGGGAGGTGAAGAAAGTGCGCCGGATGGAAGGTTTTGGAAACTCTGAGGAGTTTTACGCAGGGGTAGAGGTGAACGAGACGTGGGAAAAAGATTTCAAACCTATTGATGAGCGCAAAGGAGAGGACTCGCTTTCACCCATAAAGCTCATTATGATACTCGAGCTTTATTTCAGACTGATTCCCGACACAATGGTACCCAAGACGCCCGAGGTGATTGAGCTGGCTAAGCTCATCCGCTCTACACCGGAAGAAGTTGCTGAGGTGATGGAGGTGTTTTGCTTTTGCGACCCCCTGCTCACGAGGGGTGACATTATGATACATCCGTTGCTCACCCCCTGTATGCAGATATGGAAACGATTTGGCACCGAGACTCCTAAGACACTCTCGGCACTCGCCGCACAACTCAGGGAATATTGGAAATAAGAGAGCCGACAAAGGCTTGACAGATATGCCACAGAAATTAGTTCAAACCCAGACACAACAGCAAGTTCAGCAGCAGCGCCTGTCACAACAGCAAATGTTGCAGGTGAAGTTGCTCGAAATGCCATTGGCAGAACTGGAGGAGAATGTTTTTACGGAACTCGACGACAATCCCGCCCTGGAAGAACGGCACGACGATTTGGACGGGGAGGGCAAGGAGAGTGGCGAAGGAGACGGAGCGCTTTCCGGTTTGGAAGACGCTGGGGAAGAACCTTATGACGAGAAAACCGAGCGCGAGGAGCGTGAGGAGGCGCTCGACAATGCGCTGGAGAGTCTGGGAAAGGACGATGAACTGCCTTCACCTTACAGCTATGTAGCATCGCAAAGCAACCCGGATGCCGACTATGAGGAAATCGTATGGGGCGACACTACGTCGTTCTACGATAAGCTGAAAGAACAGATGGGCATGATGGTGCTGACGGATGAGCAGCGAAATGTGATGGAATATCTCATCGGTTCGCTCGATGACGACGGACGGCTGAGAAAGTCACTTGACGTCATTGCTGACGAGCTGGCCATCTATCACAATATGGACGTGTCGGAGAAAACTATCGAAAACGTTTTGCATAAGCTGCAAACGTTCGATCCTCCCGGCATCGGCGCACGGTCGTTGCAAGAATGTCTGCTGCTCCAGATAGAGCGTAGGCAGGACAGCAGGCTCACGCAGTTGATGCACGAAGTGGTGGAACAGCACTTCTCGGAGTTTACCAAGAAGCATTGGGACAAGATAGCACAGTCGCTGCAGCTTACCGAAGAACAGGCCAATGTGGTGCACGAGGAGTTGCGCAAGCTCAACCCAAAACCCGGAGCATCGCTCGGCGAGACGCTGGGAAGGAACACGCAACAGATAACTCCGGACTTTCTGGTAGACACCGACGAGGAGGGAAACGTGAGTTTTACCATCAATCGCGGTAGGATTCCGGATTTAAGAATTTCGCCGTCGTTCAGCGATATGGTGCATACCTACAAGACCAATAAGCACCAGATGAACCGGCAGGAGAAAGAAGCACTGCTCTATGCCAAGCAGAAGGTGGAAAAAGCGCAAGGCTATATCGAGGCTGTGAAACAGCGTCGACACACGCTCTATGTGACGATGAAGGCCATCGTCAACTGGCAGAAAAAGTTTTTCCAAGACGGAGACGAGGCCGATTTGAAGCCCATGATATTGAAAGATATTGCCGAAAAGACGGGGCTTGACATCTCTACTATATCGCGTGTGAGCAATATCAAATACGCACAGACCCGATGGGGTACTTTCCCATTGAGGTTTTTCTTTACCGACGGCTATGTCACGGAGGACGGCGAAGAACTGTCTACACGCAGAATCAAATTGGCATTGAAAGAACTTGTTGATCAGGAAAACAAGAAAAAGCCGTTCAGCGACGATGCCCTGTCCAAGGAAATGAAGAAGAAAGGCTATCCCATTGCGCGGCGAACGGTGGCCAAATATCGCGAGCAGCTGGGCATACCGGTGGCCAGACTAAGAAAGGGATAGTACGTATCGACTCAAAGGTAGACTATGAAAGAAAAGAATATCATATTGGCAGCACGGGTGATGAGCATGATTTTCACGCCGTTCTACTTGCCGTTTATCGGACTTTTGGCGCTGTTTATCTTCAGCTATATGAGTCTGATGCCCTGGCAGTATAAGCTGATGGTACTCACGATGGTCTATTTTTTCACCATTCTGCTGCCTACGCTGCTCATTCACGGTTACCGAAAGTATCAGGGATGGTCTACGGCGGAGATAGGCCAGAAGGAGCGTCGCATGATACCCTACATTGTGGCAATATTGTCGTACTTTTCGTGTTATTACTTGATGAGCATCATGCGCATACCGCAATTCATGGCCAATATCCTGGTTGCAGCGTTGATGATTCAGGTGGTTTGCGCCATTATCAACGTGTGGTGGAAGATATCCACCCACACTGCAGGCATCGGAGGATTTGCCGGGGCGCTGTTGGCGTTCTCCATGCTGTTCTCATTCAACCCCCTGTGGTGGTTTTGCATCATCATCATTATTGCCGGAATGGTGGGCACCAGTCGTATGATTCTTCGACAACATACTCTCACCCAGGTCGTTGCGGGATTCCTCGTGGGATGCGTGACGGGCTTCTGGATGATAATTTAAATAGAGACTCGGGGTAGATAGTTGATATATTCTCCCTCTCTCGTAGTTTTAAAATAACGTCATAACAATAGTAAATATGAAACCAATCATTAGTATCATCATGGGCTCGACAAGCGATCTGCCCGTTATGGAAAAGGCTTGTAAGTGGTTGAACGACCAAAAGATTCCCTTTGAGGTGAATGCCTTGTCGGCACATCGCACCCCTGCGGCAGTGGAATCGTTTGCAAAGGGAGCCAAGGAACGTGGCATCAAGGTGATCATTGCCGGTGCCGGCATGGCGGCAGCTTTACCGGGTGTCATTGCGGCATTTACTCCTCTGCCTGTGATCGGAGTACCTATCAAGGGAATGCTCGATGGTCTTGATGCCATGTTGAGCATCATCCAGATGCCTCCAGGCATCCCTGTGGCTACCGTAGGAGTCAATGGGGCACAGAATGCAGCTATCCTTGCTGCTGAAATGATAGCCCTCGGCGACGAAGAAACGGCCCGGAAGGTAGAGGCATGGAAGGCCGGATTGGGCAGCAAAATAGAGAAGGCAAATGCTGATTTGGCTGCCATCAAGGACTATGAATACAAGTGTAACTAAGCAGTAGGGGAGAAGAAATGGCAGAAACGGACTTGAACTGATGGAAGCAGTCATTGGTCCGAGACGGGCCTTGTGATTTGCAGGCCCTGGCATAGCTGGTTATGGGCTATTGCAGACGGTTTTCTCCTCCCTTCAAACACAATATTATGATAGACCTGTTTAATTATCATCGCCGTGAATCTTCGGTGGTCCATGTCGGTGCGCTTGACATGGGGGGTGATAATCCCGTGCGCATCCAGTCGATGACGACAACCGATACCAACGACACCGAGGCTTGTGTGGCACAGGCAGAACGCATTATCAAGGCGGGGGGAGAACTCGTACGGCTTACGACGCAGGGCGTTCGGGAGGTTGAAAATCTAAGAAATATCAATGCAGGAATACGTGCTAAGGGATTCTCCACGCCTTTGGTGGCCGACGTTCACTTCAACCCCAGGGTGGCTGATGTGGCGGCTCAGTATGCCGAAAAGGTGCGCGTCAATCCCGGTAACTATGTAGACCCGGCACGGAAGTTCATCAAACGGGAATATACCGATGAGGAATACGCTCAGGAACTCAAAAAGATTGAAGATCGGTTTGTGCCTTTCCTCAATATCTGTAAGGAGAATCACACGGCTATCCGCATTGGTGTCAACCATGGTTCGCTGTCCGACCGCATCCGCAATCGTTATGGCGATACGCCGGAAGGGATTGTGGAGAGTTGTATGGAGTTCCTCCGCATCTGTAAAAAAGAGAACTTCAGCGACGTGGTGATATCCATTAAGTCGAGCAATACGGTCGTCATGGTACGCTCGGTACGACTTCTTGTCGAGAAGATGGAGGAGGAAGATATGCACTATCCGCTTCATTTGGGTGTAACAGAAGCCGGCGAAGGCGAGGACGGCCGCATCAAAAGTGCGGTGGGAATAGGTGCCCTGTTGGCAGACGGGATAGGTGATACCATCCGCGTTTCACTTTCGGAAGAGCCCGAAGATGAGATTCCTGTTGCCCGACACCTCGTAGATTATATCGGCAGAAAGGCCGGACATCTCCTCATTCCGGGCAAACCGTACGAAGGGTTCGATTGGCTTCACCCTGTGAGAAGGTCGAGCAAGGTCGTCGGAAACATAGGAGGGGAGAATGTGCCAATAGTAATTATGACAGCTTCCAAGGATTCTTCCGAGGAGCAGAAAGGCCGAAAGCCGTCGGCCGACTATATTTACACAGGCAACAAACTGCCCGAAAACCCTCAGCCGGGACAGCAATACATTGTAGATTATCAACGTTATATACAGGCTGTACAAGCCCCCTCAACCACTGAAGAAAGTGGAGGAGAGGCTCCGGCTCCACAAGGAAAGTCTTCTGTTAAACAGAATAAGAGCTTAAAGGGAGTCTTGTTCCCCATCTTTCCCGTTACCGCGATGCCATTCATTGGCATGGTAAAGGCCGATGTAAAGTTCTTGGTCGTTCAGTTCGGAACACCTGCAGAGGAATATATTTCATGCTTGAGGGCTCATCCCGAGGTTGTGGTGATTTGCACGAGCAACCATCAAAACCGACTCGGGGAGCAGCGCGCGCTCGTTCACGAAATGATGACGGCTGGCGTGGAAAACCCTGTAGTCTTTGCCCAAATGTACAAACTTAACGACAAGCCCGAGTTTCAGCTTCGGGCAGCAGCCGACATGGGAGCGCTGATGATGGACGGACTCACCGACGGCCTATGGCTGATGAACGAAGGAAATATATCTTTCGCCGAGATAGAGGAAACGGCTTTCGGCATCCTTCAAGCTGCCCGACTGCGCACGACGCATACCGAATACATTAGCTGTCCGGGTTGTGGGCGTACCCTTTACGATCTGCGCGAGACAATAGCCAGAATAAAGGAGGCTACCAAAGAGCTGAAGGGGCTGAAGATAGGTGTCATGGGGTGCATCGTAAACGGTCCCGGAGAGATGGCCGATGCCGACTATGGCTATGTGGGTGCAGGTCCCAAGAAAGTATCGCTCTATCGCAAGCAGGAATGTGTGGAGCATAATATTCCCGAGGAAGAAGCGGTAGAACATCTACTGAAACTGATTCGCGAAGACCGGAAAAAGGCGTAAGACGGAACGGATGGGCTGCCCCGTGCAAGCTGGAAAAGCGGAAGCGTTGCTCCTTTTTGACCACCTCATGCATCCCGTAAGCGCTTGCAAAGCCCCCGTCGGCCTTAGAAAACCAATCAATAACAATCTTGCTGTCGATTGTCGACAGCTCTAACCATTCAATGATATGCAAGGAAGAACGATGAAAGAAATGGATCTTAAAGGCACGTATCTGCCTTTAGAGACCCGGTATGACGATGGAGAAAGACTGTATCAGCGCTGTGGTCGCTCAGGCGTACTGCTGCCCAAGATTAGTCTGGGCTTTTGGCACAACTTCGGAGGAGTAAACACCTACGAGCGCTCCAGAGCGATAACGCATTACGCTTTTGACCATGGCATCACCCATTTTGACTTGGCCAATAATTACGGTCCTCCCTATGGGTCGGCCGAGGAAACTATGGGCCGACTCATCGACGATGATTTCCGCCCCTACAGAGATGAACTATTTATCTCGACTAAGGCCGGATACGATATGTGGCCGGGCCCATATGGCAACTGGGGCTCACGCAAATATCTCATGACGAGCCTTGAGCAGAGCCTCAAGAGAATGCACCTCGACTATGTGGATTTATTTTATAGTCATCGTTTCGACCCTGAAACGCCACTGGAAGAAACCCTGCAGGCCCTTGTCGATGTTGTCCGTCAGGGCAAGGCGCTCTATGTCGGCATTTCGCGTTGGCCGCTGGAAGCCTTGCAAAAAGCCGATGAATATTTGCGTGCTCACGATGTTCCACTACTCATTTTCCAAGACCGTGTCAACCTCCTTGACCGGGATCCACTCAATAATGGAACGCTCAATTATTGCAAGGAACACGGCATCGGCTTTATCAGCTTTTCGCCGTTGGCACAGGGATTGCTCACCGACCGCTACTTGAATGGTATTCCAAGCGATTCGCGTATGGCTCGGAATGGGTCTCTCACCCAAGACAAGCTCACACCGGAACTGCTTGATTATCTCCGCAAACTGAACAAGAAGGCCGAGGAAAGAGACGAAACCTTAGCCGAGATGGCCCTTGCCTGGGTTCTCCAACAGCAGGGAATGACCAGCGTTTTGGTGGGAGCGAGCAGCACGGCACAACTGGAAAAGAATATGAAGTGTGTGTATGCGAAGCCCGTAGGGGAAATCAAGAAACTGTAGAAAGATAAAGATGATGAAGACAAATATCTGTTTTGCTCATTAGTTTAGACGGATATTTGTCTTTGTCTTATAGGCGAAGCGACAACCCTTTTAACGTTTTCGCCTCCTCAAAAATAGATATATTCAATGTAGGCACGTTCTATAAATCCCTCTTGTAGGATTTTGTCTTTGAAACGAACATATTTTTCTTTCTTCGTGAAACAGCATAGCTGATAAAGCGACTGAACGAGACGGAACATGCACCGTATTCAAACAAAAAAACTGCAATGTGTTACACGGATTTTGCACAATATGTCAAGTCCTGAGAATTTTTAGAATAGGCCTGTAACAATTTACCCCCGCTTACGTCTCACTAACAGAACAAAGATGGACGCGTCAGAATTCAAACAAGTCTTTTTACCCTGTCATCGTCGAATGTATGCAGCTGCATGGCGACTGACGGGCAATCAGCAGACCGCCGAAGACCTCG
>JBMNUU010000034.1:0-26962 GCA_050946435.1 Prevotella sp.
ACAATGTTTATCTATATGAGAACAGAAGTTTGTTTGTTCTCATTTTTATATATAGCTTTGCGGCCAATAGTTTTTAATCGTTAATAAAACAATGGAAGACAGAACAACTCTCAACCGCAATTTGGCTCAAATGCTCAAAGGCGGTGTTATTATGGACGTGACCACTCCCGAACAAGCCCGTATCGCTGAAGCTGCCGGAGCCTGTGCCGTGATGGCCTTGGAACGCATCCCTGCAGACATCCGTGCCGCCGGTGGCGTTTCACGCATGAGCGACCCACACATGATTAAGGGCATCCAAGAGGCCGTAACCATTCCGGTAATGGCCAAATGCCGCATCGGACACTTTGTAGAAGCACAGATATTGGAAGCAATCGAGATAGACTATATCGACGAGAGCGAGGTGTTGTCGCCGGCCGACGATGTTTATCACATCGACAAGCGCCAGTTCAAGGTGCCGTTTGTGTGCGGTGCCAAAGACTTGGGCGAAGCCTTGCGCCGCATCAACGAGGGAGCCACAATGATACGTACCAAAGGCGAGCCGGGCACGGGCGATGTGATACAGGCCGTGCGCCACATGCGCATGATGCAGAGTGAGATACGTCGATTGGTATCGATGAGTAAAGACGAGCTTTACGAGGCTGCCAAGCAGTTGCGCGTGCCCTACGACTTGGTGGAGTATGTGCATGAGAACGGCAAACTCCCCGTTGTGAATTTCGCTGCCGGAGGCGTAGCAACACCGGCCGATGCAGCCCTAATGATGCAACTTGGCGCCGAAGGCGTATTTGTGGGCAGCGGCATCTTCAAGAGCGGCAACCCCGAGAAGCGCGCACGGGCCATCGTGCAGGCAGTGACCAACTACGATAATCCGGAAATGCTTGCCGAGCTGAGCGAAGACCTTGGAGAGGCTATGGTCGGCATTAACGAGAGTGAGATACAACTATTGATGGCTGAGCGCGGGAAATGAGAATTGCCATATTAGCACTGCAAGGAGCATTTGCCGAACATCGGCAGATGCTTTCAAAGTTGGGCGTCAACTCATTTTTAGTGCGCAACGCATCCGACTGGGCACAGCCCAAGGACGGGCTGATTATCCCGGGGGGCGAAAGTACCACCATGATGCGGCTTGTGCAAGACCTTGGGCTTTATGCGCCCATCAAACAGGCCATTGAGCACGGGCTACCCGTGTTTGGCACCTGCGCGGGTCTTATCATGCTTGATGCCGACCACCTGGGTATTATGAATATTGTGGTGAAACGCAACGCTTACGGTCGTCAGCTCGGCAGCTTCATTGCTCACGAGGAAATGAAAGGTGTCGGCAACGTGGACATGACCTTTATTCGGGCACCCTATATCGAAAAGGTGGGCGAAGGCTGTGAGGTGCTGGCCACAGTAGACGGTCACATTGTTGCTGCCCGGCAGAACAACCAGCTCGTCACTTCATTCCATCCCGAGTTGAACGAGAGTACCCGCATCCACGAGTATTTTCTAAATATGTGCCAATAAGCCGTCGCTCCGACATCAAGACCTAAGCCAACATGATTCTTGTTTTATTCCTGCTGACCCGGGAAGCAAGAGGTTGGTATCTTATATCCAAGAAGTGATTCTGTGCATCCAAGGGGCTTTCACAACCTCCTCGAACTCACAAAATCACTTCTTTTGTATTGCTGCAGAATCCTTTGTTTCATACCATTTTCTATCAAATACCTATCACGTCTTTTTCCTGACTTAGTAATTTCATCACCCAAGTTTGCCGAGCATGAATGGATTGCACGGAGGATTGAACGTCTACATATCATGGTAGGAAGGGGAAATAGAGCACACTAACAAGCTCATCAGGCAAGTATATTCCTAAAGAGACAGATATAAGTACTGTTACAGACAAAAGAATTAAAATCATACAAGCAAAAATTAATAGAAGGACAAGAGAAAAAATAAAATTCTTAACACCAAAGCAAGGGTTTTACAAATATTGTTTGTAATATTGCACTTACTGGTTGACTCTTTACATGAAACAAAACAAAGGTTGGAACGACACAAAATAAAAATAATATCATGGTAAATAGACTTTTATTTAAGAGGATGTCCATGGCACTGATGGCAACATCAGTTGCCATGGCTGTTGATGCACAGGACAATAGGCCGAATATTCTGCTTATTCTTGCCGATGACCTTGGATTCAGCGACCTCGGATGTTATGGCTCTGAAATACATACGCCCAATCTCGACCGATTGGCATCTCAAGGCATCAGGTTTAACAGGCTTTATAACTGTGGCAGAAGCTGTCCCACACGTGCTTCGTTGCTTACCGGGCTTTATCCACACGAGGCCGGTATCGGCCGTATGACGTTCGACCAGAAACTTCCGGGCTATCGTGGTACGATGACGCACGACGGTGTTACCATTGCTGAAGTGCTGAAAGATGCAGGATATGCCACGGGAATGATAGGCAAATGGCATGTGGCGGAAACGCCGCTAAGAGCCGACCAACGCGATTGGCTTAATCATCAAGTATTTCATGACTCGTTCACTAAATTGGAAGACTATCCCGTCAGCAGAGGCTTCGAGAATTTCTACGGTACGATATACGGTGTTGTCGACTATTACGATCCGTTTAGTTTGGTAAGCGAAGAGAAACCTATCAATGAAGTGCCCAAGGATTATTACAGCACAATAGCACTCACCGACAGTGCTGTGCAGTATGTGAAAAGATATGCTGAAGATGATAAACCCTTCTTCATGTATCTAGCTTATCATTCTCCGCACTGGCCTCTCATGGCTCCAGAAAAATACGTCAAGAAGTATGAAGACGTGTATAAAGTAGGCTGGAAAGCTATTCGCGACAAACGATACGAGCGTATGCAGAAGTTGGGACTGTTTGCCGGACAAACTGACTATCTGTCTGAGCGGCAGAGCAAGAAAAAGTGGGCTGACAATGCTGATGCGGAATGGGATGCAAGAGCTATGGCAGTGCATGCGGCAATGATTGACTGCATGGACGAACAGATAGGACGCGTGATAGCAGAACTTGAACGCACGGGGCAGCTGCAGAACACTTTAATAATGTTTCTCAGTGATAATGGCTGCTCGCCTGAGATATGTCAAAATTACGAACCCGGCGAAAACGACCGACCAGATATGACCCGCGACGGCCGACCAATGATTTATCCGAAGAAAAAGGAGGTAATGCCAGGGCCTGAAACCACTTATGCCTCATTAGGTCCTCTGTGGGCTAATGTGGCCAACGCACCGTTTCGGTTCTGGAAAGCTAAGATGTATGAGGGAGGAATATGCACACCTGCCATAGCTTATTGGCCTAAGGGTATTAAGGTGAAAAGTGGAAACATCGTAGACTCCCCTGCTCATGTGATTGACCTCATGGCTACATTCTCTGAACTTGGTAAAGCTGTTTACCCGAACACATATAATGGTCATAAAATCCTGCCCATAGAAGGTAAAAGTCTCGTTCCTGTATTCAAAAAAGGCAAACGGAAGGGACACAAGTATATAGGCTTCGAACATTTCAGAGAAAAAGCATTTATGAGCCGTGACGGATGGAAGATTGTGCAACCCGGGGATAAATCGCCTTGGGAGCTTTACAACCTGAAGCAAGATCGCTCAGAGCAGCACAACGTAGCAAATAAATATCCGAAAGTGCTGGAGAAGATGATAAGTGAGTATAACAAATGGGCAGATGCTACGATGGTAAATCCAGCCCCGAAATGATAACAAAAAGCTCTTAACATATAGGCGGTTTCATGGCATGATAGAGACATTTTCTCACTGTCGTGAAACCGCCTAATTAGGTATATGAAACAACCTGTATTCTTTCTATATCCTGAATTTTAGATTAAAAGACAAAGGCTAAATCAAGTCCAGAGCTTTTGTCATTCACCTATTTTTATTGTAACTTTGCAGCGATTCCGACAATAAATGCAAGAAAAAGCAGTTATCCTGATAGCGATTAAACTTATTATTGAACCATAATGAAAAAACTCATTATATGCATCATGCTGGTAGCCTTGTGCCCATTGAGCATAGGCGCACAATCGTCTATGACCGACACTCAAGTTGCTGAGTTTGTGCAAAAAGAGGTTAGTCGTGGGACCTCCCGTGCCCAGATAGTAACCAAGCTGATGCAAAACGGCGTAGATATCTCCCAGATGCGCCGTGTGGAAAAGAAATACAAGCAGCAGATGAATGGTGAAGGATTGGGGACCGCTGAAAGCCCCCAAAAAGGCACTCGGCTGCGTACCGATAACGGCAATGCCAAAAAAATAGACAGGCAAGCTACGGAACGCAACGCCATTCAACGTTCCAGCAACACTACCCATCGTATTCAGGGAAACACGCAATGGCAACGTGAATACAACGAATATGATGAAGACTTTATCCAAATGGATGAAGCGCTGGGAGAATTGGCTCCCACAGACTCTCTGGAAATGCTGAAAGAAATTCTAGAACAGAGAAAAAACAACAAAAACAAGGTTTTCGGCCGGGACATCTTCAACAACAGAGACTTGACGTTTGAGCCCGCCATGAACATTGCAACTCCTCAGAACTATTGCCTCGGCCCGGGAGATGCTGTCATTATTGACATCTATGGCGCGTCCCAGAAGACCATCAACACTTCAGTTTCTCCCGATGGTGAAATCGTCATTGAGAATTTTGGACCTATTCAGGTGAGCGGACTAACCATGGCACAAGCCAACAAGCGCATACGCAATCGCCTCGGCACCAGATATCAAAGCAGCCAAATCAAGGTTTCACTCGGACAGACCCGCACCATCACCATTAACGTGATGGGCGAGGTGAGAACACCTGGCACCTATACCCTATCGGCTTTTGCCAGCGTGTTCCATGCACTGTATTTGGCGGGTGGAACAAACAATATGGGTACGCTGCGCAATATCAAGATATATCGCCACAATAAACTGGTGAGTGTGTGCGACATCTACGATTACATCCTCAATGGGAAGATGACCGGCAATATTCGCCTGGCCGATGGCGATGTGATTATTGTAGGGCCATACGATTGCCTAGTCAATATCACGGGTAAAGTAAAACGTCCCATGTTTTACGAAATGAAGAAAAACGAAAGTCTCGAGAGCCTGCTGAAATATGCCGGAGGATTTACCGGCGACGCTTATACCAAGGCTGTGCGTGTGAATCGTAAAACGGGACGTGAATATGCCGTATTCAACGTTGAAGAGTTTGACATGAGCAGTTTTCGTATTGCCGATGGTGACAGCATAAGTGTAGACTCTATCCTTCCACGCTACCAAAACACTGTAGAAATCAAAGGAGCGGTTTTCCGCCCAGGTATGTATCAGCTAGGAGAAAATATCAACAGTGTGCGCACATTGATAAAGCACGCCGAAGGGTTGACCGAAGAAGCTTTTACCAACCGAGCAGTAATGCACCGCATGAAGCCCGACCGCACGCTGAAGGTGGTGAGTGTGGATGTTGAGGGTATTATGAGCGGACGCGTTGCAGACATTCCTTTGAAAGAAAACGACGTGCTCTTCATACCGAACAAACAAGAGACCATGACCGAGCGCACTCTTACCATACATGGGGAAGTGCAATATCCCGGCATCTACAAATATGCCGACAATGAGACGTTGGAGGACTTTGTGCTGCAGGCCGGCGGTCTGAAAGAAACGGCCTCAACCGTCAAAGTAGATGTAGCACGCAGAGTGGCCAATCCAAAGGCTCTGACTACCGACAGTATTATCGCACGAACATATAGCTTTGCGTTGAAAGACGGTTTCGTTATTGATGGCGAGCCGGGCTTTGTTCTAATGCCATTCGACGAGGTCTATGTTCGTAAGAGTCCGGCTTATTCAGAACAACAAAACGTGACGATAGAGGGCGAGGTAATGTTTGGTGGCACCTACACCCTCAGCAAGCGAAACACTCGCTTAACCGACCTGCTGGAGGCTGCCGGAGGCGTGACCGATCTGGCCTATATCAAGGGTGCCCGTTTGGAGCGTAAACCTAACGAGACAGAGCGCAAACGTATGGAAGCCGCCTTAAAAATGCAACAAGAACAACTGCAACAGCAGCTGCTCCAGCTGGCCGCAAGCAGCAACAACGGCAATGCCATCGAGCAAATGGGGCAAAAGGCTAACAGCACACAACTTCAGAAATTTGAAATACCCAACACGTTCCCTGTTGGTATCGAGTTGGATAAGGCTCTCAAAGACCCGGAAAGCGACGCTAATATCGTGCTGCGCGCCGGAGACCGCCTCATTCTTCCACAATATACAGCTACTGTGAAGATAAACGGCGCCGTGATGTATCCCAATACTGTAGCTTATCAGCAAGGCAAACGTGCCAAATACTATATCAACTCAGCCGGTGGCTTTGCCCAGAATGCCCGCAAGAGCAGTGCTTACATCATCTATATGAATGGCATGGTAGACAAGGTCAGCCACGGCGCGAAAATAGAACCGGGCTGCGAAATTGTAGTCCCGAGCAAGATATCCCGCAAGATGAGTATTGCTGAGACTATGAGCCTTGGCACCGGTATGGCCAGCATCGCAGCCATGATTGCTACGATAGCAAATATATCAAAATAACCTATAAAAGTCATGTCAGATACTTCAGAACATAAAGATCGTGTAATGCAAATAGATATTGTAGGAATATTGAAGGCCATGGGTACCTGCAAAAAAGTGTATCTTATCGTGCTGCCAATAACATTTATTTTATCATGCCTACTTATACTCTGTGTGCCCAGATATTACACTTCTACTGTGAAGCTGGCACCCGAATTATCGAGCTACAGTTCTAATTCTCTCACTGATATAGCCTCATCATTTGGTTTTGATATGGGTATTAACTCAGGTAATGGCGATGCTATTTTTCCCGAGTTGTATCCCGATCTAATGGCATCGAGTGATTTCTTGATTTCGTTGTTTGATGTTCGGGTCAAGTCAAAAGACAATGTTATCGACGAAACCTATTACAGTTATTTAGCAACAAAGCAGAAATTGCCTTTCTGGTCACATTTCATCAACTGGCTTAAAAGCCTGATACCTTCGAAAGATATTGCAGATATTGAGAAGAAAAAAGGGGAAGTCAATCCTTTTATGCTTACCAAGAAACAAAACAGCATTGCTAACAAAATATCTAAAAATATCACATGCAATGTAGATAAGAAAAATTATGTAATATCTATAACGGTCAAAGATCAGGATGCGCTAATATGCGCCACTATGGCAGACACAGTAAAAGTACATTTACAGCAGTTCATAACCAAATATCGCACCAACAAGGCACGTAAAGATTATGAATTTTATAAGGACTTATGTGCTGAAGCCAAACAGAAATACGAAAAAGCAAGGCGTACTTACGGTAGTTATGCTGATGCTAATCAAGATGTGCTGTTAGAAAGCTTCAAGTCCAAACAAGCCGATCTGGAAAATGAAATGCAGTTGCTTTACAACAACTATAGTGCCCTAAGGGTACAAATGCAACAAGCACAAGCAAAGGTTCAAGAGCAGACCCCTGCATTCACAACCTTACAAAATGCGTCAGTACCCATTAAACCTTCCGGACCGAAGCGAATGCTGTTTGTTTTAGGTATGACCTTTCTGGCTTTTATAATAGTTTCTCTTTACTCGCTTAGAGATCTCATTTTTAAACAGTAATTCGTGGAAAAACCGTCTGCTACACCTGTCTCAGACAACAGTAAAAGTAAGCGGATTGCATCCAACACTCTGGTGTTGTTTATCCGAATGCTTGTGATTACCGTTGTCAATCTGTTCTCAGTACGATGGGTACTGAATGGGCTTGGTGTAGTCGACTATGGAGTGTTCAATGCTATTGCAGGCGTGGTTACAACAAGCACATGCCTAAGTAGTGTATTGGCTATTTCTACTCAACGTTTCTACTCGTATGCCATGGGGCAGGGCAATACGATACAACTACGCGATATTTTCTCAGTGAGTTTGCTTTTGGCTGTAGGACTTGCCATCTTTATTATTTTGATATTTAGCTGTATAGGACCATGGCTCATAGCAACAAAAATGACAATTCCAGTGGAAAGGCTGGAAGCTGCGCAATGGGTCTTTGGCTTTGCTTTATTGTCTTTTGTTTTTAGCGTGATTCAAATCCCCTTTATGGGCGCCATCTTTGCTCATGAAGACATGGGGATATATGCTCTGATTACAACAGTAGACTGCTTGTTAAAATTGGGTGCGGCCTATATGATTGGTAAGGCGACAATAGACAATCTCGTTTTTTATGGTTCCGCTTTGTCTGTGATAGCCCTTCTGGTAATGCTTTCTTACATTGGGTTTGCTATTAAAAAATATACAGAATGTCATTACCGACGAGTGAGAGGACGCAGACTGTTTAAAGAACTTCTTTCCTTCTCCGGATGGACATTTTATGGAACAATGGCCGGCGTTGGCACCACGCAGGGCAGCATCATACTTCTAAATATTTTCTTTGGTCCTGTGATCAATGCAGCCTTCAGCATCGGCAATCAGATTTACAACGCCCTTAATACGCTAAACAATAGCACAGTTCTTGCCTTTAGACCTGCTATGATTAAAGCGTATTCCGGTGAAAGTTTCAGCTATCTCAATCGTCTTTTTTCCTTTAGTAACAAAATGACGCTGTATCTTTTAGCATGCGTATCCGTACCATTCATACTAGAAGCAAAAACCATTTTAAATTTCTGGCTTGGCAAGGAAATTGTATCTGACGAAATGGTACTCTTCTGTCAGTTATATATTGTTTACACGGTATGCCTTGCTTTGCAAAATCCCATCACAATAATCATGCAAGCAACGGGCCATATTCGTAATTATTCTATCTATGTCGAGAGTCTGATGATATTGTGTGTACCAATAAACTACCTGCTTTTTAAGATGGGAATGGGGGCCACATATACATTTGGCTCCATGATAGGAGTATGTTTGGTGGCCCATATTGTACGTTTGTTTTTCTTGAAACATTATTACAGCTATTTTAGTTTCAGGCCCTATCTATTATCGTTCATTGCACCTGCAATAGTTATTATTGCGATAAGTTCATGCGTTGGGATATGGCTCCATAAATGTATGGATAGGGACTTATTGCGTTTCGTTATGGTGAGCATACTGTCGGCCAGCACCATTCTGGTTATGGCTTACTTCATTGGCATCACCAAAGAAGAGAGACAAAAGGCCAAAGATTTTATTCTACAACTATTAAGAAGGAGGTAAGTACATGGGATATATCATCATCGCTATCTTTGTGCTGACCATCTTTCTATCATTGTTGGAGGAGCACATCCAAAAGTATCGGCCTACTTTATATATTATTTTAGCTGTCGTACTAATACTGTTAGCAGGATTACGTGAAGTAGGAATAGACCCTGATTCTGAGAATTACGAGTACACTTTCCTTCATTATTATAATGCGCAAGCATTGGAACAGGTGGAGTTCTCTTACTTATTTTTCTCAAAAGTCATCAACTCCTTCACCAATGATGTTCACGTCCTATTTCTTCTTTATGCAATTTTTGGTGTAGGATTGAAATTTCTGGCATTACGCAAATATTCAAAATTGTGGTTCCTACCCATTTCTGTATATTTGAGCTATTACTTTGTACAGCATGAATGTATGCAAATGCGTACCGGTGTACTTTCTGGCATTATGCTTTTTATTATTATGAAAATTGCAGATGGAGAGCGACTGCAAGCCCTTGTACTCATGGTAATAGGCACCCTATTCCATTATTCTGCCTTGCTCTTGTTGCCTTTCTTCTTCTTATCTAACAAAGAAATGAGTAGCAAGCAAATCACCATATGGGCACTTGTCATTCCGGTGGCCTATGTTTTTCATTTCGCAGGTTTCTCTCTCTTTATATCAGGAATAGCAGACGTTCCCCTCATTGGGGCAAAGCTTGCCAAATATCAGGAAATAACCATTAAAGGGACTGGGCAATTTGGCATTAATGCATTTAGTCCTTTACAGCTATTGACGGTGACATTATACTATTATTTGCTAATTTTCCATAAGACTATAACCCAAGAAAACAAATATTATCCACTGCTAATGAAAGTGTTTTCACTTGGTATTTTCTCTTATGTGGCATTCTCTTTTTTTCCGGCAGTAGCACAGAGAATCAATATGCTTTTCCAGTTAGTTAATATCATATTATACGCAAATATATATTATACTATAAAACCCAGATGGGCCGCAATATCAGTGGTTATGCTAATAGGACTCATTTACCTTAATTATTCATTGCCTAATGTAGGTACTGTATTATTTTGGAAAGTGTAATTATGTTCACATCAAATAAATTGTCATGCCGAATACTCTTAAATCTTTCATCAAAAATGTTGGCAAATTAGTTTCTCTTGTACTCCCAAACAATACGGAGGAAGCAAGTAGTAAATTTATCAATTTATTCTATACTGGCTTGAAAATGCACATGTTTGGCAGTTGGGGCGAGAGCTCGGTTATCTCATATCGTGCCTATCGTTTACAAGGACTCAAGAATGTATTTGTTGGCACAAACAGTCGAATAGGTCGTAGTGTGCAACTTACAGCCTGGGAAAGGGCATACGGACAAACACACACTCCGTGCATAACAATTGGGGACTTCTGCTGCATACGTGATTATGCTCACATTACAGCAATCAACAGCATTACCATAGGCAATAATGTACTCACTGGTAACAACGTATTGATTACCGATAACTCTCACGGAGAGATAAAGTTCGAACAGATGGGTATTCGTCCTGAGATTCGTCCACTCTATTCTAAAGGCCCAGTGAAGATAGAAGACAACGTCTGGTTGGGTAATAATGTATGTGTCATGCCTAATGTGACGATAGGCCAGGGCAGCATAATTGGTGCAAACGCTGTTGTTGTTCATGACATCCCTCCTTTCTCTGTTGCCGTGGGTGTACCAGCCAAAGTAGTTAAAACATTAAAAGCAGAAAAGAAATGATAAAGAAAGCTCGCGTTATAGCCTATTATCTTCCTCAGTATCATCCAATTCCTGAGAACGATGAAGCTTGGGGGCCGGGGTTTACTGAATGGATTAATGTAGCCAAAGCGAAACCCATGTTCAGAGGGCACTATCAACCTAAGATACCCGCTGACCTTGGATTCTATGATCTACGTCTTCCCGAGACCCGCGAACTGCAGGCACAAATGGCCCGTGAGTGTGGAATAGAGGGATTCTGCTATTATCATTACTGGATGGGAAATGGCAAGTTACTTCTTGAACGTCCCTTCCGGGAAGTGCTGGCATCTGGAAAACCTAATTTCCCATTTTGTTTGTGCTGGGCCAATCACGAGTGGACCACCAAGACATGGCAGAAAGACGGAAAAGCTAAAACGATAGTTCCAATGCTCTATCCCGGCGATGAAGATTATATCAATCATTTTAATTGTGTTTTGTCGGCTTTCAAAGACCCACGTTACATTTGTGTTGACAACAAACCGCTTTTTTGTATTTATGACCCCTATCATTTCAAGGATGTAACTCGTTTTATGGCCCTTTGGCAGGACTTGGCACAAAGCAACGGTCTGTCTGGTATATACTTCACTGCCATGATCAACAATACTACAACTATCAAACGCAAGGACGATGGCAGCATAGAACGCATAATGCCTAACCTAAAGAGCAGTAAGGATGTCTATCAGAATATGTTGGATTTGGGATTTTCGGGCATCAATTCTTATGGAAAGTCGAGAGGAGAAATGCTGTACCAAGGAAAGTATATACGAACAATCAAAAAACTGATACACCAAAAACTGCCGTTCCTACCTGCTCAGAGATTCGATTATCCCAAAGTGGTACGCCACTTCTTTGCACCCGAAGACGTTTGGGAGAATGTTTACCCCACCATAATTCCCAATTGGGACAGAACACCCAGAGCCGGCAATGCAGAAGGAATTTATATCAATTCCACTCCTCATCATTTCCAACAGCATCTTCACGAGGCAATAAAATTGGTAGCAAACAAGCCACAAGAACATCGACTCATCTTCCTAAAATCGTGGAACGAATGGGGAGAAGGCAACTATGTCGAACCTGATCAGAAATATCAGCATGGATATCTTAACGCATTGAGAAACGAGATAATAGGTCAATAACCTAGTGACTAACATGGAAAAGAAAAAGATCTTTTATATTGATCCGCAGTCAATGTACAACCTTTCGAGCTATGATTTTTGGCTACTGTCGGAGATAGACGATGAGGTTTACTATTTCTGTAGCAAGCATTACGACTACACAAGGAGTCCAAAGCTCATTTTCCTACCCTATTTTTCATACAACCATATTCGATTCATACCAGCCAAGATAATCAGCTACCTATGGAGTTATCTGCGTATCCTCATGATGATTGCAACTCAACGTCCCGATATAGTGCACGTGCAATGGTTCAAGATGCCACATTTTGACTATGTGATCTATAAACTGATAAATATGTTTTCCTCGGCAAAAATAATTTTCACTGCTCACAACATACTCCCCCATAACAGTGGAATTCGCTATAAAGGCATCTATCAGAAATTATACGATATGGTCGATACAGTGGTGGTTCATACAGAAGACACCAAGGCAAAGCTCGAACAAGAATTTCATCTTCCTTCAGAGAAAGTGACTGTCATCAGACACGGTGTGCTCAAGATGACCGTTGACAAGTCTCGCCTACAGGCAGAGATGCCTCATTTTGATAGTATGTACAACCTGGAAGGAAAGTTTGTATTCACCTCGCTTGGCGAACAAAGTATGTATAAAGGCATTGATGTGCTCATCAATGTATGGGCCAATACTCCAGAACTCAACCAGAATCCCAACTATCGGCTTCTGATTGTGGGCAAAAATAAGGGTCTTGATTTTTCACCCCTATATGGACTTAATAACGTTGTCTTTGATAATCGCAAGATTTCCAACGAGGAATTTTATTATCTCATGTGCCATACCGATATTTATTTGCTGCCATATAGGGTCATTTCACAAAGCGGAGCTATGCTCACCGCACTTGCAGAACGTGTTCCCATACTCGTAACTGAAGTGGGGGGACTCACTGACCCACTGAAAATCGCACCCGTAGGATGGTCTATTCCGCATTGTGATTATGCTTCTCTGCAATATGCTATGCTACAATTGGTCAACCATCAGCATTTGGTATACGAGGCCAAAGTTAACCAAGAGAACTGGGACAAGGTGCTGAAACATTATGATTGGCAAGGGATAAGCCGAGAATTGCAATCTTTGTATACCACAATAACAAAGCAGTAATATATGGAAATAAACATTATACCTACAGGCGGGCTGTGCAATCGCATGCGCGCTATGGCAACAGGCGTTGCCGTTGCCAAGAGTTTCAAAGCATCTTCCTATATCTATTGGAATAATGACGAGGGCCTAAAAGCTGATTTTGAAGAATTGTTCCAGCCCATTGTTACCCCCAAGATAAACATTGTAGAGAATACAAACTGGATGTTCAATATTAGTAATACCAAGGACTATTATATGCGTTGGTTGTTTTTGCATACCATGTTTGACCAAGTTATATTCAACCATTCGATCTACAATGCCAATACACCAGACATTCAGCAGATTATTAAGCCATCAACTCGTGGAAGGATCATGTTGGTATCTTGCCATCCTATGTGTAGGCAATACAACCTGAAACACCTATTTGTACCCCAACCCGACATCCAGGCTCGTATCTCGAAAGTTAGTCAAAACTTTACCAATCATACCATTGGCGTACATATTCGCCGTACCGACAATATACAGTCCATCAAACGGTCGCCGCTCGAGGTATTTGTCCAAGCTATGAATCGAGAAGTAGAGGCTAACCCTGAAACCATGTTTTATTTAGCCAGCGATGATGATATCGTGAAAAAGCAGCTTTCCGAACTATTCAAGAAACGCATCATCACCATGCACAACGACACCAGCCGAAACAGCCTCAAGGGCATGGAGTCTGCCGTAACTGACCTGTTCTGTCTCAGCAAGACAAACAAAATCATAGGCAGTGTCTATTCATCCTATTCTCAGATAGCTGCCGAACTGGGCGACATCCCCATAGAATATGCGATGAAACCCAAATAGCAGGATATGCAAATAACCTATTAGGAACCTTATTTCAACTGATAAACCCTTATCCAGTCGAACTGGGTCTCATACACTTTGGTCACATCGGGGGTGTGCCATGTCTTTGTGCCCACACTTTGATTGAGAATCATGAAAAACGGACGGTCGAAGGTCCATTGTCCTTCAGCCAGTTTCGCCTTATCAGTTGATTTCTGATAGATACCCACAGTTCTCCCGTCAATAGTAAATAAAATATAAGAAGGTGTCCATTCCAGACCATAGATATGCCACTTGTTTATTGATATTTTATTGACAAACGATGTTGTCTTCTCCTTTTTTAAAGTTGCCGAACGGTGTGAGTGTACGGTTTGGTGAGCTATCCCATCGGCACCGAAAGCTTCAAAAATATCAAATTCTCCATACCTTGGTGGAGTGCCATCGTTCTCGGGGCGCATCCAGACTGCCGGAAAATTACCCTCCATCAAGTTGGTACGTAGCCTAACTTCGACCTTCCCATACTGAAAAGCATACTTCCCCTTACTTCTAATTGCTCCTGTCAGCATCCTCGCACTATCTCCAAAAGCCTCGTTATTGGGAATAGCTCGACAAACCAATTTGCCATTCCTAATGAAAACCGTTCTCTTTGAATCACTATTCCAACGTGCCCACATGGCTTGATTACGGGGACTACGACTCCATTTCGTGGAGTCGGGCTGGCTTCCATTCCTCTGATTAAATTCATCGGCAAATACCAATTGATAGGTCTTCGGGCGTATTTGCGCATTCACCATTGTGGTATCTGAGTTAAATATCACAACCAGAGACATCATGGTCAACATACTCAATACTTTCATATATATGGGTGTATAATAGTGAATAACATTACAAAGATACACCTTCTTAATTATTTTTTTCGTCATATACTACTTTTTTATTCCGTAAGTCCATATACATTCTTCCAACTTATCTTTAAGTTAAACAAATATTTTTCGTAACTTTGCCTGCAAGTTGATAACCAATGGATCAAGATTTAGTATCTGTAATTATGCCCACCTATAATACCGGAAAGGTTCTTTCCGATAGTATAGACAGTATACTAAATCAATCATACCCGTATTTTGAATTACTGATCACCGATGACGGCTCCACAGACCCCTACACCATTGATTTGCTCAAACAATACGAGACTAAAGATTCACGCATCAAAGTAAACTATCTTAGCTATAACGTAGGACCTGCCATTGCCCGTAACAAATCCATAGAACGTGCACAAGGGCGTTACATCGCCTTTTGTGACAGCGATGACCGTTGGACCCCAGACAAACTTGAGAAACAAATTGCGTTCATGAAAAAGAAGCAATGTGCACTCTGTAGTTCGTCTTATTTCATCGTTGACTCAGGCAACAACATCATAGGCATTTACCGCTCGCCACAAATTATAACCTACGGTATGTATAAACGTGACAACAAAATAGGCTGCCTCACAGCCATATATGACACCCATCTACTTGGAAAAAAATACAACATGCCCACCACCCGGAAAAGACAAGACTGGGGGCTATTTCTTAACATTCTGAAAGCTTCCAAAAAATGCTGCGCCATCACAGAGCCACTGGCTTACTATCGCAAGCGCAATAACTCCCTATCCAGCAATAAAAGGTCACTCGTCAAGTACAACATCAATATTTACAAGCAGGTACTTGGCTTTTCATCTATAAAGGCCTATCTATATTTCATTTTTCTTTTTCTACCAACCTATTTTCTTAAAATAATGAAAGTTAGATGGGATAGTTATCGATATCTTACCGGGAGAAGATAATTCCACCATTATTTTTTGTTCCACGCAATATGATTTATGAACCGCCGTTATATACATAATAAAATAGAAATTAATGGCTGGACGAATACCAGATTATATCAAATATAACGATGACATCAACAACCCGCGGTTCATCCCTGACGGCATGAATGAATTTGAGCGCAATATAAAGCGCATTATTGATTTCTGTACAGCCATCGTCTGCTTAGTCATTTTCTCTCCATTATTCCTAATTTGCTACCTTCTCGTCAAAAAAGAAGATGGCGGTCCAGCTATCTTCAAACAGGAACGTATCGGTAGGTTTGGGCGCCCTTTTACCATCTACAAATTCCGCAGTATGAGATTGGATGCCGAGAAAAACGGGCCACAGCTTTTCGGACACGAGCACGACAAGCGCATGACTAAGATTGGGCATTTCCTACGCGACCACCATCTGGACGAGTTGCCGCAGCTATGGAACGTGGTAAAGGGTGACATGGCCTTCATAGGGCCACGACCCGAACGCAAGTTCTACATCGACCAAATCATGGAGCATGACCCCAGATATGTTTTCCTTTATCAAATCCGTCCGGGAGTAACATCCTATGCTACATTATACAATGGCTATACCGACACCATGCAGAAAATGCTCAAAAGATTAGACCTTGACCTCTATTATCTGGAGCATCGCTCATGGTGGTTTGACCTGAAAATTCTGGTCAAAACCTTTATCAACATCGCCTTTGGAAAAGTATTTTAGACAGCCGTATCACTTCAAGTCAAAAAAATGGAGATTGTTCTCACCAATTTACTTTTTTATTTTAAAATGAGAATATCTTGCATCAAAATATAATAAATACGAGTGGCATCCGTTGGTATAATAAACCGAGAACCTAATCGTATGATTATTAACTCACAAACAGAAGCCTTCCAAGCGACTACATTACTAAATGCAGACTATTTAGATGTAGAAATAGAAGACGGAATGAGCAAGGCTGGTCGGGATTTTAAACGCATTGCCGATATTTTCCTTGCAGCTTTTTGCCTTATCTTATTTTCCCCTCTCTTTCTGATTTGCTACATCGCCGTAAAACTTGAAGATAGAGGCCCTGCCATCTTCAAACAAGAACGTATCGGCTTGCATGGGCAACCTTTCATCATCTACAAATTCAGAAGTATGAAAATGGATGCCGAGAAAGACGGCCCCCAGTTGGCCGGGCACAAGAACAATCACAAGATGACAAAAGTGGGAGCGTTTCTCCGCAATCACCATCTTGACGAACTGCCACAGCTATGGAACGTGCTGAAAGGCGACATGGCCTTCATCGGTCCACGGCCTGAGCGTAAATTCTATATCGACCAAATTATCAAGCACGACCCACGCTATATCGGACTTTACCAAATCCGTCCGGGTGTCACTTCATACGCTACACTATACAACGGGTATACCGACACCATGGAGAAGATGCTCAAGCGGCTGGAACTTGATTTATATTATCTGAAACACCGCTCATGGTGGATGGACACGAAGATATTAGCAAAGACTTTTCTATCTATCATCTTTGGAAAAAAGTTCTAAATATGCAAATCCCGAAAGCTACTGCCTTCGGGATTTTTTATATTTTATACTGACGATTAAAATTTCCTATATGTCAATCTTAACACATCGCTCACCAACACCAATTTGCTGCCGGTCAGCTTTTCCACATCGAATGTCTCGTTCAAACTGTTGATACCGTATGGTGCGAGCACGCTTACGTCGGTTACTTTCGGGTCGTCGGATTCACGGTCATTGCTTCGGGCATCAGAAAGAGACAGCCGTCCTTCCGTATAAGAAAAACGAAACATATACTTTCCACTTTCATCGGCATCGTGCACCTCCAGAATCTTACCTTGCACGGCTAAATACTTTCGGTCTTCCGCCATATCCACACCGCTTTCTGTTGCCAGTGTGTCGATCCGTATCAGCTGCCACATTCCGTCCAACTTGCCATTGCCGGATGTTTCGACCCAATCTCCACAAGACACAAAGCCCATGACTGCCAACAACAGGCTAAAAACTAATACTATTTTTTTCATAAGTCGAATATCCCTGATTTAGAAACCGTGATTTGGAATCCTACGTTATCACCCAATATCTTGCCAAAATCCATACCATAGGCACCTCTTACTTTCCATTGATGGGGAAAGTCATAGGTTGCCTCAACCATAAAGCTCGTGTTGTGTTGTTTCTTCGTGTAGGGGTCGTCATAGGTTCCATACCCCGTCTGATGCGTTAACAGCACTCTATAGCCCAAGCGGTCGGTGGGTTGCCCGTCAAAACCTAAATGATAGGCCACAAATCGGTTGTTCTTGAAATTAATACTGCCATCCTCATTATAGATAGGTGACCTGTACAGCGGGTTGCCAATGGCCTGTCCCCAGTGCTGCCATCCCGTAAAAATGTAATGGTTATAAAAATTGTCTATACCGCCAATATGGTCCGACCTGCCCTCCGTGTGGTCATGGTATATCGGTCCACTCTGGTATTTGGTGTATATATATTCAAAGACAGCATCCCGAAACCATCTGCCGTATTTCAGATTGAACTCCGCACCGAGCATGATATCCTTGAAGTCATACATGAAATAGTGCCTGCGCTTTCTTGTATTCCATTCTTCTCCTTCTCCGTAGCCATCATAGTCTAAGAAAAGCATGGACGAATGGTCTTCAAAAAATTTATCGGCATACACACTCAAATTCCATCCTTCCGTGTTATAGTTCATTCGCAGCAACCAGCTACCCAGAATGTCACCTTCCTCATTCTGGTAGTCCGTTCCCAGCTCCGGAGCATCAGCCCCGCCGGGAACAAGTGCCTTGAGAAAGCTTTTGATGCTCGAGGAATTTTTCGTAGCCACCATTTTCCCATTAGCATCGGGACTGTAACTTGTCCCTCCAAACAGCGTGGCCATCTCCACGCCCAATTCTACTGAAAAAGGTAGGAACCTATCTTCCTCACTCCCTATCTTCAGAAAGCCTGCCTTACTATGGTAAAGCACGTCGTCGGCATACTTAGATGCCTTGTTCGTAAAATCGTGTTGCCAATTATCATCGGTCATCTTGCCATAGGCCAAATGACCTTTGACATGGAACCACCGCCCCAACGTCGGTATTGTCCAATATCTGGGCAGTGCCAGCCTCACCTGTGGCACCGGACGTGCATTGATGCCGAGCGTCTGCGGACCACTGCTCAAACTGTTGTTTTTCAGCTCCATCGGATACTCCTTCGCCCCGACACTCAGCACTCCGTGCAGCCACCGTGCCTCAACAAAAGCTTGCTGCACAACCACATTACTGGTATAATTCACCGGGATGGCTACGTCGACACCATAGCCGATGCCCCATCGCCTGGCCGAATCATTGTCCAGCGAACGTACAACCTGTCCGCGAAGATAGCCATTGCTCTTCTCCAATGATGACAGACCATACTTGTTGGCATTTAGCCACAATGGGGTCTTGTCATCGGAATAGGAACCTTGCACCTCAAGCCTGTAGTTGAGGTTATGCCCTACGTTCAACTTGCCGGCATCGGCATCATACTGCCAAGCATACTGGGCTGGCAACGGCAAAATAAAAGCTGCAATCAATGTAGAAAGAAGCAGTATTCGGTGTCTTAATCTCATTAACATCTATAACGGAAATACCCATACATTATTATTATATTGCGGTTAAAAGTTTCGCATAGATAAACCGCATACTATCGTGAACGATAATTCACTTAAAATTCAATTATACCATAGTGTCCTCTACTACTTTCCAATTGCTTGCATACCCGGCTTCCATTCATAAAACCAACAATCCATATTAAGGATAGGACTGCCGGTTAATTATCCAAGCAAAAGAACTTGTTTATCAGTCCGCCGATGATGCTGTCTACTGTGATTTTCTATACAATTACAAATTAATTATGTTTCCGACCCTATTGCTTCTTGATGGTGAAAGTCAGCTTTTGCAGACCCTTTTTATAGACGTTGGCAAGGATGACTGAATAATGAAGCTCATCACCCGGTTTCATCGTCTGTTTGATATGAGCAAACTCTTTTTCAGGAATGACTTTTTTGAATAGCATGCCGCCTGATTCATTGCGTACCAGGCGTATCTCGTCAGTAAACGGTGAAAGTACATAAGCGTAGGTAGCCATATAAGGCACTTTTTGAAATTTCAACCAATCCGGATCAGCCTTGTCCATGATGTTATTGACGTAAATGCGGGCGGAATTATAAGAAGGCAACGGTCTGCCGTTAGCATAGGATATGCCACCGTCCTTATTGACAATGTACTCTTTGAGTATTCCGTATTTATTGAAAGGACACCTGTCGTAATACTCGATATCTTCTTCCGACCTAATTTCTTTGTCGGGCGTAATCTCCGGATCCTCAACAATTCTGTCTGAGAGTATGTAGACAAGGGAGTAGGTACGGTCTGAGCCATCCGCTGGCAGATTAGCCAAAATCGTCCTCTTTACCCGAAGCTCATATTCATGCCCTCTCTCATACACAAAGCCCTCTATGCTGTGCATGCCAAGGGGCACCCACTTTCCTGGATCATCTTCTGACATGACAAGCAAACATTCAATTGGGTGCTCCCGATTGGTATCAAAGAGGTCATAGGTGATACCTGTCTCTGATGAAACCGACATAGAAATCTCTTTGATTGCATCTTGGGGCTCATCATCACCACAACCTGAGAACAACAATGTGACGAGCATCAAAAGTGGTAAGATAATTTTTTTCATAATTGATGATCTGTTCAATTCTACAATGCAATATTACCAAAAAAAAATTATACACGTAAGAAATCTTTCTAATTTTTCACAGCTATCCAAAAAAAAGATTCCTATATTTGATATTGTGTTTTACGCGAATATTATTATTCCTTACTGAGTGCTGACAGACTCAACTTTCGTCTGAACACACGGACTATCAGGATATGCACTTTCTTTCAACGCAACTGGCAAAACCATCTCTTCACCATATCATATAGAGCGATTCTATCTCTTTTGGTCCGCTCTTTAGTAGTGCGGAAGTGTTTTTTAACCGCAAAAGGACACAAAAGCCATCAATAGGGATTTTCCTCCCCGGGTGTAGGGAAAAACCTTTCACACGGCATGATATTATTCCTATATTTGCAATGTACAAGATAGGGAAACCGTCACTACAAAAGTCGAACTTTTAAATACTAAGGATATGAAAAAGTTAGCATTAGCACTTATAGCATTATTTACCATAGTCACCCAAGCATCTGGCATGAGTTACAACCAGGCCCGTGAACAGGCTTTGTTCCTTACCGACAAAATGGCATACGAGCTCAACCTGACCGAGGACCAATACGAGGCAGCATACGAGGTCAACCTCGATTATCTGATGAGCATCGACAACTACGACGACCTCTTTGGTGTCTATTGGACACAGCGTAATCTCGACTTGAGTTATATTCTTTTCGACTGGCAGTATCGCACGTACGTCAACGCCGCATATTTCTATCGGCCTCTCTATTGGGACGCTGGCTTTTGGCATTTCCGCATCTATGCCCGCTACCCACACCGCGACTACTTCTATTTCGGAAGGCCACATTTCTATGTCAGCTATCACGGCGGTCACAGTTGGAGGAGAAATTCCGGGCGCAGCTGGTACATGGGACGGCGATATGGAGGGTCTCATAGGCGCGATGCACATATAGGTATGCGCGACGGATTCAATCGTGGCGATTTCGGTCGAGGCACACGTTTCAGCTCAACGAGCAATAGTAACCGAAGCTTTGGCAACGGCACACGCACTAATGTACGGAACAATAATGGTACACGATCTTTTGGGAGGGGAAATACATCGAGTCGTACACGATCTTTTGGCAACGGAACCACATCGAGCCGAACACGATCCTTCGGTAGCGGAACTACACCGAGCCGAACACGATCCTTCGGCAACGGCAGACAGAGCAGCACCCGTTCTACCGTGACCCGCCCCAACCCACAACGCTCGTTTGGCAACAGGCCATCAACCACCCCACGCAATACATTCACTCCAAACAATAAAAATCGCAGTTTTGGCAATTCCTCATCGCACCGTTCATACAGCAGGCCCGCTCCATCAACCAGAAGCTTTGGAGGCTCACGGAGTTCTGCACCCTCGCGAAGCTTTGGCGGCAGTAAGGGTAACCATTCAAACGGTAGGTCCACAGGAGGCCATTTCGGACGGGGACGATAAAATAGATTTGATTTGATAGGTTGTAATACAAAACGATAAATGGAAAAAACATAAGGTAAGAAGAATTGTTTTAGGATAATTATTAGAGAGTTATTATAAAGGCCACACAGGAACCAGTCCTATGCGGCCATTTTTTTGACTTTGAAAAGTAAACAGTAACCTAATGTTTCGGACTTACAATATCAGCACCCGTATCTCCGCATTCCCCATCTTGTGTATCTCGTTCATGGGCTTGTTGTAATAAACACTTTGGATGGCTTTGTTGATAATGCCGTGACCTACGGCCAAAACCGTCTGCCCGGGATAGGTAATCCTCAACCATGTTATGAAGTTTCGGGCCCTGCTCAGCATCTGTTCCAAGGTTTCAATATCGTCCGGCCACTCAGCATCTTGCAAATCCGGAATAAACTTTCCTGTGAATCCTCCCCAGTCACGTTCACGGAGCAATACCGAAGTCACCACCTTCCCACCATGCGGCTCGGCAATAATTTCACAAGTCTGCATCGACCGACGCAAATCGCTCGACACAAAGGCATCGATAGTCTCATGTCGCATTTTCTCCCTTACCTCACAAGCCTGCTCACGCCCCAAGTCGTTGAGCTCGCCCGGAGTCTGCCCTTGTAGTATCTGGGCCCTGTTGCCCACTGTCTCCCCATGCCGTACCAAATATAATGTTGTCATCCCAATAACTTTTCTTTGATAATTACGACTGCAAAATTACAAAACAAATATGAGGCAGCCTTAGCTTTACCAAAAACTTGAACATGTTTTTTTACAATATATTGCCCTTATTATCAGTAAACAATGAATTATTATTCCAAATCCCGTTGATTATTTCAGTGTTTTATCGTAACTTTGCCACTAAAGAGGGCTGTGCCCGTAAAACAACCACATTATGAAAATATTGCAGAGCAGCATTTTCCGCGCCATCTGCGCCATTGTCGTAGGTGCACTTATCGTCAAGTATCGTGAAGAAACCGTAACCTGGCTCACAGTAGCCATTGGTGTGCTTTTCTTTCTCTCAGGTGTCATCAGCTGCATCGTCTATTTCTCTGCTAAAAGCAAGGAAAGCAAGGTGCAGATATACGATGCCCAGGGCAACCCCATTGCTCCGTCTACGCCCTCTTTCCCCATTGTAGGAATCGGGAGTATGGTATTGGGAGGCATACTCGCCTTGGCCCCCACCTTGTTTATTCACGGGCTTATGTATGTTTTGGCTGCCATTCTCATTCTTGGCGCACTGAATCAGTTTTTCAACCTTGCCTCAGCCAAGAAGTACGCCCAGATAGGATTCGTTTGGTGGATCTTCCCTACCATTATCTTTCTTGTCGGCCTGCTGGCCATCATCAAGCCGGACCTCATTGCCACCGCTCCGCTATTTGTGATTGGATGGTGCATGATAGTTTATGGAGTGGTAGACCTCATCGATTCCATCAAGATTCATCAATGTCAGAAAGCGTATGAAAAGGCTCAAGCTTCCGTCGAACAACCTGCCGAAGTCTCCACAGAGCAGACTCCCGAAGCCATTACAGAGCAGACCGGAACAACTACAGAGCAAACAGAAACGGCAGAACAGGCAAGCGACCCTTTCATATCAGACCCTATCGAATAAAAGTTTTTTCGCTTTCTACTGAACCTACAAAACTCCGAATGTAAAAACGTATTACCGTTTTTCGAGGATTATTTTCTGGTCGTTTAGAGGAAAAAGGGCTATGTTTTAGCGCTCACAGTCGGCATGAATGGCCCGGAAAAGCAACGATGGTGCATTTTTATATTCCGTCATATTATGGCGGAACTATAACGGCGCTATGGTTAAGCCTCAACGGCAGTGCGGCTAAGGCCTATCCGCACTGCGGTTACGCCTTTCTCATCCTCCCGTTTGATATCCAACCGCAGATGGCAAAAAAACAGCGCAAGCGCCTGCCGACAAAAATCACTGATTATCAACATTCTATAAACTTCCGTAAATTTCGCGTATTTCGGGCGGAAATAAGAGCGTTGCCAAATACGCGAAATATAAATGGGCTTTTGTAAAGGAAAATACGGGCGTTTAGTCGGCCCAATAGGAAAAAGTGGAGGTATGCAGCGGTAGGGACATACGGCTCGTACGTCTCTCCCCTCGTGCATATGGCATATTCGTCTTATAGAATCTTTATAGCATACAAACTGGGGTAAGCCATCGGCTACTCCTGCGTGCTTGGCGCATCCGCTATTTTCTCCGTCATGAGGCCTTCGATATATTTACACAAGATACCGATTCCCTTGAGGTTTTCTCCCCCCTGCGGTATGATGAGGTCGGCATGGCGCTTGGTGGGTTCGATAAACTGCTCGTGCATAGGCTTCAACACCTTGAGGTAGCGTTCCACCACCATCGACACCGTTCGTCCCCGGTCGATGGTGTCACGCTGGATGTTGCGGATGAGTCGTTCGTCGGCATCGGTATCCACAAATATCTTGAGGTCCATAAGGTCACGCAGCTTCTTGTCGATAAGCGTCATGATGCCTTCAATGATGATGACCGGCTTCGGTTCAACGTGTACTGTCTCTGGTAGACGATTGCTGATGAGATAGCTGTAGGTGGGCTGCTCCACAGCATGGCCCTTGCGCAACTCATTAATGTGTTTCAAGAGCAGCTTCCAGTCGAATGCGTCGGGATGATCGAAATTGATGGCCTTACGCTCTTCATCGGTCATGCCCGTCGTATCGTTATAATAGGAGTCGAGTGGCACCACAACCACATAGTCGGGCGGCAGTGCTTCCACAATTTTATTGACTACTGTGGTCTTGCCCGAGCCTGTTCCTCCGGCAATACCGATAATCGTTATTTTTTTGTTTTTTGAGTTGATCATAAATGTTTCTGTTACAAGTTGGCCGTTAGGCATTGAAAAAAATAGTTGGTAGAGCTAAATCATGACGCCATATTACATCAGCTCTATATCCCGAAACATATTGGCATAATATTCCGCCTTTGCTTCCACTTTCATGGGATAGGCGCGCGAGGAACTCGGCTCACGATAGAGACTGACGGTGCGGCCCTCGAATTGAAAATCGATGTGATCGCCCATCTTCATCTTCCGTGCATCGATGCCAAAGTGTTTTGTAAAAATGCTTGTGGCCAACCGTCCGGCAGCCACCACCGCACGGCAGTGTGGCAAGACGCGAAGCATACCGTCAAGGTCTGCCTGTTCTACCACTTCGAGGTCCTTATCAGAAGCCGTGCCCGTGGTGCGTCGTATTCGTAGACAGGTATCGAACATCGCCACACCCGTCTGGGCAAGAAAACGCTTCAATGCTTCCAAACGATAGGTTTTGTGCTCCAAATCTACAAAGTGATTTTTGTCGTCAAAAAAACAAATGCCAAAGATGCGCCACATATCATTGGTGAAGTTGGGATAATACCAAGGCATACACCAACGTTTGGGCGCAGGGGGAAAAGTGCCAAGCATCAAAAGTTTGGCATTGGAGGGAAGAAACGGGACAAACGGGTGGGATTCGATCTCTCCCGCCGATGTCCGCTCTCGTAAAGGAGTAGCAGCACGTCTGTTGGTTTGTTTGACCATGCTCTTGTTTTATCTAATTATCTAATAATAAGAGGTGTTAAATTACTACTTCTATCTCGTGATAGCATTTCGCCTTCCCCATTTATTCAGGAAAGCAATTAGCGGAGCGGCTGCTCTTTTACCAAATAAACACACACCGGAAGATGGTCTGAATAGCCGTCAAGCCAAACGCCGCCTGCTGTGGTACGCTTGGTAGAACCTTTATATTTTCCTTCAGTCTGGAACAGATAGGGCATTCGCTGGATTTCGCACTTCCAATATTTCAGTTTGCGATAATCTTTGGAGCCCTTGGGGTTGAGCAGGTTGGGAGATAGCAGAATCTGGTCGAACAGATTCCATGTGCCACGATACATCAGCGTGCCCGTGCCTTGTTTGGTGAAAATGTTATACCAAGGATTGTACATATCGTCCTTGCCCACCTTGTCAATGTCTCCTTCGCCTCTCAGCACTTCACGGATGCTCTTGTTTGTGGGGTCGTCGTTCATGTCGCCCATGACAAAGACCTTACAATTCTTATCATCATTGAGCAACGAGTCTTTCACTGCTTTTGCTTGTGCGGCGCCCACTTCACGATAATATGACCCACTGAAACGGCTGGGCAAATGGCATACTATCACTGCCACGTGTTCGCCTGCAAGTTCTCCGCTCACGGTGAGGAAACCGCGCGTTTTGAAATCGCTGTCTTGCTTTTCCGTAGGCACATAGGGCACAAGTTTCACATTGTTCACCTTGAATAAACTGGGATTATAGAGCAGTGCACAGTCTATACCTCGCCTGTCGGGCCCCTCTATATGGCAGAACTGATAGTTTCGGGCTTTCAGTTCGGGCTGATTGCAAAGATCGGTCAGCACTTTGGCATTCTCCACCTCGGCCAAACCTATGATGGCACATCCCACACCGGGCAGCGTGCTTGTACCCATATCACTCAATGCATGGGCCATGTTGTGGAGTTTATGACTGTATTTAAGTCCGTTCCAGCGATAGGAACCTGACGGCAGAAAGTCATAATCGCGCTTGCCTTCGTCGTGACAAGTATCGAAAAGATTTTCCTGATTATAGAATCCTACGGCATAAACTGAGAATTTCTTTTGGGCCGATGCTGAGAGGGTAGCCATCAGCATCAAGGCAAATAACATAATTTTGTGTTTCATCACGTAAGTTTAATGTTTGTTGCAAATTTCGTAATAAATTCCGAGAACGGGCTTTGTTTCGTGAAAATTTATTGCAAAAAGTTTTAGGATTTAAAATATATTTTGTTAATTTGCACACATTATTAAAAATACTAATCATTCTA
>JBMNUU010000035.1:0-25821 GCA_050946435.1 Prevotella sp.
CCCATATTATGTTCAGTAAACATTATCTTTCGCAAACATAATTTTGATTAGAGTTAAAATTATTGGTGATTTTGTGTATTGATAGTGATTAAAATATTATCTTTGCAAAACATAATGTTTGGCAAAGATAATTATTGATAATATGGAATTTATTGATAGAATAGAAGAATCCACTACATTCAAGCGCACGCTAGGCCTTAACCGGCCTGTGCTGATTGTAATTTATGGCAGGCGGCGTATTGGAAAGTCAGAACTCATTAAGCATGTTTTGACCAATCAGGATGTGTACCATCTAAGCGAAGAAGCACAAACGCAGCAGCAGATAGATTCCTTTGCTAAGACTGTTTCGTTTACGTTTGATGGATTTGATCGTGTGTCATACCATGATTGGGAAACGATACTCACCTCCGTCAATCTATACGTTGGAGAGAACACATCAGTGTGTTTAGACGAGTTTTCGTATCTCGTCAAGAGCGATCCTTCGCTGCCCTCCGTCATTCAACGATTGGTGGATAATAAAAAACTGAAATACAACCTGATACTTTGTGGTTCCTCCCAACTGATGATGCACTCGTTGGTACTCAATGAAAAATCACCCTTGTATCAACGCTGTGCTTGGCAGCCAAAGCTGAAGCAACTGCGTTTGCCTTATATAAAAGAAGCCCTGCATTGTTCCGACCAGCAGGCTGTTGAGGAATATGCCGTTTGGGGTGGTGTGCCTCGCTACTGGGAACTTCGTGCCGACTTCGACACCTTGGAAGTGGCGGTACGCAATCTGTTGGTCAATAATTATGGCACGCTGTACGATGAGCCAACTCGGTTGCTCCGTGACGAACGTCGTGATACGGCTACGTCTTTCTCATTACTTACAACGGTGGGCAACGGGGTGAATCGCATTTCGGAAATAGCCAGTCGTATGCAGCAGCCTGCGACCAACCTTTCTCAGCCCATCAGCATACTGATCGATTTAGGCTATGTGGAGAAAGATATACCATTTGGCGACAATCCGAAGAGTAGCAAGAAAGGACTGTATCGTCTTGGTGACAACTTTCTATCCTTCTATTACAGGTTTATCAATCCCAACAAATACCTCATTGAACTCGACCGCCAGAATCTCGTAATGGATATTATTCGTAAGGACTTCAGTACATACGTTGGTCAGGTATGGGAAAAGATTTGTCGCGACTTCGTGACAGGCAATGAGATTGATGGCGTAGTCTATGGCATTGCCTCACGATGGTGGGGCGGCATACCAAAAGAAGATGGCAACAATGACTACGAACAGATAGAGCTCGACCTTGTAGCTGAATCGCTTGACAAGAAGCACATCCTCGTGGCAGAATGTAAATGGCGAGAACGCGACGATGCACAGAGTATTTATGAGCAATTAACAAGCCGTGCCAGCCGCTTACCATTCGTAAAGAAGGGGCAAAAGGTACACCCGATACTGTTCCTCAAAACAAAAACCAAGGCTGATGTTCCATGCTATTATCCCAAAGACATCATAGCGTCTATGCTTCAAGAAGATGCTTCCAAAGACAAAGTCTCATATTAACATTCTTTAGTCGGTAACTTTTTGCAAGTTATGGAAAAACTATTCGCCACAAAATAGAGATGTGAGCTTCATAAAATATTGTGTGCAATATCTTATAAGAGGTGTTGGGAATTCTCGGTACTCGTCTGTTAAAGGAACTAAAATGAATTTTGGAACTTTCATGGATATTAGTTATCTTTGTATTGTTATTTAGAGGATTTTAGTTGTGCCGATTGAGTCTCTTTCAAAAGATCTTCATCCAGACTATTCTCCTACAATGATCTTTGATTTAATTAACGGCAGATTTCTTCTTCATGTGCTATAAAGCCAAATGACGCTACGGGGCAAAAATGTGTTACCAACGATGCGTTTGTGTTACCAATGTGTTACCACTTGATCTTTCACAAATTGCCCATACTTTTTACAAAAGTTTCGTATATCATTGAAAACGAACTTGTTGTATTTTTTTGAGTGGTAACATATAAGGCTTAACTCCATGCAAATAGCGACCCCAAACGGATCACTTTCGCCCCCATGCGGATCACAAGAAGGGTGTCTGAATAAGATACCCTTTTTTCTTTATATATCAATCAGTTTTCCATATATTTAATTCTCGGGTAAACTCAATTCTGGCTTGAAGGTTACGCTTTCCTTTTTATTCTGAGTTAGATTGAGCTGACCATTGTATGCAATATTAGAATTCATTATATTTCATATTCGGTGTGGCATAGTACATTTTAAGTTGATACTTACCGGGTATCAATTGGCTCATCTTAAAACTAACATCGTATTTGCAAATGCAATTGGCCGGCGCGTTAAGAACATTATGATACACAACAAGGGTAATCTGATTATCCTGATTGGCGATGTTCACATAGTATGCTACTATTAATAATAAACACGATTGCTCGTTACTGTTTGCTTGTGATTGGTGTGTTTCTGCTATCAACTCCACGTGGAAACGTGCTGCTGTGAGCTGAAATAAACTTACAAATGGTGCTTCCAAATTTGCGAGTTTGAAACGGTGACGGATGTTTTTCAAAATACGCGAAAATCAAGGCAATTTGCTAATCTGCTGATAGCGAGATGATTGCGAGGAGCGTATTTTCTTAAATCAAAAAAGAGAAAAGATGTGGCTGCCGTTGCTATGTTTGGGCACTGCGGATAGGGCTTAACGGCACTGCGGTTGAGCCTTAGAGGGCGTGCGGTTGGGTAGTAGCCGCAGGGCGGTTGGATAGTAACGGCAGCGCAGCCGCACCCGATTCGCACAACGAGGGGCGAGACAAGGCGACAAAATCAAGACAAAAACCTCTGAAAATGAGTGTTGTCTTTCTAAAACACCAAATTCGGATGCCCTCTTTTTTGTGAACTATTCTTTACAGTTTGGCACGGCAAAGCAGTGTCGCCGGACTTCCGTCTGCCGCTCTGTGCGCATGGATGAATGGAGAAATGGGGGCGTGTAAAAAAGGAATAATCCATAGGCAGTCATAACGTTTTCATGGTTTTTTGTGTGAGTAGAGACGATGAAAAATCAAAAAGAATCCCAAGAAAAGCAACTGAATACCAAGCGAAATATTAAATTTTGAGAGGCTTAAAGACAGATTCTTCGCAAACTTTCCATAAATTTGCAGTTGTTGTCGGGACTCTACGATGAGAATTGGCACGGGAGATTTTAATATTTGCTTAAAGAATGAACACGGTTTTAATCATAGATGATGAACGTTCTATCAGAATGTTGTTGTGCAGGATGCTGGAACTGGAAGGCTATAAAGTCTTCGAAGCCAAAGACCGCAAGTCCGGTTTGGACGCCATGACGAAAAACAAGGTGGATGTGGTGCTTTGCGATGTATTCCTGCCCGACGGGAATGGCGTGGACATGATAGCGGAGCTGTTGGCGGCGGACGATAAGGCAAAGGTCATTTTGCTCACGGCCCACGGCACAATCTCCGACGGGGTGCAGGCCATCAAAAACGGTGCGTTCGATTATATCGTGAAAGGCGATGACAACCGTAAGATTATACCTATTATCAATAGGGCGATGGATGCCGTCGCTGCAGAACGAAGGACCGATGGCAAGGCGAAGGCCTCTTTACAGGATGAGCGTCATGTTTCTTCTTTCGATGATATTATTGGCAAATCGGGCAGTTTGCAAAGGGTGGTCGACCTCGCCCAAAAGGTGGCTGCCACAGATGTTCCGGTGCTGTTGACCGGTGAGACGGGCACCGGCAAAGAAGTGTTTGCCCAAGCCATTCATCATGCCGGCAGCAGGGGCGACAAGCCCTTTGTGGCTATCAATTGCTCCGCTTTTAGCAGGGAATTGTTGGAAAGCGAGCTGTTCGGGCACAAAGCGGGAGCGTTCACAGGCGCGGTGAAGGATAAGAAGGGACTTTTTGAAGAGGCTGACCACGGCACCATCTTTCTCGACGAAATTGGGGAAATGGCCATAGAGTTGCAGGCCAAATTGCTGCGCGTGCTCGAAATGGGAGAATTTATCAAGGTGGGCGACACCAAACCGACCAAAGTGGATGTAAGGATAATTTCCGCCACCAACCGTGTTTTGAAGGATGAGATGAATCGCGGGCGGTTTCGGGAGGATTTATTCTTCCGGCTTTCCGTTTTCCAGATCGACTTACCCGCGCTGAGGGAACGCAAGGAGGATATTCCGGACCTTGTGCATTGTTTTATAGGTCGGCTTGGCCAAAAAATTGGGAAAACGGCAACGTCCATCACCCCAGACTGTTTGGAACTCATGCAGCATTATCCCTGGCCCGGAAACATACGTGAGCTTCAAAACGTCATAGAGCGTGCGCTTATTGTCTGCGACGAGAAAATATCCGCAGACTGTCTGCCGATGGAATTGTTGGCGGGAAACAACGACGAAGAGTCCGGCAAGACGCCCTTTGACCTCTCCGTCATGGAGCGTAATCACATTATCCGAGTGCTCAAGTTTACGAAGGGCAATAAAACAGAGACCGCCCGGTTGCTCAAAATAGGTCTCACCACTTTATATCGCAAGATAGACGAATACCATATCGTGATGGATTAAGCTCCCCCACCGTCTCAGTTCACGCCCTCCGCTTCCTTTTACCCTTTCAAAATGGAAAAACCCTTCCATTTTGAAAGGGTATTTTATGGGCCTTCTTTTTCTTGGTTTGTTTTTATCTCGTTCATTATCAGGTACTTATTGTATGGTGCCGGTTGCTGGCATCCGTTTTGACATGATGTGGTGTGAAAAAGAAAACGTTTAACTTGTAAATAATAGGTAAGAAGATGATGGATTTACTATCAATTGGTTTCCTCGTTTGCACGCTGACGGGTTTAGCATGCTTCCGGCTTTTCATCAAGAGCCTTGAGTGGTTTGAACAATCTAACGGAAAGGAGGAAGAATCATGTATATAATATTGTTTGTTATCAGTGTGACGATGTTTGTCTATCTGACATACGTACTCATCAAACCCGAAAAGTTCTAAATCTGAAGTTATGAATACAGAGATTTTTGGCGTTATTGTCACGATCATCCTTATGGTGGCCCTGAGCTATCCATTGGGCAAATACATCGCCCGGGTGTACAAAGGAGAGAAAACTTGTCTCGACTTTCTCAAACCCGTGGAGAAATGGATATACCGGCTGAGCGGAGTCAATCCGGACGTAGAGATGGATTGGAAGACTTTTCTCAGGGTTTTGCTGGCGCTGAATCTGTTTTGGTTTGTTTGGGGCATGTTGCTGTTGGTGATTCAGGGCGTGCTGCCGCTCAATCCTGACGGCAATATCGGGCAGACCGCCCATCAGGCCTTCAACACCTGCATCAGTTTTCTGGTGAACTGCAACTTGCAGCATTACAGCGGCGAGACCGGATTGACCTATCTGACGCAACTGTTTGTGATCATGTTTTTCCAGTTTGTCACCGCCGCTACCAGCATGGCGGCCATGGCGGGTATCATGAAAGCGCTTGCGGCAAAAACAACCCATACGATAGGCAACTTCTACCGCTACCTGACGTTGAGCGTTACGCGCATATTGCTGCCGCTTTCGCTCATCGTTGGTTTCATTCTTATCCTGCACGGCACTCCCATGGGATTTGACGGGAAAATGGAGGTGACGACACTGGAAGGCACCACGCAGTATGTTGCCCAAGGTCCCACAGCTGCCATTGTAGCCATCAAGCAGCTCGGTACCAATGGCGGAGGGTATTTTGGCTCCAATTCGTCCCATCCGCTGGAAAATCCCACCTATCTGACCAATATGGTTGAATGTTGGTCTATCCTCATCATTCCCATGGCGCTCGTCTTTGCCTTCGGCTTCTACCTGAAACGCAAGAGGCTGGGCTACAGCATCTTTGCCATCATGCTCTGTGCGTTTCTTGCGACCACGGCCGTTAATGTGTATCAAGAGACAAAGGGCAATCCCAACATCAGTAGCATGGGGGTGGACCAAAGCGGCGGCTCGATGGAAGGGAAGGAAGTTAGGATAGGCTCTGCCGCCGGAGCGCTGTGGAGCACGACGACGACGGTGACGTCAAACGGGTCGGTCAATTCCATGCACGATTCCATGATGCCCCTTTCGGGCATGATCGAGATGCTGAATATGCAGATCAACACGTGGTTTGGCGGCGTGGGAGTAGGATTCATGAACTATTTCACCTTTATGATCATCGCTGTGTTTATCAGCGGATTGATGGTGGGGCGCACGCCGGAGTTTCTGGGGCATAAGATTGGAGCCCGGGAGATGAAGATAGCCTCCATCGTGGCGCTGTTGCATCCGCTCCTTATCTTGGTGGGCACGGCGTTGGCCGCTTATCTGTTTGTCCATGTGCCGCAGTTTGTGGCAGCTGAGGGGGGATGGCTGAACAATCCCAGCTACCACGGACTCAGCGAAATGCTCTATGAGTTTACATCCAGCGCGGCAAACAATGGCTCCGGATTCGAGGGATTGGGCGACAACACATGGTTTTGGAACTTTTCGTGCGGGCTCGTCTTGCTGTTGGGCAGATATGTACCCATTATCGGACAGGTAGCCATTGCAGGCATCCTCGCCAAGAAGAAATATATCCCTGAAAACTCAGGCACGCTGCAAACAGATACGAATACGTTTGCCGTGATGACGTTTGTTATCATTTTCATTATAGCGGCATTGTCGTTTTTCCCCGTACATGCGCTAAGCACTATTGCAGAACATTTAAGTTTATAATCCGCAATGAAAAAGAATATTTCTCATGCTTTGTTCGAAAAGAAAATACTGATAGAGAGCGTCAAGCAGTCGTTTGTCAAGCTCGACCCTCGCACCATGGTGAAAAACCCCATCATGTTTGTCGTGGAAGTCAGTACGGCCATCATGCTGCCCGTCAGCGTCTTTTCTGCGTTTCATAACGGGCAAGAGTCGTTTGCCTACAATGCGTGTATCTTTGTCGTATTATTTCTCACGCTTTTGTTTGCCAACTTTGCCGAGGCCATCGCCGAAGCCCGAGGAAAGGCTCAGGCAGACAGTCTGCGCAAGACGCGCGAGGAGACGCCCACCAAACTCTTGGTTGACGGCAAAATCGTGCAAGTGAACAGTTCGCGGCTGAAGAAAGGCGATGAGTTTGTCTGTGAGGCCGGCGACATTATCCCTGCCGACGGAGAAATCGTCGAGGGGCTTGCTTCTGTGGACGAGAGCGCCATCACCGGCGAGTCGGCGCCCGTCATCCGGGAAGCCGGCGGTGACAAAAGTTCCGTAACCGGTGGCACCAAGGTGTTGTCCGACCGGATCAGAGTGAGGGTAACCACCCAGCCCGGCGAGAGCTTCTTGGACAAGATGATTTCCTTGGTAGAGGGTGCATCGCGGCAGAAAACGCCCAATGAAATAGCGCTGACTATTTTGTTGGCCGTGTTCACCCTCATTTTCCTTATCGTATGCATCACGTTGAAACCATTTGCCGACTATACGGGCACGGTTGTCACCGTCACATCGCTCATCTCTTTGTTCGTCTGTCTGATACCGACGACCATAGGCGGTCTTCTTTCGGCCATCGGCATTGCCGGCATGGACAGGGCCTTGCGGGCCAACGTCATCACCAAGTCGGGCAAAGCCGTAGAGACTGCGGGAGATGTGGACACGCTGCTGCTCGACAAGACCGGCACCATTACCATCGGGAATCGCAAAGCCACGGCTTTCTATCCTGCCGAGGGAGTAGACAAGGCCGAATTGGAGCAGGCCTGTCTGCTCTCGTCTATTGCGGATGATACGCCCGAGGGAAAATCCATCGTGGAACTGGGCCGCAAGGATGGCTTCCGTATGAGAGCTTTGAATACGGAAGGCGCACGTATGATTAAGTTCACGGCAGAGACCAAATCGTCGGGAATCATCCTAAAAGACGGGACGGAAATCCGGAAGGGAGCCTTTGACACGATGCGCCGATTGACGGAGGAGGCCGGTTTTGAGTTTCCCCCGGCTATTGCCAATCTCGTTACGGCCATCACCTCCAATGGCGCAACACCGCTTGTGGTCTGTGTGAACAAGCGGGTTGTGGGACTCATTGAATTGCAGGATATTATCAAGCCCGGCATTCAAGAGCGTTTTGCACGACTGCGGAAGATGGGCGTAAAGACGGTAATGGTGACAGGAGACAATCCGCTGACGGCCAAATATATCGCCGAGAAAGCCGGTGTAGATGATTTCATTGCGGAGGCCAAGCCGGAAGACAAGATGAATTACATCAAGGAAGAACAGGCTGACGGCAAGTTGGTGGCGATGATGGGCGACGGTACCAACGACGCTCCGGCATTGGCACAGGCCGATGTGGGGGTGGCCATGAACAGCGGGACCCAAGCCGCCAAGGAAGCCGGTAACATGGTAGACTTGGACAATGACCCTACCAAACTGATAGAGATTGTGGAGATCGGCAAGCAACTCTTGATGACGCGCGGCACGCTGACGACTTTCTCCATTGCCAACGATGTGGCCAAATACTTCGCGATAGTGCCGGCATTATTCATGACTTCCGTACCGCAACTTGACGCGCTGAACATCATGCGGCTGCACTCTTCGCAGAGCGCCATCCTGTCTGCGGTCATATTCAATGCCATCATTATTCCCCTGCTCATCCCTTTGGCTTTGAAAGGCGTGAAATACAAGCCCATCGGGGCGAGTGCGTTGCTCCGGCAAAACTTGCTCATCTACGGAATCGGGGGCATCATTGCTCCATTCATTGGCATTAAATTGATTGATTTAATCATTGGATTATTTTTTTAAATAATAAGATTATATGAAACGTTTATTGAAAGCAATTAGGCTGACTGTTGTATTCTGCATATTCCTGTCGGTATTTTATGTTCTTGTGCTGTGGCTGTTTGCCAAGGTGGCAGGACCAAACAAGGGCAACGCAGAAGTTGTCACGCTCAACGGGCGTGTTGTCGGTGCGGCCAATGTCGGACAAAAGTTTACGGACGACCGCTATTTCTGGGGTCGCCCTTCATGTGCCGGCGAAGGTTATGATGGTATGCGTTCGGGCGGAAGCAACAAAGCCGTTTCCAATCCGGAATACCTGCATGAGGTCAAAGAGAGGATTAACGTGTTTTTACAGCACCATCCTTATTTGAAAGCCGAAGACATACCGGCGGAAATGGTAACGGCCAGCGGCTCCGGGCTCGATCCCGACATTACCCCGAAATCAGCCGATATACAGGTAAGACGTGTGGCAAAAGCGAGGGCCATGAGCGAAGCCACAGTGCGGAATATCGTGGCTCAATGTACGGAGAAACCTTTGTTTGGCTTCATGGGAACGGGCAAGGTGAACGTACTCAAACTGAATGTATTGCTCGACAGTCTGCGGTCATACTGAAAACATAAATCTGTATTCTATGGAAAAGAAAGATAATGTTCAGCATTTCCTCGAATTGATACGTCGTTCGCAGCGTGGCAAATTCAAGATCTACATCGGCATGATTGCCGGCGTGGGCAAGACCTACCGTATGTTGCAGGACGCCAAGGAAATGCTCGAGCACGGAACGAATGTTCAGATAGGCTACGTAGAGACTCATGGACGCGCCGATACGAAGGCCCTGCTGCAAGGTCTGTCGATCATTCCGCGCAAAAAGATATTCTATAAAGGCAAAGAATTGGAGGAGATGGACATTGACGCCATCCTCCAGATTCACCCCGAGATTGTCATTGTCGATGAGCTTGCACACTCCAATATTGAAGGAAGCCGCAACTCCAAGCGTTGGCAAGATGTGATGGAAATGTTGGACGCGGGTATCAACGTGATTTCTGCAGTGAACATTCAGCACATCGAGAGTCTGAACGATGACATATACAATATTGTCGGAATCAGGGTGCAGGAGCGTATTCCCGACAATGTCTTGCAGGAAGCGGACGAAGTGGTGAACATTGACCTCACATCAGAGGAACTGATCAACAGGTTGAAGGCCGGGAAAATCTACCGACAGGAGAAAGTCCCGATCGCTCTCAGTCATTTCTTCAAGACCGAAAACATATTGCAACTGCGGGAGCTTGCGCTTAGGGAAGTTGCCTTTCGTGTGGGCAAGAAAGTGGAAAACGAAGTCACCATAAGCAATCTTCGCCCGACCCGGCAAGAACGTGTTTTAGTATGCGTGAGCAGCAATGCGGAGACCCAGCGTTCCATCATTCGCAAGGCGGCGCGGTTGACGGCACGTTGCGACGGGGCGTTGTATGCGCTGTATGTCCAGACGCCTTCTGAAGACACTGACCGAATTCCCCTGACAACCCAACGCCATCTGATGGGACATCTTGAGCTGGCGGCCCAGTTAGGCGGCACCATCAGGCAGGTCACGGCCAAGAACCGGGAACGGGCTATCATCGAAACGTGCAAAGCAGAGCACATCACTACGGTTTGCATGGGGCACCCTTCTTTCGTCATGCCCAAAGTATGGTTTAAAATAGGCGCTTACAACAAGTTCCTGAAAACTTTGGGCGAAATGAAAATAGATTTAGTTATTTTTGCATAAACAGTATAGCATTTGAAGTATGAAGCTAAGCATCAAAGAAAAAATAACGCTGGCCATCGGGTCGTTAGTAACAATGATCATAGGGTTGGTGGCCCTGTCGGTTATCAGTCTGCAAATATTGACTTTCACGGAGCCGAACTCTCCTGTTGCCGGTTACGGATTGAGCAGGGCCATGACGCTTGTGGTGGTTTTTGGTGTTCTGTGTATATTGATCGGGCTGTGGATATGGATCAAGCTGCCGGTTTCCATCAACAAGCCTTTCGAAGAACTCACCATGGCCATCAAAGAGGTTGCCAACCATCATTATGATGTTTCCCTCGACTTGAAAGGCAGCGAAGCTATGGAAATGCTCTCCGGCAATTTCAACAGCATGGTACATCAGCTGAATATTTACAAGAATTCATCGACGGCCAGGTTGATGACCTCCAAGAAATACCTCGAAACCATCATCAATTCCATAGACGAACCCATTATCTGCCTTGACCGCAATCTCTCGTTCCTGTTTATCAATAATGAGGCATTGGGAATCCTCAATATCAATAGAGAAAGCACCGAAAACCAATCTGCTCAGGAAATGGCTCTGCGCAATGACCTGTTGAGGCGCTTGCTGAATGGATTGAAGAGCCAGAAGGACAAGAAAGACGAGCCGTTGAAAATTTACGCCGACAACAAGGAAAGCTATTTCCAAGTGAAGTATTTGCCCGTTCGTATGACCAACCCGGACGACAAGCGCATAGAGCAAAAGGGATATGTGGTGTATTTAAAGAATATCACGGAGTTTCACAAACTGAACGTGGCAAAGACCACGTTCATATCAACCATCTCCCACGAATTGAAAACACCCATATCCGCCATATTGATGAGCAGCCAGTTGCTTACGGACAACCGCATTGGCAGCCTGAACGCGGACCAGCAGGAGATGATCAAAGATATCAAGGACAACGGGGAACGGCTACTTTCCATTACCGGCGAACTGCTCAACATGACCCAGGTCGAAAGTGGGGCGCTGCAACTGAAACCTATCGTTACCAAACCCATAGAATTGATAGAATACGCCATCAAAGCCAACAAACTGCAGGCCGACAAATTTGGTATCAACATAGAGGTGGACTACCCTGCCCACAAAATCGGAAAGCTCTATGTAGACAGCGAGAAAATCGCATGGGTCTTGACAAATTTATTGAGCAATGCTATTCGTTACTCTCCCGAAGGAGGTCGGGTCATCATCGGAGCCAAACAATCGGATGAACACCACATCGCTATCTTTGTGCAAGACTTTGGCAAAGGTATAGACCCGCGTTATCACGAATCCATTTTTGAGAAATACTTCCGCGTTCCGGGCACGAAAATACAAGGGAGCGGCTTGGGACTTTCCATATCCCGCGACTTTGTCGAAGCCCACAATGGAACATTGGTCGTCGAGAGCGAACTTGGCAAAGGCAGTCGCTTCATCATGACCTTATCGGTCTGCATCCCTTAGTGGCAAGATTAGCAAGCCGGAAAGCACAACCTTTAAAAAATATTGCAAAGACAAAACGACTATATTCACCTAACAATGCTTGCAATAATTTGGTGGGCTACTTACGAAAAGCGAGGATTGTCAAGAAAACTTCACCAAAACAAGTGCTGTAGAATTTTCTGTTCTGGAAATGAAAGACTCTTTTTTGAAAACCGTTCTTCAAAAATCACCCGTCTTTGCATCTATGGTTTTGCGAGAAGACCTTAACGGTGTGGTGGTTGGAGGGTGTGCCAAAGTTTTAACTTTTGACACGCCCTCTTATGTCTGAGCCGGCTTTTCCTGCACGGTTTTTTCTTCCAGTTCCGCTTGCTCCCGTGTGACGTATCGTTTCCAATAGGCGATAATCAGTGTGGTGAGGGGTAGGGCGATGATGAGACCGATAAAGCCGAGAATAGTGCCCCAGACGGAGAGGGAAAGCAGGAGAATGGCGGGGTTGAGCCTCATGACTTTACCCATAATCTTGGGGGTGACAATCATGTCGCTAATAATCTGTACCACGATGAAAAGCCCGACGGCAAGCCCGAATACCATCCAGAAGTTCTGCCCGGTGTTGGCGGCTTTGAGCATGGCCAAAAAAGCGGTGGGGATGAGGGCGAGGGTGTGGAGATAGGGTACGAGATCGAGAATACCGATGAGGATGCCCAGGCCGATGGCCATAGGGAAGTCCATGATGCTGAAGCCGATGCAGAACATGATGCCCATGCACAGGGCAACCAGCCCCTGTCCCCGTATATAGTTGTTGAGCTCGCGGGCCACGTCGTCCATGAGTTCGGTCCAGAACGGGCGGTTCTTTTTGGGGAAAATTCTCACCCAGTTACTGGTGAGGTATTCATAGTCCAGGAGGATGAAAAACATATAGAGCAGGGTGATGAGCGAGGCAATGATGCTGATAACAATGCTTGCCGTCTGCCCCAAGACGCTGAATAATTTGGGTGCAGCGGCTTTGATGGTGTCGGTGAAGTCGGGACTGTTGAAAAACATTTCTATCTGTTCCCGATTATCAGATACCCACGTGGAGATCCATTCGGAGATATTGTTGCTGTGTGTGCTTTCGTTCACCCATTGGTTGAGGATGACGTAGAGCTTTCGGAATTGCTCGATCATCGGGGGAACGATCAGATAGATGATAAGTCCGATGACAATCAGCACGAGCAAGAGCGTGATGATGATGGAGAGCGCCCGGATACGAATTCTTGCCTTGTCCTCGATGAATTTCACGACGGGATAGAGCAGATAGGCAAATAGCCATGCTATGAAGAAAGGAAGCAGTACGCTGCTTAGGTAGTTGACCATATAGAATACTGCTACGATGAGTAAGAAAATACCCACCCAACGAACTAATTTGTCAAATGTAATTTCTTTTTGCATATCGTCAGGTTTTTGTTGAAACTCGTTGTTTCGGGATTCGGCGGGTCAAAGTGGGATGCCGACCTACGGCTCCACGTTTTCGAAAAGGTTTCCGGACAAGGCGTTGCGATGGTCCTCTTCCAAGGCCTTCTGGTAACAGTCCCGGCAGAGCGGCTCGTATTCCGTCTTTTCGCCGAGCATGACTTGTGAGGACACGTTGACCAGACGGTGGCTGGCGTAGGCCAGGGCACCGCATTTGATGCAGATGGCATGCACCTTGGTCACATCGTCGGCAACGGCGCATAAGGCAGGGATGGGGCCGAAAGGCACTCCCTGGAAGTCCATGTCGAGACCTGCCACGATGACGCGTATGCCGTTGTATGCCATCTTGTTGCACACCTCTATGAGCTTGTCGTCGAAAAACTGTGCCTCGTCAATACCTATCACATCATGCCCCGCACATTGTGCTAAGATAGCCTCTGAGTTTTCAACGGGGGTGGAAGGGATGGAGTTGCGGTCGTGGCTGACGACGTTGACATTGGAATAGCGGGTGTCGATGACCGGCTTGAAAATTTCCACTTTCTGCTTGGCCAGTTTGGCGCGTTTCATGCGCCGGATGAGCTCTTCGGTCTTGCCGGAGAACATCGAGCCACACACCACCTCAATTCTTCCGGGACGGTGGTTTTCCCCTATGTTGTTATCTATCATAGCGATTGCAAAGGTAATAAAAGATAGCTATTGTTCCATCGTGAAAAGTAATAATTTTTTTAGCTTGCTTAAAAAATGCAAAGAATTAATATTTTATTTTGGCGCAGGATTTTATTTCCCTATATTTGTTGCCTACTATGGGCATTCTGTATATTGTACCCACCCCGGTGGGTAATATGGACGATATGACACTGCGTGCCATCCGCATCCTGAAAGAAGCAGACTTGGTGCTGGCAGAAGACACTCGTACGTCGGGCATTCTGTTGAAGCATTTCGACATTAAAAATCGATTGATGTCGCACCACAAGTTCAACGAGCACGGGACGGCGGCAGGTATCGTGGAGCGCTTGAAAGCAGGGCAGACCATAGCCCTGATCAGTGATGCCGGGACACCCGGTATCAGCGATCCCGGATTTTATTTGGCGCGTGAGGCTGCCCACGCAGGCATCACGGTGCAGACCCTGCCCGGGGCAACAGCTTGCATTCCCGCTGTAGTGTCTTCCGGACTGCCTTGTGATCGGTTCTGTTTCGAGGGGTTCCTTCCTCAGAAAAAAGGGAGGAAGACTCACTTGGAAAGTCTGAAGGATGAGCCACGGACGATGATATTCTATGAATCACCATATCGGCTGCTCAAGACCCTGTCGCAGTTTGCCGAAGTGTTTGGCGGCGACCGTCAAGTGAGTGTCTCGAGAGAAATATCCAAGATGTATGAAGAGCACGTCAGAGGAACGCTCGACGAAGTAGTGGCCCATTTCACAGAGACGGCCCCCCGGGGAGAGATCGTCATCGTATTGGCAGGAAAGCCAGTCGTAAAAAATAAACCAAGGAAATTTAAAGATTCTGAAATATGAAAAAGATTCTGTTGATATCCATGACCCTCGTGCTTTTGGTCACGGTAGGGTGTAAAGAGAAGAAAGAGACTCCTGCAGATTACAACAGTATGGAGCAAAACGATTCCCTGCAAAAAATTATTGCCCAGCGCGATAATGAGATTAACGACATGATGGGATTGATGAACGAAATCCAGGAAGGATTCCGTGAGATCTCTGAGGCTGAGAATCGAGTGAATCTTGTGAAGAACGGCGAGGGCGCCAACAAGCCGCAGCAGATCAGAGAGAGCATGAAGTTCATCTCCACGCGTATGAAAGAAAACCGCGAGCTCATCAACAAACTGCAGAAGCAGCTGCGGGAGAGCAATTTCAAAGGTGGAGAAATGAAGAAGAGCATCGAGGACATGATGCAGCAGCTGGAGGAGAAAGATCGCCAGATGCAGCAGCTGCGGGCAGAGCTCGATTCCAAGAACATACATATCATGGAACTTGATGAGACCATCAACAACCTGAACAGCGATGTGTCTAACCTGAAGTCGGATAACGATGAGAAAGCGCGGAAGATCAGCGGGCAGGATGCCCAGCTCAACACGGCATGGTATGTGTTCGGCAACAAGAAGGAACTCAGGGAACAGCGCATCCTCGTGGATGGAAAAGTGTTGCAGTCGAGTTTCAATAAGAGCTATTTCACGAAGATAGATATCCGCTCGTTCAAGAGCGTGAAGCTCTATTCCAAATCGGCCAAATTGCTCACCATGCATCCTTCAAGCAGCTACAATCTGACTCGGGATGCCAACAACCAATATGTGCTGAACATCACCAATCCCCAGCTGTTCTGGAGTACGAGCAAATACTTGGTGATACAGGTGAGATAAGACCTAAGCATTGCGCGGGATTATAACTGCGAATTTCACGGATTGCACGAATTGTTCGCACGGTGTGGATTGTGATTTTCATGGATTTCACAAATTGTGTAGGGGCGCACGGCTTGTGCGTCCGCTAACCGTCCGACTGGTCGTCTGACGAGTCCGATAGGTCCGACCTGTCCCATAACTCCGCCACAGGTTATCTCTTATTTTTAAAGAAATCAACCATGAGTGCCCGGCACTCATCTTGTAATACGCCCGACGTGACTGTAGCTTTAGGATGCAGCGCATCGGGCGCATATTTTTTGTAGCCCCGCTTTTCATCCCCGACGCCATAGACGATGCGGCCAAGTTGCGCCCAGCCTAAGGCTCCGGCACACATCACACAAGGCTCGACGGTGACATAGAGCGTACAGTCGGGTAGGTATTTCCCTCCCAACGCATCGGCGGCGGCAGTGATGGCGAGCATTTCGGCGTGAGCGGTCACGTCGTGGAGCGTTTCGGTTTGGTTGTGCGCCCGAGACACAATGCGGTCGTGGCTCACGATAACAGCGCCAATGGGAATCTCGCCCTCCTCGAAGGCCGCTTCGGCCTCCTTGAGCGCCATGCGCATATAGCGCTCGTCCTTTTGTTCTTGGGTTTCGGTATTGAGCATCTTGTTTGGGGAATGACGGAAACTTGGCTTTATGGGAGAAACTTCTGCGTGCCACGCCTTGTTTCCCTCGTTTTTCCTTGTTTCCTTTTCTTTGCAAAAGTACAACATTCCCTTTGAAGTATCGAAGAAAACCACTACTTTTGCAGTATTCGCAATATACGTCTATGGCAGAACACAACGACCTTGGCAAATGGGGAGAGGAAACCGCGGCGCAGTTTCTGACGAAACAGGGCTACGTGCTCTTGGAGCGAGACTGGCGTTACGGGCGCAGTAAGGTGGACCTCGACCTTATCTGTAAAACGCCCGACCGGCGCACCATCGTGTTTGTGGAAGTGAAGACACGGACAGCCGGACAGGCGACCGAGCCCGAAGATGCGGTAGACGCGCGGAAGATCTGGCATATCGGCAGGGCTGCTGACAACTACGTCAAGATGAACGACGTGGTGGAGGAGCTTCGCTTTGATATCATTGCCATCGTGGGTACGCCCAACGGGGCCGAAGTTACCATCAACCATATTGAAGATGCTTTCAATCCGTTACTTGTTTAAGAAGAAGAAAGAGAAGGAAGATAACGGCATCCGGTTTGTTCATTTGGACGAAACGGACAGCACTAATCGGTATTGTCTCGAAGACCTCGACGAGGCTTCGCTCGGACAAGGGCAACCCGTGCGCATGGTGGTGGTGACCACTGATTATCAGTCGGCGGGCAGAGGGCAGGGCTCGAACACATGGGAAAGTGAACGTGGACGGAATCTCCTGTTCTCTATATGCTGCCATCCGACATGGATACCTGTGCGGATGCAGTTTATTCTTTCAGAGTGCATCGCCCTGGCTATTAGAGACGCGTTGAGTGCGTTCACGGGGGACATCACCATCAAATGGCCCAATGACATCTATTATAAAGACTGGAAAATATGTGGCATTCTCATTGAGAATCGGCTCAGTGCCGGTCGTATCAAAGATTGTGTGATAGGCGTGGGACTTAACGTGAACCAACGAGAATTTCATAGTGACGCTCCCAATCCGGTGTCGTTGTGCAGCATTGTGGGGCACGAGGTGGACCGGCAGCAGTTGCTCGGCGACATTGTGCGACGTTTCGACGAATTTTTGGAGATGAGTCGGCGTGGCGATTACGGTGCCATAGCGGGGGCGTATGCCTCGTGTCTTTACCGGTCGGACGGTTTCTATCCTTACAAGGATCGGGAGGGAACGTTCGAGGCGGCCATCGTTGAAGTGGAAGACGACGGCCGACTCATCCTGCGCGACCGAAAGGGAACGATTCGAGAATACATGTTCAAGGAGGTAGAGTTTGTCATTGCCCCATCGACTTCTTTGCGTAACGACGGAGCTGGGCAGACCGATGATGACCCCCAACCATAGGGAACACTCTCTTTCGGGCCGGACAGCGTTGTATCATTTGCGTTATTAATCAGAAAAACAATACTATCATATATTATGGCAAGATTTAAAAGAATATTGTTGAAGCTCTCCGGAGAGAGCCTTATGGGTCAACAGGGCTACGGCATCGATGCCGACCGATTGAGTGATTATGCCCGACAAATCAAGGAAATCCACGACATGGGTGTGCAGATGGGTATCGTCATAGGCGGTGGCAACATCTTTCGTGGATTGAGTGGGAGTCAGAAAGGTTTTGACCGTGTAAAGGGTGACCAGATGGGTATGTGTGCTACGGTCATCAATTCGTTGGCCCTCAGTTCGGCGCTTGGCGCCATTGGTGTGGAAAGCAAGGTGATGACCGCCATCCGCATGGAGCCCATCGGCGAGTTCTACAACAAATGGAACGCTATTGAAGCGATGGAAAATGGTAAGGTTTGTATTTTCTCGGCCGGTACGGGCAACCCGTATTTCACCACCGACACCGGCAGTTCGCTTCGCGGTATCGAGATAGAGGCCGACGTGATGCTCAAGGGTACTCGTGTGGACGGGGTGTACACCGCCGACCCCGAGAAAGACCCTGCAGCCACTAAATATTCAGAAATCACTTACAAAGAGGTGTTGGAGCAGGGCTTGAAGGTGATGGACCTCACGGCTATTTGCATGTGTCAGGACAACAACCTGCCCATCTATGTGTTTAACATGGATGTTGTGGGCAATCTCAAAAAGGTGATTGCCGGTGAAGATATCGGCACGTTGGTGCACAATTGAATAATTCACAATTCATAATTTTCAATTCACAATTTTCAATTCATAATTTGGCGGATTGCGATGCACAGCGACTTTTTTATAGATGTAATGTTAAGTTGTGTAAGTCGTTTAAAAACTGCATCAACACTCACGAATTTTCGCGGTGTAGCTAAATTATGAATTGAAAATTGTGAATTATGAATTTTCTTCCTCGAATTCTACATATTCTCCTTCGTTCTTGTGGAAAATCTTTTGGTTGGCTTCCTCAGGGGTGCGGCGGTCAATAATGGTGTCACCTGTTGGTGTTTGGGTTTGCCGTTTGTGCCATCCTGCTCGTTTGGATGCGCCTTGCTGATGCTGGCTCGGTTTCGTCTTTCCCTTGAGCATATCGATAATCTTGTCTAATCCTGTTTGATGGAGCAGACGATGTAATGTCACCGCACTTAAAACAAATAAGGCGATGATGAGCAAAAAAACAAATAAGAATATTCGTAAAAGCATGAAAAGCTCCTTGTTCTTTAAATGTGTGTGTTTTAAAAGGGTGTTATTTGCGCTGCCGGGCTGATCGCTGCCTGTTGTAGAGGTTGACGGCTATCGAGAGAACAACATACCAAGCGATGATGATGGCAAAGGCCGTGATTTTGAAAATGATAAGCAGAGGGATGCACGACAGCAGGAAGATGTATTTCACCTCGTTGCCTTTCCATCCCCATTGTTTGAATTTCAGGGCGAACATCGGAATCTCGGCTACGAGCAGATAGCAACTCACAAACATCATGAGGATGAGTAGTAGCGTCAAGGCTGGTGAGGCTTCAAAAAAGCCATGTGCACCAACGATGAGAGAGCCCCAAAACAAAGCGTTGGCCGGCGTGGGCAGTCCGATAAATCCCAGACTCTGGCGCTCGTCAAGATTGAATTTGGCCAGGCGGAGGGCGGAAAATGCGGCCATGACATAGGCCACAAAAGGCACATAGTCGGCAACAGGCAGGAGCACTCCGGGATAGTCCATGACCGTCAGTTCAGAGAATATAATGGTCGACGGTGCCATGCCGAAAGTAATATCGTCGGCCAACGAGTCCAGTTCCTTGCCGATGGGCGATGACACATGGAGTAAGCGGGCCGCCATACCATCGAAGAAGTCGAAGACAGCACCGATGATGACGAATGCCAGCGCCATCCAGGGGTCATGAACAAAAGCATAGTACGTGGCGATGCAGCCCGAAATGAGATTGCAGCATGTAATGGTGTTGGGGATATGTTTCTTGATGCTCATCGTTGTAGGAATTAAAGGAAGCCTGAGGGGCAAAGCGTCAACCTGAAAAGACCATCGACCATTTGCGGTTTGAATGAAGCAAGGCTTTAATTCTTTTGCCTTTTATAGGAGGGGTGGTTTTACAGGAAGCGCCCCGACGTCGAGGGAGACGGAGTGAATGGCTTTTATTTCAGACGGGCAATGATGGTCTGGTCGCCCACGGTTTTTTGTCCCATTTCGACTTTCACTTCCGTGCCCAATGGCAGGAACACGTCTACGCGCGAGCCAAGTTTGATAAATCCGAGGTGCTCGTCGATATAGCAGTCTTCTCCCTCCTTGGCATAAGTCACGATGCGTCGGGCAATGGCTCCTGCAACCTGTCTGCAGAGCACGTCCACCCCGTGTTCAGTGGTAATCATAGTGTCGGCGCGCTCGTTTTCCTCACTGGCCTTAGGAAGCCAGGCCTTGTGGTAGTTGCCGTTGCGATGGCGCACGAATTTCACCCTGCCGTCTACCGGAAACCAGTTGGCATGAACATTGGTGACACTCATGAAAATGCTGATCATGATGCGCTTGTCGTGGAAATACTCGTGTTCCTCAACCTCTTCGATGACTACCACCTTGCCGTCGGCCGGTGCCACAACGATCTTGTCGGTATCTTCTACTTTGAGATACCGTATGGGGCACTGATAAAAGTTAACGGCGATGGCATAGAGCGTGCCGAATATGGCAATGAATATTGCAAAAGGCCAATGCGTATCAAAGGCAAACCATAGCCCCATGGCGATAACGGCTATGGCGATAAAACCGAAAAGAAGCGTATTTGTCCCTTCGTGATGTATGCGTATTTTTTTTATTTTTTTTATTCTCTTGCCCATGTGTTCAGAAATGGTTATTCTGAGTTCTGAAATGGTATATTCTGGTTGGTTGCAAAGGTAATATTTTTAATTTAAACAACAACCTTTTTTATAATATTCTTTTGGCCGTATCGTAATTTAGCAGTAACTTTACACCTGCTAAAAAAAGAGATGGAATGGAAGATTTTGTTCATTTGCACGTGCATACGCATTATTCGGTACTTGATGGTCAGTCGAAGGTCCGCTATCTGGTGGACAAGGCTGTCAAAGACGGCATGAAAGGAATGGCCATCACCGATCATGGTGTGATGTACGGTATTAAGGAACTTGTCGACTATTGTGCATCGGTCAACAAGAAACGTAAGGCGGAAGGGCTGGAGCCCTTTAAACCGATCATAGGTTGCGAGATGTATGTGGCCCATCATAATAAGGAAGACAAGAACAAGGATGCCGGCGATAATTCGGGCTATCACCTCGTGGTGTTGGCCAAAAACTACAAAGGCTATAAGAATCTGATAAAGTTGGTGAGTCGGGCGTGGGTGGACGGCTATTATTACAAACCGCGTACCGACCGCAGAGATCTTGAGACCTATCATGAGGGGCTCATTGTCTGTTCGGCTTGCATTGCCGGTGAGGTGCCGGCGAAAATTCTGGAAGGCGATATCGAGGGTGCCCGCGAAGCGTGCCAATGGTATCACCGGGTGTTTGGCGACGATTATTATTTGGAATTGCAGCGCCATGAAGTGAAAGACCCGAGTCTCAGAGCCAATCGCGAGGTGTTCCCGCTGGAGCAGAAAGCCAATAAGGTGATGATGGAGTTTGCCAAAGAATATGGCATCAAAGTGGTTTGCACCAATGACTGCCACTTTGAGGACCAAGATACGGCCGAGGCCCACGACCACTTGTTGTGCTTGTCAACGAGCAAAGATCTTGACGACCCGTTCCGACTGATGTACACCAAGCAGGAATGGTTTAAGACGCGCGAGGAGATGAACGAAATCTTCAGCGATATTCCCGAGGCCATGAGCAATACCCTCGAAATTCTCGATAAGGTTGAGACCTACAGCATAGACAGTGGCCCCATCATGCCGTATTTCCCGATACCCGAGGACTTCGGTACAGAGGAGGAGTGGCGCAAGAAATACACGGAGGAAGACCTGTACAAGGAATTCACGTCTGACGAAAACGGACAGAATCCATTGCCTGAGGCCGAAGCCCGTAAGGTGATAGACCGACTGGGGGGCTACGACAAGATTTACCGTATCAAGCTCGAAGCCGACTATCTGGAAAAGTTAACCCTTGATGGGGCGAGGGCGAACTATGGTGACCCTGTGCCGGAGAATGTGAGGGAGCACATCAAGTTTGAGTTGCACGTGATGAAGACGATGGGTTTCCCGGGTTACTTCCTCATCGTGCAGGACTTTATCTCTGCCGCAAGAAATGAGCTCGGCGTGTGGGTGGGGCCCGGAAGAGGCTCTGCGGCGGGCTCGGTGGTGGCTTATTGCTTGGGAATCACGAGGATAGACCCCTTGAAATATAATCTGCTGTTTGAGCGTTTCCTCAACCCCGACCGTGTGAATCTGCCCGATATCGACACCGATTTTGATGACGACGGGCGAGGCAAGGTGCTCAGGTGGGTGATGAATAAATACGGTGAAGAAAACTGTGCCCACATTATTACATACAGTAGCATGGCCACGAAAAACTCCATCGCCGACGTGGCACGGGTGGAGCGACTGCCTTTGGAGCGGTCGAATATGCTGAAGAAGGCCATCCCAGACCGCTTGCCCGATGGCAAGAAGATGAATCTGAGGAATGCCATAGAATATACGCCGGAGCTGCGTGAGGCCGAGTCGTCGACCGACGTGCGTGAGCGAAACACCATCAAGTATGCCAAGCAGTTGGAGGGCACGGTGCGTGGAACGGGTATCCATGCGTGCGGATTCATTATCTGCCGAGATCCTATCGACGAGTGGGTGCCGGTGGCTACGGCCGACGACCCCGACTTCCCGGGACTGAAGTGTGCCGTGACGCAGTATGATGGTCATGTGATTGAAAGCACGGGACTCATCAAGATGGACTTCCTCGGACTCAAAACCTTGTCGGAGTTGAAGGAAGCCTGCAAGGTGATTGAGCGCACGAGAGGCGTGGAAGTAGACATTGACAATATTCCCATCGATGACGAACTGACCTACAAACTCTATCAGCAGGGACGCACCATCGGCACCTTCCAGTTTGAATCGCCGGGCATGCAGAAATATCTTCGTGAGTTGCACCCGACGGTGTTTGAGGACTTGATCGCCATGAACGCGCTCTATCGACCGGGCCCTATGGACTATATCCCCGACTTTATCAAGCGCAAGAATGACCCGTCGCTGGTGACCTACGACATCCCCTGCATGGAGAAATATCTGAAAGACACGTATGGCATTACGGTCTATCAGGAACAGGTGATGTTGCTCTCGCGCCAGTTGGCCAGCTTTACACGTGGAGAAAGCGATGCCTTGCGTAAGGCGATGGGCAAGAAGAAGAAGGACATCGTAGACCAGATGAAGCCTAAATTCCTGAAGCAGGGCGTTGCCAATGGCTACGACAAGAATACTTTGGAAAAGATTTGGGGCGACTGGGAAAAGTTCGCTTCGTATGCCTTCAATAAGTCGCACGCCACCTGTTATTCTTGGGTGGCCTATCAGACGGCTTATCTCAAGGCTCACTATCCTGCAGAATATATGGCTGCGCTGATGACGCGACGTTTCTCCGACATTGGCGAGATTACTAAGCTCATGGAGGAGTGTAAGGCTATGGATATTCCTACGCTTGGCCCCGATGTGAACGAAAGCTACGTGGAGTTTGGCGTAAACAAGAATGGCGAGATTCGCTTCGGCCTCTCCGCCATCAAGGGCATGGGCTCCGGAGCTGCCGATGCCATTGTGAAGGAACGCCAAAAGAACGGACCCTACAAGGACATATACGACTTTGTGGAACGTGTTAGTCTGCGTGATGTCAACCGCAAGGCGATCGAAAGTCTGGCCTTGAGTGGCGGATTCGATTGCTTCGGCCTGATGCGTGAGCAATACCTGGCTGCCAATACCAGAGGTGAGGTTTTTCTCGACAGTCTGGTGCGCTTTGGACAGCAGTATCAGCAAGATAAGCTCGAGGCTGCCAATTCGCTGTTCGGCGGTATGGTGTCGGAAATAGCCATTGCTACTCCTCCGGCGCCTAAGGCGGAGGAATGGAGCACCATCGAGAAGTTGGGAAAGGAGAAGGAATTGGTGGGAATTTATCTCTCTGCACATCCTTTGGACGATTACCTGCTGGTGCTCGACAATCTTTGCAACGCCACTTGTGCCGAGGCAGGAAGTCGCGAGAACTATGCCGAATTATCAACGCGACAGGAAGTGACATTTGGTGGCATTGTGACCAAGGTTGTCCATCGTTTCAACAAGCGTGGAGAGCCGTTTGGCATTGTAACAATAGAAGATTTCCAAGGACCGGGAGAAATTGCTCTCTTCGGGGAGGAATGGGGGCGCTGGGGCGCTTGGCTCACCGAGGGGAGTTCGGTACTTGTCACAGCGAAATGCTCCAAAAGGTATGAGTCGAGCCAATACTACAGTATGCACATCCAGAATATAGAGTATCTCCAGGCGGCGAAAGACAATCGCATAGAGCGGTTTACGATCAACGTTAAGAGCGGAGCCATCGACGATGAGGTGGTGACAGATATCCTCTCGATGGTGACCGACGTGCCAGGACGTACAGAGTTGTATTTTAATATTAACGATGAAGAAAGCAATGCCAACGTACTCTTGCAGGCCAAGGTAGGGCGAATAGAAGTGAAGCGACCGCTTGTCCAGTATGTGAATGAGCATGAAAGTATGAGTTACACGCTGAATTAATTCAAAATTCACAATTCACAATTCAAAATTAGGCTGGCGCGGGCAATGTAATTTACAATTCACAATTTTCAATTTACAATTAAGGACTGTGTGTAGAATTCTTCATCCTTCACTTTTTAGTTTAGAATCCGAAATATTTAATAATAACAAAATGCAAATAAAAATAGAGTCATTGGAACAAATCCGTGAAGCAGCACGGGAGTTTGTTCAACATGTCGGCGACAGCAAGGTCTTTGCCTTTTATGGCAAGATGGGTGCAGGTAAAACAACCTTTATCAAGGCCATTTGTGAGGAACTCGGCGTGGAAGAGGTCATCACTTCTCCCACTTTCGCCATTGTCAATGAGTATCGCTCGGCCACTACCGACGAACTTATTTACCATTTCGACTTCTACCGTATCAAGAAATTGGAGGAGGTTTACGACATGGGCTATGAAGATTACTTCTATAGTGGAGCGTTGTGCTTTCTGGAATGGCCGGAACTCATTGAGGAAATTTTGCCGGGAGACGCTGTGAAGGTGACAATCACCGAAACGGAAAACGGCAGTCGTCTCGTAGAATTTTGACCTTTTTGCCACAATGTTTGTGAGGCTAAAGGTAAATGCTTAACTTTGCACGTAATTAAGAATAAAACATAAATAAATAATAAAAATGGAAGTTGAAATTACAACAGAGAATTTCGAGAATTATAAGAATGGCGAGTTGCCATTGGTTGTAGATTTATGGGCTACATGGTGTGGCCCCTGTCGCATGGTGAGCCCAATCATGTCTGAATTGGCTAAGGAATATGATGGCAAACTTGTTGTGGGCAAGTGCAACGTGGAGGACAACGATGACATCGCCACAGACTTCGGTGTGCGCAGCATCCCCACGGTGCTGTTCTTCAAAGGCGGCCAGCTGGTAGACAAGTTTGTCGGTGCTGCTTCCAAAGACAAGTATGTGGAAAAGTTTGATGCCTTGTTAAAATAAGGCAACTATAATTTTTCCTATGAAATCATAGGAAGATATAATTTAAAAGAGGGTGTGGCAAAATTTGATATGAACCCCGAAAGTTAGACAAAAAACTTTCGGGGTTTAATAATGTCTACACAAAAAAGGAAACAAAAATCATTACCTGACTTGTTGTCTTATATGCATATGTTGGAAGATGGCGTATCTTTTAGTTATATCCACAGGCACTATGGAATAAATGAAGTACGACTGAAGGTTTTATGGTCTCGCTATCAGCAAGAAGGCATATCAGGATTGCA
>JBMNUU010000036.1:0-25446 GCA_050946435.1 Prevotella sp.
TCATGAACAGTCTGTAGATGGATTTTGTTCGGTTGGGATAAAAAAGCTTACTGCTATTATTGAGGATACTACCAATAAATCTTCTATCGAAAGCATATTTAGGGAGAATGCTATTTCCGATGATAATATGCTTGATCTCATGAGTCCATACATAAATATCAAACGGCAAAATGAAGAAATAAACAATGCTATAGTTGGATTTTCTAAATTTCTGAAAAAGCGAAATATAAGGTTTATTGTATTCAAAGGACAGACAGTAGCTGTCAATTATGAGCATCCGGAAGCTCGTAGATGTGGAGACATTGATTTTTATGTTTGCCGTAAGGATTTGAAAAACGCTCGAATAATGCTGCAGCGTAAAGTGTCATTCTCAGATGAATTCTCAGAGCAGCATTGGGAGTTTGTTGGCGATGGAGTTAAGTATGAAATGCATTTCCGCACGGCGATATTTAGTCTGAAACAAAATCAGAAATATTGGGATGATTTAGTGGAAAATATGATTTCTGATGATGGCTATTATGTTGAAATAGATGGAGAGCCTATTCCAACATTTGAGCCGACAATAAATGCTGTCTATCTTTTTATTCATATTTATCATCATTTTTTAAAAGAAGGAATAGGGTTAAGACAATTTTGTGACTGGATGATGCTCTTAAGAAAACATAAAAGAGATATTGATTGTGAACGATTGGATAATATTTTGGAGCACCTTGGATATGTCAAAGCATATAAAGCTTTTGGAACAATTCTCGTAAAATATCTTGGATTAAAACCGGAAGAATTCCCTTATCAACTTTCATCAGATGACTATAAGTGGACAAATAAAATTCTAAAAGTTATAGTAGAAGGTGGTAATTTTGGTAAGCATAATCGAAAAATGCAACATCCGGGAATACTACATTCTATAGAAACAGGCTTTTATTCCTTCTCTCATATCTGTAAGTTTTATATGTTATCTCCAAAAGAGAATATTCGTTTGTTTCCAAAATTATTGGTGCGCTCTGCAGAAAAATATATAAATTAGTTGATTTATGGAGAAATCTAATTTTCTTGTTAGTTGTAGAAAATAAGAACACATATTATAATAATTATGGCGGAAATTCCATTTAGGAGTTTCCGCCATATTTTTTATTGCTAACCTATATAAGGTTTACCGTTTTAATAGTTCTGGGCAGAGATCTGGAAGAAGCTCTGGGGATGGTTGCAAACAGGGCAAACTTCAGGAGCTGCCTTGCCAACAACGATGTGGCCACAGTTGCGGCACTGCCAGATGCACTCTCCGTCACGTGAGAAGACAACCTTGTCTTCGATGTTCTTCAACAGTTTGCGATAACGCTCTTCATGACGCTTCTCTACGCCAGCTACGCCGCGGAACTTAGCTGCAATACCGGCAAAGCCTTCTTCTTTGGCTGTCTTTGCCATTTCTACATACATATCGGTCCATTCGTAGTTCTCGCCAGCTGCAGCGTCTTTGAGGTTATCTGTTGTTGTAGGAATATCACCCTCATGCAACAGCTTGAACCACACCTTGGCGTGTTCTTTCTCATTGATAGAGGTCTCCATGAAGAGTTCAGCAATCTGCTCGTAGCCGTCTTTTCTTGCCTTGGAAGCATAGTATTCATACTTGGTGTGAGCCTGGCTTTCTCCGGCAAAAGCTGCCTTAAGGTTAGCCTCAGTCTTGGTGCCTTTCAATGCTTCCGGATCAAACTCCTGGAAATGATCAGCCTTAGCATGGCATACCGGGCACTCTTGGGGTGCTTCTGCTCCCTCATAAATAAAACCGCATACGGTGCAAATAAATTTCTTTTTCATAATAGTTTTTGTTTTTGTATAACCTATAAATGTTATCTTGTATATCAATTTCTATGATACAAAGATAACATTTAAATTCATAAGTTCAAAGGATTTTTGTAATTATTGTTATCGTATAGTTGTAATTTATACAAATTATAAAAATCTGTACCAAAAGTTGTGCTTGTATAAAATATTTGCGGGGTGCACAAGTATTTTGGATAAAATTTTTCAAATAAAATCATTGTGACGATGAACCGCCCTGATGATGGGCAGGTTACATCATCAGGGGTACGAGATATTTTGCCATGCAGTAGCCGCCGCCGATGAGCCAGAGCCAGAGGAGGAAGGCAAGGAGGAAGGGTTTGAAGCCGGCTTTCTTGAATTTGTCGATGCTGGTCTCCGCGCCCAGCGCCGTCATTGCCATGGTGAGGAGGAAGGTGTCGAGGGTGTTGATGAAATTGACAACGCTCTCGGGAAGCAGGTTGAGCGAGTTGAAGCCGATGACGACAAGGAAAAGTATGGCGAACCATGGTATGCTGATCTTTCTCTTGTCGCTTTCGTGTCTGTCAGCCACGTCTTTTGCCACGAAGAAGGCGATGACGAGGAGCACGGGAACAAGCATCATGACGCGTATCATTTTCACGATGATGGCGTTGTCGCTCACCGCCGCTCCCATGGCGTTGCCCGCTCCCACGACGTGTGCCACTTCATGGATGGTGCTTCCGGCGAAGACGCCCATTTGAGAGGCGGGCAAATCGAAGATGCCGGCTCTGAAGAGGACGGGGTAGAGGAACATGGAGAGCGTGCCGAAGATGACTACCGTTGCCACCGCGACCGCTGTTTTGTAGGGTTTGGGCTTGATGGCTCCATCGACACCCATCACCGCCGCTGCGCCGCATATTGCGCTGCCACTCGCCGTGAGCAAGGCGATGGAGCGGTCCATCTTCAGCAGTTTGCCCAACGCGATGCCCAAGAGAATGGTGAAAGTTACGATGATGGCGTCGATGATGATGGCGGGCAGTCCCACCGCGATGACGTCTTGAAAGCTGAGTTTGAAACCATAGAGGATGATGCCGAAGCGCAGGATGCGCTTTCCGGTGAAGGCGATGCCCGGCACCCATGTGTCGGGGAGTTGGTTGCGCAGGCTGTTGGCATAAATCATTCCGAGGATGATACCCACCACGAGCGGACTGAGGGAAAGTGCTTTCACCCATTGCATGTCGCCGATGTAAAATGCGGCACAGGCGAAGAGTGCCATGAGGAGCACGCCGTTGAGCATGCTGCCGTGTTCTTCCGAAATTTTCATATACTTGTTTTTTCTCGTTATTTTTTTACGTTGTGCAAATATACGGAAAAACAGTGATTTATAAACATGTGATAAAAAGAATATGATTTTTCTTTAGAGCAATACTTGCACTGGTGGAGGTGAGGAGTGTTGCATAAGTTGTAAATGAATCTTTACGGTATACGTGTGCTTTTATTTGTGCATTACAGCGTAGAATGAGCTATGGCCCGGGGAGTGGAATGGCGATACTTCCATGTAGCAAATACGAGAGGGATTCGCGGTTACTGCTCAACGGGAATACGTCAACGACCAAGTGGGCTGCCAGTTGGGCCGTAACCGTGATGCGGCTGGGCCGTAACGGCAATGCGAATGAGGCCGAACGGCGTTGCTTTCAATATCGTAAATAGACAACATTTTGTCCCGGGAGTGTAATCGGTTGAATATTAGAATATTGCAACATGGCTGTGATTTTTGGATATTTCGAATCAAAAGTTTTTGAAATAATAATATTAAAATTCTGCGAGTCTTTTTGTAAATAATTTTGAGATGCATGGCCATTGTTGGCAATCAATACATCGAGCGGGATTGCCGACAACTACACTATACGAATGGCGGTCTTCGTCCATGCTTACCATCAATCTGCCCAACCGGCATGAATTACGTTTCTTTTCAGGTGATTATCAACGAAAAAAATTGTAACTTTGCATTCATTGGGTTTAAATATCAAACTTTAGTGATGCGACTTAAAACATTCATCCTTTGCCTATTGGCATCAGTGGCTGTATGGGCCGGTACCTTACCTGAGGACGGCCCGTTGACGATTGACGCCGAGTTGCAGGCTTTAGGCGAGCGCCTTTTGCAAAACAAGCAGGGGAGCATTGTTGCCATCGAGCCGATGACAGGACGCATATTGGCCCTCGTGAATCAAGATAAGGTGAATGATGGTGTGAACCGGGCCATAGCTATGGAATATTCTCCCGGCTCCACGTTTAAGACGGCCCAAGCTCTTGAAATGCTTTCTGAGGGCACACTAACACCCGACAAGACTTACCCTTGCAGTCGCGGCTTCACCTATAATGGGATTCGAATTGGTTGCCATGCGCATCGTTCACCGCTGGCGTTGGTGCAGGCCATTGGACAATCGTGCAACTCGTATTTCTGTAAGGCATTCCAGGAGATGCTCGACAACCGTGAGACCTACGACACCCAGTATCGTGCCATCAATCGTTGGCATGCTTATATGCAGAGCATGGGGCTGGGCAGGACGCTTGGGGTGGATTTGCCCGATGAAGCCCCCGGCGTGATGCCAGACTCTGCATACCTCTCGGAGCAGCATGGAAATTGGAATGGCACGACGGTCATGTGGGTCGGAATGGGGCAGGGCGAGGTCAAGACGACCCCACTCCAGTTGTGCAATCTCGCAGCAGTGATTGCTAATCGTGGTTACTATATCACTCCTCACATCCATGCTGACACACTGAGAAACACGCTTGACCAAAGGTATGAGGAAAAGCACTACAGCCTTGCGACTCCGGAGGCCTTCGATATCGTCATCAAAGGTATGCGTGCGGCAGTGGTGTCCGGCACGGCTGCTGCTATCAATACGCCGGACTATCCGATATGTGGCAAGACGGGAACTGCGGAAAACGAGGGAGAAGACCATTCCATTTTCATGGGTTTTGCCCCAATGGACAATCCCAGAATAGCCGTCAGCGTATATGTGGAAAACGGCGGTTTCGGCGCCGATTTGGCGGCACCCTTGGCTGCCCTCATGATAGAAAAGTATATTATGGGGCAGCTCTCTGACAAGTCAGAACAGCAAGCTGCGGAATGGGAGGCTAAGAATGTGAAGATCACTCCGGTGGAGGTGGAAGTAAGCTTTGACGATTTATAAAAATATTTTCAAACAACAATATAATGACCAAACTCATAGATTGCTTTGTACCGACAGGTACGGATGAAGAGATAGAAAAAAATGTCAGTGCGCTGAATGAACTTGACATTGTAAACGATATAACGATAGTCGAAACATCAATGCGCGACAGCGAGACGGTGCGTATGATGGCGGATGCGGCTAAGGCAAAATACACGTTGTTTTACCTCAAGGGGCAGTATATCCGAATGGGTTATCTGGCTTTGGAACGAATGGTGCAGGTGGCCGAAATGACAGGATGCGGCATGGTATATGCCGACCATTACAATGTTTCGCTTGATGGAAAGCGGACAGAGGCTCCCGTGATTGATTATCAGCTTGGAAGTCTCCGTGACGATTTCGATTTCGGGAGTGTACTGCTTTTCAGGACAGAGGCATTGAAAGAGGCGGCATCTCGCACGAAAAACGATTATGCAGCAGCCGGACTGTATGATTTGAGATTGAAATTGGTGCAGAAGCATCGGGTGGAACACATCAACGAATATCTCTATTCAGAGGTGGAACTCGACACCCGGAAGACCGGTGAAAAACTTTTTGACTATGTGGACCCTCGCAACCGAGAGGCCCAAATCGAGATGGAGACTGCCTGCACCGACTACCTGAAAGAGGTAGGGGGCTATCTTGCGCCAAATTTCCGGGAGGTGGAATTTGACGGTGACTTTGAGGTTGAGGCAACGATTATGATTCCGGTGCGCAATCGTATCAGCACTATTCATGATGCCATGAAAAGCGCGTTAAGTCAGGAAACCAACTTTAAATACAACGTCTTTGTGGTGGAAAACGGTCCGGAATGTCATTCCACCGATGGAACCACCGAAGCTATCGACGAGTATAAGGACGACCCTCGTGTTGTGCATCTCATCCCGACGCGCAACGATATTGGGGTGGGGGGAAGCTGGAATATGTGTGCCCATCATCCCCGATGTGGCCGCTTCATAGTCCAGCTCGATTCTGATGATGTGTACTCCGGGCCCGACACGCTTCAGAAAATCGTCGATGCCTTTCGTACGCAGCGCTGTGCAATGATTATTGGGTCGTACACGCTGACAGATATTGACCTCAATATCCTGCCTCCCGGGAAGATCGACCATAAGGAATGGACTCCCGAAAACGGGCGCAACAACGCGCTGCGTATTAATGGACTCGGGGCTCCTCGTGCTTTCTTCACTCCGATTGTGCGCGATATCAATTTGCCTAATGTGAATTATGGAGAGGACTACGCCCTTGGATTGGCCATTAGTCGCCACTACCAGATAGGACGAATCTACGATGCCCTCTATAATTGTCGCCGATGGGATGACAATTCCGATGGCGACTTGAGCATTGAGAAGAACAATCGCAATAACCTTTACAAGGACCGTATCCGCACCTGGGAACTCATGGCGAGAATCAAAATGAATAAGTAGAAGAGGAAGACACGGGAAAGGAAAGAGGAGAAACCTTATGAACAAGAAACTCTGGTGGTGGATTCCCACACTTTATTTTGCGGAGGGGATTCCGTATTTCATAGTAAACAATATATCGGTCATCATGTTTACCAAAATGGGCGTGCCCAATGGTGAGATGGCTTTGTTTACCAGTTTGCTTTATCTGCCTTGGACCGTTAAGCCATTGTGGAGTCCGTTTGTAGACATCATCCGTACCAAGCGATGGTGGATTATAGCCATGCAGGTGCTGATGAGCGCTGCTTTCATATTGCTTACGCTGAGCATTCCCCATCCTGACGCAGCAGCAATTGCGACAAGTCTGTTCCCGTGAGTATGTTCACATTCACGCTTCTTCTCTTTATCATCACGGCATTTGCGTCGGCTACGCACGACATTGCAGCCGATGGTTTCTATATGCTTGCAGCCAATCAGGAAGAGCAGAGTTTCTTCGTTGGTATTCGCAGCACGTTTTATCGGTTGAGTAGCATTTTCGGACAAGGTGTGCTGGTGTATATTGCCGGAATATTGGAAAAGTCGACGGGCAACATTCCGCAGTCGTGGCAGTATACGATGGGTATCACGGCCATGATGTTTGCGGCATTGACGATATACCATATCTACTTTATTCCACGTCCTGCGGCCGATGCCCCTCATCTCGACGATTCGTCAAAAAACAATGTTCAGGAAATCATCAGTGAGTTTGGGCGCACCTTTGCCACCTATTTTAAAAAAACCGGCGTCTGGCTGGCCATCATTTTCATGTTGTTGTATCGACTTCCGGAGGCCTTCCTCCTGAAGATGGTCAATTCTTTCCTGCTCGATCCTATATCCGAGGGAGGTCTTGCGCTCGATACCGATGAGGTGGGCATCGTCTATGGCACCATTGGTGTGTTGGCCCTGACCATAGGCGGAATTGTTGGTGGAATAGCTGCTTCTCGATGGGGATTGCGCAAGGCGTTGTGGCCAATGGCCGCTTGTATGACCCTGCCTTGTGCCACCTTTGTTTACCTTAGCATTGCTCACCCCACAAGTATAGCCGTGATTGCCGTTTGTGTAGCCATCGAACAGTTTGGCTACGGCTTTGGCTTCACGGCCTATATGCTCTACATGATGTATTTCGCTGAGGGAGAATTTGTTACAGCCCATTATGCCATCTGTACGGCATTTATGGCGCTGAGCATGATGATACCGGGAATGTTTGCCGGCTACTTGCAAGAGCTGGTAGGTTATCAGTGGTTTTTCTGGATCGTGATGCTTTGCTGTGTTGCTACTGTGGTTATGACGTTCTTGGTGCGGCGAAACATTGAGGGGTCTTATGGTAAAAAGAAACAAAAACAATAAAACACAACATAATGGAATCGATACTTATAGCCGATAGTGGCTCTACAAAGACGGACTGGTGTCTGCTGCATAAAGATGGTGAGCCCATACGCGTGCAGACCAAAGGGCTCAATCCGTTTCAGATGACGCAAGAGGAAATCGGCGAGGAGATAAAAACGACGTTATTGCCTGTGCTGCCGACAAGTGAGGTGTCTGCCGTGTACTTTTATGGAGCCGGCTGTACCCCCGAGAAACAAGCTGTGGTCGGACAGGCATTGCGCAATTGTCTGACGATTACCGGTAGCTGTGAGGTAGCGTCAGATATGTTGGGGGCTGCACGGGCCATTTGCGGGCAGGAGCCGGGCATTGCGTGTATTCTCGGGACGGGGAGCAATTCTTGTGCTTTCGATGGTCGTAGAATTATAAAGAATGTGTCTCCGCTGGGCTATATCCTTGGCGATGAAGGTAGTGGGGCCGTGCTCGGGCGTGCACTGTTGGGTGACGTTATGAAGAATCAGCTGCCCCAGCATATTATAGACCGTTTTCATGAGAAATATAAGTTTACCAATGCCGATATCATTGAGCGCGTATATCGTCAGAAGTCACCCAATAGTTTTTTGGCGAGTTTCGCTCCGTTTCTCTACGAAAATGTGAATGAGCCATGCATCGAAGCATTGGTCAAAGATGAATTTCGCAGATTCTTACGTCGCAATGTGCGGCAGTATAGCGGTTGGGAGAGTCTGCCCATTGGCTTTATAGGCTCTATCGCCACCTATTTCCGTGTGCAACTCAAAGAGGTGATGCAAGAAGAAAGCATGCACCTCGGACAAATAATGCAAGCCCCGATAGAAGGGCTTGTTGAGTTTCATAAAAAACTATTTTAGGCCGTTTTCCTTTTTTTGATATACCACTTGATTCCAAAATACAATATGGCAACACCCACAAGCGCGAGGATACCAAACTTGATGTGATCCCCGTATTCCATAATCGTGGCATTGAGTTGATCTTCCGGCACAACGGATTGGAGGTACCATCCAAGGCCAGCGAGTATGGCGTGCCAGCATCCAGCGCCCAGTGTGGTGTATAAAAGGAATTTCCAATAGTGCATTTTTGCCAGTCCGGCGGGGATGGAAATCAAGTGTCGTACGCCGGGAATGAGTCGTCCGGTAATGGTTGCTACCATACCGTGATTGTTGAAATATTGCTCACTATGCTCCACTTTTTGTTGGTTGAGCATACACAAGTGTCCCCATTTGCTATTGGCAAACTTATAGATTACAGGTCTGCCAAGATAATAACCGGCCAGGTAATTGATGGTTGCGCCACAGTCTGCGCCAATCGTGGCCATGAGAATGACCATCCATACATTCAGATTACCACTGGCGGCATGATAAGCAGCGGGAGCTACGACAAGTTCAGAAGGAATTGGAATCACAGTGCTTTCTAACAGCATGAGAAACCAAATGGTGCCGTAGTTGAGGTTGCTAAGAAGCGATGAGAATATATCCATTGCGTTCAGAATTAATATAATCCATAAAAAACAATCCGTCTTCACGTAAGAAAGTCTCCCCATTGCCTAAGCACGGAGGAGGCTTTCCATAATGTGATTATAAAGTTGCTTGTTGAGTATAAGGGAGAATAACCATATTCTCTCATGTAACGTTTTTATTTTCCTTTCTTCGCCCAAGTGTCTTTCAATCTAACAGTCTTGTTGAACACCGGGTGGTCGGGTGTTGTGTCCAAGTCGGGCATGAAATAACCCAATCGGATAAATTGCAAATAGTCGCCCGGCTTATGTTCGACTGCAAATTGCTCTACGTAGCAATTGTATCGCACGTGTAGAGAATCGGGATTGAGCAGCTCGTGGAACTCGCGGCCATCAGCGGCAGGATTCTCCACAGAGAACAATCGGTCGTATTCACGCACCTCTGCCTGTACGCAGTGATCAGCGCTCACCCAGTGGAGTGTGCCTTTCACTTTGCGGTTGGCACCAGCCATTCCGCTCTTGCTTTCCGGGTCGTATTCCGCTTGAATCTCCGTGATATTTCCTTCGGCATCTTTGGTGCAGCCGGTACACATCACGATATATGCGTTTTTCAGGCGTACCTCTTTGCCCGGCGTCATGCGGAAGAATTTTCTTGGAGCGTCTTCCATAAAGTCTCCACGTTCAATCCACAAAGTGCGCGAGAACATGATCTTGTGTTTCCCGCTGTTTTCCTGTTCAGGGTTGTTTTCGGCTTCCATTTCCTCGCTCTTTCCTTCCGGATAGTTGGTAATCACGAGTTTCACGGGGTCGAGCACGGCCGAGACGCGTGTGGCTTTTTTGTTGAGGTCTTCGCGAACAGCGGCCTCGAGCAGTGCGATGTCGTTAAGGGCATCAAACTTGGTGTAGCCGATGGACTTAATGAAGTTGCGAATAGATTCGGGAGAGTATCCCCGACGGCGCATACCGCAGATAGTGGGCATGCGTGGGTCGTCCCAACCGTTTACCAAGCCCTCATCAACCAACTGGTGCAGCTTGCGCTTGGACATCACAGTATAGGTCAGGTTGAGACGATTGAACTCTATCTGGCGCGGACGGAAGTCATGCAGTCCCTTTTCTGCCGTACCATCATATTCTTTGAGATAATCAATGAGCTTGTCGTAGAGTGGGCGGTGAGGCACAAATTCCAATGTGCACAAGGAATGGGTTACTCCCTCGAAATAGTCACTCTGTCCATGTGCGAAGTCATACATAGGATAGCAGTGCCATGTGGTTCCTGTGCGATGGTGTGGAGTATGGATAATGCGATATATCACGGGGTCGCGGAAGTGCATGTTTGGATTGGCCATGTCCATCTTTGCACGAAGCACCATCGAGCCTTCCACAGCTTCGGCAGTATTCATGAATTCAAACAGACGCAAGCTCTCTTCTACAGGCCGATTCCGATAAGGGCTTGCCACTCCGGCTGTAGTAGGTGTGCCTTTCTGTTCAGCGATTTGCTCAGAAGTCTGCTCATCTACATAGGCGTGCCCGTTTTTAATCATCCATATAGCAAAGTCCCAAAGCTTCTGGAAATAATCGGATGCATAATAAATCTTGTTCCACTTAAATCCCAACCATGAAATATCTTGGAGGATGTTCTCCACATATTCGTTGTTTTCTTTGGAAGGATTGGTGTCATCAAAACGAAGGTTGCATATACCATTATATTTTTCAGCAGCCCCAAAATCCATACAAATTGCTTTTGCATGGCCAATGTGGAGATACCCGTTGGGCTCCGGGGGGAAACGAGTTTGCAATCTACCTCCATTCTTGCCCTCGGCAAGGTCTTCTTTGATAAATTGCTCAACAAAACTCAAGCTTGGTTTCTTCTCGCTTATATTTTCGTTAATATTCATAGTTGTATAGCATTATATGTGCAAAGTTAATCATTTTAAAATAATTAATCTCAGAAAGGTTAAAAAAGATTTATAAAAAAGCTTGCACGTCTCAACAAAATGTTATACCTTTGCCACTGTTATCCTGAATACAATCTTTTTACCTTAATGAAAAGACTAATACCTATTGAGAATGAATGGCGCACGCTGAGAAGCGAGCGCCATTTTTACTTTTATGTTTTTTAAATTTGATCTTGACTTCTTTTTTAATTTAATCCTATCTTTTTAATTTTAATTTTGACGTTCCTTTTTATTTTATTCCGTGCTCATTCAAAGCCTTTGCATATCGACGGGCATTGGCCAAATGCTCTTGATAGGTGCGTGCGAAATTATGGGTGCCGCTGAAATCTTCTTTGGCACACATATATATATAATCATGTTGTGCCATATTCAGCACGGCATCTATTCCGGCTATGGATGGTATGCGGATTGGGCCGGGAGGCAAACCGGGATAACGATAGGTGTTATAGGGGCTGTCGATGCGTAATAGTTTGTTATAGATGCGCTTCAAATCGAACTTTTTCCATGCAAACTTGATGGTTGGGTCAGCTTGAAGGGGCATTCCGGCGGGATACTCATCGTTGCGGAGCATGAGACGGTTGTAATACATCCCTGCCACCATAGGCTTCTCCTCGTTGTTGATGGTCTCTTCATCCACGATGCTGGCAAGAGTCGTAACCTGTACGGGAGTAAGTTTCAGATACCTGGCTTTCGCTGTGCGGTCTTCGTCCCAAAACTTCTTATTCTCTTTTTGCATATATTCCATAAATGCATCCAGAGAGACATTCCAGTACATATCATAGGTGTTGGGTATGAAAAGTGCGGGAATAGTCAGTGTGTCGTAGCCATATTTTTTGCAAAGAGTCTCGTTGGTAAATGCTTTGGCCAGCTCAGTGCTGTCCATCATAAGTTTGTTACCCAGTTTGCCTGCCAGGTCCTGCATGGTGCGCACGCTTGGAACAACGAGATTCAAAGAGGTTTGCATACCATTCTTGATGTGACGGAACAGCGTAAATGTACGTGTCGACGGAGTTATTTCATACCGTCCTGTATACACTTTCTCAACCAGGCTGCTGTGGCGAGATAAGGTACAGAAGGCATGATAGCTGTGACGTATTGCCACTGGCTTGAGCTTGGTCATCAGGGAATCATAGTCGTCATCCTGGTCGATATAGATGTAGCTGGTTTCTTTGCCTCCGGAAAAAGAGGTAAAGAGATAATAATAGCCCAGACCGGCAAGAACTAATAAGCAGAGCGAAGCTGGAATCAGATACTTTGCCTTTACGTCTTTTTTCATTTTCCTATCATCTTTAAATTTGCTGCAAAGGTACATCTAAATGGTAAGATTGCAAAACTTTTGAGTTTTATCTTATCGTTTACATAGATTTTTCATATCTATGAATAAGCTTTCAAGGTGGGGTTAACATATAAAGGTCCAGCGATTGCATGGAGCAATGACTGGACCTTTTATATATTCTAATTATGTATTCTGCAAATAGTTATTTTTCTTTTTTCTTCTTCTCTACGTATGCGTCAATGACCGCTACGGCGGTTATGTTGACAACGCTACGCACACTTGCCTCGAAATCGGTGAAATGGATGGCTTTGTTCAGCCCCATCTGGATAGGACCGATAATCTCAATGTCCGGATCGAGAGCTTCCATGAGCTTGTAACTGCTGTTAGCGGAACTCATATTAGGGAATACAAGCGTATTAACCTGCTTGCCTTTCAAGCGTGTAAAGGGGAATTTATCGTCCCTCAGCTCTTGATTCAAAGCGAAGTTCACCTGCATCTCGCCATCAATGGGCAGGTCGGGGTATTTTTCCTGCATTCGCTCCACCGCATGATGCACGGCCAAAGGAGACCCGGTGCTGTCTGTTCCGAAATTGGAATAGCTAATCATGCTGATTACGGGATCGGTATTGAAGAATCTCACAGTATGAGCTGATAGACGGGCAATATCGAACAGCACATCCTGGTCGGGATGACGGTTTATCAATGTGTCGGCCAGGTAGAACACGCCCTTTTTGGTATTTAGGATATGCATCGTACCAAATGTGTTGTATTCCGGACGCACGCCAATCACCTCTTTGGCTACCTTGATGGTGTTGCTGTATTTGGTGTATAGCCCTGTGATGAAAGCATCGGCATCGCCCTGTTCCACCATTGACATTCCAAAATAATTGCGCTCGTACATCTTGTCGTAGGCTTCTTCGAAGGTATAACCCTTACGTGCCAGCTTTTCTGCCAGATGTTTGGCGTAGGTGGCACGACGTCCTTGTTCCTTGTCGGCACGCATATCGACGATTTCTACACCGGTCAAATCTATCTTCAATCTGTTGGCAATGCGATGCAAGCGGTCCGGGTTACCCAATAGAATTGGTTCGCAAATACCTTCTTGGTGGGCCTGAACTGCCGCTTTCATCATAGTGGGGTGTCCACCCTCGGCAAACACGACGCGTTGTGGGTGCATGGCTGCTGTGGCATGGAGGGTGCGGGTGAGTTTGGTTTCCTGCCCAAGCATCTGACGCAGATGGTCTTTGTATGCTTTCCAGTCGGTGATGGTCTTGCGAGCCACACCACTGTCTATGGCTGCCTTGGCCACAGCGGCAGACACCTCTGTGATGAGGCGTGGGTCTACCGGCTTAGGGATAAAATAATTGGGCCCGAATATCAGATCATTAACATGATACACCTTGTTTACAATGTCTGGAATGCGCTCTTTGGCCAAATCTGCAATGGCGTGTACGGCAGCCAGTTTCATTTCTTCGTTGATAGCGCGGGCATGAACGTCAAGCGCCCCTCTAAAGATGTAGGGGAACCCGATAACATTGTTTATTTGGTTGGGGTAGTCTGAGCGCCCGGTAGCCATAAGCACGTCGGGGCGACTGGCAATGGCATCCTCATAGCTGATTTCAGGAACAGGATTAGCCAGGGCGAACACAATAGGATTCTTAGCCATGGATCGCACCATGTCTTGAGTTAGGATATTTCCTTTGGAAAGTCCTACGAACACGTCGGCGCCCTTGATGGCTTCCTCAAGGGTGTGAACGTCGCGGCGGTCGGTAGCAAACTGTCTTTTCTGTTCGGTCAAGTTCGTGCGGTCAGAAGTGATCACTCCCTTGGAGTCTATCATCACAACGTTTTCCTTCTTTACTCCAAGCGTAACATAGAGTTTGGTACAGCTAATGGCAGCGGCACCGGCACCGTTTACCACGAGTTTCACTTTGGAAATGTCTTTCCCGGCCACTTCAAGCGCATTTTTCAGTCCGGCGGCCGAAATGATGGCTGTTCCGTGCTGATCATCGTGCATGACGGGAATATCGAGGCTCTTTTTCAGACGCTCTTCAATATAAAAACACTCCGGCGCTTTGATGTCTTCAAGATTGATGCCGCCAAACGAGGGGGCAATACGCTCTACGGCCTCACAGAATTTCTCGGGGTCGCTTTCGTTGACTTCAATGTCGAATACATCAATACCGCCATAAATTTTAAACAGCAGCCCCTTACCTTCCATTACAGGCTTGCCGCTCATGGCACCGATGTTGCCAAGTCCGAGAACAGCTGTTCCGTTGGAAATAACGGCTACAAGATTACCCTTATTGGTGTATTTGTATACGTCATCGGGATTATGCTGAATCTCGATACACGGATAAGCCACGCCCGGGGAATAAGCCAGACTCAAGTCGTTTTGAGTCCTATATGGTTTGGTTGGTTTTACTTCAATCTTTCCGGGCCTACCTATTTCATGATATTTTAAGGCCGCCTCTTTTGTTATATTCGCCATTGTGTTATGCTTTTATATACTTTCTATGCTGATCTTTTGTCAAGAATATATGTTATATACCATAAAACTGTCAGCAAAGATATAACTTTTATTTCTGAAAGGAAAGCAATGCCCGGAAAAAATGAACGCATAATCTTCATTTCTTGTGTCATCTATTCCCAATGTTTAAGTGGTGTGCCCATATTGTCATCCACACTTATCATACGTGTATGTGGATGCCGATCAATATTCAAAGGAATCTTAAAAAAGTCATGGAGGGATTTGCATAAGGAATTCATCCGTTAAGCCGTAAAAACGCCTCCATTCCTTTGCGCTTTGATAATTAATCGTTAATTTTGCATTATGAAGCAAGCCATGATATTTGCAGCAGGTTTAGGTACGCGTTTGAAACCGCTTACCGATACAATGCCCAAGGCATTGGTGAAAGTAGGCGGAGAGCCCCTTCTGCAGCAGGTCATCATGCGTTTGCGCGATGCTGGCTTTACCCGAATCGTGGTCAACGTGCATCACTTTGCCCAGCAGATAGTTGATTATCTCAGAGATAACGACAATTTCGGCCTTGATATCCGTATCAGCGACGAGTCGGCAAAGTTGCTTGATACGGGAGGCGGCATTAAGAAAGCCATGTCTTTGTTTGATAAGAACAGTCCTATCCTTATACATAATGTAGATATTCTCAGCAATGTCAACCTTGCTGCTTTCTATGAGCAAGGGCGGGACGTCGATGCCACGTTACTCGTGAGCAATCGCAAGACCAAGCGCTATCTGCTTTTCGACGACGCATCCATGCTGTGTGGATGGACAAATATAGAAACCGGCGAAGTGCGCTCACCTTATCCGGACATTGATGTCAGCAAGCTGCATGCTTATGCATTCAGTGGCATACATTTGTTTTCTCCCTATCTTTTTCCATGTCTTGAAGAAATGCCCGACAAGTTCGGCATCATAGACTTCTACTTGAAATGGTGCAGCACCTATTCTTTCAAGGCTATGGTGAAACCTGACCTCAAATTGATGGATGTTGGGAAGCTCGATACACTGAGAGAGGCAGAGAAATTTGTAAGAGAACTTGGCGGTGCATAAACCGTGACCAATAATGGCAACAATACGAACAATTTATAAATCTTTTTTATGCAACAAAAGATAATAATCCTTGACTTCGGCTCGCAAACGACGCAGCTTATTGGGCGTCGGGTGCGTGAACTGGACACCTTTTGCGAAATTTTGCCTTACAACAAATTTCCGAAGGATGATCCTTCCGTGATTGGTGTCATCCTTAGCGGAAGTCCCTATTCTGTACACAGCAAGGAGGCTTTCAAGGTAGACCTCAGTCAGATTATCGGCAAATACCCGGTATTAGGTATATGCTATGGGGCCCAGTTTATCAGTTATGCCAACGGCGGCAAGGTGGAACAGACCGGCTCACGCGAGTACGGGCGTGCCAACCTGAAGCAATTTGATGCCGACAATGCTCTTTTCCGCGGATTTGTGCCCAATTCTCAAGTGTGGATGAGTCATGGCGACACCATTACAGCCATCCCCGAAGACTATCGCGTCATCGGCTCAACGACCGACGTGAAGTTTGCCGCATTTGCCAGTACCACCAATCCTGTTTGGTGTGTGCAGTTCCATCCGGAGGTGTATCATTCCACACAGGGAACGCTTCTCCTGAAGAATTTCGTGGTCGACATTTGTGGTAGCAGACAGGAATGGAGTCCCGCCTCTTTTGTAGAGTCCACCGTAACGGAGTTGAAACGGAAACTGGGTGACGACCGTGTGATACTGGGACTCTCCGGTGGTGTCGATTCCTCTGTATGTGCAGTGTTGCTCAACCGTGCCATTGGCGAGAACCTTACCTGCATTTTTGTGGATCATGGCATGCTGCGCAAAAACGAGTTCAATAAGGTGATGGACGCTTACCAGGGATTGGGGCTGAACGTAATCGGCGTAGATGCCTCCGAAAAATTCTTCAAAGACTTGGAGGGTGTGAGAGACCCGGAACAGAAACGTAAGATCATCGGGCGCGACTTTGTGGAGGTGTTCAATGCGGAGGCAAAGAAAATCACTGATGCCAAGTGGCTGGCGCAAGGCACCATCTATCCTGACTGCATAGAGAGCCTGAGCATCACGGGTATGGTTATCAAGAGCCATCACAACGTGGGCGGACTGCCCAAGGATATGCAGCTGAAGCTTTGCGAGCCGCTGCGATGGCTTTTCAAGGATGAGGTGCGCCGTGTAGGCTACGAGTTGGAGATGCCCGAGCGTCTCATCAAGCGCCATCCGTTCCCGGGCCCCGGCCTGGCCGTTCGTATTCTTGGTGACATCACTCGTGAGAAAGTACGCGTGTTGCAGGATGCCGACGATATTTATATAAGTAAGATGCAGGCTTATACCATGCCCGACGGCAGCTGTCTGTATGACAATGTGTGGCAGGCTGGAACGGTGCTGCTTTCCGAAATACGTTCGGTAGGTGTCATGGGCGACGAGCGCACCTATGAGAATCCGGTGGCGCTGCGTGCCGTGACTTCTATGGATGCCATGACCGCCGACTGGGCTCATCTGCCCTACGACTTCCTTGCCGATGTTTCCAATGAAATTATTCGTAAGGTCAAGGGGGTCAACCGAGTTTGTTACGACATCTCCTCAAAACCACCATCGACAATCGAGTGGGAGTAGGAAAACTTTGCCTTGCGTAGTCTCGTAGACAAGGCAATGCAAGCTAATAGTATATATGGAGAAGACCGCGCGGCCTTCTCCATATTTTTTTATCTCTCGCTTGCCGTTTGCACATCTTTGTTGATTCACGATAGACGGGCTGCACCTATTATGCTACTTTTCTGGCTTGGCCCATGGAAAATACCGATATTTTAGCCTTAATTCGTTCAATTAGTTAATTTTCAAGGCTTATTACTTTCTATTCTTTAATAATATGCGTACTTTTGCAAACAATTTGTAAACAAAACGAGATATTATTAGTTAAGCATCATGGTATCATTTGCATTGAGTCTTTTGGCTTTGATTGTGGGCTATTTTGTATATGGCCGGGTTGTAGAACACGTTTTTGGCCCTGACGACCGACCGACGCCGGCTGTTGTGAAGGCCGACGGGGTGGACTTCATAGCACTTCCCGGTTGGAAAATATTTATGATACAATTCCTCAACATTGCTGGTACAGGGCCTATCTTCGGGGCTATCATGGGTGCATGGTATGGGCCGAAAGCATATCTTTGGATTGTGCTTGGCTGTGTGTTTGCGGGGGCGGTCCACGATTATTTGAGTGGAATGTTGAGTATGCGTCACGGGGGCGCCAACCTGCCGGAGCTGGTGGGCGACTATCTCGGACAGCGCAGCAAAAAGGTGATGCTGGTGTTCTCCGTGCTGTTGCTCATGATGGTGGGTGCCGTTTTTGTGATGAGCCCTGCAATCATTCTTAACGGTATGTGGGGAAGCAAGATGTTTTGGGTCATGGTCATCTTTGCCTACTATCTGATAGCAACACTTCTCCCTATCGACAAGATCATCGGAAAAGTCTATCCCCTCTTTGCTTTCTCATTGATATTCATGGCTGTGGCCTTGATGGTGGCATTATTTATAAAGATGCCCGACATACCAGAATTGTGGCAGGACAGCTTATCTTCCAACCACAATATGCCGACAGAACTTTTTGGAGCCGAGAGTTTTATGGTTAAGAACCCTATGTTTCCTTGTCTCTTCATCACAATAGCTTGTGGAGCTATCAGCGGTTTCCATGCTACTCAAAGTCCGTTGATGGCACGTTGCATCAAATCGGAAAGACAGGGTAGGAGAGTGTTTTACGGCACTATGATTACAGAGGGCATCATTGCACTAATCTGGGCTACGGTGTCTATGTATTTCTTCTATGATGGCGGATGGCGAGAGGTTGTGCCGGTCGGCCAGGTGGAGCAGTTCCTTGCTCAGTGGAATGAGGGGGCGGGGAAATCACTTGTTCAGTTTTTTGATGCACCCTCTGTAGTCAAAATAGTATGTTCGGGTTGGTTAGGACTCTTTGGCGGTGTTCTCGCCATATTGGGCGTCGTGGCAGCTCCCATTACCAGTGGTGACACGGCTCTACGAAGCGCCCGACTGATCATAGCCGACTGTATCAGCTTGAAACAGCAATCCATCAAGAATCGTCTCTATATCAGTGTGCCGCTGTTTGTTGCTGTTATGGCACTGCTACTGTGGCAGATGGAAAATCCTAATGGTTTTAACATCATCTGGCAGTATTTTGGTTGGGCAAACCAGACGCTGAGCGTCTTTACGCTTTGGACACTAACGGTGTATCTCACGCAAAAGAACAAGCCGTTTGTCATCACGCTCGTGCCCGCCTTGTTCATGACCGTGGTGTGCTCCACTTTCTTGTTTGTCAGTCCTCAAGCTTTCGGCATGAGCCTAACATTGAGCTACACATTGGCTGTTGTGGTATTGGTGGTGGCACTGGTGTGGTTTTACAAGTGGTATCACAAATACAGTTCGAGTATTCACGCTTGACGGATGACCAAAGGAAGTGTAGTTTTGTAAGATAATCTTCACTGTAAACTTGTTCTGAAGAAAGTATGTTATAGAAGGGAAAACGCTATGTTTATAGACAAAAAGACATGGCGGCCACCCTTTGTTTTTCAATTCATAGTGCGATAAAGGCTTTCTCGCAATGCGGTTGAGGCTTTGCCGCATTGCGATTCGGCCCGAGACGTCGTGGGACTAAGGCCGAACGGCATGGCCGTTGGGTACTTACTGCAGTGGCTTGGGGACGAAGGAAAGAGGTGGTTTTTGCAACGCTGCTCTAACATTCTGCTGGTCAATATGTTGCAATTTTGCGTATTTTGGAGGTATTTCGATCCAATGTTTTTAAATTTTCAAATAAGCTCAGCATTTGAAGCCATTTGTTAATAATTTTCAGTCTATCGTTAATGCCGAAAAACAACACGCTCACTTTTTTCCTTCCTTGTTTTAATCTATGAATGGTGAGGAAAAAGATGCTGAGAATGTGCATAGAGAGCTTATGTCACTCCATGTTCCGAGTCGATAGTGTGCTGTGTTATGGCTTGGGCCGGCGACGTTGTTTTCCTTCAAGGAAGGACTGATGGCGTTGCTTCATCGCTTTCTGACGTTTACGTATATCTATCATCGTTTTGGCGCCAAACCACACCAATATAATGGTGAGCAGTGCTAAGACAGCGATTAAAATGTAAAGTACGGATTTGTCCATATTTGTAATTGTTTGAATGTAAAAAACCGGCATACTCTCACGAGCATGCCGGTTTCAAAATTAACCTTAATAATCTAATACCATGAAAAACACGTTGCAAAGATACAGATTTAGTTTGTAATTCTCCAAATTTTGTATATTTTTTAAATTTTCTTAATATTAAAATACATAGGTTGGTTTCCACAAGCAAATGCAAAGTTAGTAATTTTTTCATACTTCTGGAATCCACCCATAGCATTGGTCGGTATAATATTGTTAAATATGTCTTGTGATGCCATATTTAACATTATATTATATTGTACTTCTAAAAAAAAACATTATTTTTGTAATGTATATAAACTATAGTTAATATGAAGAAGAGGTATGAAAAGCCAAAAACTGAAGTTCTGCAGTATGAATTTGGTTTAGCTCTATTAAGCATTAGTGCGGGCACCCAAGATCCAACCGAGGGTGGAGATCCAACCGAGGGTATGGATTACGAGGTTAGTCCATGGGAGGATGTAAATATAGATATTCCGTGGTGATAAAAAAGCAAAAAAGATGAATGTATATAGAATGTATAAGAAAATGAGGACTAAATATAATTTCCAGACGGCTACCCTGTCTCTATTAATAGGTGTAGCTTTGTTTACAGGTTGTCAGTCAGATGACTTCGATGACAATGGTACAGATACAGGGTCGAAGACCAGTTACAGCTATCGCATCACAGCTGATGTCAATGCATCCGGAGAGTTAGGTAGCACGCGTGCACTTTCCATCGAGGATGGAAAAATCAAGTCGGCATGGCTCGATAAAGATAAGCTTATGGCCTATTGTCTCAGTGACAACAATCAGAGTACGGAAACTACTTACAGTTTATTGACAAGTCTTAGCAGTGGTAAATATTCTGGATTTGAAGGAGAATTAAAAACTGCTAATAAGCCACTACAAATCTCTGATGAGATTTGCTTTTTCTATCCTGGAGGCCCCATTGGCAGCAAAGATGGAACGATTGTCCCGGTTGTGCGCAAAGAAAATACGGATGGTTCTATTTCTTATGAGAAACAGAACACAATTAAAAACTTGATAAAAGTGGACCTTACCCAACAGGATGGATCTATTAAGAACATTGGGAATAAGTTCGACTATCAATGGGCCAAAGTGAAGCCTGTATCAGTGAATGGTCAGGATGTTAAAATTAAGGTTGGATACTTGAAACGCCAGATAGCAATATGGGGTGTAAAATTTGTTGATCAGAACGGCAAACGAATGAGCAATATAAATGAGATACGCATCTATAAAGCTAAATCGCAGGGCGTGTTCGATTTGAATAAAGGAGAATTTGTGACAGACAACCCAACGGATACAAAAGATAAGATACAGATACCACCTGAAAGAATTGACATAAATGGAGATTCCGATGGCTATTTCTATATAGCCTTATTACCCGGCCAGTTCTCAGGTATGTCCATGAAAATTTATACCGAAGCTGATAAATATACCGTTATTAAATTTAATAAAGTTATGACTTTTGAAGCCGACAAGGTATACCATACTACCTTTACTGTCAAGTAGAAATGAGGTAAGTTAAGTGTTACTGTAATTTTCAATTAGAAGTGCAAAACTTTCATGTGTTTACAACTATGTAAAACACAGCGAAGGTTTTGCATTTTTAATTGGAAAGAGCATAGAAAGGAATTACTGGTCAATGTATCCCGCAGTTTTTAATTCTTGTATTCTATGGATGGCTGCATCAAATCCCAGCTTTGCTGATTGTTTCCATAAGCCAACGGCTCGCCCGGCATCCTCGCGCACACCTTCGCCTTTCCAGTGGCACCAAGCCAACAGATACATGGCTTCGGCGTGCTCCTGCTTTTCGGCATAGCGCAGAATGCGACAGGCATCTTCACAGTTGCCCTCGCTCAACATCTGCTTGGCACGCCCTACAGCTTCGTTATAGCTCTCGTTGGGATTGTCGTCGGAATAGCCGAAAAATGACCTCCATAGCTTGCTCATGATTTCTTTTGCTTTTTATTCTCTGTACAAAGGTAAGAAATTTATGATGGTATGCTTGTGAAATCAAGAATATTCTCTCTTTTTTGTTCTTAAAATATTTAAGTTATTGTCATTTTTCCATATATTTGCAAGTAGATGTATACTTCCATTTCGTTATGAGAAAATATGTCCGAGCCAATAGGCTGCTGTTTTGTTTCTTGTACGGTGACGAGGCCGAGGAGCCTAAAAACAGTTTCTGAAAAGATGTTTTCGGTGATTGTTGATGCTTTTCAAAACGAAATGAGTATATTTGCAAAAGCAGTCAAATGTAACGAACGCGGTGTGGAAATGAGGTCTGCATCGCGTGGTTTGACTTATAGATGCCAGTGCCTTAACAGGTGTAGACGCAGCGAGGGCGATGGTATCTCGATAATTTATAAATCATCATAATATAAACAATATATGGCAACAGTAGACGACAAGAAGATTATCTTCTCGATGGTGGGAGTGTCAAAGATTATCCCCCAGAACCAAAAGCAGATTCTGAAGGACATATACCTCTCGTTCTTCTATGGTGCAAAGATTGGTATTATCGGTTTGAACGGTGCGGGAAAATCCACGCTGATGAAAATCATAGCCGGCTTGGAGCAGCCCACATCGGGCGAAGTGGTGTGGAGCCCGGGCTACAGTGTGGGCTATCTGCCGCAGGATCCGCCGCTAAACGAGGAAAAAACGGTGTTGGAAAATGTCAGAGAAGGTGTGCAGCACGTGTATGACGCGCTGGCAGAGTATGACGAAATCAACCGTAAGTTTGGTGAGGAAGAATATTATAGTGATCAAGACAAGATGGACGCGCTGATGAAGCGACAGGCTGAGGTGCAGGATATTATTGATGCCACCGACGCGTGGAACATGGACTCCAAGCTCGAGCGTGCAATGGCCGCCCTGCGATGCCCTTCGGGCGATCAGCCTGTGACGCATCTTTCGGGTGGCGAGCGCCGACGTGTGGCGTTGTGTCGCCTGTTGCTCCAAAAACCCGACGTGCTGTTGCTCGACGAGCCCACTAACCACTTGGATGCAGAAAGCATAGACTGGCTGGAGCAGCACTTACAGCAATATGAGGGCACGGTGATTGCCGTGACCCACGACCGCTACTTCCTCGACGATGTGAGCGAGTGGATTCTGGAACTCGATCGCGGCGAGGGCATCCCATGGAAGGGCAACTATTCTTCATGGCTCGAGCAGAAGACCAAGCGCATGGCACAAGAGGAAAAGACAGCCTCGAAGCGCCGCAAGACCTTGGAGCGCGAGTTGGAATGGGTGCGTATGGCTCCAAAGGCCCGTCAAGCTAAGGGTAAGGCCCGTCTGAACTCGTATGAAAAGATGCTCAACGAGGAGCAGAAGGGACGCGAGGAAAAACTTGAAATATTCATTCCCAACGGTCCGCGTCTGGGTAATAAGGTGATAGAGGCTCAGCACGTGAAGAAGGCCTTTGGCGAAAAAGTGCTGTTCAACGATTTGAACTTCATGCTGCCGCCTAATGGTATTGTGGGTGTAATAGGTCCTAATGGAGCTGGGAAGACAACACTTTTCCGTCTTATCATGGGCTTGGAGAAGGCCGACGGAGGAACGTTTGAGGTTGGGGAGACCGTGAAATTGGCCTATGTGGACCAGCAACACAAAGACATAGACCCGAACAAGTCGGTCTACGAGGTTATTTCCCAAGGCAATGAGACTATCCGTATGGGTGGTCGTGACATTAATGCCCGCGCTTATCTATCACGTTTTAATTTTTCGGGCACCGACCAGAACAAGCTTTGTGGGGTGCTGTCGGGAGGTGAGCGCAACCGTTTGCAATTGGCGCTGGCGCTGAAGCAGGAAGGCAATGTGCTGCTGCTCGACGAGCCGACCAACGATATTGATGTGAATACGCTTCGCGCATTGGAGGAGGGCTTGGAGGCCTTTGCAGGATGTGCGGTGGTGATTAGTCACGACCGATGGTTTCTTGACCGTATATGTACGCATATACTTGCCTTCGAAGGAAATGGCGAAGTGGTGTTCTTTGAGGGTGACTTCTCAGAATACGAAATCAACAAAGCTCGTAGACTGGGCAATGAAGACATCAAAAAAGGACGCTATCGCAAATTGATGGAAGATTAAAAAATGGAATAGGGGGCTGGCGGATAGTCGAGACGATGTCTAAGTCTGCAGTCCGCCTGCCTTATAATAATGTTATTATAAATAAATGTAATCATGAAACAGTTTCTTATTGCGTTGTTGACCTTGGTCGGAACGGCAATCTCTTATGCACAGCAATCTCCCATAACGTATAAGGTTGCCACTAACGTATCTTATACTTCCAAGACGGACCCCTATGCCCGCGAACGTTTGAAGGTGGATATATATTATCCTGAAAACAAGCAAGACTGTCCTGTGGTGGTCTGGTTTCATGGTGGCGGACTCACGGGAGGACATAAAGAACTGCCCGAGCAACTGAAGAACAAGGGCATGGTTGTTGTTGGTGTAAACTATAGGTTGCTGCCAAAAGTCAAAATTAATGAATGTATAGACGATGCGGCAGAGGCTGTGGCTTGGGTGTTCAAACACGGAAAGGAATACAATGCAAGTCCACGAAAGGTTTTTGTTTCAGGACATTCTGCCGGGGGGTATCTCACGATGATGCTCGGTTTGGACAAGAAATGGCTGGCAAAATATAATGTAGATGCCGATAGCATCAGGGGACTGATTCCCTTCAGTGGACAGGCGATTACCCATTTTGCACATCGCGACATGAACGGACGAGGAAATCTTGAGCCCTTAGTCGATGAGTACGCACCGTTGTATTGGGTACGCAAGATGGTGGCTCCGCTGATTCTCATCACCGGTGACCGTGAACAAGAACTGTTTGGCCGCTATGAGGAGAATGCTTATTTGTGGCGTATGATGAAGCTCTGTGGAAACGAGGAAGTCTATCTTTATGAGTTGGATGGATACAATCATGGAGATATGGCGCAGCCGGCTCACCACATTTTGCTGAATCATATCAACAAAATACTGAGCGGTAAATGATAGGTAGACGATGATCTCCGATAAGGACCGATGAAGACTCAAATTGTTAATAAAAATCGATTTTTTCGACTTTATAACTTATTTGACGAAAATATAATCTTATAAAAGGTGCAAGTTCCAAAACGAAGTGCAATAAAAGAGTAACCCTCGCCGAGAGATGAAGACGTTCTCGAAGCGTAGCGAGAGGTTGTCTTCATCTCTCGGCG